>NZ_MUYV01000026.1 GCF_002014855.1 Moraxella porci DSM 25326 | reverse complement strand
TATTCTAGTACAGCCCCGAGCGTTTTATCCTGCCAAAATAGTGGTAGATTTTGCCATTCATCCTGCAAGTCTTTGGCACAAATCAGCACAAAATCCACCTTCAATCCATGTATATCCAAAAGACAGTGAGCAATCTTGGCATAAAGTTTATCAACAGATATTCGGCTATCAAAAAATACATTGCCACTATTAATATAATAAGCCACATTGTTTAGACCCAGTGCCGTCAAATGATAGGCAAAATCGCTCATTACTAGCGTATTTTTACCCATCATATTCACCCCACGAAGTAACATCGCATAACGCATTTTTATCCCCAATCACCAAAATACATACCGCACCACCATCGCAAAGCACATCAGCACAATCACAGGACGGATAAATTTGGCACCGCCTTTGACTACCATCTGCGAGCCACAAAACGCCCCAATAATCTGCCCTGCCATCATCACAAAGCCCACTTTCCATAGCACTTGACCGCCTAGAATAAAGAAAATCAGACTGGCGATATTGGTCGCGAAGTTGAGTAGCTTGGCAGTGCCTGTGGCTCGGATCAGATCCATCCCTCGCAGTGCCACATTGGACAGTGCAAAAAATGTTCCCGTCCCTGGCCCTAGATAGCCATCATAAAAGCCGATCAGCGGTACGATGGTTTTTTGCCACGCGCTTTGGCTGATTTTGGGCATGCTTTCAATTTCGCCCAAGCTTGGGGCAAACAGCGTATAAAGCCCCACCCCAGCGACGAGAAATGGAATGATGACTTTTAACATCTCAGGTGGGGATAATTGCACCAACACCGTGGCAATCGCCGAACCCACAAAAGCCATCAATAAAGCAATCTTGATTTGGGCAGGATGTACGACGCCTTTTTTGATCATCGTTAGACTGGCTGAGAATGACCCTGCCGATGCTTGCAGTTTATTGGTGGCAAGGGTGGCGATCGGTGGCACACCAGACAACAACAGGGCAGGAATGGTCAATAACCCACCACCGCCTGCCATCGCATCAACGAAGCCTGCCAGCATCGCCACACCAAATAACAGCAACAATATCTCTAAGCCAAGCTGAATATCCATTACCACCCCACCCATCAAGTCATTTTATTAAAGCCAAATTTAATAAAGCCAAAAGCCCTTGGCTATTATAACGCTGGATCAAAACTGTGCCAATGATTTGGACAATTTTAACAGCCAAGCCCGGCTGTGTATCGACATAGATCAGCCCATAACACCAAAAAATCAGCTCAATCTGGATTCAAACCATAAAAAATTTCATAAATTGCGCTAAGTTTTGTAACTTAGTCTTTATCCTTACCTTATTTTTATGTTACAGTTAGCGATAAATTTACTGCCAGTGTGACAGGTGAATGATGTCTCATTTGTGACACTTTAGTTGAGATTGATATGTTTGCACGAATTAAGCGATTTTTAGAATTAGAAGCAGCAGGCGGCATCATTCTTGCCCTCGCTGCGATCCTTGCCATGATCATTGCGAACTCGCCGCTACAATGGCTGTATGATGATTTCATTCATGCGCCTGTGGTGGTTCAGATCGGTGCTTTTGAGATTGCCAAAGATGCGCATCATTGGATTAATGATGGCTTGATGGCGATATTTTTCTTTTTGGTGGGATTGGAATTAAAGCGAGAGGCGTTGATCGGTGAATTATCCGATCTCAAACAGATCCTCATGCCCGCCTTAGCGGCTGTCGGTGGGATGATCGTACCAGCTTTGATCTATGCTGCTTTTAATTATCAAAATCCCGAGCATCTGGTTGGCTGGGCGATCCCTGCGGCGACCGACATTGCCTTTGCTTTGGGTGTGATTAGCTTACTTGGAAATCGTGTGCCAAATGCGCTAAAGGTGTTTTTGGTGTCGATCGCGATTTTTGATGACTTGGGTGCGATTATCATCATTGCGCTGTTTTATACCGCCGATTTATCGCTGTTTTCATTGGGTGTGGCGGCGGTCTGCTTGCCGTTTTTGTACCTATTAAATAAAATGGGCGTGGTGCGTCTGACCCCGTATTTGATGATCGGTCTGATCATGTGGGCGGCGATGCTAAAATCAGGGGTGCATGCGACTTTGGCAGGCGTGCTATTGGCATTTTTTATCCCACTGCGTAACAAGCGTGATCCAGAACATTCACCACTTGAAGAGCTGGAGCATGATTTGCATAACACCGTGGCATTTGGTGTGCTGCCGCTGTTTGCCTTTGCCAATGCTGGTATTTCACTGGCCGGAACGAGTATAGATAGCCTACTGCATCCTGTACCGCTTGGCATCGCCTCAGGACTGCTCATCGGTAAACAAATTGGTGTTATGGCAGCGGTATTCTTATGCCTAAAACTGGGCTTGGCAGGATTGCCAAAAGGCACTACCATCAAGCAGCTGTATGGCGTATCACTGCTATGCGGCATCGGCTTTACGATGAGTTTGTTTATCTCAGGATTGGCTTTTGGCGGCATTCCAGATGAGTTCGATCCGCGACTGGGCATCATTTTAGGTTCGATCATCGCGGGCATCTTAGGCTATCTGATTTTGCGTAGCAGCATTCCTAATGCCGATCATCCTGTACTTGCCAAAGATTCTGGCGAGGGCTTTATCCCTACTGGTAACAGCGTGACTGAATGAGTCATCGCGATCTATTAGGCTGGCATTCGCCGGCCTTTTTTTAGTAAAGCTGTATCGGTTAATGGTGTAAGATTTGGGTAAGATTGGTGACATATTTATTACAGTTTTTGAGGCCAACTGCCATCCACACGAGCAGAATTTGGCATATAATAAAGCCATATGAAACATAGCTAATTTTCACCCAAATGCTTGGCATTTGACCATTCTTAACCCACTTAAAGGATATGAAGATGAAAAAATTACTTGCTTGTACGACTTTGGCCGCCCTTGCCATTACAGGCTGTGCCACTTCGACGATCAACACCCAGACTGCCTCTGTCAATACCACCGCTGACAGCGCTCAACAAAAGCGATTGATTGCGACTTATCAATGTGATGACAATGCCAGCGTCATCGCCAACTATCAGCCACAGAGTGATCGTGCTGTCCTATCCATCAATGTCCCAAGTTGGAAACTACTAAATCAAGAGATCACCATGAACTCAGCAGTGAGCGGCTCTGGTATGCGTTTTGTTAACCACACCAACCCAAACAGCCTGTATGAATGGCATGCCAAAGGTCGTGATGCCATTTTGGCTGTGACGATTGCAGGCACGGAGCATACTTTGAATTGCCGTGGCGTTGGTCAATCGCTGTCATAATCTCATCCAAATCCAAGCGGCGGCTTGTTTCATGCTGCTTGGATTTGGCATCTTGGGATATTGTATTGGCTTGATGTGACTTTGATTATCTTAATTTGCATCATCCAAGCTGATGGGTAAATTGGTCACACCTACCAAAGTATCGTAGAATATCTGATCTCTTCAACGACTTATCAGCAAAATTGCGCCATCATTTAAGGTCTGTTATGAAAAAACTTGCGCTTTTATTCGCCTTTGGTTTATCCGCCATTGTCACTGGCTGCGCGACCACCGCACAGCAGCCCCAAATCGATTGCGCTGCACCCGATTGACATGCTGTCGGTATCGAAGATGGCAAAGCAGGTCGCTATCCTTATGAAATTAGCCGCCATCAAAAGCAGTGTCAAGCCATCAAATTAACACCTGAGATTATCAAGACTTGGGAGGCGGGCCGGCAAATTGGCTTAAATAGCTACTGCACCAAAGGCAATGCCTATGAGATCGGTCAGCGCGGTTATTCACTCAATCAAGTCTGCCCTGAAGCTGGTCTGCTTGAGATTCAGCAATCGCATGCTTTGGGTTATCAGCAGTATTATCGCCGTGCGCAGCTTAGCCGTGATTGGGCATATCCTGTGTTTCATCCTTGGTATGCGCCACTACCCTATCGTTATTGGCGATGAGTTTTGACAATTCAAGTTGAATAATACGTTTCAGGCTGCCTGAACATTCATAACCCATAAAATAAGGAAACAAGATGAACATTCAAAATCCGCAAATTCAATCATACGATTTTCTGCGTGGCATGTATGATGACGGCTATTTTCCCAATTTTTTGGTTGATAAATCCCCGCGTGATTGGTAAAATTATTTTTCAGGCTGCCTGAATTTTTCAGGCTGCCTGAAAAGAAATTTATTTAGTAAAATCAAAGGATAATTTATGTTAAATAAGTTAAAAATCGGCACATTATTATTGCTGACATTAACATTAACGGCTTGTTCGCCCAATTCTGTTCATTCGGTAACGTCTAATCCGCAGCCTGCTAGTGCGCCTGTGCAACAATCAGCCACACAAGCCACCTTTCAACAGACTTTGGCGAATTTGGAACAGCAGTATCAAGCCCGAATTGGCGTTTATGTATGGGATACAGAAACGGGACATTCTTTGTCTTATCGTGCAGATGAACGCTTTGCTTATGCGTCCACTTTCAAGGCGTTGTTGGCTGGGGCGGTGTTGCAATCGCTGCCTGAAAAAGATTTAAATCGTACCATTTCATATAGCCAAAAAGATTTGGTTAGTTATTCTCCCGAAACCCAAAAATACGTTGGCAAAGGCATGACGATTGCCCAATTATGTGAAGCAGCCGTGCGGTTTAGCGACAACAGCGCGACCAATTTGCTGCTCAAAGAATTGGGTGGCGTGGAACAATATCAACGTATTTTGCGACAATTAGGCGATAACGTAACCCATGCCAATCGGCTAGAACCCGATTTAAATCAAGCCAAACCCAACGATATTCGTGATACGAGTACACCCAAACAAATGGCGATGAATTTAAATGCGTATTTATTGGGCAACACATTAACCGAATCGCAAAAAACGATTTTGTGGAATTGGTTGGACAATAACGCAACAGGCAATCCATTGATTCGCGCTGCTACGCCAACATCGTGGAAAGTGTACGATAAAAGCGGGGCGGGTAAATATGGTGTACGCAATGATATTGCGGTGGTTCGCATACCAAATCGCAAACCGATTGTGATGGCAATCATGAGTACGCAATTTACCGAAGAAGCCAAATTCAACAATAAATTAGTAGAAGATACAGCAAAGCAAGTATTTCATACTTTACAGCTCAACTAACAAATTCATTTTGTTAGAAAAAGTGAAAATTTATGAAAAAAAAACTACTTTGGATATTAATTTTGGGGCTGTACTAGATT
>NZ_MUYV01000025.1 GCF_002014855.1 Moraxella porci DSM 25326 | reverse complement strand
TGGCACTGGCGATGACCGCCTGCGCCACCTCTCCAACCAAAGTCACCGCCGAGGGTACGACGGATAATCCTGTGTGGCCAAAATGGGACTCTGTCACTTTTGATAATAAGCGTGGCACCTTTCCTGATTTGACCAGCCTGCGTGAAGTCAAGCCTGGTATGACCAAGGATCAAATCTATCAGCTGCTGGGCCGTCCACATTATGCCGAAGTATGGCGTCCGCGTGAGTGGAATTATCTATTCCACTTCCACACCCCTGGTGTTGGTACCAATGATGTGACGACTTGCCAGTTCAAGCTATTATTTGACCAAGACAAATTCACTCGCAGCCAATACTGGAACCCAGTTGATCCAATTGATGGCGCTTGCCCACCAAAGCTTGAAGAACCAACCGCATCTGTTCAACCACCTGCACCACTGGATGCCAAATTGCAGCGCTACACTCTAAATGCTGATGCGCTATTTGCCTTTGACAAATATTCACTCAATGACATGCTACCAGGCGGTCGTCGTGATTTGGATGAGTTGGCAGCTCGTCTAAACACCTTTGATGAACTCAATTCAGTCATCATCACAGGACATACTGATTACTTAGGCTCAGATGCTTACAACTTAACACTGTCTCAAAACCGTGCCAAAACCGTCGTGGATTATCTAACAGCACGCGGTATCCCTGCGCAGATTATCCGTGCTTATGGTGCAGGCGAAACCACACCAGTCAAGCAGTGTAATGCCAACCAGCCACGAGCACAGCTGATTGAATGCCTGCAACCAAACCGCCGTGTAACTGTTGATGTCGATGGCTCAGGTATTCTAAACCCATAAACCATACCGATCATCCATCGGCATTACGGAAAATACCAAACACCGCTACTTGATGTGGCGGT
>NZ_MUYV01000024.1 GCF_002014855.1 Moraxella porci DSM 25326 | reverse complement strand
CAGCATCGGCGTCTGCGTCGTCTACCGCCTTTGCTGTATCTTTATCTTCAGGACCTTCATTGCCCGCTGTATCAGTGTTGGTAGCAGTGACATCTGTACCATCTTTAACTTCGTCAGCAGGAATGGTTACAACACCTGTTGTAGGATCAACAGTGACATTGTCATCAGGATTATTATCTACCCAAGTGTCAGGCTCGCCGTCACCATCTGTATCTTCTTTGGTGAAAGTGACAGTTTGAGTTTCGCCAGTTTCATCAACATAGGTAACCGTAGTTTCTTTAACATCTGGATCAGTTGATGGCGTAATTGTTACATCACCATTTGGTTGAGCAACAACATCTGGTGCCTTTGGCGGCGTAGTATCACGAGACGAATTATCATCATCGTCATCTGCCAATGCAGCTGCTAGTGCGCCTACGCCGATTAGGCCTAGGATCCATGGTAGGTAGCCAAAGCCAGTGTCAGTTGCGCCGATCCACCATGGGGTTGCGTATGGGCTGCCACCTAGGGCTTGACCTTCGACATCACCTGCTTGTAGCTGAGTAACATAGTCAGCGACTTCACCGGTGTCTGGGATGTAGTAGTAGTATTGACCATCTTCGGCTTGACCGATTAGGGCATTGCGGTCGTCTTCATAGAAGCCTTCGATGATTAGATCGGTTTCTTCACCAGCATCTTCTAGTGAGATGTGTAGGTCTTTGCCAACACGCTTAGTGACGATGTGGTCAGGACCACGGCCAGTGGCTTGATCGACCAGTTGATAGTTGACATTTTTTACACCTTTGATGACGGTTGGTTGACCATCATTGGTGACGACAGCGACTTCTTGTACGGTTTGTACAGCGTCGTTGATTTTTACGATGATATTTTTCATAAATACTCTTTTATATCAATTAGTATTAATTCGTCTTAATTCTACAGATTTGTATGAATCACTAATCTTAAGTCAGATTATTGTGCTTCACTTGGAATAACGACCATCACGCGGCGGTTTTGGGCGCGGCCTTCAGCGGTGTCATTGGTAGCTACTGGACGAGACTCACCAAAGCCTTGGGCGCTGATACGGCTTGGATTGATGCCATGATCACGGATCAATGCATCACGCACAGCAGCAGCACGACGCTCTGACAGTGCTTGGTTGTAAGCATCAGTACCTTTAGAGTCAGTATGACCTTCCACCACAGCATTAGCGTCTGGGTATTGCTTCAAGAAATCAGCAGCTTTGGTCACTTCGCCACGGTATTGAGATTTGATGTTGCTCTTGTCGAAGTCAAATAGGATGTTTAGACGGACATTTGGACGCGTCTCAACATAGTATTCAGTCGCAGGTGCAGTTACCACAGGTGCTGGTGCTGGTGCAACAGGTGCTGGGCAGTTGGCTGCTTGCACACGGCTGATTTGATGGTTTTGTTTAAAAGTTGGGGCTGCTTGCAGTGCTTGTGCTGCTTCTTCGGCAGTCACTTGGCGTAGTACTGGGGTGTAGTCTTGTTCAGTGCCAACTAGGAAGTACTGAGTCTCACCTGCTTTTAGGTTGATGGTCGCAGCGCCTGCTTGTAGATCATTGATCTTGGCAGCAGTTGGTACAGCACTTAGCTTGACATCGCCCGCACAGACGATGCTGGCTGAGTAGTGACCGTCTTGTAAGCTGGTCAAGAAACGACCGTCTAGGCCGATGTTGGTGCTAGAATCAGCGACCGCAACATTATTGGCAGTAGGACGGATAAAAACAACAGCAGCAGTACGATCAGTCAGCTGAAGGTTATTCAGATTACCTTCAGCAGACTTGGTCCATGTAACGCCGTTTACTGGGGCGGTTGCTGCTGCCGCAGAGGCTGCAAAGGTGGTTGCAGCGATCGCTGTTGCTAGCGAGAGTTGTTTTAGAGATAGCATAAGGTACCTTAGTATAGCTGAGATTTGAAAAATAACTAAATGCAAACAAACACTATGGAGCAAAGTATGGCAAAACTACATAGCATTTATTTTAAATTATTAGTAATGGCATATTATACTAAACCATATTACATAGCCACGAGTTTTAACAAAAGTTATACAAAACTATATTGAAGCAAATCTATATAATAGTAATGATATAACATATTATTTTTACTTTTTTTATTATTTATTTTCTATTAACTATTTTATATATATTGTTAATTCAATAAGTTATGCAATATTCTCAAACAAATAAGCTCAATTATTTGACATAAAAGGATCTACAATACAAACAAACATATAATATCTAAATGTCTCATAATTAGTTTTGTTATATTTATAAATTTTTATAATTATTAATAATGTCTATACAAAGTATGTAATATTGCAATTTGCCTCATATTTACTTAAATTCTCAATCTAAATACTCAACTATTGATTCTTTGCCCATTTCATGCTTGATGGGTTGTGCTTAATCAATAATCTATGCTATTATATTTAAAACTTTTATTTATGCTAGGCTCTCAAAATCAACCATAGAACAGTAATGAATGCCCCCCCTTATATCAACAACCCAATATACAAGCCCAAAGATACGGCATCTTGCCCATCAATAGTGATGGCATACCTGACTTTGATAATCTAATCTACTCACATAATGTCGATGATCACAGCTACCCAGCATCCACCACTAAGGTTTTGACCGCATTAACCGCCTTGGATCATGTATCGCTACAGACGAGCGTAACAATCATCCAAAGCGATCTGGTGGCTGGCTCAGGCCACAACTTACAAGATGGCGATGTTATCAGCGTACAAGATCTCATCATCAATATGATGCTACCGTCAAGCAATATTGCTGCTATGGCGCTAGCACGGGTTGCAGCATCGGCAGCAGGTGAAGACTTTATCAGCCTTATGAACAAAAAGGCCGCATCACTGGGCATGACCAGTTCACGCTTTATCAACCCAACGGGCTTGCCTAATAGCAGACAACTAACCACTGCCAGAGATTTGATGCTACTTGGCGTAGCTGCTAGTAAACATCCAAAGTTGAGCAATCTTTGGAGCTTGAAGAGTGCAACTTTAACAATTACTGGATCTAATGCTCGCAGTATCTCAGTTAAGTCATCATTTATCGATGTAAAAGATAGAGCATGGTGTATCGGTGGTAAGTCAGGCACAATAGTAAAATGGGGCTATAATTTGCTTTGTCATGTTAGACTACAAAACGGCTATACAGGTATTGCAGTGATCTTAAAGACCCCCAGCAAAAAGCAGCGGGACATTGAGATGATTTCGATGGTTGAATACGCAAAGTTGCTTTGATCATCTGTACAGGTACACATTGCTATCATATGATCTTTGGTAAATACTCTTGTAGCTACCTATATAAACACTGGCTGCCGGGTTTGATTCTGCTGGTAACGATGGATATTAATGCATCAGCTTTAGTATCTTTTACAGCAAACCAAACCATCAAACCAACACACCCTTGTTTTGTTGATATATCTCATCTAAATGCTTAGCAATCATTGTAATGGTATCAGCACGAACGCCTAGCTGCTTGGCATGATATCTAAAATCTGAAACGCTGCCAACAACCTGCTCGATGGCAGCTTTGGCTTCTTGCCAAGCCCCAAAGCCTGCAAGATCTGCAAGTGATTGAATAACATCCAAACTAGGTGCTTTACCATAGCGACCAAATGCCATTGAGTGCTCCTTGTGATGCATTGGACTGTAGGTAATATCATAGGCAGGGGATGGCATCCATTGCCCTTGTTCATCTTGCAAAAACGCCCAATTCTTGGTGTGATCATCTTGATTGATGGCAAATAAGTTAAATATTGCTCTGCGAAATTGCAACTGTGTTGCCTGCCGGTCTTTGCACAAGAGTTTGGTTGCTTTAATCAGCTCGAAATAATCCATTGATGGCATACGGTGGCTAGCATCCAATAATCCACAAAGGCTGTGCGTATGAATTCTACCCATGGTTTGCGGTTGATAATCAAACCGTTGTACACCAAGCCAGCGACGGGTATTGGTCTCAAATAATCGCCATTGAACAGGTTGCAAATCTGCTTGTTCTGCCATCATCAAATATACCGCTTCACAGACGCCTTCATCATGTGATAGGCTTAAGTTTTGCGATGTAAATTTAACAATCCATGCTTCATCACCCAGCTGCGGTATGGTACGACATGATTTGGCATCTTGACTAAGATAGACCTGAGATTTTGGTCTTGCACCGCCTGAACTACCAGCTTGTACGAGCGCCATCAAAATCTCTTCAGTCAAGCCATCAAACAAGCGTTCAGCATGATTACCAAGCTCTGCCATTGTGGTATGGGCAATCTCTGCACCAAACCCATGATCAAAACTTGGTTCAAAAGACAGTGCGCCAATACCACGATTACCTACAAAAGCCAAGCGATCGAGCATGCTCACCATACGATAATTGATGCCTTGGCTGGCAAAATATCTATCTTGAAGTAGCATGCCCCAACCATCAGGTAGAGCATCAGCAAACACGCCATGCAGGTTAAAATGCGGCATCGCAGGTGCTTGCTGTGGCTCAGTGCTTGCGCTGAGTTTAAATGGTGAGATGTTGGGATATTGCTCTAAATAAGCAGGATGATAAGCAAAAAAACACCCCTGAGATGACTGTGCCAACTCTCCCAGGAGAACCTTCTCACCCGTCAGTAAGGTTCTATAAACACTCAAATACCGAGTCGGCTGATAGTTACTGATCATAAGCAAGCACCTCAGCGATGGTTTTGGGTTTGATTGCTTTAGGTTTGGTTAATTCCATAAACCGAGCAATATCATCCAAAATCATCCACAATAACAAAAAGTTCTTCAAAGAAATATGACCTGTATTCTCAAACCGACGAATGGTTGGCTCTGGAATCAAGGATTTTTCAGCCAGTGCTCGGCGTGACAGCTTGGCATCTTTGCGTTTTTGTTTTAGATACGCTGCCAAAGCTAAGCGTGCATCAATATCGTCATACAGATGAAGCATAACCAACCTCAACTTGGTTTAATTTTGATATTATTTTATCAAAATTACAGGATTTTTGGTAGTTTTTGATAATATTTTGTCAAATTCATGCATGAATATCTTTTTTGTAGCTACTCCACAAGACAACTCAGCTCATAACTTTGACTGCGTCCAGAAGCTAGTGACTTCACCAAAATTCCTTTTTCAACCAAATCATTGATGTCTCTTAGAGCGGTATCTGTAGATACTTTTGTGATACTCGCCCATTTTTTGGTGGTAAGCTTGCCATAAAAATCACCCCAAAGCTTATTGATCATCACTACCTGCCGTGGATTGAGTGATGTGTAGCGATATGTATGCCAAAATTGTGACTTGGCGACAACCTTTTGTGACTGAGCAAGTGCTTGTATCAAAGCTGCTTCTAGATTGGTTAAAAACCAAATTAGCCATTCGGTGGCTGATGCCAAACCCTTTTGGGTCTGTTCAAGTATGTGATAATACTCACGACGATTGGCAAGAATTTGTGCGGACATACTATAAAATCGCTGCGGACTGCCATCGCTTTTGGCAAGCATCCGCTCAGTGAGTGCACGGGTCAGACGACCGTTACCATCATCAAATGGGTGTAGCGTGACAAACCACAGGTGTGCAAGCCCCGCCTTAATTGTCAAATCAAGTCCCGTCTCATCATCGTTATACCACCGAAAAAATCGCTCAAGCTCATCGGGTAATCTATCGGCCTTTGGTGCTTCAAAGTGTACTTTGGCTTTGCCATAAGCGCCTGAGACCACCTGCATCGGACCATTGGCATCATCTCGTAATGTGCCCACATTAATGTCATACATACCACTTAGCCCTTGTGGAAATAGTGCATGATGCCAACGACAGACTTCATCTAAGGTTAATGGTAAGTCAAATCCTGAAGTCGCCTTAAGCATCATTTGAACAATCGCTTCCACTTCATAGCTTGGTGTAACAAGCTGATGCTGATACAGCGCTTCAATACCTAAGTGCCGAGCAACCGAAGAGCGTACCTGTTCAGTGTTAAGATATTCACCCTCAATCTCCGATGTCTTAATCACCTCCAATGTCAATGCCTCAAGACAAACTTCAAGTGGTAAATCAAACCCAAGGCTGCTCATCTGCCCCAACAAGCGCCCCTGAAGCAAACGAATGCGAGCGACAAGGGGAAGTAGCTGCCCCTCATCAAGCTGCCAATCTGTCCAATTTGGATATTCATGAATAAACGTATCAACCATCACTATTCTCAATTTCGCCTCATCTGCGGTAATT
The DNA here is from genome assembly GCF_002014855.1 of Moraxella porci DSM 25326. Classification (GTDB taxonomy): domain Bacteria; phylum Pseudomonadota; class Gammaproteobacteria; order Pseudomonadales; family Moraxellaceae; genus Moraxella; species Moraxella porci. The sequence goes on along the minus strand of NZ_MUYV01000024.1, from coordinate 1,915 downwards.
ATACCACATATTCTCCGCAAAATATGCGGTGAATAACACCATCAATCACCGCAAAATTGGCATGCCACACCCCAAATCAAACTGATAAATTACAAGATTTGAATAAAAAAAATTCAATATTATTAAATAGAAAATATAAAATTAAAATAATTCAAATCCATCAATATCGACAACTTTCATCAGCAAGCACAAGGGCAAAAAATTTAAAATGATGATAAAATACGAAAAATGATGGGGTAAATTTACTCTATTATTTTTCGTGCCAATAAATAAAAAGACATCAAAGCGCGCAATCAGCATCCACTCTGATAATAATCATAAGATATTGATATATAAAGAGATTATTTAAGGTAAAATAAGGTTATTCGGCGAAAAATAGTCGCCCGAGATTGCCAAGGTTGGGGTTTTTTAAAATTTCTTCAAAATAACAACCAGGTAATGTAAATAAAAAATTTTTACCATGATTTGTATAACGAAATATATAAGCCGACATACCGTAATAATCGCTGTCGTAATAATTATATACATCAATACCCTCAATAATAAAAATCTTTGAATTATTCAAGGTCTAAATCCTAATTTTTTTTCGAATTCTCTCCAGTCATCAATCTGACCTTCAATGATTCCTTCGTAAACTTCCCACTGATTATCTAAAAAATATTTTAAAACTGGGTGCATATACTGATTTTTTGAATTTAAGTATAAATTTTCATCTATGCTCCAATTGTTTTTTCTTATTCTGTTTACAATTTCGTTGTCAATATATAAGTAAGAAATCTGACCTTCAAAATCCAAAATCTCAATTTCCTTAATCTCGTCTAATGTAAAAACATTAAGTCCAAATTTATTCTCAGAACTACATAAAAAATACCAACAATTTTCATCAAAGCCGTTTTTAGACAAATATATTGAATAAATGTAAATATAATTATTTAACAAACTATCTTTTGCTCTAATCAACATCTTTTTAACTCCTTAATTCTTGTTATTCAACTGAGGTTATCTTAATATCATAAGCCTTATTTGTCTTATGATTGTATTGATAATGTATAACTACCGCCTTTCCATCATTACTTCTCATTTTGGCTTCCATCTTTTGGAATCCTGCATCTTTGGGGAATCTAGAATCATTATTCATACCATTTAAAGGTTTACCGGCGGTCTTAGGGTTTTTAACAACTTCACTCCACAATATTTGCTCTTGAATGTTTCTTGGTGCTGTTACTTGCGGCGGTCTACCATCAGGTTTGGCCGTGCTGATATTTTCAGCATCTTTGATTAACTTTTCATCTCTGGCTTTTTTACTGGCTTGACTACTTAACAAATTATTATCAGGCTCATATCCATTTGAAGTATCTTTTTTTGAAACCCTCTTAGCCTCAGCCACCGCCTTATCTAGCTCATCTTTACCCTTAAAAGAACGAACAACTTTGACACCTGCTTTACCTGCAACTTTTAATACATAGCCACCACCAGCAGTCGCAACAAGAAAAGCAACTTCTCCAGGGGATGTTGGCACAAGTACCGAAGCAATATTCTTTGCTCTACTGACACTTCTTGCCCATATATAGGCTGAGCAGTCATTAGGGCTAACACCTGCCTGACGACATGCTTTTTGTCGAGTTTTTCCCAAATTCTGAGTAACACCTGGCTGATCCCAAACCTCATCCCCACTCTCAACCTCTTCTTTTCTTTGTATTTCATTGGTGTCAAGTAGGGCTTGATTGGCTTCATGAATGGCAAGCTGTTCATCGGTGGTTAAAGCTTGCAAAGTTTTTTCGGTTGGTGTGATGGTTTGTCTATGGGTGCCTATCTCCTCTTGGTTAAGACTGGTACCGATATTATAAGCGAAATCGCTGATTTTGCCCATTCTTGTGGCAGAGGTTTCACCTAAGCCATTGTGGTGGGCGATTTC
>NZ_MUYV01000023.1 GCF_002014855.1 Moraxella porci DSM 25326 | reverse complement strand
TTCGGCAGCTGATTTACTACAAATACACCCAAATTCAGCAGCTTTATTCTATCATAAAATCAGACTTGTGATAGAATACCATCTTAATCTTGAGGCTAAAGAATTGTTTGATGGCGAAATAGAGCTTGATGAAAGCTATTTTGGCGGCATTCGCAAAGGCAAGCGTGGTCGTGGCGCTGGTGGTAAAACAGCTGTCTTCGGTCTTTTAAAACGCAACGGTAAAGTCTTTGTGGTTGTGGTTAAAGACACCAAGACTAACACGCTAATGCCTATCATCACAAGCAAAATCAAGCCTGATAGTATTGTTTATACAGACTGCTACAAAAGCTATAATGCTCTTGATGTAAGTGATTTTAAGCATTTTAGAATTAACCATTCCAAAGAATTTGCAAAAGACCATAATCACATCAACGGCATTGAGAATTTCTGGTCGCAAGCCAAGCGTGTTTTAAGAAAGTACAATGGCATTGACAAGAAACACTTTCATCTTTTTATCAAAGAATGTGAGTTTCGTTTTAACTATGGTACACCATCTAATCAGCTTAAAGTATTGAGAAGATGGTGTGGGATTTAGGCTAATCTAGTACAGCCCC
>NZ_MUYV01000022.1 GCF_002014855.1 Moraxella porci DSM 25326 | reverse complement strand
GGATCTAACACCTGAACCAGCAACCACAATCGTTGCAGATAGCATCAAGTTGGGTGACAATCTAACTGATGAAGTTGATCCATCAGCCGCTTATGCCGCTGCTGGTAAGACCGGCGCAGACTTCACTGGTGATATCGCATCCGTTGGTGCTGATTCAGCAACTGCTGATTTTGACACTGCATTGGCTCTTGACAGTGGTTTGACAAACGATACCAAACCAACTTTAAGCTTCTCATTAGACAATGAGCTATCAACTGGTCAACAAGTTGTGGTCACTCGTTACACTATCGTGAACGGTATTCGCACCAATGCTGAAGAAGTATTGACTAAAACCACTGGTAAAGACTTTGAGTACCAAGAAGCTGAGCTTGAGCAAACTTATGGCACTGACTATGAGTATGAAATCCAGCTGCTGACTGACGGCAAAGTGACAGCTACCCAAAGCCATACCTTCCGCTTGGATACCATGGTAGAGGCGATGCAAGTTACAGAAGCGACCTTTAACGATACAAAAGGTAGTGCGACAGTTGTATTAACAGCTCGTGATAATTCTGAATTGAATGCAACCGTTTCGGCAACTTATACGAGCGGCGGCAAAGAGGTACCGGCGACTGTTTCAGCAGTTAATGGTGTTTACACACTTACATTAGATGGCTTTGACCGCTTTGATCCAGCTGGTTTAAAAGTGACCGTTGTGGATGCAGCAGGTAATGTCAGAACTGAAACCATGCAGTTTATGCGTAACCTATTTAGCAGCTACAATCTTGTGACTGGTCCAGACAGTACTAAAGATCGTGATGGTATTGCTGTCAAAAATGACGGTGGTTTCGATGACGCAAACCGTATTGGTGGTAAACAATTAAGCGCTGATGCTGCTAGCGGAGATGCGTTTGTACCGACTGCTGGCAATGACACGCTTATCCTTGGTTTGGATCAATTTGGTGCTCTTAACGCATTAAATGGTTCGCTGTCTGACCAAAACTATTGGGGTAATGTCCCTGCAGTTATCGATACTGGTGCGGGTGATGACTTCATTCATGTACGCGGTGCTTTCCAAGGCTTTGAAGGTAATGCATCATCACTGAAGATGGGCGATGGTAATGATAAGCTACAGCTGGATGAGAATGTTGTTGCTTATACAGCTAATCCTAAGTTCGTCGTTGATATGGGCGAAGGTAACAACCTGATTAACCTAAAAGGTTGGGTTGCTGCAGGCATCCAATCAGCAGTGACATTTGGTAGCGGTAATGACACCATGCTTGTAGGTAGCAACTTTGACGGTAAAAAAAATGTTAACTTCGGAGACGGTGACAATGTACTGAAAGTGGGCGGTTATGTGGCCAATACTGGTACAATCTCCTTTGGTACTGGTGACGATGCGGCTATTATTTCAAGCAACTTCACTCATAGCACCATGACTACCGGAGATGGCAAAGATACCGTTATCATTGGTGGCGATGTTCTGAATTCAGGCAATGCAATTCGAGAAACTGTTATTGATACGGGTGCTGGTGACGACGTGATCAATATCGCTGGTCGTCTAAGCACTGGTGGTACACTTGGCGATAGCACTGCGGATTTGAAAATCCTTGCTGGTGAAGGTAATGATGAGATGACTATTACTGGCCAAGCTTATCGTGGCCTAGTTGACATGGGTGCAGGCGATGATAGCTTGACCATTGGTAAAGTATATCTAGACTCTAACCCGAACCAGTTGCGTCTAGATGGTGGTGAAGGTAACGACACTATCTATCTAACAGGTACTGATAATGAGCAATACAGTATGCGTACCATCAAGAACTTCGAAACTATCGATATGTCTGATGCCAAAGCTCAGTATCTATTCGTTGAGCACAATTACTTGACTGAAGTGGATACCAATACAGAGCTGTTTATCAAAGGCGGTTCAGAAGACAAAGTGAACTTCGGTCCAGGCGGACGTCCTGATGGTGATCTTCGTGACACAATCGGTAATGCCAAAGTTGTATGGTCGAAGATTGATGCAGAGCAAAGAACAGTGGATGGCGTGACTTATGACGCTTATACAGTTGCAAGCTCTGATCAATGGGTTTACATCCAACAAGGTGTCCAAGTGATCTAATCTCACTATCCATATAATCCAAGCAACCAAAACCACCTCCGAAGTTCGGGGGTGGTTTTTTATCGGCTGTAGGATGGACATCACCAACCGTCATAGTCCATCGGATCTGTTTGATACGAGGTACGCATTATGATGATATTGAAAGTTGTTTTATTTTCTATATTTTTTAAAATAATATTTAAAACATGGTTGTAGCAAATTTTTTATAATTGATACGCCATAAATTTAGATATATTATATGAAAAATTAAGGAGGTTATATGAAGCAAGATGAAAAGCATGCGGATGATTCAATACACACAACTCAAAAGACGGTAAAGTCAATTCAGGATAAACTAAAATATAAAGATAAGATTCAAATGAATAATAATCCTTTATTAAAAAGAGAGAATTATTCCAATCTATTGGATGATATAAGCAAATTTACTGCCATCATTCTACAAACCATTTCTATAATTTTTATCATCACTATAATTTTTGGATTTATGCTTGCGCTAAATTATAGTTCAAAAATTCAACAAAATGATTTGGTTTTAGAATTATTTAATAGTCCAAATACCTTTTTAGCGTTTGTGTTAATGTTATTTGTAACGGGCTTATTGACTACTTTTCTACAACTGCAAACAGTCCTAACATATATGTTTTGGCTGGGCAAAAACAACTCCAATAAGTGGGAATTTTATATCATTTTAGCGATTAATCTTGTGATTGGACTATTCATATTATTCACCATCTGTAAGATGTTTGGAATTTGTACTTTGTTAGTTGTTGTGATGGTAATTAGCTTGTCAATTTTTATGGCTTTCAAATTCAATTCTTGGTGGATTCATATTCTATCTCCAATAGCTATACTTGCTGCAATGCTAACTTCTACCATTTCGCAAGTTCAAGATGGTAATTATCTTATTTTTGAAATGGTTGGAATTACAGAAAAGAAAAGTTCAACAAGATGGTACCTAATCTATAACAATGGTAATGCTGATAGCATTAATGGCTTGAGAACTGCTGACATTACACAACTTCAGACCAAGTTTAATAGCAAGGCGCCAAGCGACTACTGGGCTAAACATCCCAATGCGTTGTATGGCTATATGAAATGGAATATCGGTAGCGAGCGTGTTCTATGCAATGTCGCAGATAAAGACAAAGAAGAATACTGTCTAAGACTACCAAAGGAAAATATACAAGCGGTACCCGAACTAGAAAAACCAAAGAGCACTCAAACACAAAATGACAATGAAACTGATGATAAGCACCTATGTCGGTGTCGATGTGGGTGCCAAGCAACAACACAGCCCGAACAAAAGCAGGTAATGACACAATCTGAACAAAATGCCAAGAGTGGTCAGGAATATACAGGCGCATCTGAGGTGATTTGTGATGAAACGCTAGGTGATTCATCAATTCAGCCTTTGCCGATGAAGAAATAGCACAGTAGGATGCGTACCACGAATCAAACAAATCCAATGGATTGTACCGGTGGGCGATGCCCATCCTACAGCCAAAAAAACCACCCCCGAACTTCGGAGGTGGTTTTGGTTAGATTAACTATATTCCAATGTGCAATTAGAACACATCGACACCTTGCTGAATGTAGATTACAGCATTGGTATCAGTACCATATTGCCATACATCGTATTTCAAGCCAGCGGCATCAGTCTTCACCTCACCTGTCTTAGCTAGATTGCCAGTATTTTCCCGAGATAAGAATGGATACACATTCACACGATCGCCTTCATCGCCTTTAACATATAGACCTGGGTTTTTCAAGATATTCTCCAGAGTGGCTGCTTGACCAGAGCCTAGGTCTAGGGTGTTGCGCTCGTTCCACGCACTACCAGTACTGCTGCCATTTAGGTCTAGTACTTCAATACCAGTTAGGTCAGCCAAATAGATATCCTTGCCAGCTCCAGTTAGCTTGATGGTATCGATGCCATCACCACCATTGATGTTAGCACCTGCAGCACCAATATTTAGCACATCATCACCATCGCCCAGTTCAATGACGCCGCGAGCAGTGCCCTTGATGGTTACGGTGTCGTTTCCTGTACCAGTAATGATACTGGTCGTTGCAGCAGCCGTACTACCAGCAATCTCTACGATGTCATCGCCTGCGCCAAGATCAATATCACCTTCAACGTTAGCACCAAAGATTGCGGTATCATTACCGGTGCCAGTAGTGATACTACCAGAAGCACCAACAAAACCAGCAATATTTACTGTATTATTGCCATTGCCGAGATTAATATCGCCATCGCTGCCTTGTTTAATTGTAACAGTATCTTGGCCTTCACCACCCAAAATGTTGGCTCCAGATGATACAGAACCATTTACGGTCAAGGTATTTACATCTGTAGCCAGATCGGTGTTATTGTCATTGCCTAGGCTTACACCTGGTAGTGCTTGGTATTCAGGCAGATATGCCGCTGGCATTGCAGCGCCACTACCTAGATCAATGCGAGTGGTTAATCCTAAAGAACCAGTAGTTACAGTATCACTACCGCTACCTGCATAGATAGCACCGTTCTCTACACGCCCGACAACAGCAATATCATCATTGCCAGCTTCACCAAAGACATATGCTACCGCCGATGATGTATCAGAGTCATTGATAGTGCCATTGACTACACTGCTTAAAATATATCCGCCAACTCGTAAGATGTCATCGCCTTCACCTAGATACGTACGAGTCTGTTGACTGATGTTTCCTTTGATTTTAAGGACATCGTCGCCTTGGGCAAGATCCAGTGTGGTAATAGCATCGTTACCATCGGTAGCTTGTCCGACTTTTGTATCACCTAAATTCAAAAGGGCGCCATTATTCATAACATTTGGGGATGTCTCATCTGGATGATAGCCAATGTATACCACATCACCAAAGTCTGTTGTCAATGCAGCAGCAGATTCAGCTGGAACTGTATCACCAGCCTGTCTATAATTAGCAAAGCTTTCAGCATTTGGGCCATAGTAAGGAGTTAGATCACCATATAATTTAGCAACCCACATAGCATCACCGTCTTGAATAACACCAATAGCTTCGCCATTGTTCAAAACAGTACCATCTGCGAGTGTTTCGCTTGCTTTGATAGTTGCGGTTTCATCTGCATTGACGGTATTGGTAATGCTAGCGATGACCGTTTCAGGGCTTTCATTATCAAAGGCTGCAGTACTAGCTTCTAGTACTGGATCTAGCAGGAATGATACTGAAGTTTCGCCCGCTGGGATCTTCACAGTCACTGTGTTATTGATCTCATTATAAGCAACAGCGCCTTTGTCTGATGCTAGCGTGATGTTCTTGATGTCTGCTGCATCTGCTTTACCGGTCAAGGTAACGACAACTTCAGTATCAGCAGATGATGCACGGTTTAGAGACACAGTGTAAGTCAAGCCTGTGGTAGCGTCCAGATCTTCTTTGGTTGCAGCAGCATAGACTTTTTCAGCAGGTGTGATCACCTCACCAGTAGCAGCATCTACAGCACCTGGGTTGTAAGGATCGGTAATTACTTTAGATCCTTGATCGCCAGTTACTGCGATAGCTACAGTTAGTGGTTCAGCTACTAGATCC
>NZ_MUYV01000021.1 GCF_002014855.1 Moraxella porci DSM 25326 | reverse complement strand
GTAATTGTTAAAGGTACAGTGCGTAGGGTGCGTACAACACACCCTACCACTACGAGCTGAAGCGAAATGACGATTTGTAAAGGTGTGGATAAATAGTTCAATCTGTTTCATTCAAAATATCAACTTCATCCCATAAGGGTTGCAAATTATGGCTGGCTAAATAGGTGCCAAAATCCACAAAATTCAATAAGTCAATATCTTGATTTTCAAGCCACATGGCTTCACATTCTTCACACAAGAAAATAACTTCATTAATTTTATTAATTTTTGCTTTAAGTAAGTAGGCTTGCTCACATCTTGGACATATTAACATAATACATACCTCTAAGGAACTGGATAAGCTGTAATAACTTGATTGGTGCCAGTGCGCAGGGTGCGTACAACGCACCATTGAAACAGATTTGCTTAGCAACATCAACAGCACGCTGATTTTGTTCTTCTATGAGTTTGACCATTTCTAGTTTAAATTCGTTGCTGTACTGCTTACGCTGTTTTGTCATGAGAGATTACTCCCAGTTTGTGGTAGTATAATCTTTTATGGTGTGTCTGGGAATATTGTAGTGGTACAGTGACGCCCGCACCCCAGATTAATGGTGCGCTGTGCGCACCCTACTGTACTGCCATATCAGCAGCCACATTGACATCTTCACCAGCATAGGCAGCGGTGATGCCTGCGATCAGTTTGGCTTGATTGATGAGTTTTTCTTTTTCATCTTGGGTTAGGGTGTTTGGATTATCGGTATGCCAATCACCCCACATCTCACCGATGGTAGCAGCATCACAATCTTGTTTTTTGATATTTATTTTAGAATTTAAATCGTTTAATCCAAAGCAACTGGCGGGCTGGCAATATTATCAACTTGCAGAATTGTGCCTAGAGGGCTGGCTAGTGCTTCAAAATCCTGAGTAAAGCTATCAAGCTCATAGAGATAACCATCACGATCAACATATAAAGCAATGTTGATCAGCCTCCCATCGGTATCATAGGCAATAGCCTCCAAGATATTACAGCCAAACTTTCTTATATTGGCACTATCACGGCAAAATTGAAGAGATCCCATTCCATCATCACTTAAATCAATCACATACATATCTTCAAGCGGCTTATGTAATTTGCATGGCATATTGTTATGTTTTAATAAATATTTAATAAGTCGAATCTCGCCTTGTTTTAAACGGCGTGGTATTGGATCAGGGTTGTTGTGCATCATGAATCCGTCCTATATTAAAAATATCTACGCTTCTTCTGTTGATGGAATATGTTAAATTAGTGCGTAGGGTGCGCACGGCGCACCTTAAAAACATATAATTCATTGATATTATTCAGTTTTTTAAGTCAGGCTATGCAAGCTGACATCCTTGTTTAGACAAACCATTCCAAACACCGTCCACATACCAAGAGCAAAAATCAAGCATCACCTGCCGCCATCCAAGATGGACTTTGGTATAGTATATAATAAAAGCCACCAAGATCATAATCAATCAATCCAATCACCACCATCAGGATAATCAACATCACCGCACACCATGCTGATGATAAATTTGTTATAATAAGATCAAATGGGTTATTTTAGGACATCTCATGTATTTTTTACTCTCCCCTGCCAAAAATCTTGACGAAAAAACGCCCGTGCCGCTGTCTTTGGCAGATCACTACAGCACGCCTGCACTGATCGATCAGGCCAGCACTCTGATGCACACCCTCAAAGACTGCGATGTCATCGATCTGCAAGAACTGATGGGCATCTCCGCTAAGATCGCTGAACAAAATGTGCTGCGCAACCAAAACTGGGCTTATCCCTTTGATGATACCGCCAAGCCTGCCGTCTATCTGTTCGATGGCGATGTCTATACTGGACTGGATGCTTACCACCTAAGTGAAGATAATATTCATTATCTTAATAAGCATTTGGGCATCTTATCTGGCTTATATGGGCTGCTTGCGCCACTGGATTTGATGCTGCCGTATCGCTTGGAGATGGGTACAAAATTTAAGACACCACAGGCAGATAATCTGTACCAATTTTGGGGCGATCTCATCACCGATCTGATCAATGCGCGCATGAAAGAATCTGGCCTTGATACTTTGATAAATCTAGCATCCAATGAATATTATGGCGCGGTCAATCCTACCAAAATTGACGCGCGCATCATCACGCCAAGATTTGAAGATCAAAAAAATGGCCAGTATAAAGTCATCAGCTTTTATGCCAAAAAAGCTCGTGGCCTGATGGTCAATTACGCCGCGACAAATCAGATCACCGATGTAGAAAAACTCAAAGATTTTGACGCCGATGGCTATTATTTCGTGGATGAATTGAGCGATGATACGCAGTGGTTATTTCGTCGCGATGAACAGGTTTGAAGACTGATCGCAGGTTGTATTGCGCCTTGATCGATCTATCCAAACTTACAATAAAGTGGCTGATGGCCGCTTTATTGTTTTATGTTTTGGTTAAAATAAAAAGCATGGATGTCATAATCATCAGCTGATCCTACAGTGACACAGTTAACTTTGCATTTTTGCAAATTGACTTTGCAAAGTCAGCGCTTTTTTATCAAGATAACGCCCTTATAATACAAGTATCAATTAATCGATGGCCAAAGCCATCATTTAGGAGCGTTTTATGAAACAAGTAGCAAAAGTCTATGCAGCACCAAGCAAGCACTGGGTAGGTGATGGCTTTCATGTGCATGGTATGTTTAATTATCAAGAAACACACAAAAACCTTGATCCATTCTTATTGATGGATTATGCCTCACCAGAGCATTTCCCTGCCAATCCGCGTGCCGCACATCGCGGTGTGGGCGAGCATCCGCACCGCGGTTTTGAGACGGTGACCATTGCCTATCAAGGCGAGGTTGAGCACCAAGATTCAGCAGGTGGCGGTGGCGTTATCGGCACAGGTGATGTGCAGTGGATGACAGCAGGGTCAGGATTGATGCATGAGGAATTTCACTCAGAGGCATTTTCAAAGACAGGCGGCATGTTTGAGATGGTGCAACTGTGGGTAAATCTGCCTGCCAAAGATAAGATGACCCCGCCCAAATACCAAGCCATTACCCATGCAGACATTCCCGAGGTGCGTCTGGGTGATGCAGGCACAGCCAAGCTGATCGCAGGCGAGCTTGATGGTGTCATTGGCGCTGCCAGTACATTTAGCCCAATCAATCTGTGGGATGTGCGCCTAAATCAGAATGCTGAGCATACTTTTGATCTGCCTGAGAGTCACAACCTGTTGGTGCTGGTCTTGGATGGCAAGATTTTGGTGAATGATAAGGATGAGGCAGGCGCAGCGCAGCTGGTGACTTTTCATCGAGGCGGCAGTCAGCTGACCATCAAAGCCCAAACATCTGCCAAAATCCTCATCCTAAGCGGTGAGCCATTGAATGAGCCGATCGTCGGTTATGGCCCGTTTGTGATGAATACGCGCGAAGAGATCATCCAAGCTGTGCAAGATGTACAAAGCGGTAAATTCGGTCAAATTCGCCCAGACAGCTAAACCATCTTGTCAAATAAAAAAATCGCCCATCGTACTAATGGGCGATTTTTTGTGGTGTCGATCAATTATACCGCTTGAATCGCAGTCAATGCGATGGTATAGACGATATCATCCACCAAGCAGCCACGAGATAGGTCATTGACAGGCTTGTTTAGGCCTTGTAGCATTGGGCCGACGGCGATGACATTGGCATTTCGTTGTACAGCTTTGTACAGTGCATTACCCACTGATAGGCTTGGGAAAATAAAGACATTCGCCTGACCTGCCACAGGTGATTTTGGTGCTTTTGATTTTGCCACGCTCTCAACGACTGCCGCATCATATTGTAGTGGGCCATCAACTGCCAGCTCTGGCTTTCTTTGGCGTACGATTTCGGTTGCATTCGCCACCAAATCCACATCCGCGCCTGCGCCTGATGTGCCAGTTGAGTAGCTGATCATCGCGACTTTTGGCTCGATGCCAAAGACTTTTGCCGAATCAGCAGTTTGGATAGCGATTTCTGCCAGCTCTTCGGCGGTTGGGTTTGGATTCACCGCACAGTCAGCATAGACGGCCACAGATTCAGGCAGTAGCATGAAGAAACAGCTAGAGACTAGGCTATACTGTGGTGCAGTTTTGATCAGCTGAAATGCAGGACGAATGGTGTTAGCGGTGGTATGAATCGCACCCGATACCAAGCCATCAACATCACCCATCTGTAGCATCATCGTACCTAGCACGACGGTGTCTTGCAGTTGCTCTCTTGCCCCTGCTTCGTCAAGCTTGCCTTTGCGACGCTCAACCATCGGCGCGACATATTGCTCTTGCAAAGTAGCGGGATCGATGATTTGTAGATCGCTTGGTAGGGTTAGACCTTTTTCATCAGCGACTTTCTGCACTTCGTCTTTGGTCGCAAGTAGGATACAATCGGCAATGCCGCGAGTTTGGCAAATCACCGCCGCTTCGACAGTGCGTGGCTCCGCCCCTTCTGGCAAAACAATGCGTTTTTTGGCAGCTTGGGCGTTTTTGACCAGCTCAACACGAAACGCTGATGGCGAAAGATTTGGCTTACGGCTACCTGCTTTGATGAATGCTTTGGCATCGCCAGTTGTGGCAACTTCGCCGACCACACGCTCGCCGTACACTGCCTTACCAATGCTAAGTAGGGCTGCATTATCACCGACAAGTACCACATCTGCATCTAGTGCCAATGCCAAATCACGGTTGACTTGGTTTGCATAAGGATGCTGCGGGCTGATACCTGCCACGACCTTGATGTCATCAGTGCTTTCGTTTACTTTGGCATACACCAGCTCAAGCAAATCATCCAAATTGTTTTTTGCCAAAGCTGTTTCAAATGCCGCTTGTTCAAACGATGCAAAAGGCAAAAAGGCAGTGTCAGCAGTTTTGGTTGCAAAAGCATCAATATCAAATGCTTCGACCGGCACAAGTAAAATCGTTGTCATAATATTTCCTAAATAATTTGTCTTTATCGAACTGATTGATTAAAACCAATCAAAAACGCACCGTCAAACAGTGCGTTTTTTTGATCACAGACCAAGCACCGCACGGCTTTCGCTGGCGATTTGGAATTCTTCGTCAGTTGGGATAACCCACAGCTCAACGGCTGAGTCTGCGGTGTGGAAGCTGCCTTCAGCACCACGGAATAGCTCAGCGTTCTTAGCAGTATCTGCCTTCGCACCGATGTGTTTTAGGGCAGCGACAATGGCAGCGCGCATATCAGCGCCATTTTCGCCCACGCCACCAGTAAATGCGATACCAGTTAGCTCAGGCAAAGCAGCGGTTAGACTTAGGATGTATTTGGCAGTGCGATAAGCAAACATTTGTAGTGCCAGTGTCGCATCTGCATTACCTTCTTTGTCGGCAGCTTCTAGGTTACGCATATCGTTTGAGACGGTTGAGACACCCAATAGACCGCTCTTTTTATTCAGTAGCGTGTCGATCTCATCGATAGACATACCCAGTGTACGGCTTAGATGAATGTGCAGACCTGGATCAACATCACCGCTACGAGTACCCATCATAAGACCTTCTAGCGGCGTGATACCCATACTGGTGTCTAGGCTTTTGCCATCATAGACTGCCGTTGCCGAACAGCCATTACCCAAGTGAGCGATGATCCAGCCGTGTGTACCTGCTTTGTCAGTCAGCTCGCTGGCACGGTTTGACACATAAGCGTGTGATGAACCATGGAAGCCATAGCGACGGATTTGATGCTCAGTGTATAGTGCTTTTGGCACAGCATAGCGATATGCGTGTGCTGGCATGGTTTGGTGGAATGCCGTATCAAAAATCGCTACTTGTGGCAAATCAGGATAGATGCTGTTAATCGCACGGATACCAGCAGCGTTTGCAGGGTTGTGCAATGGTGCTAGCGTAGTTAGCTCATCGATGGTTGCCAATACTTCATCAGTGATGACGGTCGCTGATTTGAACTTATCGCCACCATGTACGACACGATGACCGACTGCCACAGGCTTATATTCTTTGATCAAATCTTCTAGGATAACCTTTAGAGCATCGGCATGGACGCCATTTGGAATCTCGATAACCGTCGCTTCACCGTCTAGGTTTTTGTGTTTGATGCGTGCTTCAGGATTACCCAAGCCTTCTGCCAAACCTTCGATACGGCTTTCGCCATCTTCGCTGATTAGGGCGTATTTGATTGATGATGAACCGCAGTTCAAAACTAAAGTAGGATTCACTAAGCTCATAAATGCTCCGATGTGATGGTAATTTGTTGTCAATGTCCATGTGGGTCGGTCCACCCACTTTATTGTATGGATAACCAAATAAATTAACCCTGATTGCTTGGATTGTCAAGCCTTAAATCTTAGATTTCATTAAAATATTCCGCCATTTTGTCGATTGGTCGCTGTTTGTGTGAGATTTTTTGATGATATCTGTGCAAAATTATAACAAGTATTTGATTTTTCATCAGTTATTTTATTGCCAAATCATCCTGTGGCGATGAAAAATTTTGCCTGATTTTTACGCCCAAGCGATGCTAATTTATGCTAAAATGTCCTGATTTTCAATTACCCAACTCATCCGAACGATGCGGATGTATCCGATGGAAGTAAGCATGATGAAAAAATCCGCTGTAGGGCTATTGGCTGCACTGGTGCTGACTTTGACAGGCTGCGGTCAAAAAGGTGCCTTGTACATTCCGACCGAGACTTCACCAATTATCCATGAAGATGGCACGGTCAGCCCAAATCCGAACGATTATTGATTCACTTATTATTTGAATATTATTTAGAGATTATGATGAATTTTGTACCTGCAAGCCGCCTAACTGATGGCGTGCTTAGTATCGATGCCGCCGTTTTGGTGGATGCTTTGCCCTACTTTTCTTATGTGGATAATGTACTTCATATTGACGGTGTCAGTAGTGAAACTCTAAAATCACACTATGATACGCCACTGTATGTCTATTCACGCCGTGCATTATTGGATAATTATCAGGCTTATACGCAAGCATTTGGCGAGATTAATCATCAGATTTGCTATGCTGTCAAAGCCAATTCAAACTTAGCGGTACTAAAGACCTTGGCCGATGCTGGTGCAGGCTTTGATATCGTCTCAAAAGGCGAGTTGGCTCGTGTGCTACAAGTGACTGATGCCAAAAAAGTCGTCTATTCAGGCGTGGGCAAGACTCTTGATGATATCGAATATGCCTTGAATGCTGATATCCACTGCTTCAATGTCGAAGCACTGAGCGAGCTTGACAGCATCAATAGCGTGGCGGCGAAGCTTGGCAAAGTCGCTCGCATCTCACTACGCATCAATCCAGATGTCGATGCCAAGACGCATCCGTATATCTCAACAGGCATGAAAGATAATAAATTTGGCATCAGTCATGAAGAGGCTATCAGTGCCTATCTGCACGCCAACAGCCTGCCACATCTACAAATCACTGGCATCGACTGCCATATCGGCTCACAACTGCTTGATGCACAAGGCTTTAGTGACGCACTTGATAAGCTGATAGAGCTCATTGACGAGCTGTCTGCCAATGGCATCACGCTTGATCATATCGATCTGGGTGGCGGTCTTGGTGTGCGTTATATTGACGAAAATCCCGTCAGTGTCGATGACTACGCAAAGCTGCTCTTGCCACGCCTAAAAGCATTGGGACTCAAGCTATACCTAGAGCCAGGGCGTAGCCTAGTTGCCAATACAGGCGTACTGCTAGCCAGTGTCGATGTGCTAAAACCCACCGAATTTAAGAACTTTGCCATCGTCGATAGCTCCATGAGTGAGCTGATTCGCCCTGCACTGTATGAGTCAGTGATGGCAATTATCCCGACAGATCTATCAAAGGCAGGCGACGAGAAAGTCTGGGATGTGGTCGGCACAGTATGCGAATCCAGTGATTTTATCGGTAAAGATCGCCTGCTATCGCTGTCTGTCGGTGATACTTTGGCGGTGACTGGTGCAGGTGCTTATGGCTTTACGATGGCGAGCAACTACAACACTCGTCCACGCCCCTGTGAAGTAATGGTCGATGACGGTACGCATCGCGTGGTGCGTCAGCGTGAAGTGCTGTCAGATCTATGGCGTGATGAGATCGCCTAATCTTAATCTCTATCGCTTAATCTGTATCATAAATCCCAAAAAAAAGATGAGTCAGGCCAATGACTCATCTTTTTTTGGTTTATGCGGTGCTGATTTAATCGCAGTCAGCAACTGGCGTTCATCACCCCATGTCACAATCCAATAGCAGCCACCTCGCCATCAAATCATTAAACTCAAACCCAAAAATAAAGTTGTTGTCATCGAATTTTCATCATTTGATCCCATAAAAGCATTAGCCAGTAAAGATTTTTCATGATAAGATAACATTATCAACCATTATAAATAAAAATAAGGATGGAACAATGCTGATCGAATTTACCAAAATGCATGGACTGGGCAATGATTTTATGGTCATTGATCTGGTCACACAGCGATTGACACTCACTCCCGAGCTGGTACGACTGCTTGCTGATCGTCGCATCGGTGTCGGCTTTGATCAACTTTTGATCGTCGAGCCGCCCAGCCGCCCTGATGTCGATTTTAAGTATCGCATCTTTAATGCTGATGGCTCAGAAGTCGCTCAATGCGGCAATGGCGCGCGTTGTTTTGCTTCCTTTGTCCAAGCGCGTAAACTGTCGTTTAAGCAGCGTTTGCGCGTCGAGACCGCAAGCGGCGTGATCATCCTGACCACCGATCGCTATGGCTGGGTGCAGGTCGATATGGGCAAGCCCAAGTTTGAGCCTGATGAGATTCCTTTTGCCCCAAAAGCCATCACCAAGATCGGCAATGCCTACCGCCTCGATGTTGATGGCACACCCGTGCAGCTGTATGTGGCCAATATGGGCAATCCGCACGCCATCATCAAGGTCGATGATGTGCTGACTGCCGATGTCGAACGACTTGGCAAGCGCATCGAATCTCACGAAGCATTCCCTGAGCGCGTCAATGTCAATTTTGTGCAAGTCGTTAATCAACGCCACCTGCGCATCCGCGTCTATGAACGCGGCGTCGGTGAGACTCAGGCCTGTGGTACAGGCGCCTGCGCGTCGGTCGCCACTGGCATTCGTGAAGGCTGGCTGGATGAAGGTGTGGATATTCGTGCGCAGCTGTATGGCGGCAGCTTGGCGATCCGTTGGCAACAAGGCTACTCACTGATGATGACTGGCCCGACGGCATTCGTCTATGAAGGTGTATTCAGTCCAGATGGCTTGGCGGCATCGGCAGGCATTAAGCTTGGTGCCAGCGATGATGCGACTGCATGAACAGACTGGCGCATCTGATCGCTGCTAGTCCCAAGCCCGAGCCAAACTCGGCGGCTTGGGGCTATTTGGCTGACTGGTGCGAAGAGCTTTATTTACAAAATTATTCTGCCAAAACCATCGCCACCTATCAGCAAGCGATCGGCCAGTTCATCGAATTTATAGAGGCAGATCATCGCATGGGCGCAGATGTATTGGCGTGTACGCGACAAGATCTGACGCGCTTTTTTGGCACGCGACTTGAAGAAGACGGCATCAGCACCAGCAGTGCCAAGCTCACCTTATCCGCCATCAAGCGCTTTTATCAACATCTGATCGACCAAGGCATCACCTCTCACAATCCCACCACAGGCTATCGACTCAAATCAGCTCCTCGAAAGCTGCCCACCATCGCCGATGAGGCATTGATGCAGCAACTGCTTGATCAGCCAATGCCGACTGAGCCTGCCAAAGCTCGGCTATGGGTGCGCGACAAAGCAATGTTTGAGCTGATCTACGGCAGCGGCCTGCGCGTCTCAGAGCTTGCCTCGCTGAACATCGATGACATCGATCTGGATGCCCAAGCGCTACGCGTCACAGGCAAAGGCAATAAAGTACGCCAAGTCCCCATCGGCTCTAAAGCGCGCCAAGCCCTCATCGACTATCTGCCGCACCGCGATCTGTGGCAAGAGCAATACTCGCCAGCGCTGTTCATCAGTGAGCGACACGGTACGCGCTTAAGCGTTCGCGCCATTCAACTGCGCCTAAAGATTTGCGCTACCAATGCTGGTATCGATCTGAATCTGCATCCGCATCTATTGCGCCATTGTTTCGCCTCGCATCTGCTGTCTGCCAGCGGTGATCTGCGCGCCGTCCAAGAAATGCTAGGCCACAGCAACATCAGCACCACCCAAATCTACACCCACGTCGATTTTGGTGCCTTAACTCGCGTGTATGACCATGCCCACCCACGCGCTCAGCACAGCCCAAAAAAGCCCTGATAAAGCACTTAACGCACCTTGATATCAATCCTAAGTGTGATGATCATGCTTAGGATTGTCTTTGGTGTGCTGATGACGGCAACCAGCCTAGCGCGTGGCTAAAAATTGTGATCTTATTAAAGTTATCCACATTTTTTTCCACAATTTATCCACTGCTGCCGTGAAACTAAAATGATCGATGATTTTGGAAAATATTTTGCCATTTTTGTCAATATTTTCATAAATCATAAGAAAAATATTTTATAAACCATTGATTTAATTATATTTATTTATAATATATAAAATTGGTTAATTTTTGTACAATTCGTCGTCAGCAGTTGGTTTTACTGGCTTTATCACTTAAAATTTCATAAAATTTGTGAAGTTATCCACAGTTTATGGGGAAAACTGTGCAAAGCCTTACTGCACAAGGCTTAAGGGTTTGAAGATGGGGTTTTTGATTATTATTTATAATTAGTTAAATAAATTTATATGAATAATTAGACTTGATCTATTTCAACATAACTGTGTATGTTTCACAAAATTGTCATCCATTTGTCTTAAGCTTGTCACGATCAAATAATTATCCACAGTTTATTCACACGCCATCCACAGGCTTATACACAGAGTTATCCACAGCCTTGTGACAAAAAAAATCAGCCAAAGTGCTTCTTTGGCTGATGATGCGATGGCGAAGTTTTAGCCCACCAGTTGCTTGGCGATCCAATGTTTGATCGGTGGCAAATTATTACTGATGCGCAAAGTCAAATCACGCACTGCTCGCATTGGCCGCGCTTCATTGGTAAACAGTGAGACCATCGCATTGGTACCGTGATACAAAGGACGGGTGTGCGCTTGATGGCGACGGTTATAGCTTGCCAATAAACGCGCATCGCCAATGTCTGCGCCGCGTCGATCGGCCTCTAGGATCATTGGCGCCAGAATGTTGGCACTGAGCAGACCCAGATTGTAGCCATGCGCGGTCACAGGATGCATCCCGACCGCAGCATCACCGATGAGGGCAGCACGCTTGGCATAAAAACGATGCGCATGTACGCCCATCAATGGATAGTGATGTACGCTGCCTGCGATGGTGAATGCGCCAAAACGATCGCCAAACATCCGCTGCGCCTCACGCGCCAATTCCTGAGGCTCAAGGCTAAGCAGCTCATCGGCTTGGGTGTTATCCAGCGTGATGACGCAGTTGGTCATCGTGTCATGCAAAGGCAGTAATGCCAAGGTGCGGCCGTATAAGAAGCACTCTTGGGCGGTCGCGCCATTGGACAGTGGGTGCGTCACTCGAAACACAATCACCGTGCGCCCAAAATCATGCATATCCGCGCCAATGCCGAGCATCCGACGCACGCTCGATAGGCGGCTGTCTGCTGCGATGAGTAGCTTGGCCGTCAGTGATCTGCCATCAGCCAAGCGTACCGTCGCCGCTGCGTCATCGGTTTTGGCATCGATGACAGTAGCGTCTGTAATCAAGTTTACATTATCCATCGTCGCCACCTCATCATAGACGGCTTTACGGATATTATGGTTGGAGATCAAATTACCCAATCGATCCAATGAACGCATCTGGCGCATCAGTTTAGGCACTTGAAAATCCAGTGAATAGTCCAGATTGCCGCTATAAACTTTAGCATTTTTAAGTGGATAAATCTCATCGCTTGGCAGTCGTTGCCAGACACCGAGATTTTGCAGGATCTCTTTTGAGGTGTTCGTCAGTGCGATTTCGCGGCCATCATAGGCAGGATCTTGTAATGATGACAGTGCTGATTTTTCGATCAGTGTCAGCTTTAAATCCGTATCTTTAAAAAATCGGGCAAATGCCAGACCTGCAGGACCTGCGCCCACTATGATGATGTCGCTGTGCTGGGCGATGGTGCTCATATTTCCTCCGATGGCTTTGGCACTTGATGATTACTTGGTGATGAATATATTGGACTGCAAAATGCTTATTGTAGAATACAGCAAAGATCAATCATTCTGCGCAGAACTCTGCTCTAGACGCTGATGATTGGCAAGCTCGTGGCGCACTGCCATCTGTACCCACGCGCGCAGATCCTCAGACAGCTGACTCATATGCTCACCCAAAAACTCATCAATCTGCGTCGCCAAACTTTGATTTAGCCGAGCTTCGATGTCATCAAAATCAGGCGCTGTCAATGCCTCAGGCTCATCGGCAGTCAGCGAGGTGGTCTCGATCGAGTGGATCAAACGATTGGGTTTGGCCTCACCGTCAGCTGATTCGATGCTGCTTGCCACCGCTTGATAAAAATCAGGATGCTGGAAGCGAAACTGGTCAATCGGCGCCTCGCTGTCAAGCAAGCTGATGATGTCATCCAGCTCATCATAAATTGCGCTGCGTGCAGGTGCAGGGGTGGCCAGCCAACGCTTGGCAAAATGGATGCTTGGTGAAAAATTACTCATATCTACCCTTAATCTATCTTTAATACTGCTTGTTATTGTAAAGCAAAATTCGGGTGCGTGCAATGACGCGGCTTTAATTGGGGAATTTTTGTTGCATGGCGTCGGTTTTGACGATGTCAAAGCCAGTTTTGTTGCTGTTTTCGATAATAAATAAAGCTTGGATACCTTCACGATTGGCAGTCGCCAGTGCGTCAGCATACGGCATCGCAGTCAGTGCTGTCGCCCAGCCATCTGCCAGTGCCACGCTGTCATGTAGCACAGTGATGCTTGGTGCACCATCTGCCACAGGATTGCCAGTGACGGGATTGATGGTGTGGCTGTATCGTACGCCCTCGTATTCGACCGAGTTGCGATAATTACCTGATGTGGCGATGTGTAGTGAGCCATCTTTTGGCTGAGTCAGTGTGGTGATGGTGTCACGAGTTTTGACTGAGCTGTCTGCGACGGGTGCATCCACTGCCAGTGTCCATGGCTTACCCTTGTCATTTTGTCCAAGGGTTGCGACTTCACCACCAATCTCAACCATATAGTTTGTGATGCCATAGCTGTCTTTGAGTGTTTGGGCGATGACATCGACGGCATAGCCTTTGGCAATGGCAGAAAAATCCAGTCCAACGCCATCGACGGTTTTTTGGATACTTTGACCATTGACCAGGACTTTATCTAGACCGATGACGGCTTTAGCTTTGGCGATTTCATCTGCATTTGGTGGCGACTGTAGGCGTTCTACACTCATTTGCTTGCCAAATCCCCATAGCTCAACAAGTGGATACACGGTCGGATCAAAAGCCTGATTGGATGCTTGGTAGATGCTTTGGCTATCAGCGAGCACCTTGGCAAAGTCAGCATCAATCTGTATCGGCGTCGCCGATGGCAGGCGATTGAATTTACTAATCGTGCTGTCATCCATATAGGTGGACATACTGATGTTGATGGCTTGCAAACGCTGATCAATCGAAGCCTGGATGGCTTTGGCATCGACGCCATCAGGGTGTTGATAGCTGATGTGGTAGCTGGTGCCCATGGTTTGCCCTTCGATTTTTTGATAAGTTGGCTGATCACTGCAAGCGCTGATGAGAGCGGCTGAACAGATGATGGCAATCGGGGTGTATTTCATGGGTATCACCTTGCTGCTTTAGTTGGTTTTTTGATAAGTGACAAAACGATAAGCCAAACCGCTTTTGTCACAGATATGTGTATCGCTTTGAGCCACTTTGATAAAATCATCAGTGATGACAGGATAATAAGCATCGCCTGTGATGTTGATATCTACTTCGGTAATCTCAAGGCGATCAGCCATCGCTAGGCTCTGCTGATAAATCTCACCACCGCCGAGGATATAGATGGCAGACTGCCCACGAGCGATGGCATCGACTTTGGCGGTACTGATGGCGTCTGCCAGCGTATGCGACACAGTCACGCCATCGTGATGAAAGGCCGTATCACGGGTGATGATGTGATGACTGCGGTTCGGCAATAAGCGACCCAAAGACTCAAAAGTCTTACGCCCCATGACAATCACGCCGCCTGTGGTGATGTTCTTAAAATGCTGTAAATCCGCAGGAATGTGCCACAGCAGCTGATTGTCCTTGCCGATACAGTGGTTCGTGCTTTTGGCGACGACATGGACGATTTTGATATCTTGGCTCATCTTATACCGCCACTGCTGCTTTGATGGCTGGATGGGATTGATAATCTTCGATCACGATATCATCAAAGCCAAAGTCAAAAATGTCTTTAATTTTGGGATTGAGCTTTAGTGTACATAGTGGCAGTGGCTCACGGCCAAGCTGAAGTTTGGCTTGTTCAAAGTGATTGCTATATAAGTGTGTATCACCACCTGTCCAGATAAACTCACCCACGCCAAGATCGCACACTTGTGCGATCATATGGGTCAGTAGTGCATAGCTTGCGATATTGAATGGTACGCCCAAGAATACATCGGCACTGCGTTGATACAGCTGGCAGGATAATTTGCCATCAATCACAAAAAACTGAAACAGCGTATGGCAAGGCGGCAGTGCTACTTGACCTGCTTCGGCAGGATTCCAGCCTGAGACGATCAGACGGCGAGAGTTGGGATTGGTTTTGATTTCGTTAATTAGCCAAGTGATTTGGTCAAAGCCATCAGCATTGTACACACCATCAGCATTTTTGCTTGCACCAAAATTACGCCACTGATGACCATAGACAGGGCCAAGCTCACCTTCGGCACGACCAAAGCGAGCGGTCTGCTCAGCAGTCGCCCACTCATCCCAGATGCTTACACCATTGGCTTGTAGATAGTCCACGCAGGTATCGCCTTTTAGGAACCAAAGCAATTCATGAATGATGGATTTCATGTGGACTTTTTTGGTGGTGAGTAGCGGAAAGCCTGCGGACAGATCAAACCGCATCTGATGACCGAACACCGAACGAGTGCCTGTGCCGGTGCGATCGCCTTTGTCGCCACCAGTTTCTAAGATGCGTGTGAGTAACTCAAGATATTGTTTCATCAGGCTTTTTTCCAATCATAAATGCGTTTTTGGTATGCCATCACCATTAAGATAATACCAAAAATAATCATCGGTAAACTGTATAATTGCCCCTTACTCATCCAACCAAAAATCAGCTCATAACCAACATCTGGCTGACGGAAAAACTCGGTCGTAAAACGGCTGATGCCATAGCCAAGCAAGAACAACGCCGACACAGCATAGCGTGGGCGTGGCTTGGATGAGAACCACCACAGCAGGATAAACAGTAGCACACCTTCGGTCGCCGCTTGGTACAGCTGTGATGGATGGCGTGGTAGTAGCAGATAGCCGCCGATATTGGCAGCGATGCTTTGTAGGGCGGGATTGGCTTGTAATAATTCAAAATCGGCATTGGCCGCCTGCGGAAAATACATCAAATGGCTGATGTCTGATGTCGAAACGCGCCCCCATAGCTCGCCATTGATGAAGTTGCCAATACGTCCAAACAGCAAGCCTGTCGGTACGCAAGGTGCGATAAAATCCAGCACGGTAAACGGTGCTTTTTTATATTTATGAGCAAAATACCACATGGCAAGCAGTACGCCAATAAACCCGCCATGAAAACTCATACCACCTTCCCAGACACGGAACAGGTATAATGGATTGGATATAAACTCGCTAAAATTGTACAAAATCACATAGCCGATGCGACCGCCGAGGATGACGCCCACCGAGCCAAAAAACACCAAATCAGAGACCATCTCAGTGGTAAAATCGCTGCGAGATTTGGTGCGATACCAAGCCAAAAAATACGCCGCCGCAAAAGCAAGCAGATACATCAAGCCGTACCAATGCAGCTCAACAAAACCCAAGTCCAGCGCCACAGGGTTGATTTGGGGGTGTAACACAGCCATAGATCATCCAGATAATAATTAAATTGCGCTTATTATAGCCCAATCAGCGGATTTTCGCCAATGCTGCTTCGGTTTACAGGCGCTGACAGACCATTTCTGCCTCATCATCATCGATTCTTTGAAGTGTGATCAGCTGCGTACGGGTCAACTGCGTGATGCGCTCGTCATACACGCTGCCATCTGGCTGGGCAGTCTCCACCCAATAAGGAATCGCGCCAAGCCTTGGGTCGTACTCAAACTTAAAAAGCTCAACTGGTCGATCATAAATTCTACCGTCTTCGATCCACCAGTCACCGTTTGATCCATAGCGCGTCATCCCTGATATTGTCTCGCCAAACCACTCTGTCGTGAGTTTGGCGACATCATGCTGCACATAGGTCTTATCTGCCAAATATTCGACATGATAATAGCCACGACTGGCAAAATCAGCACCTTTATAATCATACTGGCACAGCCATTTACCCAGCAGCTGTTTTTCTTGAGTATTCAGCTTGGATGTATTTGCCCAAACCGGCGAGCTGACCAAGACTAATAGCATCGGTAACAGCATGGTTATCATACATTTTTTCATCACTTATCCTTAATAATTGGATGCACCATCATAGCATAAATTCTGCCAATAGAAAAATGCCCAAAACCATGAGATTTTGGGCATTTTTCTATGTTGGTCTTTTTAATTGGTTTTAGCTTAAGTTTATAGCCGTGTGCAGTTGAAATATAAAGGGTCAGACTCATCAGTATCATCCACCGTATCAAAATGCTTATTATCCAATCGGATGATTTTTTCGGACACAGTGATCAACTCATTCATCAACTCACCAAAACCAACCAGCTCTAAGCGATCTGAGTAGTCCAGTTGTAATACCTTGGTCGCTTCCCAGTGATATCGATCGCCATCAATCCACCAAATGCCTTCACTCTTGGCACGATAAACACCATCAACATTGTCTTTACGAACCTGCCCAACTGTATCAGTGATAAAGCGACCATTATTGGATAGCTTGATGTACAAATAAGACTTTTCATATTGGATACCGCTAATATGCAATAACCGATATTCATAATGACACAGCCAGTCACCCACCGCCAATTTTGAATAATCTGCCGTATTGGCATAGGCTGTAGGAATTGCCGTGATTAACGCCAATCCCACCAAAAACCGCCTCATCAGTTACTCCAATTCATCATCAATAAAATAAACCCATCATAACCAAAACACATCACGAATGCAATTTCACCCAATCATTTAGCCAATAAAAATCCCCAAAACCGTAAGATTTTGGGGATTGATTTGGTGCTTAAAAAGCGGATTTCACTGTTTATATAGGCTAATCAAACCCAATGGCATGATACAAACCAATAATAAGCAAGTAAAATCGTTTGAGTGCTTATAGGGATTTTACGCCGTCTAGTATGTGGCTAGTGCTAAGTCAAGTGAGCGACGATGTACAATCTAGTACATCGAGCGAACTTGGCGACGCAATAGCCTATCATAGACAAGTAAAAATCGTTTGAGTGCGTGGCTGATGCTAGGCAGGCGAACGCAGGTGTACATGAAGTACATCAAGTGAGCCTAACGACGCAGCAGCCCGCAATCGGATGATTTTTTTACATCATACCGCCCATGCCGCCCATACCACCCATACCAGCTGGCATCGGTGCTTCAGGTTGCGGCTTGTCAGTGATCATCACTTCGGTGGTCAGCATCAGACCTGCGACAGATGCAGCGTGCTCTAGTGCTGAGCGAGTCACTTTGGCTGGATCAAGGATACCCATCTCTAGCATATCGCCATATTCGCCTGTGGCAGCATTATAGCCATAGTTGCCTGAGCCGTTTTTGACTTGGTTGATGATGACTGACGCTTCTTCGCCTGCATTGGTGACGATTTGGCGAAGTGGCGCTTCCATCGCACGGCGTAGGATGTTGATGCCTGCGTTTTGGTCGTCGTTGTCGCCTTTTAGCTCGCTCAAGGCTGCCAATGCACGCACTAACGCAACACCACCACCTGGCACGACACCTTCTTCGACAGCGGCACGAGTGGCGTGTAGCGCATCATCGACACGGTCTTTTTTCTCTTTCATTTCGGTTTCGGTTGCTGCACCGACTTTGATTACCGCGACGCCGCCTGATAGCTTAGCGACACGCTCTTGTAGTTTTTCACGGTCATAGTCAGAAGTAGATTCTTCTGCTTGGCGTTTGATAGACTCGACACGAGCATCGATGTCAGCTTTATTGCCAGCGCCATCCACGATGACAGTATTTTCTTTGCCAACGGTGATTTTTTTGGCAGTACCTAGGTGAGCGATTTCAGCAGTTTCTAGGCTTAGACCCACTTCTTCTGAGATGACCACACCACCAGTCAAGATTGCGATGTCTTGTAGCATTGCTTTACGACGATCACCAAAGCCGGGTGCTTTGACCGCACAAGTTTTCAGGCCGCCACGCAAGGTGTTCACGACCAGTGTTGCCAATGCTTCATTTTCGACATCTTCGGCGATGATCAGTAGCGGACGGCTGGTTTGCATCACTTTTTCAAGTAGTGGCACGATTTCACGAATGTTGTTGATTTTTTTGTCAACCAGTAGGATAAATGGATTGTCAAATTCACAAGTTAGGCTGTCTTGCTTATTAGCAAAGTATGGGCTGATATAGCCACGGTCAAACTGCATACCTTCAACCACTTCTAGCGCATCTTCAAAGCCTGAACCTTCTTCGACAGTGATCACGCCTTCTTTGCCGACAGTTTCCATAGCTTTGCTGATCAGCTCACCGATGGTGGTGTCTGAGTTGGCTGAGATAGAGCCGACTTGTGCGATGGCTTTATGGTCGTTGGCTGGTGTTGATAGATTTTTGATCTCGATCACAGCAGCGCGCACTGCTTTATCGATACCACGCTTTAGATCCATTGGATTCATGCCAGCAGCGACAGTTTTCATGCCTTCGGTTAGGATGGCTTGGGCCAGTACGGTCGCTGTGGTGGTGCCGTCACCAGCGACATCATTGGTTTTTGACGCGACTTCACGCACCAGCTGCGCGCCCATGTTTTCAAACTTGTCTTCAAGCTCGATTTCTTTGGCGACAGATACGCCATCTTTGGTGATAGTCGGTGCGCCAAATGACTTGTCAATCACCACATTACGGCCTTTTGGACCCAGTGTGACTTTGACAGCATTTGCCAATACATTGACGCCATTGATCATTTTTTCACGGGCTGATACGCCAAAGCTTACATCTTTTGCCATGAGAATTTCTCCATTATTTTAATTCAAATTGTTGATAAATTATAAACCGATCATTAAGCTTCTAATACGCCTAATACATCGCCTTCTTTCATAATCAGCAGCTCTTCGCCATCAACTTTGACCGTCTGACCTGCATACTGGCTAAATAGTACGGTATCACCAACTTTGACATCAAGCGCACGCACGCCTGCATCCGTGATTTGACCATTACCAGTTGCGATGACTTCGCCTTGTTGTGGTTTTTCTTGGGCAGAGCCTGGCAATAGGATACCGCCTGCGGTTTTTTGCTCTTCTTCGGTGCGACGGACAACGATGCGGTCGTGTAGTGGACGAATTTTCATAATAACTCCATGAATTTAAAGTTTTAAAAAGTACCGATTTAAAAAATCAATTTTAAAATGTTCTGTCTAGCTAAGTGGTGTTTGGGTGCCAAATTTCAAGCAAAAAAATAAAAATTTTGCACTTTTGATCCTGCTTTTGGAGATGTTTTAATGCAATCAATAGACACTTATAGCCCATTAACATCACCTTAATGGCAATCACATTGCTGTCAGATGGTTACATTTGTGCGTATTTTTGGCAAACAAATGAGGAATTGTTGCTTAATTTACGAATCGGTTGACATAAAAACCACAAAACGCCGCGATAAGCTGCTTGAAAATGTAACAAAATATATCCATTATAAAGACAAGTTTTTCAAATCATTGAAACTTTTGCAATTTGCAGAATGAATTATCGCAAAATTGGAGAAAATCATGACAAAATCACTGTTAAAAAAATTTTTCGATCACAAAATCAATCAAAAAACGCGCAATGTACTATTGGCCACTGCTGCAACCACGACGCTTGCCAGCGCGCCACTCATCGCGCAGGCGGCTGATTTGCCAGGCTATTCTGCGACTTATAAAGTCAGTGCCGATGGCAAAACTGGCACTGCCACGCGCACTTTGGTCAAAACTGGCAATAACTACAAATACACCGTCAACGCTCGCGCTGCCGGCATCGCCACCTTAAGCCAAACCGCCAGTTTCAGCCTATCAGGGGGTCGCATCGTCCCAAGCTCGTCATCGATGTCTGCTCGGATCTTGGGCGTAGGTAATACACATTCGGTGCAATTTAATAATCGCGCCAAAAATGTCGTCAGCACCTATAAAGGTAAGGCCACCACCATCGCCATGCCGCGCCAAGCGTATGATGATTTGAGTTTGGAAGCACAAATCCGTCAAGAGCTGATCGATGGTAAATTCAGCGGCTCATATCCACTGGTCAAACGCACAACGATCGAAACCACTAGATTCAAAAAAGCCGGTAGCAGCAAAATCACTGTGCCAGCAGGCACTTATGATGTGGTGCGGATCGATCGCATCCATGATGACCGCGACCGTGCGACGAGCTTTTGGCTCGCTCCAAGTCTCAATTATCTGCCCATCAAAGTCAGTCAAACTGCCGATGGCAAGGTCATCTCGATGGAATTGACCAAGGTTAATAAATAATCCACCCATCAACACCAAGAGTACCAAAGCCCTGATGTGTCGTCAGGGCTTTTATGTTGGCTTGGCAGCCACCTTAGAAAGTCTATTTAAATTGTGCGTTTTGTTTATGCATAGCAGGCAAGCGCTTAAGCAATAAGAATAATTGGCAGTTGATGATCAATAATAGCACCGCTTCGATGCACTGCACCACCGATACCGCCACTGGTGCCGCTTCATAAAGGCGCAGTAGCGCCATCACACCTGCCGCGCCCAAATAAACAAGTGCCACCATGCTTACCCAGATCAGCGCATAAGGCGAATTGCCCCGCCAGATAAAAGGCGTGCATAGCAGCGCTGGTATCAGGCCAAGTAGCTGCACTGCTACGCCTGCCCACAAGGACGCGCCTGTACTCACCGACACAGCCAGCGGATAGAGGATCGCTGCTATCAATAGCCATACAGCCCATGTTGGCTTTAAGGCTTGGTGCATGGGCTTGGCAGGCTTGGTTGGTTTATTGGATTTTCTCATGCTTGACCTGCTTTGCCAAGCTGCTTGACAAGTGTCGCAAGTCTTGTCCCTTGAGCGATGGCAAGAGCTTTTTCATCTTGAGTGATGGCAAATTCATGGCGAGTGCCTGAGACATGACTTGCCCCATACGGCGTACCACCACGGGCGGTAGTCGATAGCTCAGAATGCGCATAGGGTAAGCCCATCAGCAGCATACCGTGATGCAGCAGCGGCATCATCATGGTGACGAGCGTCGTCTCTTGGCCGCCATGCAGACTGCCTGTACTGGTAAAGACACAGGCAGGCTTGCCTTGTAAATCCCCTGCCAACCACAGCGACACGGTATTATCCCAAAAATATTTCATGCTCGCTGACATATTGCCAAAATGTGTCGGACTGCCCAATGCAAGCCCCGCGCAGCCTGCCAGCTCATCTTGGGTGCAGTATAAATCACCCTCATCAGGAATACCATCGGCAATCTGCTCACACACAGCAGATACCTTAGGTACACGGCGAATCTTCACCGCCATGCCTACATCCATCACCCCTTGGGCGATCAGATAGGCAAGCGATTTGGTGGTGTCTTTGGTGGTGTCGTATAACACTAGCACATAAGGGGCAGCAGTCATTGTTTGGCCTTTTAAAAAAAGCATCAGCCTTGATACAAAGCTGACGCATCAATGCATCAACACTT
This sequence comes from Moraxella porci DSM 25326, assembly GCF_002014855.1. Taxonomy (GTDB): domain Bacteria; phylum Pseudomonadota; class Gammaproteobacteria; order Pseudomonadales; family Moraxellaceae; genus Moraxella; species Moraxella porci. The sequence continues at coordinate 15,866 of NZ_MUYV01000021.1, read as the reverse complement.
ATTATACCAAATATCCATCGCCACAAAACAAAAAAAATTAAAGCACCCATCAGTAACACAAAACCCAATCCATCGACCCCATCACCATCCAAAAAAAGCCAAAATATTTACATTGTCTAAAACTTTGATACATAATTGCACAAATTTAGCCTGTAAAATTAAGCAATATTTGTTACACTAGAGAGATAGTTAGCAAATTTGCCAAGAAAGGATATTATGACAAACCTTCTCAACAAACTGCCTTTTGCTCACCATGCTTGGTTCATGTACCTGCGTTTATTGGTGCGCCATTTTATCGAAGATGAGACCCAACAAAAAGCTGCAAGCTTAACCTACACCACTTTATTGGCATTGGTGCCGATGTTGACGGTGGTTTTGGTAATTTTCTCAAGCGTGCCTGCATTGGCCGATCTGCGCGAACAGATGCAGCAGATGATCTCTGATAATCTATTCCCCTCAGCCAGCAACCAAATCGCTGGCTATATGCAGTCTTTTGTCGAAAAATCCAGTAACTTAGGCTTGGTCGGTGTCGGCGCGCTGTTCGTGACCGCCATCATGACTTTGAACACCATCGAACACGCTTTTAATAAAATCTGGCGCGTCCAAGACCGTTCTGGCGGCGCGGCCAGCATCATCCGCTATTGGATGATCATCACGCTAGGACCTGTGATTTTGGCTGTGGCTTTTGGTGCCTCAAGCGCCATTCAGAGCGTTGATTTTTTGAATCGCCAGATCGGTGGCTATGGCATTGACTGGGGCATTTGGGCGTATGTGATCTCATTTTTCTTTACTGCTGCTGGCTTTATTTTGATGTATTGGTTCATTCCAAAAGCTCAAGTACCCATCAAAAATGCACTGATCGCTGGTGTCATCACCGCCATCTTATTTGAGACGCTAAAGCAAGTGTTCAGCACTGTGATGACCAATTTTACCAGCTATGAGGCGATCTATGGCGCCTTTGCTGCTTTGCCAATTTTCTTGCTATGGATTTATCTGTCATGGAATTTGATCTTGCTTGGTGTTCAGATCAGCTACACCTTGACGATCTTTGAAACCAAAGAAGTGCCAGTACGCCATCCTTTGCTAAGTCTGCTAGACATGCTAAATTTGGCTTATAAACGCTATCAAAATGGCGAAACCGTCAGCGAAGATGAGCTGCGCGGCATGCTTGGTCGCAAAGAGCTGCCAAAGTGGAGTATTTATTTGGATCAGTTGGTGAGCAATGATTTCATTACCGAAACCAAAAACAATGAATACATCCTAAAAACCAATCTGGCCACCATCAATCTGTGGCAGTTTTATAAAAGCTTGCCGTATCCACTGCCAATCAGAAGCGAGCTAGAACAGCTAGAGGCTGCTGATTACGATCCTTGGTTTGTGGAGCTGTATCGTCATTTGGACAAGATCGAAACCAGTGCCACCAAAGAGCTTGATATGCCTTTGGCAGCCTTATTTGAGACTGCACCACTGCGCGAAAAACAAGACATCGTTCGCATCGTATCCGAGGATACTGACGAGACTGGCGAGACCCATGGCTTTGACAATAATGCTCGTCGCACCATCGATGCATCAGGCAATTCAGTCATCATTCCTGATGGTGAGGCAGCCTTTACCGAAAGCCGCTTGACGAAGATTTTGCGCTTACTAAAAAAAGCTCATCATCTGTTTGGCCGTAACAAACAGCGCATCAATGAAATTAAGCGCTTTTTAGATAAATGATCGATCAATAACACCACTGCCCAGCTTTAAGCTTGGGCAGTTTTTTTGGGTGATTGGATTCTCTGATAATGGTAAAATATCAATCAATGATCGCGGATAAACCCATCGTGGATGCTGCGCATACTGGCGAAAATCTTCAGTTGTGCTATACTACCAGAAGTTTTGCTTTGATGTTAAGATTGAGATTAATTTTAGTATAAAATTCACGGATGCGATTATGTCATTTGCCAAAGTCTATACCCGATCTGTCGTTGGTCTGCATGCGCCGCAAGTACTGGTGGAGGTGCATTTGTCCCAAGGCTTGCCTGCACTCACCATCGTTGGACTGCCCGAAGCATCAGTACGAGAAAGCAAAGATCGGGTGCGTTCAGCATTGATCAACTCAGGCTATGAATTTCCCAATCGCCGCCTAACCATCAATCTGGCGCCTGCCGATCTGCCAAAAGATGGTGCGCGACTGGATTTACCGATTGCGATGGGGATTTTGGCGGCCAGCGGTCAGATCGATGATCAAGTACTTGATGAGTATGAATTTGTTGGCGAATTGGCACTCAATGGTGATCTGCGTGCCATCACAGGCGCGTTGTCAGTAGCGCGCGCCATCAAGCACACCAAAAGTGAGGGCAAGACGCGCACGCTCATCACCCCTACTGCAAATGCCGATGAAGCAGCAAAAACTGGTGGCTTGACGGTGTTGGCAGCACAGAGTCTGGCAGCGGTATGTCGGCATTTGGATGTGGTCAGCGGTGCCAATAACAATCAAGCAGATCTGTTGCCTGTCGCTAGCGCACCGATACACAGTCAAGGCGTGGTCTATGCACAGGATCTGGCGGATGTCAAAGGTCAGCATCATGCGCGTCGCGCCCTTGAGATCGCAGCGGCAGGCGGACATTCGCTGCTGTTTACAGGATCGCCTGGCTCTGGCAAGACAATGATGGCATCTCGGCTGCCTAGCATCTTGCCACCTCTGAGCGAAGATGAAGCCCTAGAAGTGGCAAGCATTTACTCCATCGCCGGGGTGGAATATCAGTTCGGTGAGCGACCTTTCCGTCAGGTACACCATACCATTTCATCAGCGGCACTGGTTGGCGGGGGCTCAAAACCCAAACCCGGTGAGATATCCTTAGCCCATTTTGGAACAATTTTTTTAGATGAACTACCAGAATTTGATAGAAAAACTTTAGAAACTCTAAGACAACCCATTGAATCTAAAGAAATTTTTATTTCACGCGCGAATGCTCAAGTCTCATTTCCAGCAGATTTTCAACTCATCGCAGCGATGAATCCTTGTCCCTGCGGCTATCATGGCGACCCTTCTGATCGCTGTCGCTGTCGCCCCGAACAAATCAAAAAATACCAAGATAAGATCTCAGGACCGCTGCTAGATCGCATCGATCTGCACATTACAGTACCTGCAATGCCGATCGATGACCTACAAAATGCACCTGCTGGAGAGGATTCGCAGACCGTGCGTGAGCGCGTCGTCGCTGCAAGAGACATCGCCATCGCTCGCCAAGGCAAAGCCAACTATCAGCTGACACCCAGTGATCTGGATCAAGTGGCAGCACTGGGCAGTGACGGCCAGCAGATGCTAAAGATGGCTCAGGCGCGGCTGAATTTGTCTGCGCGCAGCTATCATCGCACGCTGAGAGTTGCACGCACCATCGCCGATTTGGCAGGCGCTGCGACGATCGAGACTGCGCACATTGCTGAGGCATTGAGTTATCGCTAAAGCAAAGCTTAGCGAACCCTCAGACCTACTTTATAGTCTGACCGCCACCTCAAAGCCCTCACGGATGGCTCGCTTGGCATCAAGTCGCTCGGACAGCTTAGCACCGCCGATGACTTGATAATCAGCTTTTGGTGTGTCGCCCAGCTGCGGCATCAGATGATTGACCGACTCTTGGCCGACACACAGCACCACCGTATCGACACGCAGTAGCTGACTTGTGCCATCGATCGTCACCCACAGACCCTCTTCGGTGACCTTGTCATAAGTCACGCCTGCCATCTGGATGACCCCCGCTTGTTTGATGGCAGCTTTATGCACCCAGCCTGTGGTTTTATTCAGACTCTTGCCAAACTTGCCCTTGCTACGCTGCAGCAAATAGACTTGGCGAGCAGGCGTTGGTGGATGGGCAGGCTGTAGTGCACCATTGCTTTGATAATTGGCATCAGTATCGACGCCCCATTGCTCAAAAAACTCATCCGCCGTCTGCGCCTGTGGCTGATAGCCAGCATCATTGATATCAGTGGACACGCCCGCCCCATGCACCAAAAATTCTGCCACATCAAAGCCAATGCCGCCAGCCCCTAGCACCGCCACACGCTCGCCAGCAACTTTGGCACCGGTCAATAGCTCACTATAGCTCATCACCTGTGGCAGTGATCGACCTGTGATATCAATTTCTCGCGGCACGACACCGGTGGCGATGATGATATGATCGGCCACTTGAGCATCCAAGAACGCCTTATCTACCATCGTATTTAGATGCAAATCAATGCCAAGTGTCGCAATCTGCTCACGAAAATAACGAATCGTCTCAAAAAACTCTTCTTTACCCGGGATGACCTTTGCCATATTAAACTGCCCACCGATGAATGGCTTGGCTTCATACAGGCTCACCTGATGCCCATGAGATGCTGCCGTCACCGCCGCTGACAGTCCAGCCACACCTGCACCGACGACGATGACTTTTTTGGGTTTTTTGGCAGGTTTGATGCTGTATTCACTTTCATGACACGCCAAAGGATTGACCAAACACGATGCACGCTCACCGCTAAAGGTGTGATCTAAGCACGCTTGGTTACAGCTGATACAGGTATTGATAAGATTGGCTTGATTATGATATGCCTTATTGACCCACTCACTATCCGCCAAAAATGGTCGTGCCATCTGCACCATATCCGCCTGACCGCTGGCGATGATGGCTTCAGCAGTCGCTGGCATATTGATGCGATTGGCTGCGATGACAGGGATCGATACCGCCTGCTTGATGGCCGCAGTATAACGCACAAAAGTCGCTCTAGGCACGCTGGTCACGATAGTCGGCACTCGAGCTTCATGCCAGCCGATGCCTGTGTTAATCAAGGTCACGCCAGCAGTCTCCAGCGCTTTTGCCAGCGCAATGACATCCGCCATCACTGCGCCCTCTTCGACAAGCTCAATCATCGATAGGCGAAAACTGATGATAAAATCCGTCCCAACTGCCGCTCTGATTGCCTGCACGATTTCGATGGCAAAACGCATACGGTTCTCAAGGCTACCACCATAAGCATCCGCTCGCTTATTGGTGCGTGCTGACAAGAACTGATTGATTAGATAACCTTCAGAACCCATAACCTCAACGCCATCATAACCTGCTTTTTTGGCTAGGCTTGCCGTCTGGGCAAAATCAGCGATGGTCGCTTGGATATTCTTAAGGCTCATCTGCCGCGGCTTAAACGGTGAAATCGGTGATTTGATAGCACTTGGTGCCACCACAAAGGGGTGATAGCCATAACGCCCTGAGTGTAGGATTTGTAATAAGATTTTGGCACCGTGCTTATGCACTGCACGAGTGACACGAGCATGATGCACCACATCCGCCAAGCGATTGAGCGTACCGCCCAATGGTGTCAGCCAGCCTTGCTTATTTGGGGAGATCCCGCCCGTCACGATCAAGCCCACACCGCCTTTGGCTCGTGCCTCAAAATAGCTTGCCAATTTGCCATAATGATAAAAACGATCCTCAAGCCCCGTGTGCATCGAACCCATCACCAGGCGATTCTTTAAAGTCGTAAACCCCAAATCCAGCGGCTCAAACAAATGCGGATACTGCGTCGGCTCGGCTGATTTGGTAGGAATAATGTTGGCTAGGCGTTTTTTTAAAAAAGGCATTGGCATAATAAAAAATCCGTTTAGAAAACTGTCGCCATCAAGCTGATTGACGGATGGCATGATTGTATCATTTTAGCATATTTTATAATTTTCTAAATATGCTATTTATGTTTTGACCAAGCAGTCAGTGCACTGATGTACGCTTTAATTAATCAATGATTTTTAGCCAAATTTATAACCCATCACCGCAGCTTTAACACACTTGCCCCAGCACAAACCATTTGCCAAAACCAAAAAATCAGAGTAAGCTACTCATAACTTTTATCATTAAGGATTCCTCATGAGCGATACCATTACCATCTCAGGTCAAATCACTGTCGATGATGTCAAGGCACTTGCCGAACAAGGCTACAAAACTCTAGTCAATAACCGTCCTGATGGCGAAGAAGCAGGTCAACCAACGAGCGACGCCATCAAAGCTGCTGCCACTGAACATGGCATCATCTATGCACACATTCCTTTTAGCGGTGGGATGCTTGAGATGCGTCATGTACAAGAATTTGCTGACTTTTTTAATAGAACCGAACGCCCATTGCACATCTTTTGCCGCAGTGGCAACCGCTCTAGCATCATCTTGCAAGCCGCTCGTGAGCAAGATTTACTCGATGAAGATTGATCGCTTTTGTCATTTGGCATGATTATAACGATTTACAAAAATATCTTGTGAAATCATGATGCTGATTTGTGAAAACTTATCATTTGCGGTAAAATGGTTGTGAATTTTCATGACCATTTTTATTTTGAAATTATTATGAGCAAAAATATTCCTATTTTAACTGCCGAACAAATCGAAAAAATGCAAATTGCTGGCAAGCTTGCCGCTGATGTGCTCATCATGCTTGATGACTATGTCAAAGTGGGTGTCAGCACAGGTAAGCTTGACGATTTGGCACATCAATTCATCCTAGATCACGGCGCTATTCCTGCACCGCTCAACTACAACGGCTTCCCAAAATCCATCTGCACCAGCATCAACCATGTGGTCTGTCATGGCATTCCTGACCACGAACGCCTATTAAAAGATGGCGATATCATCAATATCGACACCACCGTGATTGTTGATGGTTTTTATGGCGATACTTCCAAGATGTGGATCGTCGGCGAAGGCTCAGTGATGGCCGAACGCATCTGCCGCGTCGCCCAAGAAGCGCTGTACGCTGGCATGAAAGTCGTCAAAAATGGCGCAAGACTCGGTGACATCGGTGCAGCCATCCAAAAAGTCGTCGAGCCTGAGCGTTTTAGCATCGTGCGTGAATTCTGCGGTCATGGCATCGGTGAGACTTTCCATGCTGAGCCACAAGTGCTGCACTACGGCAAAGCAGGCACAGGCGTCGAGCTAAAAACTGGCATGGCATTCACCATCGAGCCGATGATCAACCAAGGCGTCTGGCAGACCAAAGTCATGAAAGACGGCTGGACCGCCATCACCAAAGACCGTAAGCTGTCTGCCCAATGGGAGCATACACTGATCGTCACCGATGACGGCTGTATCGTCACCACCGCTCGCCCCGAAGAAGACTTAAGCTTTTTGAATAAATGATGATCTGATGATCTCATGCACTTTGGGGCGTCTATATGGACTGCCCCTGTTTTTTTTGAAATTTCGGTATTAGACCAAAGACCCTATGTCAAACACTGCCATCACTTGCTTTATGCAGCTTTGCCAACATCTGCATCTACAAATCGACACGCCGCCAATGCTCGACGGCTCGGACGATGACACCACACGCATCCAAAGCTATCTAAACACCTTAAATCAAGCCATCGACAGTCAAGTGGTCGCTTATGGCATCGATGCGGTGCATCACATTGAACAATTGATTCACATTCGCACACTGGCCATCGATGTGATCTTACAAAGGCTGTTTGAGCTGTCTTGTTTTTCACAAGATGTTGCATTGTTTGCGGTCGGTGGCTATGGTCGTGGTGAACTGCTGCCCGCATCCGACATTGATATCTTATTGATCGGTAATAACCCTGATGCCATCAAATCAAAGATAGAAGCTTTTGTGGCACGGCTTTGGGATATTGGCATCACCCCTGCTTTTTCGGTACGCAGCCTAGATGAGGCCAAGCTTGCTGCAGCCGATCAGACCATCGCCAGCGCCATGCTCGAAGCGCGATTATTGGCAGGTAATGCTTTATTGGCAGAATTTCCTTATCAGACAGTCAAGCAAATCTGGGACGCCAAGTCATTTTATGCAGCAAAAATGGCAGAATCCAAAGAGCGATACCTTGCGCACAATGCCACCGAATACAACCTTGAACCGAACATCAAAAATGCTCCCGGTGGACTTCGAGATCTGCAAATGATCGGCTGGCTGGGTCGCTTTTATTTTGGGCAGTCAGATCTGAGCGCACTGGCCAAGACTGATTTTATCAATGAAGAAGAATATCACGCACTTACCCAAGCACGGCGTTTTTTGTGGTGCATTCGCCATCATTTGCACACCTTGACAGGACGCGGCGAAGAGCGACTGTTATTCGATCACCAAAAAAACATCGCTCAGCGCTTTGGCTATTATCTGCACACCGACCACACCACGCACCGAGACATCACTGCAGCACTTGAGGCGATGATGCGCCTGTATTATCGCCATGCGATGAAAGTGGCGGCATTTTCCGAAGTGTTGTGCGAGTATTTTTATGAAAATTATCTGGCAACCACAGCGCGGATGGTGGACATCGACGATGATTTTTGTCTGGTGCAATCCGATGCCGATATCACAGGCGAAGGTGAGCGACCGGTCAAGATCGCCATTCGTCGTGCTGATGCCTTTGAGCAGCATCCGATCAATTTATTGAAGATTTTTTTGGTGATGGGTCGTCAAGGCATTCGCCAAATTGCCGCCAGTACCTTGCGAGCCATCTATCTGGCCAGTAGCCTGATTGATGAGGAATATCGTGCCAATGAGGCGCATCAACGGCTGTTTTTGATGAATCTGCAAGAAGGCAATTATCTATTTCACCGCCTTAGACTGATGAAGCGATTTGGGGTACTGGGCAATTATCTGCCTGCCTTTGGCAAAATCATGGGGCTGATGCAGTATGATCTGTTTCATCGCTACACGGTGGATGCCCATACCCTGCTGTTGGTGCGGATTTTGCACCGCTTTGGGGATGAAGCGCGCGCCGAGGATTTTGGCTTGGTCAGTGAAGTTTATCAAAAAATCACCCGTAAGGACATTTTGGTCATCGCCGCCATTTTTCATGACATCGCCAAAGGTCGTGGCGGTGATCATAGCAAGCTGGGTGCGGTGGATGCTTATGAGTTTTGTTTGGCGCACGGCATGAATGAGTCGGATGCTGAGCTGGTGCGCTGGCTGGTGCTTGAGCATCTGGCCATGTCTTTGACCGCCCAAAAGCAAGACATCTCAGATCCTGAAGTCATCGCCAATTTTGCTGAATTTACCGGCAGTATCACGCGGCTCAACCATCTATATGTGCTGACCGTCGCCGATATGAATGCCACCAACAGCCAGCTGTGGAATACTTGGCGCGCCGCTCTACTCAAGCAGCTGTACATCTCTGTGCATCGGGTGCATAGCCTAGGCAGTCATGTCACCGACAAAGATCTGGTGATCGAAAACCGCAAAAACAAAGCCCAAGATCTGTTGCCGATGGTCGATGATGCGCGCTTACAGACGCTGTGGTCAAGCTTTGGCGAGGAATATTTTTTAAAACAAAAACATCAAGACATCGCTTGGCAATCTGCAGAAATCCTAGCAGCAGAACATAAGCTTAAGCAAGGCGAGCCGATCATCGCTTTGCGCGAGCATAAAGAACTGTCGCTGCGCGGTATGCAGCTGTTGATCTGCACCCCAGATCAAGACAATCTATTCGCCACCACGGTCTGCATTCTCGATCAGCTGGGGCTTAGTGTGTTGGATGCGACGATTTTATCAGCAAATATCGATGGCGTGAGTACGGCGGTGGATTCTTATGTGCTGATCGATCAGATGATCACAGACGAGCAAGCATCATTGATGAACAGTCCTGAGCGCATCGATGTGATGATACACGGGCTGAGCGAAGGGCTTAAACATGGCGGGATTTGTCCGCCAGTGAAGACCTTTAATCCTGAGGGTAAGCTTAAGCACTTCACCGTGCCGACACAGATTTATTTTACGCCAGCCACGCCATTGGCACATCAAGGTCATCAACAGATGCACCTGATCACCAAAGATCGCCCTTCGCTGCTGGCCAAAGTTGGCGCTGTATTTAGTCGCTTGAACATCGAAGTGCATGGCGCGCGCATCACCACCTTGGGCGAGCGTGCCGAAGATGTGTTTTATTTGAGTGCTGGTGACGGCAAGCCTTTGAGTGATGCGATGCTTCAGGCATTAAAACAAGCAATCATCGAATCGCTTAGCTGAAGACGACCATAGACGACTTAGATGCGCTTTTGGTGATGGCAATTTACAGCAATTTATGCCAAAATAGCGCTTTTGATCGCCATGCTTAGTCATCGCGATCCTTGTTAATTGATCGAGAGTTATCATGACCATTCAAACCCATACCTCATCTTATTCACAGCGCACAGGATGGCTGCTATTGGCACTGATGATGCCGATGATGTCCCACGCTGTCATCAGTACGCACACTTTTGATGAAGAAGATCTGCCTGCCTGTACAGCCCTCGCCCTGCCTGATGATGTGGAATTCGCTACCATCGGGTCAGACTGTGGCTATGCTGAGGGCTTGGCACCTGTGATCAAAGACGACCGATACGGCTATGTCAATGAATCAGGCAAGATCATCATCCCGATCATCTACCAAGAAGCGTATCCGTTCAGTGATGGCTTGGCATTGTATCGCCAAAATGACAAATACGGCTATCTTAATACCTCAGGCAAAGTCGCCATCAAGCCACAATACACCGATGCGTGGGGTTTTTGGGAGGGGCGTGCTAAAATCGAACAACATGGCAAATACGGCTTTATTGACACCAAAGGCAAAGTGATCATCAAGCCGCAATATGAGGTCGTCGGCGACTGGTTCGAAGAAGGCTTGGTGCTGTTTAAACAAGGCGATCGCTATGGCTATCTGGACAAATCGGGCAAAGTCGCCATCGCACCCAGCTTTGATTCGGCCAAAGATTTTTCTGAAGGGCTGGCCGCTGTCACTTTAAAAACTGGCGAAACTGACGCTGATGGTGTGGCACTGCACAAATACGGCTTCATCGATAAGACAGGCCAAGTCGTCATTGACATCAAGTATGATCTGGTCTATGACTTTTTGGCAGGCGCAGCTTATGTCGTCGATGGCGATCAAGCCTATTATATCGACAAACAAGGCAAACCTACCGCCATGCCAAATTATTCAGAGCGCTGATCTGACGCTCAAACTTGACAAACGCACTGGGTTTTGTCATAATCGACTCATCAAGGGGATGTTCTGGCTTCGACGCTGGTAGCGAAACCTAATGATGCATGTCAAGAGCGTGTGACTCTTGTAAATAAACATACATTTAAAATAGTCGCAAACGACGAAACTTACGCACTAGCAGCCTAAGGGCTGCTTGGGACGGCACAGATTGCCTTTGGTCTGGTTGCTCTCCCCGATGCGAACGCACAGAGGCTAGCTTGAAGTAGCGTTGTGATGCTTCAAGCGAAACTTTCAGCAAATCGCCCAATCCATCCTGACTGTCGGATCGGTGCGGGCTAAAGCCAAAGACAGAGTCTAAGCATGTAGAGTCATAGATGTAGTGCTGGCGGACGCGGGTTCAACTCCCGCCATCTCCACCAAATACATAAAAACCCAGTTGATTATATCAGCTAAAATCTCTCAAAAACCCCTGAAACCACTAGGTTTCAGGGGTTTTTGTTTGGTATGTATTAATACGCTTAAATACACACATTCAAAGATTTTTTGTACCTTTCCTTGTATCTTTATAGTTGATTTTTTCAAAGGTACAAATTGTTTTTTTAAGGGTACTTTTGTTATAATTCGACCATCAGATTTGTTTTTTTATAAGGTACAAATTTATTTTTACAAAGGAACAAATTTGTTTTTTGTAAAGGCAATGTTAAACCAAACCATCCTTTATATTAACAGCATGGAGACTTATCAAAAAATGTACAAGCATGAAATAAAAAAATACCCTATGTCTGATACAACCATCAAATCACTGAAGCATGATCCAAGTTTTAAATCAGCTCAAGACATACCAGATGGTAAAATTGATGGAGGCACTTTATATTTAAGACTTACACCGGAAGGTGGTAAGCAATGGAGAATTCGCTACAAAAATCCTGATAATTTAAAATGGCAGATCGCCGGGCTCGGCAGCTATCCTGAGATTACGGGAAGCGCTGCTCGTGAAGCTGCTCGCATTTTTATGCAAAAAATAAACAATGGTGAAGTTAATGCAAAACGCTCAAAACACTCTCTAACATTCGAAGCGGTTGCAAAAAAATGGATTGAGGATCAAAAAGTAGCATCAAATTGGTCTAACGATAATGCAAAAAAGACCGCCGAGCGGCTGGCAAATCACATTTATCCAAAAATGCGTAACCGTCCAATTAATCGCATCAAACCGCAGGAATGGTTAGATTTATTCCTTGAAATCTATCAAAAGAAAAATGTCAAAGGTGATTTCATGATAGAAACAGCTAATCGTGTGCGCACTCACTGCCGAAATATTTACGATTATGCAATTGTGCATGATATTGCAACAAGAAATCCCATCAATAAAATTGAAAATCACCTTAAGAAAAATCATCCCAGCTCTAATTTAGCTCATGTCAGCGAATACGAACTACCTGATTTACTAAAAGCGATTGCGAATATAGATAATGACATTGTAAGACTTTATCTGCAAATACTGTCTCGCACCTTTTTGCGCCCCAATGAACTCACTCAGGCCAAATGGTGTGAATTTGACTTTGAAAATAAAATCTGGGAAATTCCAGCCAATCGCATGAAAAAACGTCGTACCCACATAGTCCCACTATCCAGCTCTGTAATCAATCTACTAACAGAGCTGAAAACCTGGACTGGTGTTAGCCCCTACCTTTTTCCTTCTCGCGCCACACTTAATCAACCGTGTACCACTCAGCGCTTCAGAAATTATCTAAAAAAATTAGGCTATCATGGTGAGCAAACCTTGCACGGATTCCGCCATATCGCAAGCACTAAGCTTAATGATTTTACTGATGAAAACGGTTATAAATTTGATGAACGAGTTATTGAATTTTCTTTAGCTCATCAAGTTAACGGGGTTCGCGGTGTGTATAACAAAGCTCAATATCTAGAAGACAGGAGAAAATTGATGGATTTTTACAGCAATTGGATTGATAAACTCGAAAAGAGCTGATTCACTCGAATTCATCATTATAGCCTCGGCTTTATAACCTTCCCAACAACTGGGATTCCTGGGGAAGTGGGAAAAATACATTAAAGACCTTGATATTCAAGGTCTTTAATGTATTGGCGAAGTGGGATTGCTTTCTTTATTTTCCCATTCTATTAACACAGATCTCACTCACCCAACACCATGCAGGATATTAGTTAAAAATATTATCAATCTGTTCAAACGTTTCATTTTTAATGCGCGCAATTCGAGCAATATTCATAAACTTAAATTGCGGATGCAATCCCATACGAACCTCTTCAAATGTCAATCGATTTATCAAAACGCTTGCAAAATCTCTCTCAAAAGTATCAGCTTGGCGCTTTGACAGCTTTACCGCACCTACATAATTGGGCAGATTCTGCAAGTTAACCTTTTCAGCAGACGGCAATCCAAAAAATTCATTTTCCCAAGCAACCATCTTTACCTGAGGAAAGGAGGTGGCCAGAAATACAAAACAATGCAGCGTATCACGTGATGACTGTCCAAAATTAATTGGGCAGTGAATATAAACCTCTTTATTTGCCTCAATCAGATGGTTTATCACATTATTTGTATTGAAGTAACTTACAATAGCAAGATAATCGCCTGAGCCGGTATCAACAACCATAGGCTTATCTGAATCCAAAAAATCATTGATAAAAATATCAAACTTCGCGGGATCAATCAGTTTCTCCATACCCACTCCTGTCAAAATATCTATCTCTTTGACCTTCAGACCTTTAAACGAGCTTAAAGTTTTATTATTAGGATCTGTATCAACCAGTTGTACACCATCAACCCTCAGTCGATCAACGAAATATTGCGACAGCAAAAAAGAGCATACAGATTTTCCAGATCCACCTTTTGATTGCATTACTAAGTGTAAAGAATTATTTGGGATTCCCATAAGACTTCTCCTATTACCTAAAAATTGTCGTGAGTGAGTTAAGATTTACACATCAATATACTATATATAGAAGTTTAATAAAAATCAATCACTATATATGGTATTTTAACAATTTTGGCATCTTTTAGAGAAATCTATTCAAAGTCACTTAGATCGTTAATTTCCTCTATCAAAGTTCCTGAATTTAATTTTTCAATCATTTCATCATGCGACAAACTTAAGAACTTCTGAGCCGACTTCTCCCAATCTTCAAGAACTCGCCCACCTGAAGTGCGTGACGGCATTTTTTTTGACAAGTATTGTTCACTTGCCACCCTATCTGCTTCTTTGACAGCCTGTGTGACAATACCGCCATCTGCCATCCTGCTGTTTGATTCGCTTTGTACTGTTGATACAAGCTTAACATTTGGTACAAACGATGGTAGTGTATCTTTGTGTTTATTGTAAGCCTTTCTGACTGCATGCATAGATACATCAATACCAAACTCATCACGAATCGTTTTAGCAATATCTGCAAAAGTATGGTTTGAATTTTCATCAGTTCGCAAGCTAATAATTCGGCGTATTGCAGCAGTGGTGAGTAATTTTCTTCCCATTTTTGTAGCTCCAATTCAAAAAATTGACCAAAATTAACTAAAATTGATTATAGTTTACTATTATTAACCAAAAACTTACATTCTACAATCCAAAAATTGATAATATTTGACCAAAATTAACTATATTTGACTAAAGTTTACCACACGTATCTACATGCCACTTATTTACACCAAACTGCCAGAATAAAAAATCAGACAGAAGCAAATCAGTCCGATAAACCAAGTTTTTGCTTTGATTATTTTAGATTGCAGGATAGGCTACCGCCGACAAAAATATATATTTCTGTGCTATAATCATGGCACTGGCATGATTATAGTGTCGCACCAAGCGACCAGCTACCGCTGACTTTTTGATCTTTTGGGGGATTGATGGCTACTTTTTTGCTCAAGGGATTAACCCAAGAACATCGTGATTTTTTGCGAAATTTCGCCCAAAATGTGCTTGGCTCAAAGAGCAGAACCAAGGCGATTTTGCATCTGATTAACGAAAAGATGAACGGTGCTACCGTCATTGATATGGTCAAGCAAGAGCGATTGGACGAGCCAGCAATCAACTCAAAAGACACCAAACGCATACAGTTTAGCGTGCTACAAGCCGATTATGATAATTTAGCTAAAATTGCACAATCGACTGATAGTTCAATCCAGCACTACTTGCGTTGCCTTGTGAGAAGCAATCTATACGGCAAGTATGAGTTGCTAGGATTTGAGATGGAAAACCTAAGACGGAACAATTACGAGTTGTATCGCCTAGGCGTAAACATCAACCAAATTGCCAAAGCACTCAATACAGGTCATGATGTTGAAGTCAGTAAAGCAATGCTGGATGATATGCACAAGCAAATTGCCGAGCACACCAGCCGTGTCGAAAAGATTTTGAAGGATAATTTGGAGCGGTATTGACCGCTCGCATATAAGCTGCCACTCGCAGTGTATCATCTGTTAAATTTACGGTATAAACCCCATCTTTACAACACCCAAATCTATTCGATCCGATTCTGTGTTGCTCCGATAATTGTGATTTATATCATATATCAAATTGCTCCCCCTGATTTTAATATCTTATAAATCACGGATTTTACAATCTCTAATGATTTTGAATCAGGTTGTAGTAATAATGCTGAAAGCGCAGAATGTGATTCCATTGCCTGGATAACAGCATTGACCACCGCTGATGGTAAATTGCCCTGCATAGCAATAGATTCTTCATTGAGCCGAATCTGCATCATGATATTTTCATCTCACAATAAACAACTGCAACTTTTTTCATCTAAATGATTTTTTTGCCATATATAATGCACCTCAAAGGTTGTCTAACTTTTAGGGTGCGGTTTGGGTTCATATAGGACTGATTTTTTGTTTTAATTTAAACAGTGCAAAACCACTAATTCATATTACCCAACAAAAACACCGCCACATCAAGTAGCG
>NZ_MUYV01000020.1 GCF_002014855.1 Moraxella porci DSM 25326 | reverse complement strand
CTAATCTAGTACAGCCCCTTTTGAAAAATTGCCTACTGAGCGCTGCCGCACAGCTCCATAGGCCGCTTTCCTTGCTTTGCTTCCAGATGTATGCTATTCTGCTCCTGCAGCTAATGGATCACCGCAAACAGGTTACTCGCCTGGGGATTCCCTTTCGACCCGAGCATCCGTATGAGACTCATGCTCGATTATTATTATAGAAGCCCCCATGAATAAATCGCTCATCATTTTCGGCATCGTCAACATAACCTCGGACAGTTTCTCCGATGGAGGCCGGTATCTGGCGCCAGACGCAGCCATTGCGCAGGCGCGTAAGCTGATGGCCGAGGGGGCAGATGTGATCGACCTCGGTCCGGCATCCAGCAATCCCGACGCCGCGCCTGTTTCGTCCGACACAGAAATCGCGCGTATCGCGCCGGTGCTGGACGCGCTCAAGGCAGATGGCATTCCCGTCTCGCTCGACAGTTATCAACCCGCGACGCAAGCCTATGCCTTGTCGCGTGGTGTGGCCTATCTCAATGATATTCGCGGTTTTCCAGACGCTGCGTTCTATCCGCAATTGGCGAAATCATCTGCCAAACTCGTCGTTATGCATTCGGTGCAAGACGGGCAGGCAGATCGGCGCGAGGCACCCGCTGGCGACATCATGGATCACATTGCGGCGTTCTTTGACGCGCGCATCGCGGCGCTGACGGGTGCCGGTATCAAACGCAACCGCCTTGTCCTTGATCCCGGCATGGGGTTTTTTCTGGGGGCTGCTCCCGAAACCTCGCTCTCGGTGCTGGCGCGGTTCGATGAATTGCGGCTGCGCTTCGATTTGCCGGTGCTTCTGTCTGTTTCGCGCAAATCCTTTCTGCGCGCGCTCACAGGCCGTGGTCCGGGGGATGTCGGGGCCGCGACACTCGCTGCAGAGCTTGCCGCCGCCGCAGGTGGAGCTGACTTCATCCGCACACACGAGCCGCGCCCCTTGCGCGACG
Source organism: Moraxella porci DSM 25326 (assembly GCF_002014855.1). Classification (GTDB taxonomy): domain Bacteria; phylum Pseudomonadota; class Gammaproteobacteria; order Pseudomonadales; family Moraxellaceae; genus Moraxella; species Moraxella porci. The sequence continues at coordinate 6,483 of NZ_MUYV01000020.1, read as the reverse complement.
GGCTGGCGGTATTGGCGGCGCTGAAAGAAACCGCAAGAATTCGTTAACTGCACATTCGGGATATTTCTCTATATTCGCGCTTCATCAGAAAAAAAATTCAGAAGGGATATGTTATGAACTATACAAAATTTGATGTAAAAAATTGGGTTCGCCGTGAGCATTTTGAGTTTTATCGGCATCGTTTACCATGTGGTTTTAGCTTAACAAGCAAAATTGATATCACGACGTTAAAAAAGTCATTGGATGATTCAGCGTATAAGTTTTATCCGGTAATGATCTATCTGATTGCTCAGGCCGTGAATCAATTTGATGAGTTGAGAATGGCGATAAAAGATGATGAATTGATCGTATGGGATTCAGTCGACCCACAATTCACCGTATTCCATCAAGAAACAGAGACATTTTCAGCACTGAGTTGCCCATACTCATCCGATATTGATCAATTTATGGTGAATTATTTATCGGTAATGGAACGTTATAAAAGTGATACCAAGTTATTTCCTCAAGGGGTAACACCAGAAAATCATTTAAATATTTCAGCATTACCTTGGGTTAATTTTGATAGCTTTAATTTAAATGTTGCTAATTTTACCGATTATTTTGCACCCATTATAACAATGGCAAAATATCAGCAAGAAGGGGATAGACTGTTATTGCCGCTCTCAGTACAGGTTCATCATGCAGTTTGTGATGGCTTCCATGTTGCACGCTTTATTAGTCGGCTACAAGAGTTGTGTAACAGTAAATTAAAATAAGCTCAGGTTAAATTAAAGGGTTTCATATCTAGTGAAGCCCTGTTTTATTATATTACGGCAGTCCGCGCATGACGCGCGAGTTACAGGATCAGGGGTTCGCTGTTGGTCGTCGCCGGATTGCCCGCTTGATGCGTGAGAACAAAATGCACGCACGCCAAAAACGCCGCTTTAAGAAGACGACAGACAGCTATCATAGCTTTCCGGTTGCGCCCAACATCATTGCACAAGATTTTGCAGCAACAGGACCTAATCAGAAATGGGGTGCCGACATATCATATATATGGACGCGCGAGGGATGGCTGTATCTTGCGGTCGTCATTGACTTGTTCGCGCGTCGTGTCATCGGTTGGGCCGTTAGTGATCGTTTAAACCGCAAGCTAGCTCTTCAGGCGCTCGAGAAAGCTATAACGATGCGGCGACCGTCAAAAGGCTTGATCCATCATAAGGAAAATGGTATTATGATCTCCATGTCCGGCAAAGGCAATTGCTATGATAATGCCATGGTTGAAACCTTCTTTAAAACATTGAAGTCAGAGATGATTTGGAGAACCGTATTCCATACGCGCGATGATGCACAAAAAGCCATTGCCCAATATATTGACGGCTTCTATAATCCTATAAGGCGGCATTCCGCGCTCGACTATATGAGCCCAGCTCACTTCGAGAGAACGGTAGTTTAATACAAAACGCCTCTCCACTTTTACGAAGCAAGTCCACCTCGGTCAAGCAGCGAGAGGTAGAGTGATATTTCGATAGGTATAGTGTTTTGCAGTTTAGAGGAGATATCGCGATGCATACGCGGAAGGCAATAACGGAGGCAATTCGAAAACTCGGAGTCCAAACCGGTGACCTGTTGATGGTGCATGCCTCACTTAAAGCGATTGGTCCGGTCGAAGGAGGAGCGGAGACGGTCGTTGCCGCGTTACGCTCCGCGGTTGGGCCGACTGGCACTGTGATGGGATACGCGTCGTGGGACCGATCACCCTACGAGGAGACTCTGAATGGCGCTCGGTTGGATGACAAAGCCCGCCGTACCTGGCCGCCGTTCGATCCCGCAACGGCCGGGACTTACCGTGGGTTCGGCCTGCTGAATCAATTTCTGGTTCAAGCCCCCGGCGCGCGGCGCAGCGCGCACCCCGATGCATCGATGGTCGCGGTTGGTCCGCTAGCTGAAACGCTGACGGAGCCTCACGAACTCGGTCACGCCTTGGGGGAAGGGTCGCCCGTCGAGCGGTTCGTCCGCCTTGGCGGGAAGGCCCTGCTGTTGGGTGCGCCGCTAAACTCCGTTACCGCATTGCACTACGCCGAGGCGGTTGCGGATATCCCCAACAAACGATGGGTGACGTATGAGATGCCGATGCTTGGAAGAAACGGTGAAGTCGCCTGGAAAACGGCATCAGAATACGATTCAAACGGCATTCTCGATTGCTTTGCTATCGAAGGAAAGCCGGATGCGGTCGAAACTATAGCAAATGCTTACGTGAAGCTCGGTCGCCATCGAGAAGGTGTCGTGGGCTTTGCTCAGTGCTACCTGTTCGACGCGCAGGACATCGTGACGTTCGGCGTCACCTATCTTGAGAAGCACTTCGGAGCCACTCCGATCGTGCCAGCACACGAAGCCGCCCAGCGCTCTTGCGAGCCTTCCGGTTAGAGGCCGTCGACAATGATAATCTGGATCAACGGACCTTTCGGCGCCGGAAAGACGACTCTCGCTGAGCGGCTGCGCGATCGGCGTCCGAAATCGCTGATCTTTGACCCTGAGGAAATCGGGTTCGTGGTGAAAGAAACGGTCCCCTTCGGGATATTTCTCTATATTCGCGGTTCAGCAGGCATGTCCCCTTTGAGGGCGACCCGACGACAGGATAATCGACCTTATGGTGCGCAAATATTTCGGCACAGATGGTATTCGTGGCAAAGCCACCTCCGCGCTTCATCAGAAAACTGAAGGAACCTCCATTGAATCGAACTAATATTTTTTTTGGTGAATCGCATTCTGACTGGTTGCCTGTCAGAGGCGGAGAATCCGGTGATTTTGTTTTTCGACGTGGTGACGGGCATGCCTTCGCGAAAATCGCACCTGCTTCCCGCCGCGGTGAGCTCGCTGGAGAGCGTGACCGCCTCATTTGGCTCAAAGGTCGAGGTGTGGCTTGCCCCGAGGTGATCAACTGGCAGGAGGAACAGGAGGGTGCATGCTTGGTGATAACGGCAATTCCGGGAGTACCGGCGGCTGATCTGTCTGGAGCGGATTTGCTCAAAGCGTGGCCGTCAATGGGGCAGCAACTTGGCGCTGTTCACAGCCTATCGGTTGATCAATGTCCGTTTGAGCGCAGGCTGTCGCGAATGTTCGGACGCGCCGTTGATGTGGTGTCCCGCAATGCCGTCAATCCCGACTTCTTACCGGACGAGGACAAGAGTACGCCGCAGCTCGATCTTTTGGCTCGTATCGAACGAGAGCTACCGGTGCGGCTCGACCAAGAGCGCACCGATATGGTTGTTTGCCATGGTGATCCCTGCATGCCGAACTTCATGGTGGACCCTAAAACTCTTCAATGCACGGGTCTGATCGACCTTGGGCGGCTCGGAACAGCAGATCGCTATGCCGATTTGGCACTCATGATTGCTAACGCCGAAGAGAACTGGGCAGCGCCAGATGAAGCAGAGCGCGCCTTCGCTGTCCTATTCAATGTATTGGGGATCGAAGCCCCCGACCGCGAACGCCTTGCCTTCTATCTGCGATTGGACCCTCTGACTTGGGGTTGATGTTCATGCCGCCTGTTTTTCCTGCTCATTGGCACGTTTCGCAACCTGTTCTCATTGCGGACACCTTTTCCAGCCTCGTTTGGAAAGTTTCATTGCCAGACGGGACTCCTGCAATCGTCAAGGGATTGAAACCTATAGAAGACATTGCTGATGAACTGCGCGGGGCCGACTATCTGGTATGGCGCAATGGGAGGGGAGCAGTCCGGTTGCTCGGTCGTGAGAACAATCTGATGTTGCATTGCACAAGATAAAAATATATCATCATGAACAATAAAACTGTCTGCTTACATAAACAGTAATACAAGGGGTGTTATGAGCCATATTCAACGGGAAACGTCTTGCTCGAGGCCGCGATTAAATTCCAACCTGGATGCTGATTTATATGGGTATAAATGGGCTCGCGATAATGTCGGGCAATCAGGTGCGACAATCTATCGATTGTATGGGAAGCCCGATGCGCCAGAGTTGTTTCTGAAACATGGCAAAGGTAGCGTTGCCAATGATGTTACAGATGAGATGGTCAGACTAAACTGGCTGACGGCATTTATGCCTCTTCCGACCATCAAGCATTTTATCCGTACTCCTGATGATGCATGGTTACTCACCACTGCGCTCCCCGGGAAAACAGCATTCCAGGTATTAGAAGAATATCCTGATTCAGGTGAAAATATTGTTGATGCGCTGGCAGCGTTCCTGCGCCGGCTGCATTCGATTCCTGTTAGTAATTGTCCTTTTAACAGCGATCGCGTATTTCGTCTCGCTCAGGCGCAATCACGAATGAATAACGGTTTGGTTGATGCGAGTGATTTTGATGACGAGCGTAATGGCTGGCCTGTTGAACAAGTCTGGAAAGAAATGCATAAGCTTTTGCCATTCTCACCGGATTCAGTCGTCACTCATGGTGATTTCTCACTTGATAACCTTATTTTTGACGAGGGGAAATTAATAGGTTGTATTGATGTTGGACGAGTCGGAATCGCAGACCGATACCAGGATCTTGCCATCCTATGGAACTGCCTCGGTGAATTTTCTCCTTCATTACAGAAACGGCTTTTTCAAAAATATGGTATTGATAATCCTGATATGAATAAATTGCAGTTTCATTTGATGCTCGATGAGTTTTTCTGATAGTTAGTCTTTGTAGAGACACAAACCTGAAATTCCGGACACCGCGCTTCAGGACATCTCCCTGGACGCCGATATCTGGCAGTATCCGGACGGTACTATCGAACGCCGGGCCAACGGTACTCCCCTGCCCTTTATGACTGACGACCGGCTATTTCACCCACGCACTTCTCCTATCCCCTGGGAACACATCAATCTTACCGGAGAATATCGTTGGCCAAAGCCTTAGCGTAGGATTTCGCCCTCTCCCGCAAACGACCCCATGTGGGCGGTAAAATCAGCTATGTCCGTATTCCCTCACCTGAAGACTTCTGGTGATGAAAATGGCATCCCCACCCGGAAACTGGAAAACCCGCTATAAAGCCAGTGATCTTGCAGACCATCAAAGATTAGAAATGACCTGCAAGAAATGTAACCGCCTTGTTTATATCAATAAGGCAATGATCAGCTCAATTCGAGGACACGAGCAATTATATTTGGACGAAGTTGAACGACGCGCACGCTGCAAAGCTCAAAATTGCCGTGGCACCATGCGCATGGCAATGGTGCGTCTTGATGAACTCAGCGGTTTTATTGGCGGGATTGCTTGATCTCCCGCCAAGATTTTAAGATCGCAATAAACTGGCTGACTGGCGCAATAATGGTATAGCAATAAGATAAAGGCTTGCTGCGACGAGCCAAACCCAACCATCCCACTGCCCCGCGGTTAAGCCATAAAGCGTCGTAAATCCGACCGGCCCGATAATCGAGGTTATATTCGTCAACCCCGTTAAAGTTCCCTGTAAAGCACCTTGTTTTTCATCGCAAACAAGACCTGAAATAATGGCCTGCAAAGCAGGCATACCAATGCCGCCTGTGGCCAGCATAAAAATTGCCGGCAGAACCATCCAGCTTTGCGTGATAAAAGCCAGCAATAAAAACCCGCACATATCAGCGCCCATTCCAAGCAGCAACACACCGCGGTCACCCAGTCGCTTTGAAAGAGTGCCGGTTAAAACAGCTTGTACGAATGTATGTGCTGCACCAAAAACGGCCAGCGACACACCTGCTGTGCCAATATCCCAATTCAAGCGCTGTTCGCCATAAATCACCCACAAAGCGGCGGGCGCCTGCCCAATCAGCTGCATAAGAAAAAACAACGCAAAAAAGCTGGCAAGTCCCTGAACTGCAAAATTGAAGCGAAAGCCTTCAAACAAATTGATTTTGGCTGGCTGTCCTTCAGGCGGTTGTGACGGCGTTTTGGGCAACAAGAAAGCCACCAAACAAAAGGCAATTGCATTGAGAAGAGCCCCTGCCACAAAGGGCGCATGCACAGATATATCACCAAGAACACCGCCAATAGCAGGCCCTGCAATCATACCTGCACCAAAACACGCCCCCATAAAACCAAACCAACGCGCACGTTCTTCCTGTTTAGTTGTATCAGCGATAATTGATGCCGCGATTGCACCAGTTGCTCCGGTAACACCTGAGATAATCCGGCCGATATAAAGCACCCATAAAACAGGCGCTGCCGCCATTATGCTATAATCAATCGTGGCACCTAAAAATGAAACCAGCAAAATAATCCGCCGTCCATAGCGGTCAGATAACCGCCCTAAAACGGGCGCGCAAAAGACCTGCATAAACGCATAAAGCGATAAAAAAACACCATAGTGAAATGCTGTTTGCTCTGCCGGTACAAATTCATTTAATAAAGCCGGAACCACCGGCATGATTAATCCCAAACCAATCGCATCAAGCGCGACAACAATGAGTGCGGTTATAAGTGATTTTGACATAGATGTGACTTTTATTTCATTGATAAGTTGGCGATAATAAACTTGGGGCTGTACTAGAATAA
>NZ_MUYV01000019.1 GCF_002014855.1 Moraxella porci DSM 25326 | reverse complement strand
GGTAATTGTTCATTTGATAATGCCAGCCTTGGTCAGAGTGTAAGATGGGTTTGTCATCTTCTGTCAGTGTTGTTATGGCTTGGTTTAGCATCTCTTGCACTAACTCATAAGTCGGTCTGTCTTTGATATTGTAGCTAATGATCTCACCGTTATATAAATCAATGATGGGTGATAAGTAAAGCTTCTTTGTATTACCTTGCTTATCCACCACTTTAAACTCAGTCACATCCGTTGCCCATTTATGATTGGGTTTGTCTGTTTTAAAATTACGGTTTAAGACATTGGTAGCGATTTTGCCTATTTGTCCACGGTAAGTGCTGTATTTGCTTCGCTTGCGACGAATTACTGCTTTAAACCCAAGTTCATGCATTAGCCGTTGTACTTTTTTGTGATTGATGATAAAGCCCAACTGCTTTAGTGCTAGAGTCATACGCCGATAGCCATATCTGCCTTTGTGGGCGTGGTAGATGTTTTGAATTTCATGTTTTATTGCTTGATGTTTGTCAGCCTTGGCAAGCTGTTTTAGATGATAATAGAACACTGATCTGGCAAGCTTGGCTGCTTTGAGTAAATCACTCAGCAAATACCTTTGTTGCCTTAATTCACCAACAATTAAGACTTTGTCTTTGACTTTGATTGATTCTTTTGGCGAATTAAGGCATCGAGCTTTTTTAGGTAAGCATTCTCAGCTTCTAGATATTGAATACGTCTGAGTAACTCAGCATGTTCATTGGTTGATGTTTTATTTGCCTTGGCTTTTTTAGCTACCTTGGATTTTTTGTTTGTTGATGAAGTCATCGCCTTTCTACCTTTAGGTTTGGGAGTCAGTCCCATGATACCATGAGTTTGATAAGCTTTTAACCATTGATGGAGTACACTTGGGTTACTGATATTTAATTCAATCGCCAAAGTGCGTATGGATTTACCAGCAAGTAGTTGTAATACTGCTGTGTGTTTAAATTCTGGTGAATAACTGGCTTTGCTCACTCTTGTGCGAATGCCATCAATACCATGAGTTTGGTAGAGTCTCACCCAGTTTTGGACGATACAACGTTTCAGACCAAACGATTTGGCTGTGCTGTGGTAACTATGCTCTGTTAAATAATGATCAATGACTTCAAGTTTAAAGTCCATTGTGTATTTGGTCATAAAAACACCCCAAAGGTTGTCTAACTTTTGGGGTGCGGTTCA
>NZ_MUYV01000018.1 GCF_002014855.1 Moraxella porci DSM 25326 | reverse complement strand
CAAAACAAAAAGACAAACCCTCTCGGATCTGTCTTTTTGTGTGCAATTGCTACTGATGTCAGTTTGGCAATTGCTTGGGTTGTTTTTTGTTTGACGATTAGTCTTTAACAGTTGCAACAACACCAGCACCTACGGTACGGCCACCTTCACGGATCGCGAAGCGTAGACCTTTGTCCATAGCGATTGGGTGGATTAGCTCAACGCTCATCTCAACGTTATCGCCTGGCATAACCATTTCAGTGCCTTCTTGTAGGGTGATTGCACCAGTTACGTCAGTTGTACGGAAGTAGAACTGTGGACGATAGCCATTTAGGAATGGGGTATGACGGCCACCTTCTTCTTTAGATAGTACGTATACTTCTGCGTCGAACTTGGTGTGTGGGGTGATTGAACCTGGCTTAGCCAGTACTTGACCGCGTTGAACTTCTTCACGCTTAGTACCACGAAGTAGAACACCACAGTTCTCACCTGCACGACCTTCGTCTAGCAGTTTACGGAACATTTCAACACCAGTACAGGTGGTTTTTTGAGTTGGTTTGATACCAACGATTTCGATCTCTTCACCAACTTTGATGATACCAGACTCAACACGGCCAGTAACAACAGTACCACGACCTGAGATTGAGAATACGTCTTCGATTGGCATTAGGAATGCTTTATCTACTGCACGCTCTGGCTCTGGGATGTAGCTGTCTAGGGTGTCTAGTAGTTCTAGAACTGCTGGCTCACCGTATTGACCTTGGTCACCGTTAAGGCCTAGTAGTGCAGAACCTTTGATGATTGGCGTGTCATCACCTGGGAAGTCATAGTCAGATAGAAGTTCACGTACTTCCATTTCTACTAGCTCTAGAAGCTCTTCGTCATCAACTAGGTCACACTTGTTCATGAATACCATGATGTATGGTACGCCAACCTGACGAGATAGTAGGATGTGCTCACGAGTTTGTGGCATTGGGCCGTCAGTTGCAGCAACAACTAGGATTGCGCCGTCCATCTGTGCAGCACCAGTGATCATGTTTTTAACATAGTCAGCGTGGCCTGGGCAGTCAACGTGTGCGTAGTGACGCGCAGCAGTGTCATACTCGATGTGAGAAGTGTTAATGGTAATACCACGTGCTTTTTCTTCTGGAGCAGAGTCAATAGCAGCGTAGTCTTTTGCTTCACCACCGTGGTGCTTAGCAGCAACGGTTGCGATAGCAGCAGTTAGAGTGGTTTTACCATGGTCAACGTGACCGATGGTACCAACGTTTACGTGTGGCTTGTTACGTTCAAACTTGGCCTTTGCCATGATGGTTTCCTCG
>NZ_MUYV01000017.1 GCF_002014855.1 Moraxella porci DSM 25326 | reverse complement strand
TAGTAAATCAGCTGCCGAATGAGCAGTAACTTCAAGTACAAAAAATTCAAGCAGTCTTTTTTGTACTTTTTTACTTAGTTTACAATGGGTTATCTTCATAAAACTAGTATAACATGAGAGTTATTCTAGTACAGCCCCGAAATTTATTCTGATATCGGAGCAGGCAAGCACGGCACGACCCATGGCGTGGCGATGCTTTCCAAGCATTGTGAAGCGAACCATCCGACTGCGCCTGTGCATAAGATTTATGCCAAGCATGATAAATTGATGCCTGCCCACCCATCGGCGAAGTATATCGAAAATCTGCTGCCGTTTTTTGCTGATACGCTTGTGCCACAGGTAGGTGAGCGACTTAAAATCGCCGATGAACAGGCACAATTCCCTGTCATCATCAGTGGTGATCATTCTAATGCCATTGGCAATCTGGCGGCATTTATGAATCACCATCACGATCAGCGAATCGGCGTGGTGTGGATTGATGCACATGCTGATTTGCATTCGGCACTGACCACACCATCGGGCAATATGCATGGGATGCCACTGGCGACTGCGTTAAGGCTGGATAATGCCGATTGCCAGATTAACACACTCGATGAGATGGCGACGGCGTATTGGCATAAGCTCAAATCGCTATCCGACCATCAGGGTATTTTGCCAAGTGATGTGTTCTTTTTGGGGCTGCGTAGCTATGAACCACCCGAAGCGCATTTGATCGAAGAGCATCAGATGTTCGCTTATTCCGCCAAAGGTACGCCGATTGCTCGTGGTGATGACAAATCGCTTGATGAGATTTTGGATGAGATGGTGGCAAGGCTATCGTTACTTGATGCGATTTATGTCAGCTTTGATGTCGATGCACTTGATGAGACGCTGATTCCTGCCACAGGGACGCCAGAGCCGCAGGGCTATCAGGCGGATGAAGTTAGACGGATTTTTGATCGTCTATTGGTGCTAGATAATGTCAAATTATTTGAAATCACCGAATTTAATCCGACGCTGGATGATGACAGTGACAAGCATCGCACCATCTTTGGGCTACTTGATCACGCACTGGCATTGATTGATCAGCGTCGATAAGCTAGTGATTTAAAATATCGCTCAAGTCAGCTTGGGCGATATTTTTTTGTCTGTCAAATGGTCTGGATTGTGCTGTTAATTATTTGCCAAAAAAATAAGTCAAACAAAAAAGCCAACCACGCAAGTGATTGACTTTTAAGGTTTTAATTGGTGGAGATGGCGAAACCTTAATTTATTACATAAGTGATTGAAAAATCAAATATTATTTTCGAAATCTCTACCAAAGGTTCATAAAAAGGAACAAAAACCTACAAATACTTTATAAGTATTATGCTATCTAATTTGCCCTTTAAGGCAATGACTAAAACCGCAATCATGTTAGCATTCATTTGTATCAAGGTCAATAAAGATTTGTTGGGAATAGTGGGAATATTGGGATGACTTCATAAAAAGCAAATTATATCAATAGGTTAACTATTCAAAATGCTGACAATTATTCCCTAGAATTGGGAAAAATTCATCAAATTCTAGGGAATTTGATGAATTTTTCTGGGAATTGGTTTTGGCATCATTGGTCAATTAAAAAAACCCTATATTTTGATACAGGGTTTTGGTATGAGATAAAAGTCAAAGAGGTTCAAATTCTAAAATGCTTGTACTTACCGTATAAAGGCGAGTTTTCTTATCAAAGAACCCATGCTCAACTGTCTTCTTGCTACTGCGATCTTTATCATATATCAAAAATCCTTTGTTTTTTAAAACTTTGCAAGCCTGATTCTCTGTATAAGGTTTGATTGCCTTAGCAAAACTATTATCTGTGAAATAGAATAAATTTTGATTCTTCGATAGATATCCAAGTATTTCAATGGGTCCATTTGCGTTAGTTTGTGCTCTGTTTTTTATAACCTTGGCGGTATTGATGTTTGCTTGTATAAAGTTACGTACTTGAATTAGAATATTTCTTTCTTCCAAACTACCATTTCGCCCATATTTCTTAAGCCAATTCTCAAAGCATAAGCATGCTGCTTGGTAGGCCACACCTCTTTCCCAAGTTGTAATTTTTGCCATACTTGCCACCTCTCCTGAAGTGGCTACAGCGGCAAAGCAACGTAGGACACGAGTTTGGATTGAGCCTAGATCTCGATATGTATCTGTGAGTTTGTTATAGATTTTGTTGAAAATGCTTTCAATATCAGACTGTTTGGTGTTGGTCAAATATTCAAGCCATGCTATACCTGCTGTACCGTAGTATTGGCTTGTTAGGCTTTTTAGGTTATTTGCTAGAGCTGCTGGATTGGTGCTGTGATTAAAAATGCCACATCCATCCCCGGCATCTGCTTCGATATCAATTAATCGGATTATTTGGCCGGAGTTTAGTGTAAAGCCAGCGGATGCGGAAATTTCTTCTGCTGTTTTTTCGCCAGATGAGAGATAGGCAATTAGCCATTTTGAAACATCTTGCAGTTGCCCTTGCTTGGTCATTCTGTTTTTAGTTGAACTATTTGCAAGCATATATGTTGAATCGCGCAATGTTTCCGGTGGACATTCACTCATTTCATCCAATGCCATGAAATTATCATTATGCAACCTTGCGGCAGCCTCCAGACCGTTAGCGGTACTCCGCCAACTGAGAATATATTGGAGTGGATTTCCCCAAATGCTACTTGCTAAATATAGAGAAAGTGTTTTGCCTATACTTGATGTGCCGACATAGTGGAATCCCATCCCTTGAGATAGACCTAAAATGCTCATTATTGACCCACTAAAAGCAACCGATAGCGCAAATACCAGACGATTGTGGATGGCGCATTGGGCAGAAATTTGCCTTTGCCATTCTTCCAATGTTCCTTTGGTTGAATATTTGTGTTGATTGCAATGCATTAAATGGTAGTTGTTAATACCAAATGTTTGGTTTGGCATAACGTAAGTATTGCCATGCCAGCCTATATGGTCAGTAATTTGAAATCTATTGGTTGTAGGATTTTCTCTAATATAACGAATCAAATAGCTTCTAACTTTTAAACCATCGCCTATAGTTAGTAAGCCATGATCTGAAAGTACTTTTTGAAACTCGACACCATCGCCTTGCAAGTCGCGAAATAGGACAAAAATTTTTTGCTCAAGGTTGTTGATTGTGCTACGAAACCGAACAAGAGTGCCGCTATTTTTTGACTGCTGATCGCCTTTACCTTCAACATAAAGAGGGTTGCACAAAAGTATCATGTCGCTATTTAAATCGTCGGGAATGAAATATAAGCCATGATAAACCTCTCCATTCGTATGTTGAAAATTCTCAAATATGACATACTGGCCTTTATTTTTGCCAGGCAGTCTAATTGGTTGAATTACGGAATTAAACCCCTGTCTAGAGGTTGGATAAATGTGTATTTCAATGTCATTCATGTTATTTGCCTATTTTTTTTGAGCAATAAGCCTCCTAGATATGTAAACATACCTTGCAAAAACTGATGTTTGATGTGATGTTATCTAATAGGAGGCGAAGTAATTGTAAGTTCTTGCGGTTGGCAGAGAGTCCTCATTATTGATTATCAAGTTGTGGCAGGAACTGATGTAAAGCCAGAGTTGATTCAATTGGTGGATTGCGTGGTCTGTGCGACATCATTGTTAGACTCCCCGTTTTATTTTTTTAATTGATTTTTATGCCATTGCACTATTTCGTTGTAATCATAGTAAACGGCCGCCTGGCGACTTGTGCCAGATTTATAGGGCTTTGGAAAGCTATCATCTTGTTCACGCAAAAGTTGTAAGCCTTTATAGCTTACACATAAAATTTCACAAGCAATTTTTTGAGTAATTCTTAATTGCATAGATTTATTTTCATGATGCAAATTGGACAAGTTGATGGTCATGTTCGTCCTCCTTTTGGACAAGAGTAAAATGAGCTTTTAATCAATATATGGTAAAATATTGGCATACAATCCATAAAATTGACTATATCATGATATTTTCTCATTTTTCTTAAGTCAATACCCTGAGAATAGAAGTATAGGATATTTTGGTATATTATTAAATATTATTTAACTATTAAAAAATATCAATTGCTGGAAAGATCATGATTTTTTATGCCTGATAATTTTTTGTATTGGAGGGGTATGCGAAGTGGGGCGCTAAGATCGTTTTGCAGACCAATATAGAAATAGTGTGCAAATTCAAACATGGAAAGTGAACATTTGTTTTCCATGTTAAATAGGGGTAAGTGCTTTTTTTTGATCATATTATATGCTTAAGAGGCATATAAGAGGCATATAAGAGGCATATAAGAGGCATATAATAAGCGAAAATTTACTCAATTCGACAATCGAAACATGGAAAATTTTTTTTTCTTTCCATGTTTCGGAAATAAAATAAATAAATTTTTTCAATAGGTTAACAGCATTTTTTGTCATAAATATTAATATGATAATTTAATATATTTATAAACAAACTATTTGATATACTTGTCTTATAAACCAATTTAAGAGTATTAGAGGAGAGGTAAAAACTATTATCAATGTCATCACTTCAAAAAAATCTACACAAAGGCAACCAAATAAATTTTGCAAAATTTTTTGTAAATGAAGACAAAAAATGTGCTGATTTATAGATTGGCTATAAATAATTAAAAGCTTTGTAGTCAAAAATTGTGATGAGCGGCGGGAATTTGGATATTTACGATTGATTTTTTATGTCAATTTTCCTTATTGTTTGAAAAATTCTTCTATCGTCGTTCAAGGAAAAAGATTGGATCGTTCAAGGGGAGTAAAAATTGTGTAAATATTCCATATTCCATATTCCATTCTAAATGACCAGACAATTTATTACACTCCTCGCGTAACCGTGCATTCCAATCCCATTAGATCGCTCAATAAAAAAACACTAGTGTTAAAGGTAGGAAAAAGAGTTGGAATAACTTCTTGGTAGAATTGCCAATAATCATTACAAAACGGATTGATATTATCAATGTTTGGTTGGCTACATGGTCTTTTAAAGATTTTGGTATCTCGTCTGCCGCATACAACCTAGAATCTGTTTTGAGTCTATGCTCATGGCAATACCAATCTAGCTTGTGTTTTTTATACTTGGTATAGCTGTACATTGCACCAAGTTCAAGAACGTCAACAGATTTATTCGAAGCGATTATTCCGGCAAAACCTACGTTCGAATTCTCCATTATGGATGTAGTACAAAAAATTAGGGGCTGTCCTGGATAAATCTAATGATGTAAGCCAATATCTCAGAATCGATGGGTATTCTTTGTTGTATTCTCATAATACTATTAATATTAATAAAATATTTCCAATTTGTAAATATTTGTTAAAAATTATATTTTTATGTAAAATTTTTGGTATGAATGTAGCTATAAAGTATTGAAAAACAAACATATATTACAAAAATACATGCAAATACATAATTGTGATACATATTGTAAATCATATAGTAGTATTGATATAATGTTTCGTAACTTATATCTTTTTTGTGGATTTAAGTTATTATGATGAGTATATTTGATTCAAAATAAATGATTGAATCTTATATATTTAGCCTGAATTGAAAAATTATTTGTAGATTGTTAATAGTAAGGAATCTTATGAACAAGGTATATCGAGTGATTTTTAATAGAGCAACCCAAACTTGGACGGCAGTTGCCGAATTTGCTAAAGCGCATGGCAAAAGTGCCAAAACAGTCGGTAGCGGCTTGGTAGCAGCCACTTTGGCTATCTCTTCTGTGGCTCAGGCAGCTGTTGCAGAGGAGGGGGATAATGCGACAGCTGCAACATCGGCTGTTGCGGTTGGTGATAATGCCGCCGCCGTGACTGAAGAATCCATCGCTATTGGCGCAAATACCAAAGCCGGTGCGGAGAATAACTTCAGCAACTGGGCAAATCTGATTAATCCTGCTACTAAGCAAAAATTCACTAGCGAACAAGAGCTGCGTGATTATTTTGCAAAAACCAACAAAACAATAATCCAGTATATCGTGCTGTCGTTGGTAAGCGTGCCAACATTGCAATCGGTTATGGTGCAGTGGCTGAAGGCGGTCGCAACATCTCAATCGGTGAAGCTGCTGGTGTAGGCACCGCCGATAACTGGAACATCTATAATGTAAATATCGGCTCAGAGGCAGGTCAAAACTCGAAGAAAGACTACAGTGTGGCAGTTGGATATCGTGCCGGTGCATTGACCGATGCTCAGCAATTGGTGCAAGAGGGGGTGGTTGATGGCGGACGGCATCCGAGCGTATTGATCGGTAAGCAAGCCGGTGAGGGTACTGTGGCTTATGGCACGGTTGCAATTGGTCAGGATGCCGGTAAAAATATTTCCGATACCCGTTCTGTAAAAAATATTGCGATCGGTAGTGGTGCTGGCGAGGCTGTATCGTCCAATGATGGCAGAAATGCGAAATTTGGAGGCTTTGGTGCTGGTGCTAATACCATGATTGGCGCTGGTGCGGGTAGAAGTCTATCTGGCGACGGTAACGTAGCGATTGGCAACCTAACTGGTTCAGGTACAACTGGTGATAACAACTTCTTTGGCGGACATTTGGCGGGTGCAAATGGTTCATCTGACCGATCTATTATCATCGGTAGTCATGCCGGTGAAGAAATCACTAGTGATCGTAGCGTCTTTATTGGTAACTATGCACACAGTGAGAAGAAGGGAAATGTAGTGACCGGTATTGCCATTGGTAATAGTACTTTGGCAGGCAAAAATACCGATGGCAGCACTACCTACAATTCTATTGCGATTGGTAATAGTGCCGCAGCAACGAACGATAACACGATTGCTTTGGGTGGGAGTGCAAGTGCGTCGGGTCTACGTTCTACTGCAATTGGTTCGGGAGCTGAAAGCTCTGGTGAGCAGGCAATTGCCATCGGTCGAGGTGCAGTAGCTTCTGGCGAGCAGTCTATCTCTATCGGTACCGGCAATACCGTAACCGGTGCCAACTCAGGTGCATTCGGTGATCCGACCACCATCAGCGGCACAGGCTCATACAGTGTGGGTAACAATAACACCATCGCCACCAATGATACATTTGTGATGGGTAGCTCTGTGACCAAGACAGCGGATAATTCTGTATTCCTAGGTAAAGAAGCTGCTTACACAGCAAAAGGCGCTTCTACAGACGGCATCGGTGCGGTTACCGAGCCGGTAACTGTGGGTGGTACACTGACTTACGGTGATTTTGCCGGTAAGACCTCTGTGGGTGTCGTATCCGTGGGGGATGTCAACAAAGAGCGCCGTATCCAAAACGTTGCCGCCGGTCTGATTTCAGCGACTTCAACTGATGCCATCAACGGCAGCCAGTTGTATGCAACCAATGTCAAACTGGGCAATGTGGCCAAAACCGTGGTAGAAAACTTCGGTGGCAATGCCACTTTGAATGCAGACGGCAGCATTACCTATACCGATATCGGCAATACCGGTAAAAATACCATTCATGAGGCGATTGCTGCGGCCACCACCAAAGTTGAGGCAGGTGAGAACGTAGAAGTGACTAAGACTGACAATGCCGACGGCAGCACCACTTACACCGTGGCGACCGCCAAAGCCCTGAACGTTGACAGCGTCACTGCTGGCGATACTGTGATTAACAACGACGGTCTGACCGTAGGCGATATCACCGTAACAGGCGATACCATTACCGTAAACGGCAACACCGTTAACAACATCAACGAAGCAATCAACCAAACTGCGGAACAAGCGTTTAAACCGTTGACCTTTACAGGTGACAGCGGCTCAACCAACCGCAAACTGGGCGAGACCTTTGCGATTGTTGCAGGTAATGCAACCGATACATCAACCAAAAACTTAAAAACCACGGTAACAGACGGCCAAGTTGAAATCAGCATGACCGAAAGCCCGGAATTTAAGAGCATTACGGCAACCGAAAGCGTTGTCATCGGCGGTGTGAACGGTGACAGCACCACTCTGACTTCAACAACAGACGGTCTGGATGTCGGCGGCGACAAGATCACCAACGTAGCAGCCGGCGAAGCGGATACCGATGCGGTGAATGTCAGCCAGCTGAAAAAGGCACAAGCCGCAGCCACCACCAAAGTTGAGGCAGGTGAGAACGTAGAAGTGACTAAGACTGACAATGCCGACGGCAGCACCACTTACACCGTGGCGACCGCCAAAGCCCTGAACGTTGACAGCGTCACTGCTGGCGATACCGTTTTGAATAAAGATGGCGTCACTGTAGGTGACAATGTCAGCCTGAACAAAGATGGTTTGGTTATTGCAGATGGCCCAAGTGTAACAGTTGATGGTATTAATGCTGGCAATACAGTTATTACGAATGTCGCTACGGGTAAGGCTGATACCGATGCTGTGAACCTTAAGCAGATGAATGATGCGATTGCTAACATCAATACCAGTATTGCTGCGTCTAAAGAAGAGGTAAAATCTGACGATCGCTCCGTAACAGTCACAGTGTCACAAAACGCAAACAATGCTAATGTGTATGATTTATCAGTTAACACTGATGGTGTAACGCTAACTAAAGATGAGGCGACAGGGGCGATCAAGGTGAATACCACTACATTGGTAGATGCCGATGGGGATGGTCGAGTTGATGCGCCTTCTACTGCAGATTCGGATAAGTTGGTCAATGCAGGTGATATCGTCAAGATTGTTAATAACTCAGGCTTTACACTAACCGCCCAAGGCAAGAATGGCAGTTTGGTAACATCTGGAGCGACGGTTGACATGAACAATACTGATGGCAACATCGTGATTGAAAAGTCGTCAGGTGATAACAATGTCACTTATAACCTAGCAAAAGATCTGAAGCTTGACAGCGTAACAACTGGCGATACTGTAGTAAATAACGACGGTATCACTATCAGTAATGGTAATACCAATGGTCAATCCGTGAGTATCACTAAAGACGGTCTGAACAACGGCGGCAATCGCATTACCAATGTCGCTCCAGGTGCTATTAGTGCAGGCTCAAGCGATGTTATTAATGGCGATCAGCTATATCGATTAACCAAAGATATGGACCAAAGATTCGGCGATACCTATAATCGCATTGATGAATTGAATGCCAACCGTAAGGCGGGATCGGCATCGGCGATGGCAGCGGCTGGTTTGCCTCAAGCTTACCGTGAGGGTCAGTCGGGTATTGTTGCAGCGCTTGGTCAGTATGAAGGTGAGACGGGTGTAGCGATTGGTTTCACTTCGATTTCTGATAATGGCAAATGGCTATTTAGAGGCGCATATGCGACTAACACCCAGAAAGAAAACTCAGCCAATTTAGGCTTGGGGTATTTTTGGTAATTTGACACCAAGTAATAAACATCCCGCTACGTAAGTGGGATGTTTATTCGGGAAATTTTTAGAGACCAAATAAGGAACAATGATGAATACAATCCCAAAAACACTTTTTGCTTCAGCATTGGCACTGGCGATGACCGC
>NZ_MUYV01000016.1 GCF_002014855.1 Moraxella porci DSM 25326 | reverse complement strand
ACTATTTAAAATCAAAACTAAAGAACAACTTGTGTGGATTTTTGCGAATACAAGATAATCTTAAAAAAATTATCATTTATATTCAGCAAGAATACTCAAAGTTAATTCATTTACACGATGAGCAAATATTTGCTAGTAATAATAAATGAGCCAACATTAAAGTCCAATCAAACATTCTTTGTTTTATTGGCAACTTCAAGATTAAACTGAAGAGTTTGATCATGGCTCAGATTGAACGCTGGCGGCAGGCTTAACACATGCAAGTCGAACGAGGTTAGAAAGCTTGCTTTCGATACCTAGTGGCGAACGGGTGAGTAATGCTTAGGAATCTGCCTAGTAGTGGGGGATAACTTGGGGAAACTCAAGCTAATACCGCATACGACCTACGGGTGAAAGGGGGCGCAAGCTCTCGCTATTAGATGAGCCTAAGTCGGATTAGCTAGTTGGTGGGGTAAAGGCCTACCAAGGCGACGATCTGTAGCTGGTCTGAGAGGATGATCAGCCACACTGGGACTGAGACACGGCCCAGACTCCTACGGGAGGCAGCAGTGGGGAATATTGGACAATGGGCGAAAGCCTGATCCAGCCATGCCGCGTGTGTGAAGAAGGCCTTTTGGTTGTAAAGCACTTTAAGTAGGGAGGAAAAGCTAATGGTTAATACCCATTAGCCCTGACGTTACCTACAGAATAAGCACCGGCTAACTCTGTGCCAGCAGCCGCGGTAATACAGAGGGTGCAAGCGTTAATCGGAATTACTGGGCGTAAAGCGCGCGTAGGTGGTTACTTAAGTCAGATGTGAAAGCCCCGGGCTTAACCTGGGAACTGCATCTGATACTGGGTGACTAGAGTAGGTGAGAGGGGAGTAGAATTCCAGGTGTAGCGGTGAAATGCGTAGAGATCTGGAGGAATACCGATGGCGAAGGCAGCTCCCTGGCATCATACTGACACTGAGGTGCGAAAGCGTGGGTAGCAAACAGGATTAGATACCCTGGTAGTCCACGCCGTAAACGATGTCTACCAGTCGTTGGGTCTCTTGAAGACTTAGTGACGCAGTTAACGCAATAAGTAGACCGCCTGGGGAGTACGGCCGCAAGGTTAAAACTCAAATGAATTGACGGGGGCCCGCACAAGCGGTGGAGCATGTGGTTTAATTCGATGCAACGCGAAGAACCTTACCTGGTCTTGACATACAGAGAATTCGCTAGAGATAGCTTAGTGCCTTCGGGAACTCTGATACAGGTGCTGCATGGCTGTCGTCAGCTCGTGTCGTGAGATGTTGGGTTAAGTCCCGCAACGAGCGCAACCCTTTTCCTTAGTTACCAGCACTTCGGGTGGGAACTCTAAGGATACTGCCAGTGACAAACTGGAGGAAGGCGGGGACGATGTCAAGTCATCATGGCCCTTACGACCAGGGCTACACACGTGCTACAATGGTTGGTACAAAGGGTTGCTACACAGCGATGTGATGCTAATCTCAAAAAGCCAATCGTAGTCCGGATTGGAGTCTGCAACTCGACTCCATGAAGTCGGAATCGCTAGTAATCGCAGATCAGAATGCTGCGGTGAATACGTTCCCGGGCCTTGTACACACCGCCCGTCACACCATGGGAGTTGATCTCACCAGAAGTGGTTAGCCTAACGCAAGAGGGCGATCACCACGGTGGGGTCGATGACTGGGGTGAAGTCGTAACAAGGTAGCCGTAGGGGAACCTGCGGCTGGATCACCTCCTTAATGAAGATATCTGATTGGCAAGAATCCACAACAAGTTGTTCTTTGGTAAGATGTTTAAAACGGGTCTATAGCTCAGTTGGTTAGAGCACCGTGTTGATAACGCGGGGGTCATAAGTTCAAGTCTTATTAGACCCACCATTAAATTGGGGCCATAGCTCAGTTGGTAGAGCGCCTGCCTTGCACGCAGGAGGTCAGGAGTTCGACTCTCCTTGGCTCCACCATTTAAACATCAAAGCATACATAAGCAATTTAATAAGAGATTTCTTATTTATGCTTTTACTTTATAAACTGACGAAGTTTATAACACTATTTAACAACATGATTATGAGTCTGGGTTAATAAATTATCCAACGTAATTTATTAACCATGGTGATTGTACCCCAAAATACAATCACCTAAAGTAAAGAGAACTGAATCAAGCGTAAACATAGGTGAAGATCGTTACACATTACCCTTATAACACCAAGACTACTTGGGGTTGTATGGTCAAGTAATGAAGTGCACATGGTGGATGCCTTGGCAGTCAGAGGCGATGAAAGACGTGATAGCCTGCGATAAGCGTCGGTGAGGTGGCAATATCCTGTGACCCGGCGATTTCTGAATGGGGAAACCCACCTAAGATAACTTAGGTATCATAATTTATTTTATGAGGCAAACCGGGAGAAGTGAAACATCTCAGTACCCCGAGGAAAAGACATCAATTGAGATTCCCCAAGTAGCGGCGAGCGAACGGGGAGGAGCCGATCGAATTTACAGTAGCAAAATGGCGTGGGAAAGCCAACCATAGTAGGTGATAGTCCTGTATGCGAAACTGTTTATGAGACATATTAAGTAGGGCGGAACACGAGAAATTCTGTCTGAAGATGGGGGGACCATCCTCCAAGGCTAAATACTCCTGACTGACCGATAGTGAACCAGTACCGTGAGGGAAAGGCGAAAAGAACCCCTGTTAGGGGAGTGAAATAGAACCTGAAACCGTGTGCATACAAGCAGTCGGAGCGGACTTGTTCCGTGACGGCGTACCTTTTGTATAATGGGTCAGCGACTTATATTCTGTAGCAAGGTTAACCGTATAGGGGAGCCGTAGGGAAACCGAGTCTTAATAGGGCGACATAGTTGCAGGGTATAGACCCGAAACCGAGTGATCTATCCATGAGCAGGTTGAAAGTGTCGTAACAGACACCGGAGGACCGAACCCACTCCCGTTGAAAAGGTAGGGGATGACTTGTGGATAGGGGTGAAAGGCTAATCAAACTCGGTGATAGCTGGTTCTCCCCGAAAGCTATTTAGGTAGCGCCTCGGACGAACACCATGGGGGGTAGAGCACTGTTTCGGCTAGGGGGTCATCCCGACTTACCAAACCGATGCAAACTCCGAATACCCATGAGTGATATCCGGGAGACAGACGGCGGGTGCTAACGTCCGTCGTCAAGAGGGAAACAACCCAGACCGCCAGCTAAGGCCCCAAATTCCTAGTTAAGTGGGAAACGATGTGGGAAGGCACAGACAGCTAGGAGGTTGGCTTAGAAGCAGCCACCCTTTAAAGAAAGCGTAATAGCTCACTAGTCGAGTCGGCCTGCGCGGAAGATGTAACGGGGCTCAAACTAGGAGCCGAAGCTGCGGATTTAATTGTTTCAATTAAGTGGTAGGGGAGCGTTGTGTAAGCCTGTGAAGGTGTATCGTAAGGTATGCTGGAGGTATCACAAGAGCGAATGCTGACGTGAGTAACGACAAAACGGGTGAAAAGCCCGTTCGCCGGAAGACCAAGGGTTCCAGTCCAACGTTAATCGGGGCTGGGTGAGTCGACCCCTAAGGCGAGGCCGAAAGGCGTAGTCGATGGGAAATCGGTTAATATTCCGATACTTGTTTATGATGCGATGGAGGGACGGAGAAGGTTATGCCAGCCTGGCGATGGTTGTCCAGGTGGAAGGATGTAGGTAGGCTTAGTAGGCAAATCCGCTAGGCTATTACTGAGATCTGATAGCAAGCCAGTTTACTGGCGAAGTGGCAAATACCATGCTTCCAGGAAAAGCTTCTAAGCGATAGTCATAAACAAATCGTACCCGAAACCGACACAGGTGGTCAGGTAGAGAATACCAAGGCGCTTGAGAGAACTCTGCTGAAGGAACTAGGCAAAATGGTACCGTAACTTCGGGAGAAGGTACGCTGCCGGTGGTGAAACCCTCGCGGTGTAAGCTACTGGCAGTCGCAGATACCAGGCTGCTGCAACTGTTTATTAAAAACACAGCACTCTGCAAACACGAAAGTGGACGTATAGGGTGTGATGCCTGCCCGGTGCTGGAAGGTTAATTGATGTGGTTAGCGCAAGCGAAGCTATTGATCGAAGCCCCAGTAAACGGCGGCCGTAACTATAACGGTCCTAAGGTAGCGAAATTCCTTGTCGGGTAAGTTCCGACCTGCACGAATGGCATAATGATGGCAGCGCTGTCTCCAGCAGAGACTCAGTGAAATCGAAATCGCAGTGAAGATGCTGTGTACCCGCGGCTAGACGGTAAGACCCCGTGAACCTTTACTACAGCTTTACATTGAACTTTGACCTAACTTGTGTAGGATAGGTGGGAGGCTTTGAAGTAGGGACGCCAGTTCCTATGGAGCCATCCTTGAAATACCACCCTGGTTATGTTGGGGTTCTAACTTAGATATAACAGTATCAAGGACAATGTATGGTGGGTAGTTTGACTGGGGCGGTCTCCTCCTAAAGAGTAACGGAGGAGTACGAAGGTGCGCTCAGAACGGTCGGAAATCGTTCAAAGAGTATAAAGGCAAAAGCGCGCTTAACTGCGAGACCCACAAGTCGAGCAGGTACGAAAGTAGGTCTTAGTGATCCGGTGGTTCTGTATGGAAGGGCCATCGCTCAACGGATAAAAGGTACTCTGGGGATAACAGGCTGATACCGCCCAAGAGTTCATATCGACGGCGGTGTTTGGCACCTCGATGTCGGCTCATCTCATCCTGGGGCTGAAGCAGGTCCCAAGGGTATGGCTGTTCGCCATTTAAAGAGGTACGCGAGCTGGGTTTAGAACGTCGTGAGACAGTTCGGTCCCTATCTACCGTGGGCGTTGGAAATTTGAGAGGATCTGCTCCTAGTACGAGAGGACCAGAGTGGACGAACCTCTGGTGTTCCGGTTGTCACGCCAGTGGCACTGCCGGGTAGCTACGTTCGGATGGGATAACCGCTGAAAGCATCTAAGCGGGAAGCCCACCTCAAGATGAGATTTCCCTAAAGAGCCGTTGTAGACTACGACGTTGATAGGTTGGGTGTGGAAGTGTAGTGATACATGTAGCTAACCAATACTAATTGCTCGTTTGGCTTGACCATACAACACCCAAGTGGTTTAATACTACTGATTGTGTTGATGGTAAGTGTAAAGATTTTACCTATAAGCTTGAATCAATCTTGATAAAAAACAAATAACAGACTCATAACAGCGTTGTTAATCCTTTTACGCTGACGACAATAGCAAGATGGAACCACCTGATCCCTTCCCGAACTCAGAAGTGAAACGTCTTAGCGCCGATGGTAGTGTGGTTCGCCCATGTGAGAGTAGGTCATCGTCAGCACCTTATTT
>NZ_MUYV01000015.1:12386-45852 GCF_002014855.1 Moraxella porci DSM 25326 | reverse complement strand
TAGATCCTCATCCAAACCACCCACCCATCTCATTGATTTTACGATAATTATTGGTATCTAGCACACCCCATGTGACCATCACTGTGACCATCGCTTACAGTTGGCAGGCAGCTGTAGCTGTGGATTCATCAGATCGACACCGACGAGCGTGGCGCAGTGTTCGACATAGTCCGCCCAGATCTGTAGTAGGGTGAATCGCTGGGCGAGCCGTTCGCCACGGTCATAGGCGGTCTTGATGCGGTCTTGGTTCAGATGCGATAGGGCGATCTCGATGATCTCAGAGTCATGGCCTTGTTCGTTCAGATAGGTGCTAGCGATACTGCGCAGGCCGTGGGCGACGAGCTGGCCACGATAGCCCATGCGTTTGATGGCGCCATTGGCAGACTGCGCATTCATCGGTGCATCAGGATGCAGATGACTGGGGAACAGATGGCCTGTGCGTGTGGGCAGGGCATCGAGGATGGAGATGGCTTGACGGCTGAGTGTTACGGTGTGGTAGCGGTGCTGCTCGGTGCGGGTGCCTTTATAGATGGGGTAGCGCCACAGCTTGGCAGTCTGATCGATGTCCTGCCAGTGAGCGTGTGCCGCTTCGCTCGGGCGAGCGAGGGTCAGTAGCTGCCACAGGATGACAAAATAAGTCTGCCGCTGGATGCGAGCAGTGGATAAGGCGAGCAGAAACTCAGGCAGCGACTCAGGGCTGATGGTCGGGCGGTGGGTGCAGTTGGGGCGGTCGTATAGATGTCTTAGTCTGGCAGCAGGATTGTGCTGGCATAGACCCAGATGGATGCCGTGATCGAAGATCTGCATCAGCAGATGGATCAATCGGTGCAGCGAACTCATCTGAGCCTTGGTGTGATGATAGGCCAGCACATCGATGAGATCACTGGTCTGTATCTGCGTGATGCCATAGTCGCCAAGCCTAGGCAAGATGTGGCGGTCGATCAGTCGCAATACATCACGGCGGTAGTCTGAGCTAAAGCGGGCTCGAGTGGTGCGATGCGCATACCACTGACGGCACAGCTGAGCGAAGCTGATTGTGGTGGGTCGATGTGCAGGATCGATGCCCTGAGCCAGCAGCTGTCGATGCTGATCGCGCAGCTGCCGTGCCATCTGTAGGGTGACGATGGGGAAGTGGCCTAGGCTGATGTTGGTGCGGCGATGGGTGGCAGGTTTTTTATAATTAAACAGCCAGATCTTGCTGCCGCTGGGGTGGATGCGTAGATGCAGGCCGTGACCATCGCACAGTAGGTACTCGCAGGCTTTGGGTTTGGCGTGCTGGATCTGGGTGTGGCTAAGAGGTTTGATCAGTCGTGGCATGATTGTGACTCCTGTGATGATAAAATAGCACCAAGTACTAGGTCAACTGGTGACCAAAATTATCATCAGCAGCAGTCATTATCACAATGACTCGATGGCTGTGACATCGTCTGTGACCATCGCTCACTGCTGATTTGTGACAGATATGCCACGGGATCCTGTACGATGGTCGAGGGCGTTATTCGGGCTGCGCAGTCTCGCTTGGCGTAATGGGTGTATCGGCATCAGCAGCTGGAGCAGGCTGCGGTGAGAGGACTGGTGCAAGCTTGGCTTCATTGATCCTGCGCACTTGATCGATGATGGCAGCGACTCTCTCATCCTCAGGGTCTGACTGCATCACAGGATCGTGACCAGGTAGAGGAGATGCTGGCTCTCGGATGATGGGTGGTGTGGGTATGTCTGCTGGTGGCTGGGTAGGTGCAGGGCGTGGCTGAGTAGCTGTTTGGGCAGCTGCAGGGGCGGCTGCGCTGGCAGATGCGCTGTCAGTGGCTGTCTCTGTATCCGCCACAGTTTCATCTGTACGAGCAGTCACCTCAGGTGCAGCAGGTGCATCCTCATCGACTGCATCAAGATCTGCCTCATCGAGTTCGGATTCGCTGAGTGTCTGTAGTGTCTCGGCATCGATCGGCTCAACACTCAGATCACGGGCGATGGCGGTGTCTGATGCGGTGTTCGCTGGGCTTGGGCGATACTGCGCCATCAAATAATTGACGATGATCGCGAACACCAGTGCCATCACCACGACAGCAGCGATAAACAGCATGATCGAGCGCGAGGAGAATCGCGCATCAGCGGCGCGGGGCTTTTGATGGGGCTTGGGGTAGGGTGTCTTTTTGGGTGGCTGCTGTGTCATAAATTTTTAAATTGTCAGTAAAATTGTCAAGATTAAGCATCTATCGGTGCTGGGCTAAGCTAAGATCTGATCAATATCAAGCTGTCATCTAAAGCCTATCTTTAAGGGCGGTCAAACAGTGCCATAGATTATACCATAAATTTATCCAAAATCGGCCGATCCATGCCATCACTGCCATGCAGTGCAAACAGCGACAGATGTCTAGGCATGCACATATTGCATAAACTACATCTGCATTGGGCATTTAACTCATACTACAGAATCAAAAACTTAAAAATTTACAAAACTCACAACAAATTCCCGAAGTTTTGAATTAATATTTGATATAATTGCAACACAAAATTGTCCAGAGGCCTGCATGGCTATGATGGACAAAGACTGGCCACAGATCGTACGATCAGCGCCACCAAATGTCATAACGCCAATTCAGCTGATCTTTATAGGCAGCCGCCATCGCAGATGCGCTTGGTTTATGAAGTCCCGATGAGCAACATGCATGATTAACTTTTTGAATACATCTTTGGTAAAGCAGCGCGTACCTGCGCGAAGACTGCACAAACTGGCGCTGGCCATGCTGGGTCTGACAGCGCTATCAGCGCAGGCGAATGTCAATCCGCTACAGATCAATCAGCTGATCTCGATGGCGGTGCAGACGCATCCGCTCGTCGGTGCGGCAGTCGCTGACCAAAGAGCGGCGGCCGAGGGTGTGACAGCTGCCAAACTGGGCTATTTGCCGACACCAGCTTTATCCACTCAGCATGACAATACTAATGGCACGGTCACGCGCTTTACGGTGAATCAGCCTTTGTGGACAGGCGGCAGACTCACCGCGGATGTGAACCGAGCGATCAATGATGACAAAGCAGCCACTGCCAAGATTTTAGAACAACAAAACGAAGTCGCCAAAAACACCATCGACATCTGGCAGGCGTACATCTATTCATTATCCCTCCAAGAGCTGTATGCCAATAATCTAAGACAGCTGGCGGAGTTTGAGGCGATGATGCAGCGCCGCGTAGCTCAAGGCGTCTCTGCCAAGATTGAGCTGGATCTGGTGACCAACCGCATCCTACAAGATCAAAATTCCCTCCAAGGTGCCATCGAACAGCAGCGCATCGCCGAAGCTCGACTGGAGCAAGTCATCGGCGTGCCTGTGGGGGCAGCAGGTGGGGTAAATATCGCACAGATGGCTGCCGAGGTCAAAGCACTTTCCCAAAACTATGGCGAACTGGCATTCTCATCGGTCAGTGAGAGCCATCCGACCGTCGTGCGTCAGCGCTTTGAGATCGATTCTGCGCGCTATGAAGTCAAATCCCAGCGCGCCAGCCGCTATCCGACGGTCTATGTCCAATACCAAAACGACTACCTGCACCGTGATCGCGAAAACGAAGATGATGTGATGGTGGGGTTAAGCTATAACCCTGGTGCTGGCTTTTCAAATCTGGCGCTGGCTCGTGCATCAGAGGCTCGTGTCCAAAGCCTAATCCAAAGCCAAGAGGCCTCACGCCGCTCAGTGATGGAAAATATCCAGACGCAGTATCAGCAGTTCGTCAGCGCTCGTGATCAAGAGCTGTCCTTGGTGGCGGCAGTGGCAGGTGCGCAGATCGTGCTAAATTCTTATCAGCGTCAGTTCATCGCTGGCCGCAAATCTTGGCTTGAGGTGCTAAATGCCGTACGCGAGCAGTCGCAGTATGAGCAGCAGCTGCGCCAAGTACAGGCACAGATGGTGGCCAGTTTCTATAAGCTGCAAGTCGATTTTGCTAAGATGCCATGGCAGCAGCAGTCGCTGAACTTTATTCAGCAGCCGAGTGAGGTATTTAGCCCCTATCGCTATGCCAAAGAAGAAATCGATCAATACTTAAGCGCTCGCAGCACATCAGCGCCATCCGTACCAGAGCAAAGCAGTCAGGCGGCTCTACCAACCGATGGCCCGATGCTGACTCAGCCTGATCAGACGACCGAAGATCATTGGGCTTATGAGACCACAGCGATCGATGAGGCCTTGGATGCTCAGACAGACACTCAAGTACAGGTGAGCATCGTAGAGGATGATCGTATCGATGATGCTGATGATGCCAAGGTCGATGCCGTGACAGTGACCGCTGAACCGATGGCGCCTCAAGCGATGCCGATGGCGCCTCAAGCGATGCCGATTGACCCAGTCATTGATACGCCTGATGCGCCTAATGCAGCAGCTGCACTGTCAGAGACTACCTCAACGAGTATCACTTATCAAGCAGTGCCTGTCGCCGCCATCGATGCCGAGACCATCACCGATCCGTCGGTCGATCAGAGTGCTGAGCTTACGCCATAATCTTATTTATATCAGTCATTGTGATGCCACACGACAGCATGTACACGGCGTCACACTCAAGGAAAATACATCATGTCTTCTTTGCAAGATAGTCAAATCATCCACATGCCCAATGCCGCTGAGCTGTCTTCGGCGGTCAGCATATTGCTAAAAGAGCAAGGCTTTCCCGTCGATAAAAACCGCTTACAGTCAAGCCTAGACAAGGCCAAACAAGCGCCCACGCCACACGCCAGTCTCGAGGTGATGCTGCAGTCACTGGGCGTCAATGATGGCTTTGAAGTGCTTGAGGCGCCAGATGCAGCGTTCATGCCATTGATCGCGTATCATCATGGCTTGGGCTTTGGTCGCATTGTGCGCTTGGAGCAGGATATTTGGCTATTTGAGCAGACGACAGGCATGCATCGTTGCCGTGCTGAGGATTTCGGCTTGATTGCCAAAGTCGATATTCGCGCGCGCGCCCAAAGTCAGCAGAATATCACCTTTAGCAAGCTGCTCAAGCAAAGCATCTTGACGCACAAGATAGTGGTCATCGAAGCGGTCATTGCCTCTTTTATCATCAGTCTATTGGCACTGGCGGTATCGCTATTTTCGATGCAGGTTTATGACCGCGTCATCCCCACGCGCAGTGAATACACGCTGATCATTCTAAGCTCGGGCGTGGGTTTGGTGATTTTATTTGAAGCTTTTATGAAATTTGCTCGCTCTCGGGTGATGGATCGCATGGTCGTGGGCATGGATCAGGATTTGTCACGATCGGTATTTGAGCGACTGCTGAAGGTTCGTGTTGATCAGATGCCAAACTCGGTCGGCTCGCTCGCCGCGCAGCTTCGTGGCTATGAGCAGGTGCGCAGCTTTTTTACCGCCAGCACCTTGTTTACGCTGGTGGATGTGCCGATGAGTTTGTTATTCATTGTCATCATCGCAGTGATTGCCTCACCGATCGTGGCAGTGATTCCTTTGATTGCGGCGGTGATTGGTCTGGGCTTGGGTTTTTATAGCCGTAATAAAATCAACGCCATCGCCCAAGAAGGCGCGCAGGCATCATATGCCAAGACAGGTATTTTGGTTGAGGCGGTTGAGGGCATCGAGACCATCAAAGCAGGTGCGGGTAACTGGAAGTTTTTATCCAAATGGATCAATGTGATGAATACCACCACCCACAATGATCTAAAGATGCGCCATGCCAATGACAACCTAAACTACTTCGTGCAGATGCTACAGCAAGTCAGCTATGTTGGCATCGTCATCATGGGTGCGTATATCGTGATGAGCGGTGATATGACCATCGGTGGCCTAATCGCCAGTACCATCTTGGGCGGTCGTATCCTAGCGCCGATCATGAATGTGCCGAATATGCTGGTGCAGTATTCTCACGCCAAAGCAGCGCAGATGAATATCGAAAATCTGTATCAGCTAGAGCAAGACAACCAAGGCGTCAGCTATCCGCTATCGCCATCGAAGATTTATGGCAATTATCAATGCCAGCAGCTCAGCTTTAATTATGCCGACAATGATCGCCCAGCATTACAAGTGCCTCAGCTGACCATCAAAGCAGGTGAGCGCGTGGCGATCTTGGGTGCGATTGGCTCGGGCAAGTCCACTTTATTAAAGCTGTTATCTGGTCTTTATGCGCCGACCTCAGGCCATATTCTACTGGATGGTCTGGACATGAGCCAGATCAGCCGTGAGAGCCTAAGTGATCAAGTGGGCTATCTACAGCAAGATCATCGTCTGTTCCAAGGCACGCTCAGGGATAACTTGTTGATCGGTATGCCGACACCACCCGATGATGTACTGAGCCGAGCGCTGCATCGTACAGGCTTGATCCGCTTGGTATCTGGGCATTCTAGCGGTTTGGATTTGGCGATCAGTGAGGGCGGTAAGGGTCTGTCAGGTGGTCAAAAGCAGCTCGTGGCATTCACGCGTCTGGTGCTGACCAATCCATCGGTCTGGCTGCTGGATGAGCCGACTGCATCGATGGATAATAGCCAAGAGCAGCAGTGTATCGCTGTACTTGCCCAAGAGTTCAAAGATCCAAGCAAGACTTTGATCCTATCGACGCATAAGCCTGCGCTATTGGCACTGGTCGATCGCATCATCATCATGAACGACAGTAAAGTGGTGATGGATGGACCAAAGCAAGCCGTGCTTGAGCAGCTGCGCAAAAATGAAGAGGCTGCCAAGACCAAAGCTGCCAGCCAACAAGCGGCAAAAGCCCAGCAAGCCCAAGCCGCACCAGCTCAGCTGCAAGCCCAAGCTAAGGCCATCCAAGCCAAAGCCGCTGATCCTGTGATGCAGCCTGATGAGACTGACCGCTGATCGATGATGACTCGGCGGCAGGTGCTGCCCGAATCCATCGGTGTTTTAACATATTTTGCCAAATTGACTTTGGACCCAAACATGACAAATTCATATCGTTATCATTCACACAAACCGAATTCAAATCGGGCTCGCATCATCATCTGGACCGCCTTGGTGACGGTGGTGGTGCTGTTAACTTGGGCGTATTTTGCCAAGATCGATCAGGTGACACGCGCGACAGCGACCGTCATCGCCAGTGCCCGCACCCAAGAGATTCAGGCATCTGAAGGCGGTGTATTATCTCAGATGATGGTCAAAGAGGGTGATGATGTCAAGCGCGGTCAGCTGCTTTTGGTGCTCGAAGAAGAACGTGCGCAGGCAGCGGTGGATAATTCAGCAACCAAGGCTGCAGCACTCGAGGCCAAAGTGGCGCGCTTGGAGGCTGAGATCTTCAATCGTCCGCTGTCATTCCCTGCCAGCGTGCAGCGCTATCCTGAATATGTCCAAAACCAAACCGAGCTGTATAACCGCCGCCGTCAAGCCATCTCTCAAGACATCTCATCGCTTGAGCGGATGTTGGAGCTGGCCAGCCAAGAGCTTGCGATGAATGAGCCGCTGTTGTCTTATGGTGATGTCAGTCAGGCTGATATTATCCGCCTGCGTCGTCAAGTGGCGGACATCAGAGCGCAGATCACCAACAAGCGCAATAAATACTTTGAAGATGCCCAAACCGAGCTGACTCGCGCCCAAGAAGAGCTGCAGTCAGAACAAGAGCAGCTGCGTGATCGCAGTCAAGTACTGCAAGAAAAACGCCTGTTCGCCCCAACCGAAGGCAAGGTGAATAACATCCGTGTCACCACCATCGGCGGTGTGGTCAAGCCAGGTGAGGTGATCATGGAAATCCTGCCGACCGACAGTGATTTGGTTGTCGAAGCTAAGGTCAGCCCAGCTGATATCGCCTATGTCAAAGAAGGCCAAACCGCCAGCGTCAAGCTCGATGCTTATGATTATTCGATCTTTGGTGCGATGAATGGTGAGGTGGTGTACATCAGTCCAGACACGCTGATGGAGCAGACGCGCGACGGCGAAAAGCCTTATTATCGCGTACAGATCCGCATCTCGGGTGCTGAGTTTGATGGCCGCGCCAGTGACATCGTTATCCGACCAGGTATGACCGCAAGCGTCGATATCAAGGCGATGGAGCGCAGTGTGCTATCTTACTTGACCAAGCCAATTACCAAAACGCTGTCTGAAGGCTTGGGTGAGCGATAATTCACTTTTGAATGCTGGCCTTTTAAAGCGAATCAGGAAAGCGAATCAGGCGCGCTGTCTGGTTCGCTTTTTTTTATGCATCGCCTCAAACTGACAGC
This sequence comes from Moraxella porci DSM 25326, assembly GCF_002014855.1. Lineage (GTDB taxonomy): Bacteria > Pseudomonadota > Gammaproteobacteria > Pseudomonadales > Moraxellaceae > Moraxella > Moraxella porci. Next base: position 37,697 of record NZ_MUYV01000015.1, on the reverse strand, counting down.
CATCAAGCATAGCTCGCCAAAAACACAAAAATTATCCGAAACTGTGCTATAATAGGGCAAATTTTTGTTAGGAAACTTGCTGATGCCTACCCAACTCAATCAACGACACAATGCCAACGCCATCCGTATCCTAGCTATGGATGCGGTTCAACAAGCCAACTCAGGCCATCCAGGTGCGCCGATGGGTATGGCAGACATCGCTGAAGTGCTGTGGCGTGAGTTTTTGAACCACAATCCCAAAAATGCCAAATGGCCAAACCGTGACCGCTTTGTACTATCTAATGGCCATGGCTCTATGCTGATCTATGCACTGCTGCATCTGACTGGCTATGATTTGAGCATTGATGATATTAAGGCGTTTCGTCAGCTGCACTCAAAGACAGCAGGCCATCCAGAGCATGGCTATGCCGATGGCATCGAGACCACCACAGGTCCATTAGGTCAAGGTATCGCTAATGCGGTCGGCTTTGCTTTGGCCGAGAAGACTTTGGCCGCGCAATTTAACAAAGCGGATCATGCCATCATTGACCACCACACCTATGCATTCTTGGGTGATGGCTGTCTGATGGAGGGTGTCAGCCATGAGGCCTGTTCATTGGCAGGTACTTTGGGTTTGGGTAAGCTGATTGCTTATTATGATGACAATGGCATCTCGATTGATGGAGAGGTTGAAGGCTGGTTCAGTGACGACACCGCCAAGCGCTTTGAGGCTTATGGCTGGCAGGTGCTGAATGTGGATGGTCACGACCAAGATGCCATCCGTAAAGCCACCATCGAAGCCAAGGCCGAGACCACCAAGCCTACTTTGATCATCTGTAAGACCATCATCGGTCTAGGCTCACCAAATAAGCAGGGCAAAGAAGACTGCCATGGTGCGCCGCTTGGGATGGATGAGATTGGTTTGACGCGTGAAGCGATGGGCTGGGCGGATGCCACACCTTTTGCCATTTCTGATGAGATCTATCAAGCGTGGGATGCGACTGCCAAAGGCGCGGATCTTGAAGCAGCTTGGAATGAGCAGTTTGCCAAGTATCAAGCAGCTTATCCAACCGAAGCAGCCGAACTTAGCCGTCGTTTAAGTGGTGAGTTGCCTGCTGATTTTGAAACTGTGGCGAATGACTACATCAAAGCCTGCAATGACAAAGGCGAGAGCATCGCGACTCGCAAAGCCAGCCAAAACGCCATCGCAGCACTGGCGCCAAATCTGCCCGAAATCCTAGGCGGCTCAGCTGACCTAGCAGGCTCGAACTTGACACTATGGTCGGGGGCAAAAGGCGTCCAAGATCATGCCGATGGCAACTATGTCCACTATGGCGTGCGTGAATTTGGTATGACCGCGATCGCCAATGGCGTGGCATTGCATGGCGGATTTATCCCTTATACCGCGACCTTCTTGATGTTTATGGAGTATGCGCGCAACGCGGTGCGTATGTCGGCACTGATGAAGCAGCGTGTCATCAATGTCTATACGCATGACTCTATCGGTCTGGGTGAAGATGGCCCGACGCATCAGCCAGTTGAGCAAGTGGCCAGCCTGCGCAATACGCCAAATCACTTTACTTGGCGTCCATGCGACACCGTCGAAACGGCTGTGGCGTGGAAAAAAGCACTCCAAACTGCCAATGCACCGACCTCACTGATCCTATCTCGTCAAAATCTAGCGTTCCAAGCGCGTACAGACGAGCAAATCGCAAGCATCGAAAAAGGCGGCTACATCTTGGCGAGCGAGCAAGGCGATCTTCAAGCCATCATCATCGCCACAGGCTCAGAAGTCGAGCTTGCGATGAATGCACATAAGCAGCTGACTGAAGCAGGCGTGGGTGTGCGTGTGGTATCAATGCCATGTGCTGAGATTTTTGTGAAGCAATCAAGCGACTATATTGAGTCAGTACTGCCATCGGCGGTGCGTGCTCGTGTCGCGGTCGAAGCAGGTATCGTTGATTATTGGTATAAGTTTGTCGGCTTGGACGGTAAGATCATCGGTATGACCACCTTTGGTGAGTCAGCACCTGCCAAGGATCTGTTCCAGCACTTTGGCATCACCACCGAAGCTGTCATCGATGCGGTCAAATCGCTGATCTGATCATAGATCATTGTGATCTGATCGATATTTCAACTGACAGCCATCGATTTGGTTTGGTGGTTGATAGGCGTATCCCTGCGATGCGCCTTTTTTGTATCCTAAATTATGCATTTTAAATATCATCAAGCTGCCACAGGATCACGATGATTGGTGAAACTGTCTCCAAATAACAGTATCCAAAATTTGGCTTTTGTGCTAAAATTAAGACAATTTGTCGAAGTATTATTCAAGGCGAAATCAGCCAATCACATCAGCGCGGAGGCGATATGTCTGACAAAAATCCACAATTTTCTCGTATTTTATTAAAGCTGTCTGGTGAGGCATTGGCAGGCGGTCGTGACATGGGCATCGATGCCTCTATCTTAGATCAGATGAGCTTATCGATCGCACATCTGCGCGGCTTAGGCGTGCAAGTTGGCATCGTCGTCGGTGGCGGCAATTTGTATCGTGGCAGCACGCTTCAAAAAGAAGGCTTGGTGGGTCGAGTGACGGGTGATCAGATGGGTATGCTGGCCACGGTGATGAATGGCCTTGCGATGCGCGATGCCTTGGTTCGCCGCAACATCAAAACCCGCCTGATGTCAGCCATCGCGATTGATACTGTCGTTGAGTCATACTCTAGCCGTGATGCCATCCGCCATCTGAATAATGGCGAGGTATGTATCTTTGTTGCTGGTACAGGCAACCCATTTTTTACCACTGACACCGCTGCATGCCTACGCGGCATCGAGATCGAAGCAGGTCTTATCCTAAAAGCCACCAAAGTTGATGGCGTCTATGACAAAGACCCAACCACCAATGATGATGCGGTGAAGTTTGACAGCCTAAGCTTTGATGAAGTGCTTGAAAAGAAACTTGGCGTGATGGATCTGACCGCCATCGCACTGTGCCGCGAGCATAATGTGCCGCTACAAGTGTTTGATATGAATAAGCCCAATGCTCTGCTCAATGTCGTGATGGGTGAGGCAGAAGGCACGCGCGTCTATCACTGATCGCTGCTTGAGATATTTTTACCATTTAGAAAATTTAAAGGAAAGCTCCATGATTAATGACATCAAAAAAGACGGCGAAAGCCGTATGCAAAAAGCCATCGAAGCGCTAGAGGGTGCTTTTGGTAAGCTGCGCACAGGCCGCGCGCATCCAGACGTACTTTCAGGTGTGATGGTCAGTTACTACGGCTCAGAGACGCCATTAAACCAAGTGGCCAGCATTAATGTCGAGGACAGCCGCACGCTATTGGTACAGCCATTTGACCGCTCCATGGTACAAGCCGTCGATAAGGCCATCCGTGAAGCAGATCTGGGTCTAAACCCAATGACAGCCGATGTCATCCGTGTACCGATGCCAGCGTTGACCGAAGAGACTCGCCGCGACATGCAAAAAATCGCCCGTGGCGATGCAGAACAAGCACGCGTCTCAGTGCGTAATATCCGCCGCGACATGCTAGGTGATATTAAAGATCTACTAAAAGAAAAAGAGATCTCTGAGGACGACGAGCGCCGTGCAGCAGATGACATCCAAAAGCTGACTGATAAATACATCGGCACCATCGATGCTCGCCTAGACAAAAAAGAAGCCGAGCTGATGGAAGTCTAATGCCGCTTGGCAGATACACATGGGTAAAGAGCAGTCTTTGCCCATGTGTCATTTCATCAGATGAATTTTACTCTCATCCATCACCTTATGAACCCTGACGGTAGCTGCATAACATGACAAGCCAAACCCAAATCCCCACCTCTGTACCACAGCATATCGCCATCATCATGGATGGTAATAATCGCTTTGGCAAAGCCAATCAATTGGCGACAGGCGCAGGACATGTGGCAGGAAAAGATGCGCTTGATCCGATAGTTGAGCATTGCTTGGCGCGCGGTGTGCAAGTACTGACAGTATTTGCCTTTTCAAGTGAAAATTGGGCGAGACCTGCCAATGAGGTCAAGCTGTTGATGGGGCTTTTGGAGCAAACGATTCACGAGCAGATGCCACGGATGGATCAATATCAGATCCGTTTACGCTTCATTGGAGATCGCAGTCAGCTGTCTGATCGGTTGGCGGCCTTGATGGCTGATGCTGAGGCAAAGACGGCGCATTTTGAGGCGATGACTTTGGTGATTGCCATCAGTTATGGTGGCCAGTGGGACATCGCCAATGCCGCCAAGGCTGTGGCGTCACAGGTGGCGCAGGGTAGTTTACAAGTCAAAGACATCGATGTTGATTGCCTAGCCAAGCACTTGCAGTTGTCAGATCTACCAGCGGTGGATATGCTGATCCGCACAGGCGGTGAGTATCGCATCTCTAATTTTTTGCTGTGGCAGGCGGCCTATGCTGAGCTGTTTTTTACGCCGACTTTATGGCCTGAATTTGGCGTCGATGAGCTTGATGAGATGATTGAGATGTTTGCCAATCGTGAACGCCGCTTTGGCAAAACCAGCGAGCAACTAAAGCGCTAGAGATTTTTATCACACCAATCCAAGGATAATTTTGCTATGTGGCAGCGAATAAAGACGGCAATTATATTGGTCATCATCGTAGGGTTTGCACTGTTTGCAAGTTCGATGCCGATTTTTGTGGTGCCGTTATTGGCCGTGGGCGTATTGATCGCCGCGCATGAATGGACCAAACTCATGCCAAAATGGCGACAACCAGCACAGTTTATTTTGGTGGTATTGGTCATCACCATGATCTCGATTGCTTTGCCTTGGACTTGGGTGTTTTGGTGGGCGGCCTCATTGTTGATCTGGGCGTTGGCGACAGCTTGGGTGGTGCAATATCCTGCTAAGGAAAAATGGTACGGCAGACGCTTGGTGTACATGGGCGCGGTGATTTTGACCGCTGCCATCACCGCGATGTATGGACTGTGGCAGATGTCACCATGGTGGCTGATGTATGTGTTTTTATTGGTGTGGTGTGCTGACAGTGGCGCGTATTTTGTCGGTCGTAAGTTTGGCAAACGCAAACTGGCACCAAATGTCTCGCCCAATAAGAGCATTGAGGGGCTGATTGGCGGTCTTTTGACCGCAGGCGTGGTTGCGATTGTTGTGGGCAATTATCTACAGCTATCAGGCACAGCGTTATTCTTATTTCTCATCTTATCTGCCATCACGGTCGCGGCCAGTGTGCTTGGTGATCTGTTTGAGTCGATGCTAAAGCGCCGCGCTGGAATCAAAGACTCAGGCAGTATCTTGCCAGGGCATGGCGGTGTGCTTGATCGCATTGATTCTTTATTGTCAGCGACGCCAGTGTTTGCATTCGGGTTTTGGTTGTTATCAAAAGCAGGCGTGTTCACCGAGGTGTGGATCATGATGTATTTGGCTGCGCTACGCGTGCCGTTTTAGGGGGTAGATCATGACAACAGCGCTACAGTCCTTGGCAGTGCTTGGTGCCACAGGCTCTATTGGTGATAGCACCTTATCTTTGGTGCGTGCGCATCCTGATCGCTATCAGATCTATGCACTCACTGGCTTTGGTCGTGTGGATAAGCTGTTTGAATTGGCGTGTGAATTTCACCCAAAAATCATCTGCACGGCACCAAAGCATCATCACGCACTCAGTACCCAAATTCATGAGGCAGGTCTTGACACCAAGGTGCTGTGTGGTGATGCAGGCTTAATCGCCATCGCATCAGATCCCAAGGTCGATACCGTCGTGGCCGCCATCGTCGGTGCAGCAGGTCTTGGCTCAACTGTCGCGGCAGCCAAAGCAGGCAAACACATTTTATTGGCCAATAAAGAATCTTTGGTGATGGCAGGGGAGATGGTGATGCCACTTGCCAGACGCTATGGTGCGACCATCTTACCGATTGATTCAGAGCATAATGCGATTTTTCAGTGTCTGCCAAAGGCAGTGCAGCTTGACAATCATGCCATCCATGAGTCAGCACATGGCATCAGGCAGCTGTGGCTGACAGCATCAGGCGGTGGTTTTTTGGATAAGTCCATCAATGAGATGCGTGAGGCAACCGTCAGTCAAGCAATAAAGCATCCCAACTGGTCAATGGGTCAAAAAATCTCCATCGATTCAGCGACGATGATGAACAAAGGACTTGAGCTGATCGAGGCATGCCATTTGTTCAATCTTACCGAAGCACAAATCAAAGTCGTGATCCACCCAAACAGCGTCGTGCATTCATTGGTAGAATATGTCGATGGCAGTTTTTTGGCGCAGCTGGGCAGCCCTGACATGCGCACCCCGATCGCGCACGCACTGGCTTATCCAGAGCGCATCGAGGCTGGCGTCGCCCAGCTGGATTTGTATCAATTGGCTGAATTAAAATTTATGGCACCAGATTTACAAAAATTTGCCTGTCTAAAGCTTGCCCGAGATGCTGCCAAACAAGGCACGGGCGCGTGTATCACGCTCAATGCTGCCAATGAGATCGCCGTCGCTGCTTTTTTAAATGAACAAATCAAATTAACAGACATCGCGCTGATCGTTGAGCGGTGTTTGAATGACGATGCCATCAAAGCGCAGTTCGATCAGGATTTTGCTGATGAGAATCAAGGTCTTGAGCGCATTTTGGCGATGGATGCTCTTGTGCGTGATATGGCTCAGCAAAAAATCGCCCAACTGGAGCGCTTGGCATGACGGCGATATATATGATCTTGGCGGCGATTTGTGTGCTGGGGCCATTGGTGGCTTTGCATGAATTTGGCCATTATATTGTCGCGCGGCTGTGCGGTGTCAAGGTGCAGACCTATTCCATCGGGTTTGGCCCAAAACTGATGGGCTGGAAAAGTCGGCGCTCGGGCATCGAATATCAGATTGCTGCCATTCCTTTGGGCGGCTATGTCAAGATGCTTGATGGTCGTAATGAGACAGTGCCAGATGAGCTAAAGTCAGTGGCCTTTGATCAGCAGCACCCCCTTAAAAAAATCGCCATCGTCGCAGCTGGCCCCATGATGAATTTTATCATTGCCATCGCGCTATTTTGGGTGCTATTTTTATTTCCCAGTGAGCAGTTAAATACGCGCATTGGCCAGATTCTGCCAGAGTCACCTGCTGCCAATAGCGCTCTTGTGGTCGGCGATCGTTTGGTCAGCATCGACGATAAGCCTGTAGAGACTTGGCAAGAGACGGCCTATGCACTGGCTGCCAAGATGGGTGAAAGCACCGCCATCGATGTCGGCATCGAGCGTGATGGACAACCGCAGCAAGCTCAAGTGCAGGTACAAAATTTCATGCAGCCAAACGATGGCACGCGTGATCCTGTAGATCCTTTGAGTAGTCTGGGGGTGCTGCCGTATCAGCCAGTGATTGAGCCTGTGGTCGGTGAAGTGGTGGCAGATGGGGCTGCTGCAATGATGGGGCTAAAGGTCAATGATCGCTTCACTGCCATCGATGGTGTGGCGATACAGGATTGGCAAGCTGCTACCAAGATCATCCAACAAAGCCCTGAAAAGATGCTGACTGTCCAGATCATCCGCGAGGGTCAAGCCCAACAGATCCAGCTGATGCCGCGTGCTGTCCAGACCCGTGCAGGCACGGTAGGGCAGCTTGGCATCCGCCCAAAGATCGATGCCGATGCATTGATTCCACCTGACTATCTGACCACCATCCATTACACGCCGATGCAGGCGCTTCATCAGGCCTTTGGGCGCACTTATGATTTGTCGGTGATGACTTTAAGCGCGATGGGCAAGATGGTCACGGGAATGATTGGCATTGAGAATTTATCTGGTCCGATCACCATCGCCGAGGTCTCAAAGACCAGCTTTGAGTTGGGATTTAAAGAGGTGCTTTCTACTGCTGCCATCATCAGCCTTAGCCTGGCTGTGCTGAATCTGCTGCCGATCCCCGTGCTTGATGGTGGGCATTTGTTGTTTTATACTTATGAGCTGATCCGCGGTAAGCCGATGAGTGAGACCGTGCAGCTTGCGGCTTTTAAAATGGGTGCGGTATTGCTTTTTTGTTTCATGGTACTGGCAATCAGTAACGATATCCTGCGAGTTCTTGGCTGAGCGACACAATATCAGCCAATTAACAAAAAAATTCACCTTTTTTGACAGGAAAAGCTTGCCAAATTTGGTATTTTGGCTTACCTTTACACGGTATTAAATCGGTTATGAAAATTTTTGCAACAATTTTGATGTAAATTTTCTGCCAATGTTAAAAATCTTAAAAATTAAGTTTGGATAGACTTATGCGTAATTCATATTTCAAAGGTTTTAGACCGAGCGCTGTGGCCTTGGCAGTGACGATGATGATGGCAACTCAAGTGCATGCTGCTGATGTGGTGGCCAATGACATTGCCATCAGTGGCTTGCAGCGCATTACCATCGACAGCTTGCAGACAGTTTTGCCGTTTCGCTTAGGTCAAGTGGTGAGTGATGCACAGCTGGCTGAGGGTGTGTCGGCATTGTATGCCACAGGTCACTTTTCAGATGTGCAAGTATATGCCCAAGATGGTCGCATTGTCTATCAAGTCACCGAACGCCCACTGATCGCTGAAATTAACTTTGAGGGCAATCGACTGATCCCAAAAGATGCATTAGAAGAGGGTCTGCGTAACGCAGGTTTGGCCGTCGGTCAGCCGCTCAAACAAGCGACCGTGCAGATGATCGAGTCGGAGCTATCGAATCAGTATATGATGCAAGGCTACTACAATACTGAGATCACCATTAAACAAACTGAACTTGATGGCAACCGCGTTAAGCTTGACATGACTTTTGCTGAGGGCAAAGCTGCGCGCGTGGTGGACATTAATATCATCGGTAATCAGCATTTTAGCGATCGTGATCTGATTGATGAAATGGCGATTAAAGATAACAAAATCAATCCGCTGTCCAAGGCCGATCGCTATAGCCAAGAAAAGCTGGCGGCAAGTCTTGAGAGTCTGCGTGCCAAATATCTGAACGAAGGCTTTGTGCGTTTTGAGGTCAAAGATGCCAAGCTCAATATCGATGAAGAAAAAAATAAAGTATTCGTCGAGATCTCAGTGGATGAGGGCGAGCAGTATCGTTTTGGCCAAGCCAGATTCATGGGCGATTTGACTTATCCAGAAGATCAGCTAAATCAGCTATTGGGCTTTCAGGCAGGCGATGGCTATTCACAGGCCAAGCTTGACCAGACCACGGCAGACATCAGCACCAAGTTTGGTGATGATGGCTATTATTATGCCCAAATTCGACCTGTCACGCGCATCGATGACGCCTCTCGTACGGTGAATGTCGATTATTATATCGACCCTGTGCGCCCTGTGTATGTTCGCCGCATCAATTTCACGGGCAATTTTAAGACCCAAGATGAAGTGCTGCGTCGCGAGATGCGTCAGCTAGAGGGTGCATTGGCATCGAACCAAAAAATCCAGCTGTCACGCGCGCGTCTGATGCGCACAGGCTTTTTTAAGAATGTTACCGTCGATACGCGCCCTGTGCCAAATTCACCAGATCAGATCGATGTTAACTTCACCGTCGAAGAGCAGCCATCAGGCTCATCGACCATCGCAGCAGGCTATTCTCAAAGCGGTGGTGTGACTTTCCAATTTGATGTCTCTCAAAATAACTTTATGGGTACGGGTAACCGCGTCAATGCCGCGTTTTCTCGCTCTGAGACCCGTGAGGTGTATAGCCTTGGTATGACCGACCCGTATTTCACGGTCAATGGCGTCTCTCAAAGCATCAATGGCTACTACCGAAAAACCAAATACGATGATAAGAACATCAGTAACTATGTACTTGACTCGTACGGTGCTTCCTTAAGCTATGGCTATCCGATTGATGAAAATCAGCGACTAAGTGCTGGTATTAATATCGATAACACCACGGTGCGCGGCGGCCGCTATATGGGCATCAGCAATGTTAAGCAGATCATGGACGATGGCGGTGAAGTATCTGTCGATGGCAATGGCATCCCTGATTTTAAAAACGACTATACCACCTATAACGCCATCTTGGGCTGGAGCTATTCTAGCCTAGATCGCCCTGTATTCCCAACCAGTGGTATGAGTCATAATGTTGATTTGACCTTAGGTTTTGGCGATAAAACTTTCCAAAAAGCCGTCTATCAGGGCAATATCTACAGACCATTCATCAAAGATTCGGTACTGCGCGGCTATACACGCTTAGGCTATGGCAATAATTTGCCGTTTTATGAAAACTTCTACGCCGGCGGCTATGGCTCGGTGCGTGGTTATGATGCTTCAAGTCTAGGTCCGCGTTCACAGGCATATATTGCAGCCAGAAGTGGTGATCGCTATACACGAGGTGAAGTTGTTGGTGGTAATGCTTTGGCAACTTTTGGCGCGGAGCTGATTTTGCCATTGCCATTTAAAGGTGATTGGGTGGATCAAGTGCGGCCTGTGATCTTTGTCGAGGGCGGTCAAGTGTTTGACACAACAGGCATGGATAAAGAGACGATCGACCTGACCCAATACGGCGATTCGGCTGCCACCGCCACCAGTTATCCGCTGCTTGAGCAAGATAAAGAGTTCCGCTACAGTGCTGGTGTTGGTGCGACTTGGTACACACCGATTGGCCCACTGTCCATCAGCTATGCCAAGCCGATCAATAGCAAAGACACGGATGAAACCGATAAAGTCCAGTTCCAAATCGGTAGCATATTCTGATGATCAGCATCGATCAGATTTTCAAAGCCATCGAAGAGCGTCAGGGCGTATCAAATCGCTCTGAACATGATGGCAGCCGCCAAATCGAGGGTGTGGCAAGCCTTACAACTGCCAATGCTGCACAAGTGGCGTTTTTGGCACAGCCAAAATACCTAAATGAATTGGCAAGCACGCAAGCAGGCTTGATACTGATTTCTGAACAGTATGTCGATAAAGCCAAGCAGATCAATCCTGATGCTGCCTATGTGATCGTCAAAGATGCGTATTTGGCTTATGCCAGCATCAGCGGCCTATTTGCTCTATCGATCAGTGCAGGCATCCATCACACTGCGCAGATCGATGACTCGGCCGTCGTCCCATCGGATGTCAGCATCGCGGCCAATGCCATCATCAAAAAAGGTGCGACGATCGGTACAGGCACGACGATCGGCGAGGGTGTGGTTATCGGTGAGGATGTGAGTATCGGTGCGGAGTGTCACATCGATGCCTGTGCCGTCATCCATCATGGATGCATCATCGGTGATCATGTACGCATCCATAGCCATGCTAATATCGGCTCTGAGGGATTTGGTTTTGCGCCTGCATTTAGCGATGGACAGATGCAGTGGCAGCGCATCGCACAGCTGGGTCGGGTGCGTATCGGCAATCATGTTCGTATCGGCAGTCATACTTGCATCGATCGCGGTGCTGTCGATGACACTGTCATTGAGGATCATGTCATCATCGATAATTTGGTGCAGATCGCGCATAATGTGCGTATCGGTGCAGGCACTGCCATCGCCGCCAAAGTCGGTATCGCAGGCAGCACCAAAATCGGCAAAAACTGTATCATCGGCGGTGCGGTCGGCATTAGTGGGCATCTGACCATCACTGATGGCGTCACACTGACCGGAATGACGATGGTGATCAGTGACATCCATGAGGCCGGCACTTATTCATCGGGCACTGCCGCCATGCCATCACTAAAATGGCGCCGTGCAGCGGTCAAATTCCGCCAAATGGGCGAGAAGTAATATTTTAAGGAATGATTATGTCAGTATCAAATATTGATTATGAATTACTGAGCGAAGCTGATCTGGCGATGCTGGCTGAACGCGGTGTGACTCTGCCACTTCGCTATGATCAGATTAAGCATTATCTGCCGCATCGCTATCCATTTATGCTGATCGATCGAGTCACTGCTTGCCGTCCTGATGAGTGGATTACAGGCTATAAAAACATCAGCATTAACGAAGAGCTGTTTAATGGCCATTTTCCTGACAATCCAATCATGCCAGGCGTGTTGATGGTCGAGGCGATGGCGCAGCTGTCAGGGATTTTGGGGTTTATCAGCGCAGGCCAAACTTCAGAAGATGGCTATCTGTATCTGTTCGCAGGCGTGGATAAGGTGCGCTTTAAAAAACTGGTCACGCCAGGCGATCAGCTGGTAATTCGCTCAAAAGCCATCATGAACAAAAGAGATATTTATAAATTTGAATGCACCGCGCATGTCGATGGCGCTCTGGCGTGCAGTGCTGAGATCATGATCGCTCGCCAAAAAGTGTGATGCTTGACGGTTCTCATTTTTGCATTCATCCATAAGGGGCAACCATGACCATTCATCCTACCGCCATCATTGACCCGAGTGCCGAGATTGACCCAACGGCTTCGATCGGGCCGTATTGCATCATCGGCAAAAACGCCAAAATCGGTGCCAACACCCTGCTGCGTCGCCATGTCATCATCGGCGAGAATACCACCATCGGTGCGTATAATGACATCTATCAATTTGCCAGCATCGGCGAAAATCCACAGGATCTGAAGTATGATGGCGAAGAGACATTTTTAGAGGTTGGCGATCATAATCGCATCCGTGAAGCTTGCACCATCCATCGCGGCACAGCACAGGATCAAGGCTTGACCAAAATCGGCAGCCATAATCTGTTGATGGTCAATGTTCACATCGCACACGATTGCATCGTTGGTGATCATAATGTCCTAGCCAATAATGTCGGCGTGGCAGGGCATGCACACATTGGCGATTATGTCATCATCGGTGGTCAGTCGGGTGTGCATCAATTTTGTCGCATCGATGATTATAGTATGATCGGTGGTGCCAGTCTGATTGTCAAAGATGTGGCGGCATTTGTCACTGTCTCGGGCAATCCTGCCAAAGCACATGGCATCAATAAAGAGGGCATGCGCCGCAAAGGCTGGTCGGCTGATACCATCAAAGCCATCGATGAGGCCTATCGTGTGGTATTTCGTTCGGGGCTTTTGCGCGATGAAGCGCTTGAACAGCTGTCTGCATTGGTCGAAAAAGAACCCAAAGTGCAGCTATTGATCGATTCGATCAATAGCAGCCAACGCGGATTGGTGCGTTAATTTGACTTAAGCGTGTTCTGAAACCTGTAACGATTTGTTGCAGGTTTTTTTCTTTTGATTATATTATTTGTTTGACATTTTTTCGTGATTCATACAAACTATACTGGTCGTTTTGTGACTTATGATTAACTGCAAGCTGATGCGTGGTTGATCGTGGCCAAAACACTATAATTATTTGGGTGCGGATTTATGCTGATTGCAGTTGATGAAATGATCATCATCAATGACGGCATAAGTTTCGCAAAGCAGGATTAGCCGTGCTTGGCATGGCGATAGGATTGGAGAGCAAAGATGTCGGCACAACGAGAAAGTTGGTCAGCACGCTCTGGCTTTATTTTGGCAGCGGTCGGATCTGCTGTCGGTTTGGGTAATATTTGGCGTTTTCCGTATGTTTCTTATGAAAATGGCGGCGGCGCATTTTTTATTCCGTATTTGATTGCTTTGGCAACCGCAGGTTTTCCATTGCTGTTTTTGGATTATGTCGTCGGTCAAAAGTACAAAGGTGCGCCGCCGACAGCATACCGTCGTATGGTCAAATCAGCCGAAGGCATCGGTTGGTGGCAGGTGGCGGTGTGTACCATCATCGGTATTTATTATGCATCGGTACTGAGCTGGGCGGGTAGCTATACGCTGTTTGCCTTTGGTCAAAAGTGGGGTGAGGACACCGAAGGGTTTTTCTTTAACACCTACCTTCAAAACGCCAGCGAGATGACGTTGAGCTACTCATCAGAGCTGTTGATCGGCCTTGTTGTGGTTTGGGCGATCGTGCTGCTGATCATGTATGGCGGCATTAAAAAAGGCGTTGAGCTATCAAACAAAATCTTCATCCCGCTACTGGTGGTGATGTTCGCGATTTTGGTGGCTCGTGCGGTGACTTTGCCAGGTGCGACTGTGGGTTTGGATACTTTCTTTAATCCAAACTGGGAAAAGATGGCCGATCCAAAAGTCTGGCTAGCTGCGTATGGCCATGTCTTCTTCTCAATGTCGATCGGCTTTGGTATCATGGTGACCTATGCGTCTTATCTGAACCGCAATGCCAACTTGACAGGCTCAGGTTTGGTGGTCGGTTTTGCCAACTCATCATTTGAGCTATTGGCGGGTATCGGTATCTTCTCTGTGCTTGGCTTTATGGCACAAGCATCAGGCGTGCCAGTGGCGGAAGTGGTCAAAGGCGGCATCGGTCTTGCCTTTATCGCATTCCCAAAAATCATCTCAACAATGGGCGATGCTGGTCACATCGTCGGTATCTTGTTCTTTGCCTCATTGACCGTGGCAGGTATCACCTCGATGGTATCTATCCTACAAGTACCAATCTCAGCAGTGCAGGATAAATTCGGCTGGTCAAAAAACAAATCAGTCACCATTGTCGGCCTAGGCTCTGCGATCATCTCGATTGCGATGTTCGGCACCAAAAATGCCATCACTTTCGTCGATATCGTCGATAACTTTGCCAATAACATCGGTATCGTACTTGGCGCGATCTTGTCGATCATCTGGGTAACTTGGTTCAACCGCAATAAGCTACCAACCTTGATCAATCACATCAATGGCATTTCTAGCATCAAGGTCGGTTTTGTATGGTCATTTATGCTGACTGTGGTGACGCCACTGGTGTTGATCGTGACTTTGGCACTGTCGCTTCAGTCGCTATTCAAAGAAGGCTACGGTGGTTATCCATCGGATGTGCTATTGACTTATGGCTGGGGTGTGGTGATCATCTGTGCGATCGTCGCTTTGGTACTACCAAGAATTAAAGGCCATCACTCTCACGAAGAATAAGGAGTTATTATGGGTACGACAGCTTTGATCGTCATGGTGATCGCGATGATTGCGATCTGGGGCGGGTTGATCTTGTCATCGATTCACTTGATCAAAAATCCTGACATTGATATGGATAAAGTGCCAGCGGATCATTAATCGAAGGATTTGGATCCAACTCAAAACGCCGAGCAGCTGCTTGGCGTTTTTTTTGGCTTAGGCGGATTTGTGCTGCGCTTAATGAGGATTTATACGCCAAAAAATCAACCCAATGGTCATCAAAACATCGGTAGTATTCACCCCTGTTTTTGGTTATAATGGGGAAAATCTTGGTCAGGCTAAGGAGCGGTGACCAGCTTTAAGACTCATCTTATTTGATATAGCCATGCGGATATGGAGCATCGGCGGCTTGTCACGCTAAAGGGGTTTGGTATGATTACCGAGCATCTGGTCGATATCTCGCGGCTGCAGTTTGCCTTAACTGCATTATTTCACTTCTTATTTGTGCCTTTGACGCTTGGCATGACTTGGCTATTGGTCATCATGGAAGCAGTCTATCTCACCACAGGCAAAGAGATCTGGAAAGACATGACCCGATTTTGGGGTAAGCTTTTTGGCATCAATTTCGTGTTGGGCGTGACCACAGGCATCACCATGGAGTTTCAATTTGGCACCAACTGGGCGTATTATTCGCACTATGTCGGTGATGTGTTTGGTGCACCTCTGGCCATTGAGGGCTTGATGGCATTTTTCTTAGAATCGACGATGGTGGGGCTGTTTTTCTTTGGCTGGGATCGCATGTCTCGGGTGCAGCACTTTGCCACCACGCTGTTGATGGCCTTAGGCACGAGTCTATCTGCTTTGTGGATTTTGGTGGCCAATGGTTGGATGCAAAACCCTGTCGGTGCTGAATTTAACTATGAAACCATGCGCATGGAGATGGTCAGTTTTGCTGAAATATTCCTAAATCCAGATGCCCAAAACAAATTCGTACACACGGTATCAGCAGGCTATGTGACAGGCGCATCTTTTGTGCTGGGTGTCTCAGCGTGGTATCTGCTAAAAGGGCGTGATGTTGAATTTGCCAAACGCAGCTTTCATGTGGCAGCGGCTTTTGGTTTTGCAGCGATCTGTAGTGCCATCGTGCTTGGTGATGAGTCGGGTTATTCGATCGGTCAAGCCCAACAAACCAAACTGGCCACGATGGAGGCGATGTGGGAGACTGAGCCTGCACCAGCAGGATTTAACATCATCGCTGGCATCAATGAAGCTGAACAAAAGAACGATTGGGCGCTGCATGTGCCTTATGTGATGGGTCTGATCGGCACGCGCTCTGTGGATACCGAGATTTTAGGCATTCATGATATCAAAAAATTGAACGCTGATCGCATCATCAATGGCGTGACGGCGGTCAGTGCGCTGGATTTGATGCGTGAAAATAAGCTAAATGGCGTTGAGAATCCGCAAGCGCTGATTGAGATTTTTGAGGATCATAAAGAAGATCTGGGCTTTGGCTTATTACTCAAAAAATACACCGATGATATGGCAGATGTGACACCGCAGATGCTGTCACAAGCTGTCGATGACAGTGTGCCGCGCGTCACGCCGATGTTCTGGTCGTTTCGCGTGATGGTCGGCATGGGTATGCTGATGCTGGTGTTGTACAGTTTGTGCTTATTTTTCACCCTAAAAGGCAATTTTATGCAGAAAAAATGGCTGCTAAAATTTGCCCTGCTGATGCTGCCTGCGCCATGGATCGCCATCGAGGCAGGTTGGTTCGTTGCTGAATATGGCCGTCAGCCATGGACGGTGTATGGTGTGTTGCCAACGCATTTGTCGGTGTCGAATATTGATGTGAATAATGTCATCTTCTCGATGATCGGCTTTGTGGTGTTTTATATCATTTTGGCGGTCGTTGAGGTGTATTTGATGCTCAAATATGTGCGTCTTGGGCCTGCCAGCTTAGGCACGGGCAAATATTATGGCGAAAATAATTCTGTGCACTTGATCAACCCAACCGACCAACAAGGAGCATGAGTATGAGCATGTTATTAGATTATGAAGTGTTAAAGCTGATCTGGTGGCTGCTCGTTGGCGTGCTGCTGATCGGGTTTGCGATCATGGATGGCCACGACATCGGCGTCTGTACCTTATTGCCTTTTGTGGGTCGTGATGATGTCGAGCGTCGAGTGATCGTGAACACCATCGGCCCACACTGGGAGGGCAATCAGGTGTGGTTTATCACCGCAGGGGGTGCGATTTTTGCGGCACTGCCTTTGGTGTATGCCACAGCGTTTAGTGGATTTTATTGGGCGTTGATCGCTGCGCTTTGGGCGCTATTTTTCCGACCTGTGGGCTTTAAGTATCGCAGTTTGATCAAAAACCCCACTTGGCGCAATACTTGGGACTGGCTGCTGCTCGTCGGCTCAGCGGTGCCTGCATTGATCTTTGGCGTCGCTTTTGGTAATCTTTTGCTGGGTGTGCCGTTTAGCTTTGATCAAAATCTGGTCTCGACTTACACAGGTTCATTCTTTGAATTATTGAGCCCATTTGCCTTATTATGTGGTGTGGTGAGTGTGGCGATGCTGACCATGCAAGGTGGCGTGTATTTGGCGCATCGTACCATCGATGGCATTCAGGCGCGTGCTAAGACAGGCGCTACTTTTGCTGCCATCATCACAGTGCTGCTGTTCGTGGCAGCGGGATTTTGGGTGCGCAGTTTGGATGGCTATGTGATCAGTTCTGTGATCGACACCAATGCTTTGATCGATCCTTTATCAAAACAAGTAGAGCAGCAATCTGGCGCTTGGCTGAATAATTTTATGGCTTATCCTGTGCTATGGCTGCTGCCTGCTTTGGGGGTGCTGATGCCGCTTATCAGCGTGGGACTATTGAAGATCAATCAGACGCTGAGTGCTTTTGTGGCATCGAGCTTTGGCATCTTGGGCATCATTGCTACAGCAGGCGTGGCGCTATTTCCTTTTTATATGCCATCATCGAGTGATCTGCGTTCAAGCCTGACTGTGTGGGATGCCACCTCAAGTCAGATGACTTTGTTCATCATGCTATTGGTGGTGATTTTTCTGTTGCCTGTGGTGGTTGCTTATACCAGCTGGGGCTATGCAGTGATGCGTGGCAAGGTCACCAAGGCATACATCAAAGAAAACGAAAAAACGCTGTATTAACCACGGCGGAATGCAGATAAAGGAGAGGATTATGTGGTATTTTGCTTGGATATTGGGCTTGGGATTTGCGGTGCTGCTTGCGATTTTAAGCGCGGTTTGGGTGGAATTTGAACAAAGCCGTCAAGATGCTTTTTATAAAAAAGATGAGCAATGATGATTGGTTTTAGCCAAAGCCGTGCAAGAGTTACCGCCATCGCCTCAAGTTTTTGGGGCGATTTTGCTTTGGCGGATGTCATCAGCAAAAATTGCGCAAGGTCGGCGTGTTATAATACTATATTTGGATAAGTAAATTGGTTGGGGCTTATTCCCAAAGAGTGCTTGAAAAGTGCTTGATAATTAGGCAAATGAGCAAAAAGAGTGTGATCATGCAAAAAACTTGGGCATATTCTGTGATGCTGGGCGCGTGCTTGGCGACAGCGATGGTGGGTGCGACGCCTGCCTCTGCCAATTCGTTGGCGTCATTATTTGGGCAAGGCAGTACTCAGCCCAAATTTTTGCCTGTGCATGAAGCTTTTGCGGTGACGCCATCACAAATGGGTGATGAGCTTGTCGTGCAATTTACTGTGACGCCCAAGCATTATGTATATCAAGAACGGCTATCATTAAAGCTGCCTGAGGGCGTGACTGCCGAGGAGTGGCAATTTGATAAGACACCAAGCATCATCGATGATCCGACCTTTGGCGTGGTGCCTGTGTTTGAGGAGAATGTCACGGCGCGTGTGCGATTGACTGCAGCCAATGACATCCATCAGCAAGAGATTGGCATCCGCTGGCAAGGCTGCGCCAAAGCTGGTCTGTGCTATCCGCCCGAGACGACGACGCTAAAGGTGTCACTGGCAGGCATAGCAGGTGATGAACCATCGCTGCCTGTGCCAGTAACCGCGCAGCCTGAAGTAGCACCCACAGCAGCCTCTGTAACAGAAAATGAGCCTGTAGACACCCAATCCAAGTCAGCTGATTCGGCTGACAATGAGGAGTCTGCCCAGACTCTTCAGCAGCCCGTACCCACCGCCTCAGCCCAGCCCTTAGAGTCTGATAAAGGCAGGCAGACTGTTCATCAGCTGGATCATACTCTGCCAGATAGCCAGACCCCTGATTCATCACCACTGATCATGATATTGCTGTTATTTGTGGCAGGATTGTTGTTGGCTTTTACACCATGCATTTATCCAATGGTGCCGATCGTCGCCAACATCGTCGCCAAGCAACATGCCAAAGCCAATGCCAAGCGTGGCTTTATGCTGTCGGCAGCTTATGGCATCGGCGTGGCGAGTGCTTATGGTCTGCTCGGTGCGCTGATTGCTTGGTTTGGGCAGGCGCTTGGCATCGCAGCTTGGCTACAACGAGCTGAGGTGTTGATGGTTGCAGCAGCGCTGTTTGTGCTGTTTGCATTGATGATGTTTGGGTGGGTGAATGTGCGCTTGCCAAGCGCGATTTCTGATAAGCTGGCCGCTGGCGCTCAGGCCGCCGATGGTCGATTGGGAACACTGGGCGGTAGCTATGTGGCGGGTCTGCTGTCTGCGTTGGTGGTGTCGCCATGTGTGTCAGCACCGATGGCGGGGGCGCTGATGATGGTCGCTGCCAGTGGTCAGGTCTGGTTTGGTTTTTTGGCGTTATTTATGCTGGGGCTAGGTCTGTCTGTACCTCTGATGCTGCTTGGCGCATTACAGGGAAAATGGATGCCAAAGACAGGCGCTTGGATGCAGCATGTTCGCACGCTTGGCGGTTTTTTGTTATTGGCAGTGGCGCTGCTGCTGATTGAACGCGTGCTGTTGACGAGTGCGATGCTCGGGCTATGGGCGGCGTGGTTTTTGGCGTTGGCGTTTTGGCTGTTCATCAGTGTTGGGCGCCACAGTAGAGTTGTCAAATGCATCGCCATCTTACCGATGCTCTGGGCGATGCTGCTTGTCTATGGCATCAGCATCGGCTCGAACGATGCTTGGCGCCCGTGGTATATACCCAAGATAAGCCAAGCCCAATCTTTGCCTGATATTAGAGTATATACCCTAGATGAGCTTGATCGGGTGCTGTCTACCCACGATCGGGTGCTGGTCGATGTCACAGCCGATTGGTGCATTGAATGCCGCATCATGGAGCGCACGCTGTTTGGTGATCGCCCCGATGAACTGCATGCGTATCAAGTGGTAAAATTAGACATCACTGAGACAAATGAGCATAGCCGCGCGATCTTGGCACGCTATGAGCTCTTCGGGCCGCCAGCACTGCTGATTTATCATCAAGGCAAGCTCAAGCAGGTGCTGCTTGGCGAAACCAAGCCTGATGTCTTTAAAGCGGCGCTGTCTGACACACCATGATGGCTGCCTAAAGCCCGAAGAGATTCGGGCTTTTTCATGCCTTGTCTTAGATATTGGCGGCTGAGCTAAAAACTCATCGAATGACTGGCGCATGACAATTTGTTAAATATCGTTAACTTGTGAAAATCTGCTTGATTGCCATCAAAAAATCAGGCATGATGGAATTGCCGAAAACGAGTAAACTTGTTCACTCAATGCCAGATGTATGATGCTTGCTTTCGCGATCTGATTAATCGTGTATCAGATCAAAATCAGTATCATAAGATGGGCGGTTTATCGATCGGTATATTCATTTAAAAAACAAAGGAGCTGTTCAATGCGTTATGCCAATCCCAATACTGAAGGCAGTAAAGTTACTTTTAAAGAAAAATACGACAATTTCATCGGCGGCAAATGGGTTGCGCCAGTCAGCGGCGAGTATTTTGATGACATTTCGCCCGTTGATGGCAAGGCCTTTGCCAAAGTGGCCAAATCAGGTGCCGAAGATGTCGAGCTAGCTTTGGACGCTGCACATGCGGCCAAGGATGACTGGAGCCGCTCATCGCCAACCGACCGCGCCAATCTTTTACTAAAAATCGCCGATCGCCTTGAAGAAAATCTTGAACCTTTGGCGGTGGCTGAGACTTGGGAGAATGGTAAGCCCATCCGCGAAACGCTGGCGGCTGACATTCCTTTAGCCATCGATCATTTCCGTTATTTTGCAGGCTGTATCCGCGCCCAAGAAGGGGGTATTAGCCAGATTGATGAAGATACGGTGGCGTATCATTTCCATGAGCCGATCGGTGTCGTCGGGCAGATCATCCCGTGGAATTTTCCGATCCTGATGGCGGCATGGAAGATCGCACCAGCACTGGCAGCAGGTAACTGCATCGTGCTAAAGCCAGCTGAGCAGACGCCTGTCAGCATTATGGTGCTCATTGAGCTGATTGAAGATCTATTGCCTGCAGGCGTGCTCAATATCGTCAATGGCTTTGGCCCTGATGTCGGTCAGCCACTTGCCACCAATCCACGCATTGGCAAAGTGGCGTTTACAGGCTCAACCGAAATTGGCCAAAAAATCATGGAATATGCCACCGAAAATATCATTCCAGTAACACTGGAGCTGGGCGGCAAATCACCGAATATCTTTTTTGCCGATGTGATGGATAAAGATGATGAATTTTTGGATAAGGCGCTAGAGGGTTTTACCATGTTTGCGCTGAACCAAGGCGAGGTGTGTACTTGTCCATCGCGCGCTTTGGTGCATGAAAGCATCGCAGAAGAATTTCTCAAAAAAGCCGTTGAACGCGTCAAAAAGATCAAAACTGGCCATCCGCTTGATACAGACACCATGATCGGCGCACAAGCCTCCCAAGAGCAGCAAGATAAGATCTTAGGCTGCATCGCCAAAGGCAAATCAGAAGGCGCTCAAGTGCTGACAGGTGGCAGTGCGCGCGACGATGTGGATGGCGGATTTTATATTGAGCCGACCATTTTTAAAGGCGAGAACAGCATGGAGATCTTCCAAGAAGAAATCTTCGGCCCTGTGCTTGCTGTGACGACCTTTAAGGATTTTGATGAGGCCATCGCCATCGCCAACGACACCATTTATGGCCTAGGCGCTGGCGTCTGGTCACGCGATGGCACCACGGCATATCGTGCTGGTCGAGCCATCCAAGCAGGGCGCGTGTGGACAAACTGCTATCACATTTATCCTGCGCATGCAGCCTTTGGCGGCTACAAAAAATCAGGCATCGGCCGTGAGAATCACAAGATGATGCTTGAGCATTATCAGCAGACCAAGAATCTATTGGTTAGCTATTCACCAAAAGCAATGGGATTCTTTTAATCTGAATTGATCACATCGACTTTACATTGATGATAAAAAGCTTGGCTCAAATGAGTCAAGCTTTTTTATGACAAAATAATGCTAAGAACATAAACTGTGACATCTTAAAAGCGCAGATGGCGATTTACCACCCAAAACAAAAGCCCTACATCAGTAGAGCTTCTGTTTTGACTAAGGTTGAATTAGTCTTTTTTGTTTTTTAGCTTATCTTCCCAGAAGGTAGCATTGCGGATGCCAAGCTTTACAGGGTCGAAGGTGTAGTTGGTTACGCCAGCTTTTTTCTGTGCTTCATAGTCTTTTAGAGCAAGTAGTGTTGGTTTTGCCATAAAGAAGATAACCAAGATACCAACGATGTTCAGCCATGCGGTTAGACCCACGCCCACATCACCCATGTTCCAGATATAGCCTGCGCTGTTTACCGCGCCATAAGCGACAGCCAGCATCAGCACCAATTTGATCAAGAACAAAGCGATATTTGACTTGGCAGAACGGGTTAGGTAAGCGATATTGACTTCAGCGATGTAGTAATACGCCATGATGGTGGTGAATGAGAAGAAGAATACCGCCACCGCAACAAAAGTGTTACCAAAACCACCAAACACGCTAGATACAGCCATCTGAGTGAATGCAGGGCCGCTGATGGTGGTTGCAGCATCGACATTTTGCACTAGGAATTGACCATCAGGTAGTGTGCCTTGGATGTTGTACATGCCAGTCATCAGGATCATGAATGCAGTCGCTGAGCAGACGAATAGGGTATCAACATAGACAGAGAATGCTTGGACGATGCCTTGCTGGGCAGGATGCTGCACTTCAGCTGCTGCTGCATGGTGCGGGCCTGTACCTTGACCAGCTTCGTTCGAATAGACACCACGCTTCACACCCCAGCCAATGGCTGCGCCAAGACCTGCTTGAGCGGTGAAGGCATCGTTAAAGATCATGCTGATAACGCCTGGTATTTTTTCAAAGTTAAATAGAATGATCAATACCGCCATCAAGATGTAGCCAAGTGCCATAAATGGTACAATAAATTCAGCCACACGAGCGATACGCTTGATACCACCGAAGATGATTAGGCCAAGTAATACAACCACGACCAAGGTGACAATTAGGGTATTCATACCGATGTCACCAAATGATGTCGCGACTAGCTCACCTTCACCAGTGATACCAGTGATGGCTTTGACAACGCCGTTCGCTTGTACGCCTGGTAGGAATAGACCGCACGAGATCACGAATGAGATAGCGACTAAAATGCCATATGCTTTACCGATGCCGCCACCGAAGAATTTTTCGAAATAAAAGGCAGGGCCACCACGGTACTGACCATTATCATTGATCTTATAGATCTGACCTAGGGTAGATTCGACATAAGCGGTCGATGCACCCAAGAATGCCACCACCCACATCCAAAATACTGCGCCTGGACCACCAAAACCGATCGCCGCTGCGACACCAGCAATGTTACCCATACCAACACGGCCTGACAGTGCGACGACCAATGCCTGAAATGAGCTGATGCCTTCTGGAGATTCGTTACGTGCAAAAAGCAGGCTGATCATTTCTTTAAAATGACGAACCTGCATAAAACGAGTGAGAATAGAAAAGAAAAGACCGGCTGCCAAGCACAGATAAATCAGCGCAGGGCTCCAAATAATGCCGTTTAATGTGTTAATCATGCTTTCCATCAGCATATCCTTCAACAGTTGCATCAGCAAGTGATGCTTTTGATCAATCCGATCATCTAAAGACCATCTCGTCGATGAATAAGATAACCTTTAGATGATCAATCCATTTGTCCCAAGGGGATTGTATATTAACAAAATTTAACCAACATATAGCTGATTGCAACAAACGCACCTCGGATTGTTGCAATTTGCCATAAAATCGTGATAAAAGCCAGTAAAAATTTTAATAATTCGTAAAAATTTGTGAATAAGGGTGTATTAAATAAAAAATCTCTTGCTAAGTAAAGGCTGACCAACAGTTTTAAAAATCATAATAGACTGATGCAGTTTGGATAAGGTGGTTGGTGGAGTGTCACTGTCATAAGGCTGAATAAAAATTGGGGCAGCCATGCTTAGCCGCCCCAATCTTGGTATCTAAAAATTAAAATACCGATTTGATACCGATCACGCCACCGTGGCTTTCGTAATTATCACGCCATTGGCCTTGATAATCCAAGCTTAGGCTTGTGGCAGGGGTCAGTTGATACTGGATGCCTGCACCGAGCGTGCCAACGGTTTTGCCGATCTTGTGACCTGCGACACCAAATCGATGATCGCCAAAGCTGACAAAGCTGCCATCAATGTCGCTGCGCTTATCACCATTATCCACGCCGACAGATGCTAATGCTGCCAAGCGAAGTTTTGGTGTCACAGCCGCCGCAGCTTTGATACCTGTGGTGCTGGTTAGGCGCTGATATTTAGCGGCATCAATATTAAGATTGTAGGCGTCGGCTCCGGTTTCGATGTAGGCATCAGATTTGACTTGGCTATAATCAATCTTAACAAATGGCGTCAGATTGCGATTATCGCTGCCAATTTGATGAGAAATGCCAAAGCCTGCCTGTATGATGTCTGCATCATAGTCACTGTAAGCGACGGCTGAGTCAAAGCGACGCTCGCCTTTGATTTGGGCTGTACCGACACCAATGTGTGCATGTGCTGTGGTGTTGGCGATGCTATGATTGGCATACAGATAACCCATTAATGTGTCGGCTTGAGCGTGATGAGATGCCAAAGCTTGACTATCAGCATCATTCTCACCATAAGCGATGGCCAGACCGATATTGCTGTCATTGATGGCGGTGTCGGCACCTGCAATGACACCCCAAGCATTGCTATCAAAGCCAGTTAGGTCGTTTTGGGCGTCGAGTGTGCCAGTATTGCCGATGGCTTTTGCCCAGACGGTCTTATTCGGCTCGAAACTGCGCTCAAAAATGCTACCAGCAAAACGATCTACATCATCAGCCAGCAGTCGATTGACTGAACCAGATAGCAGTGGCTGCAGCTGTGTCGCCATATTGGCCAAGGTGGTGTCATTACCGTTGGTTGCATCGATGATTAGGGCATCCGCCAAAGTATTATCACCATCAGTCACTTTATCAGCGATAGCGGCATCCAACACCTGTGCCAAATTTTGTAAGGCAGGGCGGTGGTGGGTATTGACAGCATTTTCAAATTTGCCGATACTGGTAGGCGTAGGCGTAGGCG
>NZ_MUYV01000015.1:0-12339 GCF_002014855.1 Moraxella porci DSM 25326 | reverse complement strand
CGTAGGCGTAGGCGTAGGCTCTGGTGTTGGTTCAGGTGTCGGCGCGACGGTCTCTTGAACCAGTCTTAGATGAACTTTATTGGCATCAGAATAATCTGCTTCAAAATCAACCAGTGGGTTATTGTCGCTCACCTGCTTAAACTTACCAGCCAATGTGCCAGCGGTAACAACATCATTCCATTTTCCTTCGCTCAATTTTTCTACAGCTTCAGAAGCTTTTACTTCAAGTGTACCACTGCTGATATCGGCAGCGCCTGTTACAGCCAATTTTCCATAATCAGATAGGCTGTTTAATGCTACTTGTAACACCTCCCCGTCTTTCATGCTGTAATCGCCCACCAAGCGCAAAGTGCCTTGATCGATCTGAGTGTTTCCATCCCAAGCTTTGGCTAATGATGCCATGCTTAGTAAGCCAGTCCCTGTTTTGGTTAGGCTGCCCACACCCGTGATACGAGCACCTTGAGAATCATCAAGTAAAAAATTATTGGCTTGAGTATCGATGGTTAAGCCGCCTTGACCGATTTGGATGGTATCTTCAGCTCTAAAGTTTTGAAATAAAAGTGGGTCTTGACCAGTCAGCTTAATGGTGGCGTCATCAAAATAAGCTGAACTTTTGATTGATTGTGGAAATCGGCTGATTTCACCGACAGTAAGTAATACATTATTTGATGCTCTTAACACACCTTTTCCTGTACCGCCAATCACTAGGGCATCTGTGGTTAATTTGGCGTCGTTGTCTAATAATAACTGACCATCGGCATTAGAACCCTCTGCGCCTTGACCGCCGATGTGTACAAGTTTTGTTACATTAATTCTGCCGCCATTACCCGCCATAGCAAGGCCATTGCCTGCAGCACCAATCACCAATTCATCCGCAGTTAATCGACTATAGTCGAGCACAAGCAAGCCTTTGCTTTTATTAAAATTAGCAATATTTACTTTTGAGCTTTTTAGAGTGCTTTCTGTTGCGTGTATCGAACCTTCGCCATAGGTGCCAATATTCAGTAAATCAGTTGTAATAGTGGATCTGTCACTATATATACTGCCTTTTGCTGTTGGGTCATCACCAATGATGATGCGCTCATTTGCAGTGATTTGAGCTTTTTTCAGCTCTAGGTGGCCAATACCCACATCTCCTATTGCCAAACCTTTATCAGCTGTCAATGAAGCATTATTGACAATAATTTTTCCATTGGCACTGCGATTTTTGGTGGCGGTTAAAATATCTTGTTTGCTGTGTACGTGTGCACCATTTTCAATGGTAAGTACGGCTTGACCTTCATAGCCAATCTGAATTTGCTCATCGGATTGTAATTGCGAACCATTACCGCTCACCGTAATGGTGTTATCTTTACTACTGGTATAATATCCAGCAACAATATCTTTGGCTTGGACTGTAGAAGCATTGCGGATATTGAGATGGCCTATACCTTCTACACCTACGCCTAAATTACCTGAATTGAGCTGCGTGTCGAGACTGTTTACCAAAAGTTTGCCGGCATTATCTACAGTCACGGTGCCTACGCCATCAGTGCCATAGCCCAAAGCAACAAAGCGAGTATTTGCAGTACCGCCATCAATATTAACTTCAGCTATGCCATGATTGGCTGCGATCAATTCATTGGTGTTGATGGCTGCTCCACTGTTGGCGACGTTGAGCGTGCCATGACTGCCTTGTTGAGCACCGAGAATGGTACGAAATTCAACATTTAGATTACTGTTTTGCAAAACTGAAACATCGCCTTGGCCTCCATCGCCAATAAAGATTTCATACGTGCTAAGTTTTGATCCATTATTTACATTGATTTGGCCAGTGGCAGTGGCTGATTTTGCCACAGTGATATTTGAGCCGATCGCTGCATTTGAAGCATTATTGATGTTTAAGGTTCCTTTACCTTCGCTGCCAACATGTAGAATATTAGCGGCATATAGCGCGGATTGATTGTCTAAATTAATTTCACCAATGCCTGTTTCAAAGATACCAACCGAAACACTGTCCTTAGAATCGATAATTGCTTGATTTGCGTCCACTTTGGCTTGACCGCTATGACCTATACCGATCATATATGCACCGTTGGTATCTCCGGTCTTAGTCATGTTTAATGCAGCATTGGGATCAATGTTAACAATCATGTTATCTGCAGCATTTGGAGCAAAATAAATAGATTGATCAAAGCTTACTGGTTGTGTCACAGTTTGGTCGGTGCTATATCCAATAGCCGCCACCGCTTCACCACCCATCGCCATCATAACAGCAACAGACAGTGCTTTAAACGACTTACTTTTTCCTTTGCTGCAAGCCAATTCACTCACGCATTGCCACACGCCTGTCGCGTGGTTAAAAATTACTCGATAAGTACGGTTCATAAATATCCTTAAAATATGGGTGCCGTCTGCATGGATTGATGCAAATTGGCAAGCTAAATACCAGTTATTACACATTGATTTACTTAAGTGTAACAATTTGATTATACCAAAATTTGCGAGGGGGGGGGTAGACCAATTAATAAAAAAATCCAAACTTTTTGTTATTTTTGGTAAGTTTTATTGAAAAAGCTGCGCAAAGACTGTATTTTAATAAGCAGCTTATTCTTATTACAGATACACAGATTTTAAATCTGACTATTTGACTATATATCAACATTGATGTGGCTTGCCACGATTTTATGGAGTTGTCATGAAAAAGAATTTACTGGTTTCGCTTATGTTGGCATCGACGCTTAGCTTGTCTGGTTGTGGTTATAATGCCCTACAAGCTCAAGATGAACAAACCAATGCTGCTTGGTCTGAGGTGGTAAACCAATACCAACGCCGTGCTGATTTGGTGCCAAACTTGGTGCAAGTGGTGGAGCGCTATGCGTCGCATGAGCAGGCGGTATTTAGTGAAGTGGCCGAGGCTCGTGCGCGCGTCGGTAGTGTGCAGCTCACGCCAGAGGCATTAAACGACCCACAGGCGATGGCTCAATATCAAGAAGCTCAAGGTCAGATGACCTCAGCACTATCGCGCTTGATGATGGTGTCTGAGCGTTATCCAGAGTTAAAGGCAGATGCTTTATTCCAAGATCTACAAGCGCAGCTTGAGGGTACCGAAAACCGCATTGCTGTCGCGCGCAATCGCTATATCGAAGATGTGCGTACTTATAATACGACAGTTCGCCAATTCCCAACCAACATCACTGCTAAGGTGTTTGGTATGCAAGCCAAGCCAAATTTCACCGTGGAAAATGAAGCTGCCATCTCAACAGCACCAGCGGTGAACTTTGGCAATAATACAAGCAATGCAAACACAGGCAGCGCAGGCACGAATAACGCCACAGCGCAGTGATGCCTTGCTTTAAATTCACCTAAGATATGGGAAACCAAGATGCCACCACAGTTGTCATCTGTAAAATCAGCGATGCAGCAATCGATGTATAAGATGCGATCGGCGATGGCCATGCTCTTATTATCGACGGCATGCGTATTGCCTGCTGCGGCTCAGACAGCCACAGCTGCTGCTGAAAGTTCTTCAAATATCGCCACAGCTTCAGCTGAAGATGAACTGACAGGCGCGATCATTGCTGGTCGCCAAATACAAGGCGCAGCGGCCGATTCACCGTTGGCTGAGTCGGTCAGAGAGTTTGGCAGTGTGATGCATGAGATGACTGATGAGGGTGATCAGGCGACTGAGGGTGATCAGGCGACTGCAGCGACTTCGTCAAGCAGTCAGACGCTGCCCACCTCACAAGCACAGGCCGTCACGCATGATAAGCTGATCTTAAATACGCCTGTCGTCGATGCGGCCAAGATATTAACGCCAGCTGAATACATGCATCTGACTGAGCAGCTACAAAAAATCCATCAAGATAAGCTCGCCCAAGCCGCGCTGGTCATTGTACCGACGACAGAAGGCATGGATATTTTTGATTATGCGCTGGCCGTGGCAGATCGATGGCAGTTGGGGCAGGCTGATACCGATGATGGCTTATTGATTGCTGTGGCGATCAATGATCGAAAGTTGCATATTTTGACAGGCTATGGCTTAGAAGGTGTGCTGCCTGATGCTGCCTTAAATCGCATCATCCGTGAGGATATTACCCCTGCCTTTAAAACAGGCGCTTATGCTCAAGGACTGTCAGCTGGCATCGCCCGCATTGATGAAAGACTGCGCGCTGATCCTGAGTCATTGGCTCGCGCAGATGCGCAAGCTGCATCAGTCAGTGATGAGTCGGTTGGCGTGGATTTGATTGGCTTATTTATCATTGCGCTGATTGCAGGTTCATTTTTAGGCGCGATATTGGGCAGATTCTTAGGAGCGACCATTGGCGCTGGCGGTTTTGTGGCGCTGGCGGTGATGGGTGGATCGAGTCTATTTTTAAGCATCATTGCCGCTGTGATTTTATGGGTATTTATCTTGGCACGCGGCATTGCATTACCGACCTCTGGCGGCGGATTTGGCACTGGTGGTCGCGGTGGTGGCTTCGGCGGCGGTTTTGGCGGTGGTGGATTTGGTAGCGGCGGTTTCGGCGGCGGCGGTGGTGGCTTCGGCGGCGGTGGTGCAGGAGGTTCTTGGTAATGCAAACAATTCAATCCACCAAAAGCATCGCGCGTTTGATGCGTCAGATGCTGTTTGTGCCATCGTTGCACAATCGCTGGCTGACACCTGATGTCAAGCAGTCTTTGGCTAATACGATCACCCAAGCTGAAATGGGTCATATGGGTGAGATATATTTGATCATCGAAAATCATTTGCCCATAGCCACTGCATACCAACAAGACTGCCGCGAGCGAGCATTATACTTATTTGCCACGCATAAAGTGTGGGATACTGAGCATAATACTGGTGTGCTGGTGTATGTGAATCTGTGCGAGCATGATCTTGAGATCATCCCCGACAGAGGCATCGATCAAAAGGCTCATCAAGCCTGCTGGCAAAGCTTGTGCGAACAGACACTAAGCCGCTTTAAATCAGGTCAGATGCAATCAGGCCTGGATGATTTGATACGGCAAATTGGTGAGATTTTGCAGACGCATTATCCAAGCACTGATGCACTTGGCAATGAGCTGTCCAACCAAGTCACTTATTTGCGATAAATGCTGCACTCATCAAAGCAAACACGCTATGCTTATCAGTGCGTAATATATGCAATAAAGGATCAATGCAATGTATGAATGGATGTGGCTCATCGGTCTGTGCTTGCTGCTGCTTATGCTGTTTTTGCTTGCATTATTAAAGCCTAGGCTGCATAAACCAGCCGCAAAACCGTCTAAAAAGCTCATTAAGCAGACTGCTAATATAGATAGCCAAAAGCTAAAAACTCAGCTGGCTGGGCATCTATCAAATTATACGATTGAGGCCAAATCCAATCGTCTGCTGATCAGTCAAGACGGCTCACAGATCGCCATTATCACCCTCGATGATCATGCTGTGATGCGCGAGCGCTTGCTCGATGGGGTGCTGATTTTATCGGTGCCGACACGCTTTGGATCATCGCAGCTGGCACAGATCAGCGATCAGGTGTGCCGGCATGCAGCAAAGCTAGGGCTATCTGATCAGATCTGATAACTGTGATGTGTCTGCAATTAGGCAATAAGACGAATAATTTGATCAAATACTGCTTGCATATCACGATAAATTTTAGTAAAATATCGCCTTATTTTGCATCCTTGTCGTGTTCGTTATCAAGTGCTATCAAGGGATAGCCACGGCACACAGGTTTATCTGGAGAACTCAAGATGTACGCAGTAATCAAAAGTGGCGGTAAACAACACCGTGTTAGCGTTGGCGAGACTTTGAAAGTTGAGCTACTAAAAGCTGAAAAAGGCGCAACGCTAAAAATCGAAGAAGTGCTAATGGTTGTCAATGGCGCTGACATCAAAATCGGTGAACCGCTAGTTGCTGGTGCGAGTGTAGAAGCTGAAGTGGTTGATCATGGTCGTGGCAAGAAAGTGCGTATCGTTAAGCACCGTCGTCGCAAGCACTACCACAAAGAGCAAGGTCACCGTCAATGGTTTACTGAGCTAAAAATCAAAGCCATCAACGCTTAATTCACCACATTAGTATTTGATACCTAGAGCGCACTCAACGGTATCCCAATAGGAGATATTCTCATGGCACATAAAAAAGCCGCAGGTTCTACTCGTAACGGTCGTGATTCTAACCCAAAAATGCTTGGCGTAAAAGTATTTGGCGGTCAAGATGTCGTTGCTGGTAACATCATCGTTCGTCAGCGTGGCACTGAATTCCATGCAGGCGAAGGTGTTGGTATGGGCCGTGACCACACGCTATTCGCTTTGACTGAAGGTGTGGTTAAGTTCGAAACCAAAGGTCAATTTGGCCGTCGCTATGTTTCTGTATTGGCTAAATAATTTTAGTTAATCGGCACAAAGCCAAGACTCATCATGATCCGTCATGGTGGGTCTATTTTGTTTATAGCGTTTGATAATTTTATTAAATTTGATGTATTCATACAATCAATCATAAATCAATGAGTAACTCATGATCGATCATGTTTTGATGGCGTTTGGCATCACTTTAGCAGCTGGACTTGCCACGGTGCTTGGCAGTGCCTTGGTCTTTTTTCAAAAAACCCCAAGCCCGAGAGTATTGGCATTTGGCTTAGCTTTTGCTGCTGGGGCGATGGTTTTTGTGTCTTTGACCGAGATTTTTGGTAAGTCGGTGGATAGTTTTAGCGAAGTGAGTAGCGCAGGCTTTAGCTGGGCGACGGCGGCATTTTTGACTGGATTGCTTGCCATCTTGGCGCTTGATCGCTTAATCCCCAATCCACATGAGACACTGGATGTCAATGATCCACGATTTTTGGATAAAAATCAAAGCTACCTAAGGCGCATCGGCCTGATGTCAGCTTTTGCCATCACAGCGCATAATTTTCCAGAAGGGTTGGCGACATTTTTTGCAACTCTTGAAAGTCCGACACTGGGCGCGCCATTGGCATTTGCGATCGCTGTGCATAACATTCCTGAGGGTATCTCGATCGCAGCTCCGATTTATTTTGCGACACAGAATAAGCGGCTGACGGTCTTGGCGTGCCTGATCTCGGGTCTGGCTGAGCCATTGGGCGCGGTAATGGGGTATTTTATACTCAAGCCATTTTTATCGCCAGAGATTTTTGGATGGGTATTTGGCATTATCGCAGGGGCGATGGTATTTTTGGCGATGGATGAGCTGCTGCCTGCCGCCAAGCGATATTCAGATGGTCATGAGACGGTGTATGGCCTAGTGGGCGGCATGGGGGTAATTGCGATCAGTTTGGCATTGTTTAATTTATAAGCCATCAATCGCAACGCTGCTGCACATGTCGTACTAGATTTTGCCTCAGTGTAGTACATAAAAAGGCTCAATAAAAATTGAGCCTTTTTTTGATGTGTATGAGCGATTATTGACCGATCCATTGGCGGATTTTTTCGCGCTCTTCATCGCTGGCATTGAGCCACAGCTGCATAAATCCATCCAAATTATCAGGATTGGCGCGCGCTGGTGCTGGCGCTTGAGTGGGCGCTGGGGCTTGGCTATTGATGGCGGCGATGGCTTTTTGATTTGAGCTGACCGCCGATTCACCACGACCAAACAAGCCGCCAATGGTGCCTGTGATGCCACTAAGAATACCAGTGCGAGTTTCGCTGATGCTCTCTTGGGTGATGATGGTGCCATTGTGGCTGACAGCTAGGCTAGGCGCTTTGGCGTATTCTTTGGCGGCGGTGTAGTTATTTGGCTGATTTGGCATGATGAGCTGATAAGTTTGGTTATCTGCCAAATCCGCGGTGACGGTGATATTGCCTGATTTTAGGTAATCATGCTCGTTATTGCGCAGGTTAAATAGGCGGTCATAGCGCGCTGTGATCACATGGCGACCTGGCTCAAGGGTGAAATTTTGTTGTAGTGGCTGCAGCAGACCGTGACGAACCTCTTGACCATTGATGGCAGTGACTTTGATGTTATCATCAACTTTCAGTTGTACTTGGGCTAGAGCAGCGGTGCTGATTAAGCTGCTGGCCAATAAAGTGAGCGCGATTTTTTTCATGAATTATCCTTGTGGCTTTGGTTGAAATGTCGCTTTGGCTAAGATCTCGACAATTATGCATAACATAGCATTATTTATAAGATTTTACCAGTCATTTCAAATGCTGTTGATCGGCAATGTGCTACTAGGTCAATGGCGCAACTCTGCTGCAACCGATGGCATCAAGTCGCTTTCGCCAATTTCTAATAAAAAAGTCTGGTGTAAGATGAGGTTTTTGGCCTCGGTGATGGTTTTTTTGGGGATTTGTACGCGTGATAAACGGGTCAGCAGCGGACGAATCTGATCAAGCACGGTGTTGATATCGCCAGCATTGCGTGGGCCTTCATGCAATAGATAATCAAAAATCTCAGCAGGCAGCTTCCAATTTTTCTTTTTTAGGATGGTATCAAGTAAGATGCGACGATCCTCGACATCATCATGATCTGGCAAAGTCAGCATTGGTGCTAACGATAAGCGCGTGTGCAGGTCCAGTAGGCCGATTTGTAACTCGCGTGCTGTGTCATCAGCAAAATATAAAATCTGCTTTTGATGTTCGCGAATGCGATTGATCAGATGAAATAGGCCTTCTTGCCATTCATAGCTTAGGCGCACCAGTTGCAAATCATCGACGATGATCAGATCAAACATCTCAAGACCAACCAACGCGGTGGCGTGAGGATCTTCTTCGATGAGTTCAGATAGGTTTAGGCTAATGGCGCTTTTGCCAGTCATGGAGGTAAAATGATCATAAATGGCGTTGGCCAAATGCGTCTTGCCAAAGCCTAAAGCACCGACCAAAAAAAGCTCGCGTAAGCTGCCATGTACCAATTTATCGATGGCGTCTAGAATGGGACGAAAGCTTTCGGAGCGAAAATCATCGAGCGACGCTTCAGGCCGAATGTCGAGATTGAGTGAATTTTGGATCGCTTGGGTCATGTGACAGCCTTATTTTTGGCCATCAAAATGGCGTAAGCGGCGTTTATAATTATCGTTCGCTGCTTAAGTTTTGATGGCTAAAATATCAGTTCTGGTGTTTTTTGGTATGTATATATACCATATTTTGTGTATGGCAGCAAGTCATTTATCAAAAATTCACAGCTCGTCTTCATCCCACAAGGGCAGCTGCTTGCGACCTTTATGCCATTCGCTGCCCAAATAAGCTTCATAAGCATAATGAAACAGCACATTAATCACTGCCGAGACAGGTAGGGCGATCAGCATGCCGACAAACCCAAACAGCGATGCACCAGCCAAGACTGCAAAAATCACCCATAATGGCGACAGACCGATCTTATCACCCAATAATAAAGGCTGCAACACATAACCCTCGACCGCCTGACCCACCATAAAGGCACCAAAGATCAAGCCTAATGACACCCAGTCCAGCCCAAACTGAAACAATCCTGCGATCAGTGCAGCGATGATGCCAATACCAAAGCCAAGATAAGGCACAAAGCTTGCGATGCCAGCAGTGATGCCGATGATCAGACCAAGCTGTAAGCCAATGAGCTGTAGCTGAATGGCATAGACAGCGCCCAATAGCAGCATCACCAAAAATTGACCTTTGGCAAAATTCATCAAAGCATCATCACAGTCTTTGGCGATGCGGACGACTTTTTTGGTATAGGGCTTTGGAATGGCGGATTTCCAAGTCTGCAGCCGTTGATCCCAACCCAGCAAAAAATAAAAAGTTAAAATCGGGATCAACACGACCAAGCCAATATTATTTGCCGCAGTTAGACCTGAGCTAAAGACTTGTTTGACCAGTCCTTGGACATCGGTGACTTGATAGTTATTTTGAAAATAAGTCAGTGCTGTATTGGAAATCAAATCCAGATCCAGTGGCAACAGTTCGCTATCGGTGTACTGAGCGATCCAAGTGCGACCTGCGTCATTATACCATGCGATGATGCGCGGCAGTGACTCCCATAACAGCTGCGCCTGCGCCCAAAGCATCGGAACAAGCCAAATGATCAAAGTGCTGGTGACGATAAAGCAGCTGACATACACCACAGTGATCGCCAAAATCCGAGGCATGATCAATGATAAGCGCTTGACCAAAGGATTTAAAAAATAGGCCAAAATAAAAGCGGCCAAAAATGGTGCAATCACGGTTTTCATCAAAAATAGTGCATATACAAACAGGCACAGCGCGGCTAAAATAAACAAGCGGCGAAAAAATGGATCGATTCTGGCTGGATACATAAAATTGATAACATTAAATAAAAAGTTGCTGGCTATTGTAGGGGATTTTGTTGGGATTTGCATGTAATTTTATGTGTATTTATTTAAAGTCTGGTAAGTATAAAATCTCATCTTTATGATAACCTTGCCTAACCATCAACCGCGCGGATCTGCCGATGGGTGGCAAAGAGTGATGCCATTGATGCCAAAAATTAGCGATGCAATGATAAAGTGAGCAGAAGTTTGTCACAATTGGCAGAAAATGGCGTGTGAAACGATATTTTTGCTCAAAAATTTGGTATAATTCACCTGATAATTTTATTGATGCTAATTCAACTAAGGGCAAATCATGACACAACAAACTTCACTCAGCTACAAAGACGCAGGCGTGGACATTGACGCAGGCGAGGCGCTGGTTTCTCGTATCAAATCAGTGGCAAAGGCGACGACTCGCCCTGAAGTGATGGGCGGCTTGGGCGGCTTTGGCGCATTGTGCCGTATTCCAGCTGGCTATAAATCACCGCTATTGGTCTCTGGTACAGACGGTGTCGGTACTAAGCTAAAGTTGGCG
Source organism: Moraxella porci DSM 25326 (assembly GCF_002014855.1). Taxonomy (GTDB): domain Bacteria; phylum Pseudomonadota; class Gammaproteobacteria; order Pseudomonadales; family Moraxellaceae; genus Moraxella; species Moraxella porci. Next base: position 1,584 of record NZ_MUYV01000015.1, on the reverse strand, counting down.
CTACAGCTGAATCGCCATGAGACCATCGGTCAAGACTTGGTGGCAATGTGTGTCAATGACCTTCTGGTTTGTGGTGCTGAGCCGTTGTTTTTCTTAGATTATTATGCGACAGGTAAACTGGATGTCGATACAGCAGCGACGGTGATCGCAGGTATTGGTGATGGCTGTCAGCTTGCCAACTGTGCCTTGATCGGTGGTGAAACTGCTGAGATGCCAGGGATGTACCAAGATGAAGATTATGACTTGGCAGGTTTTTGTGTTGGTGTGGTCGAAGAGTCTGAAGTCATCACAGGCGACAATGTTCAACAAGGTGATGTGCTGATTGCACTGGCATCAAGTGGTGCACACTCAAATGGCTATTCGCTGATCCGCAAAGTCATCGAAGTGACGGGTACAGATGTGGCGAGCGAAAAATTGGGCGAGCGTTCATTGGCGGATGCACTAATGGCACCAACACGCATCTATGTCAAATCTGTCAATGCGCTTCAAAAATCACTGGGTAATGCCAATATCCATGCGATGGCACATATCACAGGTGGTGGCTTGACTGAGAACTTGCCACGTGTATTGCCTGAGAATTTGGCTGCACAAATTGACACATCAAGCTGGGCACTGCCAGAAGTGTTCCAGTGGCTACAAAAAGGCGGCAACATTGAGACGCTTGAGATGTATCGTACTTTCAACTGTGGCGTGGGCTTTATTCTAGCCATCCCTGCGGACAAGGCTGAGCAAGCGATGAGCGAGCTGTCTGCTAGTGGCGAGACCGTCTGGAAAATCGGTGAAATCGTCGAACGCACCGATAAAGCTGTGGTGTATATCTGATGAGCAATCGTCGTCTAAAAGTCGCTGTGCTAGTCTCAGGCAGTGGCTCAAATCTGCAAGTGATGATCGATGCCATGCAGGCAGGTACGTTGCCCATCGACATCATCGGTGTGATTAGCAATCGTGAAGATGCGTATGCCATCACCCGAGCCAACACTGCCAACATCCCTGTGGCGGTGCTGTCTCATGCACCGAGTGGCAAGCGTATGAGTATCGCCACCTTTGAAAAGCACGCTTTGGCTCAGATCGAAGCTTGGTCACCTGATTTGGTGGTGCTAGCAGGCTTTATGCGTGTGCTATCAGCTGAATTCATCCATGCCGTGCCATGTGCGATGATTAATTTGCATCCGTCACTATTGCCTGCTTATAAGGGGCTGGATACTCATGCACGAGTGGTTCGCTCGGGTGATCAGCATCATGGCTGCAGCGTGCATTTGGTGACGCCTGAACTCGATGCTGGACAGGTATTGACCCAAGCTTGGCTGTCTGTCGATGCGCATGATACCACTGAGGGTCTTGGTAAGCGAGTACAAAAGCTTGAGCATCAGCTCGTACCAGCGACTTTGGATTTGATCGCCAAAAATGTACTGGAGCTTGATGCCATCAAGGCAGGGCGGACAACTGGACTTTTGAAGTTGCCATTACGATTTTGGCTGCATGAATCACAAGAATGATCAAAGGCGTCTTAGGGCGCTTTTTTATGCCTTGTGTGACGATGTGTATATAAATAAAAAGCCCTTGGCAATGAACCGCACCCCAAAA
>NZ_MUYV01000014.1 GCF_002014855.1 Moraxella porci DSM 25326 | reverse complement strand
TGATTTTGTTGGGGTTTAACTTTAACCCAATCCACGATCTGTTTGCGCTTTTTATGATCTAATGACTGCCATCAAAGCATCAATATCTTCTTTGGTGGTATCAAAGCTACACATCAAGCGTACCGCACCTTCGTGCCAATCATAAAATTGACTGTGATTTCGTGCTTTTTCGATGATTTGATCAGGCATTGTGATGAACACACCGTTTGACTCCACAGGGTGCATCAGCTTGGTGTCAGGCAGCGTCAGTAATGATTCTGCCAGATACTTTGCCATTTGATTGCTATGATTTGCCAGCGTGCGATACAGCTCATTTTTAAATAATGCCAATAATTGTGCTGATATGAAACGCATTTTTGATGCCGTTTGCATGCTCATTTTGCGTAAAAATTTCAATTCATCACCCAACTCACCTTTGACATCAATCAGATACTCGCCGTACATCAGGCCGTTTTTTGTGCCACCAAACGAAACCATATCAACACCCGTATCAGTGATCATCTGCTTAAAGCTGACATTTAGATACGCTGCTGCATTTGACAACCTTGCACCATCAACAAACAGCTTCATGCCGCGCTCGTGGCAAAATTCTGCCAACGCGCGCAATTCATCGATCGTGTAGCAAGTACCGCATTCGGTGACCTGACTGATATAAAGCACCAATGGCTGAGCGCGATGTTCATTACCAAAACCTTGGGCAACTGGCGCAACAAGCTCTGGCGTCAATTTACCATCACTGCTTGCGATTGTCCAAAGCTTAAAGCCGCCAACCGCCTGTGGTGCATTACTCTCATCTTGGTTAATGTGTCCAGTATAAGCACAAATCACCGAACCATAGCGCGGCATCAGGCTTTGTAGCCCTAAGACATTTGCGCCAGTGCCATTAAATACACCAAAGCCGCGCGCTGCTTCGCCAAATTCACGGCGAATCACCGCATCAAGCGCCTCAGTGTATCGATCGCCGCCATAAGCAGATTCATGACCTACATTGGCCTCGATGAGTGCTTGCATGATCGTTGGATGGACGCCGGCATAATTATCTGACGCAAAATGTTTCATAAAGTACTCTTATTACTTAAAGTTTCGCTTATTTTAGCATTTATTTTGTGCTTTATCATTTATTTTATACTAATATAGTATCGCAACAATAAGCTTTATAATGTCAGATCAGGTGACAAAGATCTGACTGATGGCTATTTGTCAATTCTCAAAATATTCAAGTTGCTGCAAATTCGTTAATCATAACGCAACAAATCCTAGCTTGGTGATTTTTGCTTATTGTAGCAAAATTTGCTAAAATGGTCGGATTATTTTCTTTTTCCCAATCGGTAGCGGTTATATGTTTGAAAGTAGCAAACATCACTACCAACGCCAACACTAGGAGTTATTATGGTTGCAATCACCTTACCAGATGGCAGTGTTCGTCAATTTGACGGCCAAACCACCGTCATGCAAATCGCCCAAGATATCGGTCCAGGACTTGCCAAAGCCACCATCGCAGGTCGTGTCGATGGCAAATTGGTAGATGCTTGCGACCCGATTACCGCTGATGCCAGCGTATCAATCATTACCGCCAAAGATGCCGAAGGCGTTGAGATTATCCGCCACTCATGCGCTCACTTGCTTGGTCATGCGGTCAAACAGCTATACCCTGATGTCAAAATGGTCATCGGCCCTGTCATCGAAGACGGCTTTTATTATGACATCTACAGCCCACGCCCATTCACCCCCGAAGACATGAAAGCCATCGAAGAGCGTATGAAACAGCTCATCGACCAAGACTATGATGTCATCAAAAAAATGACTCCACGAGCTGAAGTCATCGAAATCTTCAAATCTCGTGGCGAAGATTATAAACTACGCCTAATCGATGATATGCCTAATGAGACAGCGATGGGTCTGTATTATCACCAAGAATACATCGATATGTGCCGTGGCCCACACGTGCCAAATACTCGCTTTCTAAAAGCGTTCCAACTGACCAAAATGAGCGGTGCTTACTGGCGTGGCGATGCCAAAAACGAACAGCTACAGCGTATCTATGGCACGGCTTGGGCGGACAAAAAAGAGCTCAAAGCCTACATTCAGCGTATCGAAGAAGCCGAAAAGCGTGACCATCGCAAGATTGGTAAAGCACTAGGTTTGTTCCATCTACAAGAGCAAGCCCCTGGCATGGTATTTTGGCATCCAAATGGCTGGACGATTTATCAAGTGCTTGAGCAGTATATGCGTAAAGTACAGCAAGACAATGGCTATCTTGAAATCAAAACCCCACAAATCGTCGATCGCAGCCTGTGGGAAAAATCAGGTCACTGGGAAAACTATGCCGAAAATATGTTTACCACCAGTTCTGAAAACCGTGATTATGCCATCAAGCCAATGAACTGCCCTTGCCATGTGCAAGTATTCAACCAAGGCTTGAAGTCTTACCGTGATTTGCCACTACGCTTGGCAGAATTTGGTTCATGCCATCGCAACGAACCATCAGGTGCGCTACATGGCATCATGCGTGTGCGTGGCTTTACCCAAGACGATGCGCATATTTTCTGTACGCACGCTCAGATTCGTGACGAAGCCCAAGCCTTTATTCAGCTGACCCTTGATGTCTATAAGGACTTTGGTTTTACTGACATCGTGATGAAGCTATCTACTCGCCCAGAAAAGCGTGTCGGTGCTGATCATCTATGGGATGATGCCGAAAAAGCGTTGGCGGATGCACTAGATACCGCAGGTCTTGCTTGGGAGCTACAAGAAGGCGAAGGTGCATTTTATGGTCCGAAGATTGAATTTAGCCTAAAAGACTGCCTAGGCCGTATGTGGCAATGTGGCACGCTACAGCTGGATTTCAACTTGCCAGAACGCCTAGATGCTGACTTTATCAACGAAAACGGCGACAAAGAGCGTCCTGTGATGCTGCACCGTGCGATTCTAGGTTCGTTTGAACGCTTTATCGGTATCTTGATCGAAGAATACGCAGGTCTGATGCCACCTTGGCTTGCACCAACTCAAGCAGTGGTGATGAACATCACCGACAAGCAAGCCGATGCCTGTGATGCCGTCGTCGCCAAGCTAAAAGCCGCTGGCCTGCGTGCGGTGAGCGATTTGCGTAACGAAAAAATCGGCTTTAAGATTCGTGAACGCACCCTAGAACGCATTCCGTTTATGCTGGTGCTTGGCGATAAAGAAGTCGAAGAAGGCACAGTCAATGTGCGTACTCGTGAAGGTGCAAACCTAGGCTCTATGCCAGTGGATGCCTTTATCACCCTACTAAATGACGCCGTCGCCCAAAAAGGCAATTATGTCGCAAAGACTGCTGAAAAAGCTGAAAAATAAGCCTTGATGAAATTTGCCCAATACCCCAAATATTGGGCAAATTTTTTTAAAAGTGCATAAAACCATTTGACAAAAATTTAGCAAATGGTTAATAATAGACACTTTAATGCCAAAGTATTGGCAGACAGGTCAATGAGTGATTGCCAAGAGAGCATCAGCGATTGACAAAAGAGCAATTAGATTGGAGTAAGACCCATTAAACCGTCAAACCGTTTAAATATTAACGAAGAAATCCGTGCCAAAGAAGTCCGCCTAGTCAAAGAAGATGGCGAACAGCTTGGCGTGGTAGATATCCAAACCGCACTAAAAACCGCCGCTGATGATGGCCTAGACTTGGTAGAAATCGTGCCTGATGCCAAGCCACCTGTGTGCAAAGTGATGGATTATAAGCGCTATTTGTACGAACAAAAACAAAAAGCCAAAGAAGCCAAAAAGAACCAAAAACAAACCCAAGTGCGTGAAATTAAACTACGCCCAGGTACCGAAGAAGCCGACTATCAAGTCAAACTTCGTAAAATCGTTGAGTTTATCGAAGATAAAGACAAGGTGAAAGTCAGCATCCGTTTCCGTGGCCGTGAGATGGCTCACCAAGAAATCGGCAAAGCACAGCTTGAACGCATCATCGCCGATACTGCCGAGATTGCAAGCGTCGAGCAAGCGCCGAAGGTCGAAGGTCGTCAAATGGGTATGCTACTTGGCCCTGCCAAGAAAAAATAAGCACGGCATATCTAGCCTGACTTCCCATTCATCAGCACCGTGAATGCCGTGAGCATTTTCGGTGTTGTGCTTTATGATTGCCACTGCATGATCATCGCATCCACTGCACCTGTAGGCAGCTGGTAGTAGCCTTTTCGCACATCAATGGTCACAAATCCCATTTTTTGATACAAGCTAATCGCAGGCTGATTGTCTGAGCGGACTTCTAGCAATAGATGATCGCTTTGGACTGCCCGCATCTTATCCATCAGTGATGTGATCAGCGCCTGTGCCACACCTTGGCGTGCGTGGCTTGGATTGGTGGCGATGCGATGGATTTCGGCAGTCTCAAAGACGATTTGATACAGACAATAACCCTTGATGGTCGGCACATCACCGCCATGAAGACCCTCAAACTCATCCACCGCCAATAATAGCCCAGCACCGTATTGCTCAACCATCGACGCAATCGCCGCCACTTCCCAGTGATCATCAGCCAAGCACAGACGCTCAAGCATCGCCACCTGTTCTAGCACACCTGTTTTTAACTGCACTTGCAACTGATCAAATTCAACAATCAACATATTTCCCCAGTTTTTATCATTTTACTTGCGTTATGATACACTGCTTTATGATACAATATTGACAAACACGAAAGATAGTAATTTAGGTAAGTTATGACCAACAAAACAAAAAAAACCAAATGGAATGACCCAAATGCAGCGGTCGAAGCAACAAAATACCAAAACCCAATTCCGTCACGCCTGCTGATTTTGCAGACGGTGGCAGACATCACCAACCAAGGCAATCCTGCCACCCAAGAATCGCTTGCCATGCATTTTGGCATCTTGGATGATGAAGATAAATTTTTTGCCCTAACCAATCGCCTAAAGGCCATGCTTAGAGATTCTCAGCTTGAGCGTAGCGATGGCATTCATTTTAGTGTCGCTCCCTTGCCGACCATCTTGACTGGTACAGTATCCGCCAACCCAAAAGGCTTTGGCTTTGTGGTGTTGCCCGATATGCCTGACTTATTTTTGCACGAAAAACAAATGCGACTTGTCTTTGATGGCGATACGGTCGAAGTGGTCGCCAGCGAATACCGTGGCAAGGCAGAAGCACGCATCACGACGGTGACACACCGCCATCAACTGGAGTTCATTGGCAAGCTTGCTTATGACGGCGAAGGCTTTTTTGTGCAGTTATCTGGTGCTAACGCCCATCAGCCCATCACCGTCAGCGATGATAATGTGATGGCGATGAATGCTGGTATCGGTGATGATGTCAAGGTTGCTATCATCGATTTGCCGACTTATCAAGAGTTCGCCACTGGCAAAATCACTGAGCTACTGAGTAATCTGAATGATCGTGAATTAATCATCGAGACCACGCTGTATAACCATGGCATTCCGCACGAATTTAGCAAAGAGACGCTTAAGCAGGCTGCAAGCTTCGATGAGCCATCTGACAAGGACTTTGCTGGCCGTGTCGATTTGCGTCATCTACCACTGGTGACCATCGATGGTGAAGATTCTCGTGACTTTGACGATGCCGTCTATGCCGAAAAGCGTGCCGGTGGCAACTTCCGTGTCGTCGTCGCCATCGCTGATGTCAGCCATTATGTCACACCACGATCGGCACTTGATATCGATGCTTATGAGCGTGGTACTTCGGTGTATTTCCCACATCAAGTCATTCCGATGCTACCAGAAGCCCTATCCAACGGCTTGTGCTCATTGAACCCAAAGGTTGACCGTCTGTGCATGGTCGCTGATATCAAGGTCTCTCGTGGCGGCAAGGTGACTGGCTATGAGTTCTACCCTGCGGTGATGCACTCACAGGCACGCTTGACTTATAACCAAGTCAATGCCTATTTTAATGACCCTACCAACGAAACCCTACCTGATGACTTGGTGCGTAATGGCGATGTGCTCAAATCGATTGACACACTGCATCAGCTGTACCAAATCCTAGATGCCCGCCGTGAAGAGCGGGGTGCGATGGCGTTTGAGACCGCTGAGACTTATATCAAATTTGGCAAAGATGGCAACATCGTCGATATCGTCGCTCGCACTCGTGGTGATGCGCATAAGCTCATCGAAGAGATGATGCTACTTGCCAATACCTGTGCAGCAAATTTTGCGCTCAAGCACGAACTGCCTGTACTGTATCGCAACCACGATAAGCCCAATGACGAAAAATCCGCTCGCCTGCACGAGTATGTCAAAAGCTTTGGTCTATCATTCCCAAGCGAATCGCCAACGCATGAAGATTATCAGCGTATCATCAAAGCCACTGCCGATCGCCCTGATGCGGTGAGCATCCACAGTATGCTACTTCGCTCGATGATGCAGGCGAATTATAGCCCTGATAATATTGGGCATTTTGGTTTGGCGTATGATGAATATAGCCACTTCACCAGCCCAATCCGTCGCTATCCAGATTTGATGCTGCATCGTGCTATCAAGGACAAGGTCACTGCCCAAAAACCTGCCGATGCACTATACAGCTCGCTCGATGAAGCCGGCGAGCAAACCAGTCTCACCGAACGCCGTGCCGAAGAAGCCTCTCGTGATGTCGAAACCTGGCTAAAATGCCACTATATGCAGCGTCATATCGGTGATGAATTTACCGCAACTGTCGCCACGGTAACAAGCTTTGGGCTGTTTGTAACTCTCAATGAGCTGTTTATCGAAGGTTTGATTCACATCTCAGGACTGGGTAATGAGTACTTTGATTATGATGAGCGAGAACAAAAGCTCATCGGCGATAAAGGCTCAAAATTCGGACTGGGTGACAGCCTACTGATCCAAGTGGCAGGTGTGAATATGGATTTATTGCAAATTGACTTTAAGCTGGTCGAACAGCTAAGCCAATTGGGCAGTGATGGGGTTGCCAAGGCCATCGACAAACCCAAATCAACAGCAAAATCAGGCAAATCTGGCAACTTGGGTAAAACCAAAAGCCGCCGTAAAGCCAAAGCTTAAGCATAAAATCATAAGGATATGAAATGACTAACAAACCCAAAGCACGCTATCCATTCTTGGAGGGTATCACAGACTGGCTCACCGCCTATATGCTTGGCGGTGTGCTGGTCGGCATTCTTGGCATGGGTGGTCTGTGGCTATTGATTGGTTCGGTGATCGTACTGATGGTGATTTTGGCTTTTTCGGTGAATTTCCCCAAAACTAAGTTTAAGATTTATGCCTTTGGCTTGGCGGTTTATTTCGCTTATCTAATCAGTCAAAGCATCACCACAGGCAATCAGACATTGAGCATACCATGGGTGCTGATGATTGTACTTGGGCTTACCCAAGCCATCTTGACTGTGCATTATTATCAAAATAAACTTAAGAAATAATATGATTTCTTAAGTTGTCATATCTCTATTTATCCGACATATCAAATTTTTCGATACTGATTGTACCAAGAGCTGCTATACCTGTTGAAAATTCAAGGCATTTATAATCTTCTGGGCTTGGTCATCCATATTGATATTTTCCTTATGAGCAATGCCACCATTAGCATAAATCACATCACCCATCTTAAAAGTAAACTGCTTGGGTGGTCTGTCTTTATTGGTCATCGTTAAGGTTTTATCCTGCTCATTCCATTGGATGGCATCTTTTGGAAATTCAGGGAATGTAGCAGCCAGTTTGCCATGTTGGTTTAGTAGATACAGACAGCCATCTTGCCAATAAAACTCTCCAGATATTGACGGTATGCTCTGACCTTGAGTAATCGGATCTACCCAATAATACATAATATGCGTTTTAACTGGCTTGGCTGTCGCTGCGATAGGCTGGCTGACTTGTTGCGGTGCTTGAAAGGTTGGCTGCGTGGTTGTGCAGCCGATGGTGAATAGTGCTAGAGCGAGTGGTAAGAGTTGTTTCATCATCATTCCTTGATAAGCTTAAATTTTAAAGTTTTTCAATACTTACTGTACCGATATTTGCCATACCATCTGGCGATAAACATTTTCTACCCTGTTCATCTGTATTGGCAATTTTTTCTGCCATATAAGCAGAATAATAGCCATTGGTATGAATCATATCGCCCATCTGAAATTCCACAGTTTCAGATAAATTATTGGCGTTTTTAAGTGCTAAAGTGCGGCGCTGCTCATTCCACACGACGCTATCTTTGGGCAGCTCTGGGAATTGGGCGGTGAATTTCTTGCCATTTTGCAATAAATAAATACAACCATCTTCCCAATAAAACTCACCTGATACCACACTAAGCATTTGCACAGGATTTTGTGGATGCACCCAATAATATAAAATCTGTGTCTGAGTAGATTTTGTTACTGATTGACCTATTTGAATGGTTGGCTGTGTGGTTGTACAGCCGATGATGGATAATGCTAGAGCGAGTGTTAAAAGTTTTTTCATCAGTTAATTCCCTAGTCCGACATCACTGGCTGTATAATTATTAGCTGTATTGATCACACCCAAGCCCGCAACCTTCATGTTATCCCGATAAGTTTGGTTGATCCCTCTAGCTAAGAGATACTGATAGACTTCACCTTTGGTGCTGCCATGACTAATCGGAACAAAGGATACTTCGTGGTAAATGGAATTGTCCGTAATGGGTGTGCCTAATGCATATCGTGTGCCAATACGATTAATATAAATTGATTTTGGTGACAATTTCATCGGTTTAAGACATGAAATGCCGAAATTACGGTGAATAGAAAGCGTTTTTTCAATCGCTCCTTGCTTTAGGTGAGATTAATCCATTAATATTGTTATCATATAAGACAATACCCCATCAAGCAAGCTTTGATGTCAATTTACTACTTTATACTCAAAAAAATACCCCGAACATCATATTCAGGGTATTAACAATCAATCAGCCATCAACTGACTATATTTAGGCATCAAGCAGTGCCTGCGCCGCCGCCAAATCCAGCGTCCCTTCATAAATCGCACGACCTGTGATGGCACCGAGTAGATGCTCGCTGTATGGCTTAAGCGCCGCGATGTCATCCAGATTGGTCACGCCGCCAGAGGCAATGACTGGCAGACCGCTATAGCGAGCCAGCTCCACCGTCTGCTCGATATTCACGCCCTGCATCATACCATCTTTGGCGATGTCGGTATAGACGATGCTTGACACACCAGCATCAGCAAATCGCTTGGCAAGCTCGGTCGCTTTGACATCGGTGACATTCGCCCAGCCATGCGTCGCCACCATACCATCTTTGGCATCGATACCGACGATGATGTGTCCTGCGAACTCTCGGCACGCTTCTTCGACGAACTCAGGCGCTTCGACTGCCTTGGTGCCGATAATGATATAAGTCAGCCCTGCATCCAGATAATGCTCAATGGTCGATAGGCTACGCACACCGCCGCCCAACTGAATCGGCAAATTCGGATGTGCTTTGGCAATGGCTGTTACCACATCTTTATGCACAGGCACACCATCAAAGGCACCGTTTAGATCCACCAAATGCAGACGACGCGCGCCTTGAGCCACCCATTGGCTCGCCATCGCCACAGGGTCATCACCAAAGACGGTGTCATCTTCCATGCGACCTTGTTTTAGGCGCACGCATTTGCCATCTTTTAGGTCAATGGCAGGGATAATCAGCATGGACATACTCATTCCTTATCGTTCAACTACTTGTTAACTGTTTCATTAAAATCCTGAACATTGTAACAGTTATTGATCAAATTTTCATCCATCAGTTCGTGGTCAATCAGCGATTTTGTGAGCAATGGCTAATCTGCATTATTATTTACAAACCAGCAATTCAGATTTGGCGGTGAATTTCGCATCCCATCTATTGATTTTTCAAATATTTTCATGATTTTTTGCGATAGAAGCATGCTTTAACTCTGTAAATTTTTGCTGTTTTAGCGTATAATTGTTAGGTTAATGGTGTGAACATTTGTTGATTGGCAAGATTTCAGCTTGTTTGCTTTGATTTTGTAACCTGTGTATCACACCCATCCTTTAGACAAAATCAGCCATCGCCACCCATCGGTTGCAAGGCTATGGATGTTTTTAGGTAACTTGGTGGCCAGCCGCTACCCATTATGTCACGGCTGGTATGTTTTGGTCTTAATTTAAGTATCCGCTTATGATTACCATCAAAAAAGGCTTGGATTTGCCCATCACCGGCGAACCCTCCAAGCAAATTAGCGAGCACACGCCCACTAAGGTGGCGTTAGTCGGCTACGATTATGTGGGCATGCGTCCTACCATGCATGTCAAAGTAGGTGATACAGTTGCCAAAGGACAGGTGCTGTACGAAGACAAGAAACGCGCAGGCGTACTTTATACCGCGCCTGCCAGCGGTACCGTTATAGCGATCAATCGTGGCGAACGCCGTGTCTTTGAAAGCTTGGTGATCGCTGTCAATCCACAAGCCAACGACGAAATCACATTCAATGCCTATCGCCCCGAGGACTTGTCTGCTCTGGATCAAGCGACTGTCGTAGAACAATTGGTGGCCTCAGGTGAATGGACCGCGTTTCGCAGCCGCCCATTTAGCCGCACACCCGAAATCGACAGCATACCTGCTGCAATTTTTGTGACTGCGACTGACACCAATCCTTTGGCTGTTGATCCTGCGACCGTATTGTTTGAAGAAGTACAAGCTTTCAATGACGGCTTGGCAGTTCTATCAACGTTATCACCAAAAACTTATGTTTGTCACGGTGATATCGCCCCAGATGCTTTGGTCAAAGCAGCCGATGGCAACGAAACTTCCTACCACGGCTTTACAGGGGTGCATCCAGCAGGGAATGCCGGTACGCACATTCACTTTTTGCACCCGATCGGGCGTGGCACGACCGTTTGGACGATCAATTACCAAGATGTCATCGCCATCGGTAAACTATTTACCACAGGTCGTATCCATACCGAGCGTTTAATCAGCCTAGCCGGCCCTGCTGTTGCCAGCCCTCGCTTGGTACGCACACATCGCGGTGCCGATCTGCTTGAGCTGACTGCAGGTGAGCTAAACGGCGATGATAACCGCATCATCTCAGGCTCAGTGCTATCAGGGCGCAATGCTGCTGGCGCGGTGGCTTTCTTGGGTCGTTTCCACAACCAAGTTTCGGCATTGGCTGAAGGTCGTGAACGCCCAGCGATGCACTTTTTTACCTTGGGCGCGAACCGCTTCTCAAAATTGCCGATTTATATCTCGCAATTTTTCAAAGGCAAAAAATACAACTTCACCACCAGCACCAATGGCTCACCGCGTGCGATGGTGCCAATCGGTCTGTATGAAACTGTCATGCCACAAGACTACCTACCCACTCAGCTACTTCGCGCACTGATTGTCGAAGACATCATCAGTGCAGTGGATTTGGGCGCGTTGGAGCTGGACGAAGAAGACTTGGCGCTATGCACCTTTGTATCACCAGGCAAATATGAATTTGGTGATATTTTGCGTGATAACTTGACCCGTATTGAGCAGGAAGGCTAACCATGAAGTTCATTCACAATATCTTTGACCGTATGGAGCCATCATTTGCCAAAGGTGGTAAGTACGAGAAATATTATGCTGTGTTTGAGATGTTTGACACCTTTTTCCGTCAGCCATCATCTCAGACTTATAGCGCATCGCATGTGCGTGATGGTATCGACCTTAAGCGTATCATGATTACCGTTTGGCTATGTACCTTCCCTGTGATGTTCTGGGGTATGTACAATGTCGGCTTTCAAGCACTGACTGCCATCCAACAGATGGGTATCACCCCTGACGGCTGGCGTACCATCATCACCGATATGGCAGGCTATGATCCTAATAGCATCTGGGCAAGCTTCGTTTATGGTGCGATGCAATTTTTGCCAATCTATGCCGTGACCTTTGCTGTCGGTATCCTATGGGAGATCATCTTTGCTGTCGTGCGTGGTCACGAAGTGAACGAAGGTTTCTTTGTGACTTCGGTACTCTTTGCCCTATCACTACCACCAGATATTCCGCTATGGCAAGTTGCGCTAGGTATCAGCTTCGGTGTGGTCGTTGCCAAAGAAGTGTTTGGCGGTACTGGTAAAAACTTCCTAAACCCTGCCCTAGCTGGCCGTGCATTCCTATACTTTGCTTATCCTGCATATATGTCAGGCGATGCGATCTGGACTGCGGTTGATGGCTTTAGTGGTGCAACTCCGCTTGGCTTGGCTGCAATGGGTGTAACTCCTGATCAATTCGTCGATGCTTATGGCAACACCATCACTTGGATGGATGCCTTCCTTGGTAATATGCAAGGCTCTATCGGTGAAGTCTCTACGCTTGCTATCTTAATCGGTATGGTTGGTCTATTGTGGACTCGTATCGCATCATGGCGTGTGATTGCAGGTTCGGTTGTCGGTTTGGTGGTGACTGCATTCATCTTCAACCTAATCGGCGGCGAAAACCCAATGATGAGCCTGCCTGCTCATTGGCACCTAGTCATCGGTGGCTTTATGTTCGGTGCGGTATTCATGGCAACTGACCCTGTTTCAGCTGCTCATACCAACACTGGTCGCTGGTGCTATGGTCTATTAATCGGCTTTATGACTGTGGTTATCCGCGTGGTGAACCCTGCATTCCCAGAAGGCATCATGCTTGCCATCTTGTTTGCTAACTTGTTCGCGCCACTGTTTGACTACTTCGTCACCCAAGCCAACATCAAACGCCAAACTGCACGGAGATTAAGCCATGTCAGCCAAAAATAGTAACGCAAGCACCATTGTCACAGCATTGGTACTGTGCTTGGTGTGTTCGGTGATGGTTTCTGCTGTTGCTGTTGGTCTAAAATCAAAGCAACAAGAAAATGCTCGCCTTGATTTGAACAAAAACATCTTGGTAGCAGCCGATAAATACAATCCAGAAACTGAATCTTCAAGCGTCATCGCTGAGCGCTTTGATGACTTTGAGGTGCGTCTGGTCAATCTGCAAACTGGCAAATTTGCCACCGAGCAAGAACTGAGCGCAGCTGGCATCACAGATGTCAATAGCTATAATGTCGCTTCAGCAGCACGCACCCCAAATATGTCCACATCGCTGGATAATGACATTGCCAAAATCGGCGGTAAGCCAAATTTTGCCAAAGTCTATATTGAGCGCGATGCCGCAGGTGAACTAAACCAAATCGTCCTGCCGATTCATGGTGCTGGTCTTTGGGGCCCTATTTTCGGTCTATTGACCTTGGATAAAGATTTGAACACCATCAAAGGCGTCAATTTTTATCAGCACAAAGAAACCCCAGGCCTAGGCTCTCGCATCGAAGAACCTCAATGGCAAGCCACTTGGGTGGATAAAGAACTGTATAACGAAGATGGCTCAATGAAAATGGCCGTCACCAAAGCAGGTACAGCGCGCGAAGGTCAAGTCGATGGCATCAGTGGTGCCACATTGACCATCCGCGGTGTCAATAATCTGCTACAGTTTTGGATGGGCGACAATGGCTTTAAGCCATTCCTTGATAACCTAAAAGCTGGCACGGCTGGCAATGGCGAAGGAGCGTAATCATGGCTGATACCAAAAGCATCTTAACGACGCCGATTTTTAATAACAACCCGATCGCCCTACAAATTCTGGGCATCTGTTCGGCGTTGGCAGTCACCACCAGCGTGGCAAACGCTCTGGTGATGTGTATTGCCCTTACTCTAGTCACGGCATTTTCGAGCTTTTTTATCTCGATCATCCGTAACAAAATCCCGTCATCGATCCGTATTATCGTACAGATGGTCATCATCGCATCTTTGGTGATTGTGGTCGATCAGATCCTACAAGCATTCGCTTATGAAATCAGCCGCTCACTGTCGGTTTTCGTCGGTCTGATCATCACCAACTGTATCGTCATGGGTCGTGCTGAAGCCTTCGCGATGAGCAACCCACCAATCCCAAGCTTCCTAGATGGTATCGGTAACGGCTTGGGCTATTCTGCGGTATTGATCTTCGTTGCCACCATCCGTGAGATCATCGGTAATGGTACATGGTTTGGCATCACTTTGCTTGAAAAAGTCACCGATGGCGGTTGGTACATTCCAAACGGCCTACTGCTGTTGCCACCATCATCATTCTTTGTCATTGCAGCGTTCATTGCCATCGTGCGCATCTGGAAAAAAGAGCAGCAAGAGCCTGCAGAGTTTGTGATGAAGCCACAATCTAAAGGCATGGGAGGCCACTAATGGGACACTATATTAGCCTATTTATTACCTCGGTATTTATCGAGAACATGGCACTTGCCTTCTTCTTGGGCATGTGTACCTTTATTGCGATTTCAAAGAAAGTCTCAACCGCCATCAGCTTGGGTATTGCTGTTGTCGTCGTTATGGCGATCACAGTACCGCTAAATAACCTGCTGTACCAATATCTGCTAAAAGATGGTGCTTTGGCTTGGGCAGGCTATCCTAATGTTGATCTGAGTTTCTTGGGTCTTTTGAGCTATATCGCACTGATCGCTGCTACCGTACAGATCATGGAGATGTTCTTAGATAAATATGTACCGAGCCTTTATAACGCCCTAGGTGTTTTCCTACCGCTGATCACCGTAAACTGTGCGATCATGGGTGGTGTACTGTTCATGGTTGAACGCGATTATAACTTTGGCGAGTCGATCGTCTATGGCATCGGCTCAGGCTTTGGTTGGGCGCTTGCGATCGCAGCACTGGCTGGTATTCGTGAGAAACTCAAGTACTCGGATGTGCCTGGACCGCTGCGTGGCCTTGGCATCACTTTTATCACGGTTGGCTTGATGTCGCTTGGCTTTATGTCATTCGGCGGCATGTCGCTATAAGCAATTAGGAGAAAAGTATCATGGAATTTGGTACCGCATTTGGCGGCGTTGCCATGTTTACCGTCATCATCATGAGCTTAGTTGCTGTTATTTTGGTGGCACGCTCAAGATTGGTAAACAGTGGTAAAGTTACCATCAATATCAACGATAACCCTGACAACAATGTCACCACCGAAGCTGGTGGCAAGCTGCTGCAAACTCTGGCAAATGAAGGCATTTTCCTATCATCTGCTTGTGGTGGCGGTGGTACTTGTGGCCAGTGTCGTTGTAAGGTCATCGACGGTGGTGGCGATATTCTGCCAACCGAAGAAGGTCATTTTACTCAAGGTGAAATCCGTGATGGCATGCGTCTGGCGTGTCAAGTCGCTGTCAAACAAGACATGAAAATCGAGATCGATCCTGAGTTCTTTGATGTCAAAAAATGGGAATGCGAAGTTATTTCTAATGACAATGTGGCAACCTTTATTAAAGAGCTGACACTGAAGATTCCTGAAGGTGAGGTTGTGCCTTTCCGCGCTGGTGGCTATGTGCAGCTCGAAGCACCGCCGCACACTGTGCATTATAAGGACTTCGATATCACCCCTGAATACCACGAGGATTGGGACAATTTCAATCTGTGGCGCTATACCTCTAAGGTGGATGAACCTGTCATCCGCGCCTATTCGATGGCGAACTATCCAGAAGAAAAAGGCATCATCAAGTTCAACATCCGTATCGCAAGCCCACCACCGCGCGGCCCTGAAGGCATCCCACCAGGCAAGATGTCATCGTATGTTTTTAGCCTAAAACCAGGTGACAAAATCACCGTATCAGGCCCATATGGTGAATTCTTCGCCAAAGAGACCGATGCTGAAATGGTCTTCATCGGTGGTGGTGCAGGTATGGCACCGATGCGCTCGCACATCTTCGACCAGCTAAAACGCCTAAAATCAAAGCGTAAAATCAGCTTCTGGTACGGTGCGCGTTCGAAGCGCGAGATGTTCTATGTCGAGGATTATGATGGGCTGGCAGCCGAATTCGATAACTTTGAATGGCATGTCGCGCTATCTGACCCACAACCAGAGGACAACTGGGAAGGCTACACAGGCTTCATCCATAATGTACTGTATGAAAACTATCTAAAAGATCATCCAGCACCTGAAGATTGTGAGTTCTACATGTGTGGACCTCCAGTGATGAATGCCGCTGTGATCTCGATGCTCAAGTCTTTGGGCGTCGAAGATGAAAACATCTTACTCGATGATTTCGGTGGCTAAACCCATCACCTCAAAAAATCCGTCAAGCATGCTTGGCGGATTTTTTTATGCATCAATGATGGACTTGAAGATCATCATATGCAGCAAGCGCTCACAACAAGTAGCATAATATCATTAGTAGTGATCATCACTATGCAAATATGAGCAAATAAATGTATTAAAAAAGCGCCATGATAACATGACGCTTTTTTTTAGCGGGATTTGATGGCTTATAAGAAGCTTGGCAAGTGTCTTGCAGGATCGCTCTCGCGAGCTTTTTCAGCATCTTCAACACTCAGTCCCAATTCCTCTGCCACGCCTTTGGCATAGTCAGGATGGCATTTGTTACAGTTGCGGATATGACGATATTTGATAAAGTCAGGCGCATCGCCCATCGCGCGTGCTGTATTGCCAAACAGCGCTTGCTTTTGTTCATCATTCATCAGATTAAACAAGGCGCGTGGCTGGCTGAAATAGTCGTCATCATCTTCACGGAAGTTCCAGATCTTGGCATCGCCATTGATCTTCAATGGTGGTTCAGCGAATTCTGGTTGATCTTGCCATTGGCCAAAGCTGTTTGGCTCATAATGCGGACGGCCACCATAGTTGTCGCCGACACGGCCTTGGCCATCGCGCTGGTTACTATACACTGGGCAGCGCGGTGCATTGACTGGGATTTGATTGCGGTTGACGCCCAGACGATAGCGCTGTGCATCGGCATAGTTTACCAAGCGTGCTTGCAGCATGCGGTCTGGCGAAACGCTGATGCCAGGCACCAGGTTGCTCGGTGCAAAGGCTGACTGTTCGACATCCAAAAAGAAGTTCTCTGGATTGCGGTTCAGCTCAAACTCACCCACCTCAATCAGCGGATAATCCCCTTTTGGCCATACTTTGGTTAGGTCAAATGGATGATATGGCACAGTCTCAGCTTCTGCCTCTGGCATGATCTGAACATACATTTTCCATTTTGGGAAATCACCATTTTCAATGCTTTCGTACAGATCGCGCTGGCTGCTTTCACGGTCTTTGCCCACCAAGGCTTCTGCCTCAGCGTCGGTCAGATTCTCGATGCCTTGTTGGGTGCGAAAATGCATTTTGACCCAAAAGCGCTCGTTATTGGCATTGATAAAACTATAAGTATGAGAGCTAAAGCCGTGCATGTGACGGTATGACTTCGGAATACCGCGATCACTCATCACGATGGTCACCTGATGGAACGCCTCAGGCACCAATGTCCACCAGTCCCAGTTATTAGTCGGACTGCGCATGTTGGTGCGTGGATCGCGCTTGACCGCTTTGTTCAAATCGGGGAATTTTTTTGGATCGCGGATAAAGAACACAGGAGTGTTATTACCCACCATATCCCAGTTACCCTCTTCGGTGTAGAATTTCAGCGCAAAGCCACGAATGTCGCGTTCAGCATCCGCAGCGCCACGCTCGCCTGCCACCGTGGTGAATCGGGCGAACATTTCGGTTTTTTTGCCCACTTCACTGAACATTTTGGCGCGGGTGTACTGAGTGATGTCGTTGGTGACAGTAAAAGTACCAAACGCACCTGAACCTTTGGCATGCATACGGCGCTCTGGGATGACTTCGCGAGCAAAGTCAGCCAGCTTTTCGTTCAGCCACAAATCCTGAGTTAATACAGGGCCGCGTGGGCCCGCGGTCATCGTATCTTGATTGCTAACCACTGGAGCGCCATTGCTCATGGTCAAGCGAGTATGGTCATAAGGGCATTTTTTATCGCTCATCGCGGATTCCTTTTTTTTGGTGGTTGATCATTGGCAAGTGTCTGCCAATCGGGTGTATTTGTATTATTACAGTTTCTGTGATTTAGTAAAATGATAATTTTAAATACTTTTGATTGATGTTATAAAACTTAAACCACACGCCATCACGCGAATGCTTACTTTTCACATCAATACACCCTTTCACCTTAACATAATTTAGAATCATTGAAAAGTGGTAAATGTGGTGTTTTGGTAATTGATTCATATAATTAATATCTGAACAATCAGACAAACATAACCGATTCACCACTAAAAAACCACTTAAGATTCACTTAAGTGGTTTTTGGCAAGCAATCAGCCGACTTGATAGTAGGTTGCAGAGCCTGGGCCAACTGGCAGTCCTAGCACAAACACCCAAACATAAAACAAAATCGTCCAACCCACCAAGAAAATCATCGAGTAAGGCAGCATCATCGACATCAAAGTACCGACGCCTGTATCCTTTTTATAGCGGATCGCCACCGCCATGATTAGGCCAAAATAGCTCATCATCGGCGTGATGATGTTGGTGGTGCTGTCACCGATGCGATAAGCCGCCTGAATCATCTCAGGCGCATAGCCTGTCAGCATCAGCATTGGAATAAAGATCGGTGCAGTGATCGCCCATTGTGCCGAAGCTGAGCCGAGCATCAAATTCACCAAAGCACAGATTAGGATAAAACCAACCAACAACAGCGGACCTGTCAAGCCAATGTCATTTAAGAAATTGGCGCCCGATACCGCCATCACCGAACCCAGATTTGACCAATTAAAGAACGCGGTGAATTGTGCAGCGAAGAACACCAGCACGATGTACATACTAAGCGAACTCATCGCCTGACTCATCGCATCGACGACATCTTGGTTGGTTTTGATGCTGCCTGTGACTTTACCATAAACATACCCTGGGATGGCAAAGAACACAAAAATAAACACCACGATGCCATTTAAAAAAGGCGAACCTGCCACAAGGCCTGTCTCTGGGTGACGCAAAATACCATTTTCAGGGACGATCGTCCATGCCAGCAGCAAACAAAAAATCAGCATACTCACGCCCGCCCACAGCAGACCTTTTTTCTCAAGGGGGCTTAGGCGCTCGATTCTGGAATCTAAGACGCTTGGGTCATCGGCATCATTGGGATTGTATTTGCCCAAGCTGGGTTCGACGATTTTTTCGGTAACAAAATAACCCAGACCGCTGACCAAAAATGTGCTGGCTGCCATAAAATACCAGTTCGCCTCAGCACCGACGACATAGTTTGGGTCGATGATGCGCGCCGCCTCTTGGCTGATGCCTGACAACAAAGGGTCAACCGTGCCAAGCAACAAATTGGCGCTATATCCGCCTGACACGCCAGCAAATGCCGCTGCAAGGCCTGCCAATGGATGACGACCCAAAGAATGAAAAATCATCGCCGCCAATGGGATTAACACTACATAGCCCAGCTCAGAGGCAGTGTTTGACATGATACCTGCAAAAACCACGACCAAAGTCACCATCTTTTTAGGTGCATTCATCACCAAGCCGCGCAATGCTGCCGAGATCATGCCTGAATATTCAGCGATACCGACACCAAGCAGTGCCACCAGTACAGTACCCAGTGGCACGAATCCTGTGAAGTTGGTCACCAGATTTTCAACAATACGCGCCAGTCCCTCGCCATTGAGCAGATTGACCACATAGATCATGCCATCTTCACTGCGACCCTTAGCGCCCTCAGGTCTTGGATCGACCACCGAGATGCCCATCATGGATAAGACCGCGGACAATCCCAAAAGCAGTACTGACATCCAGATAAACAAAATCACAGGATGCGGCAAGAGATTACCGAGCCATTCTACGCCCTTTAAAAAGCGCTGCATGCGCGTGCTGCTGCCTGCTTGATCAAAGTTATTGGGTGAATTTGATGAACTCATTACCCCTCCCTTTTACAAAGTTTAATTTACATAGATTAAATAAAAAGCACAAAGATGATATATTATAGCAATATTTCAGACATAAAATCAAATCTGCCTTGATTGTCAAATTTTATAAAACCGATGATAAACAATCACTTATAAAAAAACCTTGATCATCGATCAAGGTCTGGCTGGGCAATGAGCGATCAGGATTTGGCATCCTGTTCCGCCTCTTGGGTTGTCGCTTCGACATTGGCAATAAAGCTGCCGACTTTATGATAATTTCTAAAAAAGTATACCAATCCTTCATGCTTGGCATCGTTATTGTGGATGGCAAGGATTTTGCAAATAAACACACTGTGCGTGCCGACACGATGGATGGCCTCAATGGCACAATCAAAGCTCACCAAAGCCGAGGTCAGTCGTGGTGCGCCTGTCTCAAGCGTCGCCCACTCGCCATGCTCAAACCGCTCATCGGAATCCAGACTTGATGAGAACACACCCGACAGCTCTTCTTGGTCTGCCGTCAAAGTATTCACGCACAACACTTGATTTTCTACAAAATGCTCATACGAGCGCGCTTGGCCATTCATACACACCAAAAGCGTCGGCGGCGCGTCAGTCACGCTACACACCGCAGATGCTGTAAAACCATGTCGGCCTGAAACACCATCTGTCGTCACCACATGCACCGCGCTGGCAAGCTTTGCCATCGCATCTTTAAATTCGCTATTAGTCACCATGATCATTAACCGTCTTTCTAAAATTTAAAAACCGTTATGGCATTATAAACCATTCACGGTTTTTGTGGGGACAATTTGCTAAAATTATGCCAATTCTTTACGCACCAGTGCTGCCCCTGCCGCGAGTGCTTCAAGCTTGCCACGAGCCACAGAGCGAGATAGTGGCGCCATACCGCAGTTGGTGCATGGATACAGCTTGTCCGCATCGACGAACTGTAGTGCCTTACGCAATGTCGCCGCGACTTCATCAGCTGTCTCGATGGTGTTGGTCGCCACATCGATCGCACCGACCATCACCTTTTTGCCACGGATCAGCTCGATCAAATCCATCGGCACATGAGAATTTTGACACTCTAGCGAGATGATGTCAATGCTTGATGCTTGAAGTTTTGGGAAGCTTTCTTCGTATTGACGCCACTCACTGCCCAGCGTCTTTTTCCAGTTGTTATTCGCTTCAATACCGTAGCCATAGCAGATATGCACCGCCGTTTCGCACTTTAGCCCTTCGATGGCGCGCTCAAGTGTCGCCACGCCCCAGTCATTGACTTCATCAAAAAACACATTAAACGCAGGCTCATCAAACTGAATGATATCTACGCCACAAGCTTCCAGTTCTTTGGCTTCTTCGTTTAGAATTTTTGCAAATTCCCATGCCAATTTCTCACGGCTTTTATAATGCGCATCATACAAAGTATCAATCATGGTCATCGGCCCTGGCAATGCCCATTTGATCGGCTTGTCGGTATGCTGACGCAAAAATTTGGCATCATCGACGAATACCGACTTTGGACGAGACACCGCACCGACGACCGTCGGCACGCTAGCATCATAGCGGTTGCGGATACGCACGGTTTCACGCTGATTAAAATCCACACCGTCCAGATGCTCGATGAATGTCGTCACAAAATGCTGGCGTGTCTGCTCGCCATCGCTGACGATGTCAATGCCTGCGCTGATTTGCTCTTGGAGTGATACCAATAGTGCGTCTTGCTTGGCCTCACGCAGTGCATCGCCCGACAGTTTCCACGGCGACCACAGTTTTTCAGGCTCGGCAAGCCATACAGGTTTTGGCAAGCTGCCCGCGGTTGAAGTTGGTAATAATAAATTGCTCATGGTGTTGCCTTGTCAATAGTAAACTAAGTGAATGTTCGGTTTAATCAAGCTGCTTGATTTTGGTTTTGTAGCCAATTTTCCAAAATGGCTTGATAAGGTTTGATAAAATTCGCTTCGGTATATTTGCCTTGCTTGATGGCAAGCTCAGTACGCTCGACACGGTCATAATCAACTTTGGTTAAAGAATAATCATCATAAGTCAAGCTTGGTTGATACACTTCACCTGCGACCGAATTGGCATTATAAATCTCTGGGCGATAGATTTTTTGGAATGCTTCCATTGTCGCAATCGTGCTGATGAGTTCAAGATTGCTAAAGTCATTCAATAAATCCCCTGCAAAATAAAACGCAAATGGCGCAACTGACTTTGGCGGCATAAAATAACGCACCGACAGACCCATCTTGGCAAAATACTCATCCGTCAACGAATACGCATCTTGCTTATATTCCACGCCCAAAATCGGATGGACATTGGTGGTGCGATGATAGGTGCGAGTGGTCGCCGCCGACAGGCAAATCACAGGTGGTTTTTTTGAAACTTTGCCAAACTCATCAGAATTTAATAAGAATTTGAACAGCTCACCGTGCAAATCGCCATAGTTATGCGGCACGCTAAAAGTCGGTTTATCCTGATTATACTCACGCAGTAGCACGCTAAAATCATAATCACGCACATAAGATGAGAAGCTATTGCCGACGATACCGTCTGTTTTTTGACCAGTTTTGTGGTCGATGATATAGGTTTTTAGCATCTCAATCGCTGGGAAAAACTCGCCTGCACCTGTCACATCCAAATCAGTTGAGACAATCTCAAGCTCTAGTGAATAGCGGTCGGCAGTTGGGTTATCCCAATTAGCCAAATCATTAAACCGCTTATTAATCATACGGATGCAGTTTTGTAGATTTTCTTTACGGTTGTCACCACGAGCCAAATTGGCAAAATTGGTGGTCAAACGCGTACTCTCGGCTGGGGTGTAATTCTCATCAAATGTAATGGTCTTGACTTGGCATTTAAATTGTGTGGTCATGTGGACACCTTTTATGTCATCAAATTATTCAAAAAATGGTTAAAATTTCGACAGGTGCTATTAAACCACAAAGCTAACATGAATAAAAATGATATATTTTTGAAAAAAGGTGAATATTTTTCATGATATTATCTAGTTTATTGATTCTATTAATATTTTTTTAAAATTTATCTATTTTTTAGTCAAAAAAAATCGCCCAAGTCAATGACCTGAGCGATTTGTTATCCATGATGGATTAGTGATGATGACCGCCAACGCCATGTGCATGACCATGTGCAATCTCATCAGCAGTCGCTGCACGCACTTCGACGATCTCAACATCAAAGGTCAGCTCAACACCTGCCAACGGATGGTTACCATCCACCACCACAACTTCGTCATTGACATCTTTGACAGTGACCAGCATCACATGACCATCGTCAGTTTGTGATTGGAACTGCATACCCACTTCGATGCTATCGACACCTTGGAAATTGGCACGTGGCACTTCTTGAACCGCTTCTGCGATGTACTCGCCATAAGCTTCTTCAGGCTTGACGGTGACTTTGAACTTGTCGCCTGCTGCCTTGCCAGTCATTTCTTTTTCAAGACCTGGGATGATGTTGTGATGACCGTGTAGGTATGCCAATGGCTCGCCACGAGATTGATCAAGGGTTTCGCCCTTGTCATTGGTCAGCGTGTAGTTAAATTTTACAACGGTATCATTTGCGATAGTTGTCATAAGAGATTCCTTACATAAATGTGCTGTGGCTGCTTTTGCCAAATGCCAAGCTCGCCAAAATCAGCAAAAAGTTCTCGCCATTATAACAGAAGTTTGGTCAATTTGCCCATCGATTACAAAAAAGTCGTTACAAGCTGTAAATAGCTCGCCAAATCATTGCAAAATCAGTCAAGTTTGCTATGATATTTTGGAATTTACCATACATAATCATCAGGAAGTCACATGAGTACCCGATATCATATTGATTTTAAACGCTATTATGACCACTTATGCGATGTGCGTATGCAGTTTGTCGCAGACATGGATGCACCCAGCCTATCGATGGTTACTTGGATTGCAGGCAGTTTTTTGATTCGTGAATTTGCCAAGAATATTACTAAGGTCATCTACACGATTGATGGCGTCGATTATCGTGCCACCAAGTCAGATAAGCACACCTTTAGGCTCGACCATGCCAAATCAGGGGATGCTGTGAGCGTACAGTACGAAGTGTATTGTTATGATTTATCCGTGCGGACGGCATTTGTCGATAGTCAGCGGATTTTTGGTAATTTTAGTTCATTATTATTGTTAATCAATCATGACAAATATGCAGCTGCTCATGTCAGCCTACATATCCCAACTGCCTTTATCCATCAGCATCCTGACTGCACGATCGCCTGCGGTCTTAGCCATACACTGACCAAACATAGTGATGGCTGGGTGTACGATCTCGCCCCGCTGCCTGCCTTTGACTATTTGGATTATCCTTTTGAAATTGGTACGCAAGATGTGTTTGACTTTGAAGTCACAGACCGTGATGGGCAAGTTATCAGCCATCGCTCATTCATCGCAGGTCGCCATCAAGCTGATTTAGGCAGACTACAAAATGATTTGCAAAAAATCTGCCAAGCTTATGTGGATTGGCTCGGTAGCACGCCGTTTGCTGATTATACCTTTATGACGATGGTGACAGGTAATGACTATGGTGGGCTTGAGCATATCAATTCGACAGCACTGGTCAGTCCACGCACTGATTTGCCAAGTATTGCCGAGCCTGCCATGCCAAGCAGTGATTATCAGCGATATTTGGGTCTGTGCAGTCATGAGTATTTTCACGCATGGTGGGTCAAGACAGTCAAGCCGGATGTGATGATGGATAATCCACTCATCGACGAAGCTTATACACCGCTGTTGTGGGTATTTGAAGGGTTTACCTCCTATATTGATGATTTGATGCTGCTTCGCTCAGGGGTGATTGATCAAAAAAATTATCTTAACTTACTCACCGCCCAAATCAACCGCTATCTACAAACCGATGGCAAAGCACATCAAAGTGTCGCCGAATCCAGCTTTGATACTTGGATCAAGCTGTATCGTGCCGATGAAAACACCGCCAATCAAGGCATAAGTTATTATAATAAAGGTGCATTGGTGGCATGGCTGTTGGATGTGACTTTGCTTGAGTTGACTGATGGCAAGTATCGTCTGTTTGATGCGATCAAAACCTTTTATGATCGCTCAAAAGCCAAGCCTTATGCTTTGACAACTCAGTCACTGGGCGAAGTCATTGGACAACTAATCGGTGATGACGCATGGCAGTCGTTTTATCAGCAGTATGTCATCGGCACCACGCCACTGCCAATCCGCGAAACCTTAGCAAAATTTGGCGTAAGCAGTCAAACAGCTCATCAAACCAAACCTTGGGGCATGACATTGGATGAAAAATCATCAGGGCTAAAAATCAAGCACCTACACCGTGACAGCCAAGCAAGCCTAGCGGGACTGAGCTTTGGGGATGTCATCATCGCCATCAATGGACTCAAAGCAAGCAATGCCGTGCTAAATCGTCAAATCGCCCATCAACAAGCCACAGGACAAGCCGTACAAGTTCACGCTTTTCGCCGTGATGAGCTGATGGTCTTTGATGTGCCTGCCGTCAGTGATGCGATACCTGCAACCACGCATGAGCAGCTAAGCTTAGCAGGTGATGGTGGTCAATGGCTGAATTTTGGGTGATCAACCATAAAACTTGCACAGGTCTTATCCCTCCGCCCATCATCCACCAAATTTCGGTGGGCGTGGGCGTTTTGGTTTTGATGTCGTTGGGCGTCGATTTGATGGCAATGACTGATGATGGCGAGATAGATGAGCTGATTTTAGGGTATCGCTGATGCCCAATTTTCTAAGCTCATCATCAGATAGCTGAAGCACACGATAGTCACCCACTGCCAAATCGCTCAGCACCCACTGCCCCACCTGATAGCGAATCAATCGAAGACACGGTAAACCCACATGAGCCACCATGCGACGCACTTGGCGGTTTTTGCCTTCGATGATACTGATGGCAAGCCAAGCGGTTGGAATGCTTGCCCGACTGCGAATCGGTGGCGTACGCGCCCACAGTGTGATGGGCAACTCATCATCAGCCAGATGCTTGACAGTCGCAGGCAGTGTTTTGCCATCTTTGAGCATCACGCCTGTACGCAGAGCATCAAGCTGTTCTGCACTAGGGATGTTTTCAACTTGTACCAAATAAGTCTTGGCGTGCTTGGCATCATATTTGGCATTGATGGCGGTGGGCGGCGTGGTGATGGCGTGATTGAGCCCACCATGATTGGTCAGCACCAGTAAGCCTTCTGAATCCTTATCCAATCTGCCTGCCACTCTCAGCGACTGATCATCGATAAAATCCGCCAAAGTCGCCATCTCGTCATGATCTTTGCGAAACTGACTATGCACACCATAAGGCTTATTAAATAGCACGACTTTTGTCATTTTTGCCATCATATTCTCGTCATGTTATAGATTATAAAAAAGCCAAGCAGTTTCCCGCTTGGCTGATATTTTAACACAAGATTTCGGCACTTTAACCGCCCACAATAGCCATCAACAGTCAATCAACCATTGATGACCTCGGACAGTGATTATTGTGCAGGTTGTGCTGGCTGCTCAGTAGCTGGTGCAGCATCAGCTGGTGCTTGCTCTGCATTGCCTACTTGAGTCACAGTTTCGACCTCTTGCTGTAGGGTGAACTCGATGCGGCGGTTTTGGAAGCGGCCTTGCTCAGTCGCATTTGATGCAACTGGGCGATCAAAGCTAGCACCTGCCACTGTCAGACGCTCTGTTGGTACGCCTTTTGAAACCAAGTAATCACGCACAGCAGCGGCACGAGATTCTGACAGATTTTGGTTATAGGCATGGTCGCCTTGATTGTCAGTATGACCTGTGATGCGCAAAGTAGTCTGTGGCAGTGAAGCCAATTTTTGAGCTGCCAAATCAAGGATCTCTTGGTTCTCTGCTGGGATGGCAGTTGAATCAGTCGCAAAATTGATGATTTGTAGGTTCAACGCATTGATCAATGCTGCGATCTCTGTGTCACCCTCAACAGTATCACCCAGACCTGTGATGGCTGCGCGTGCTGATTCGATGCTAGAAGCCACCGCAGTGTTCACATCCAGTGCAGGCTCAGCTTCAACAGTGAAGTCAGCTGGCAGAATGCCTTTCGCGCCTTCAACCAATGATGCCACTGCTTCTGGAGTCGCTGCATTAAAGCGTACAGCGCGGTCAGTGATGCTAACGCTAGAGTTTGGTACGCCTTTCATCAAACCTAGGATCGCTGGCAGATGCTCAGCTGCTGGCATGGTGGTGGCGTGTGCAGCTGAAGTCTCTGGCGTGCAGTTTTCGGTGCCAAATACTTGAGCGACAGCAGCGCGGATATTGCCTGCCAACTCTTCATTACCCACTTGAGAACGGCATGAGTAGATCGCTTGACCAGTCTCATCCACAGCCAATGACAAGGTCGCTGGTGCAAGAGCTGCATTGGCAGCGGTTGCGTCGGCAGCTTCGTTCTGGGTCGCTACTGGTGCAGCCACTGGTGCTGGCTTATCTTGGCAGCTGCGAAGTAGCAGCCATGCTAGAGCTGCAAAAATCAGCAGACCAATGATCGGCAATAAAGTCTTTAAAAAGCTGCTCTTTTCAGTTTTTTCGTAGTGTCTTTCAGTCGCAGCGGTATTAACATGTGTCGCTGGCTTGACAGGCTCAGTCACAGGGACTGTTTTTACAGGTTCCGTCACGACTGGTGCAGGTTTGACGGCGCTTGCTGCTGCAGTGCCTGCAAATAGACCGGCTGGTAGCAAGGCATAAGCCCATGCTGGCAGATGATTTTGTTCGTTGGCAAGTTCAGAACGCAAGAATGCTGGCACAGAAGCAGCACCTGCCAATTCTTTGATACGAGCCAATGCCAACGGCGCAGCGGTCGCAACTGCAGTGCGTGCAGTCACTGATGACACGCCGTATTCGCTTGACAGATGGTCGCTTAGTGTTGCGATCTGATCTTGGCCAGTAGAAACATCGCTAAAGGCGACATTCAACAAATGATGGCCATGCTCAAGCTCACTGTCTGGCAATGCATTGGCGCGTTGATAGACATCTTCGTTGCTTAGGCGTGCAGCGAACATCGCATAGAAAGTTTTTAGAAGATTGGTTTTATTGGCGGTGTCACCATCTTGGTTTTTGATCGCTGCCAATACATGCGGAGTAATCAGTTCGTGCAATTTGTTAATCAGGCTCATAAGTCGCTCCATTTTGTTGAGTCATTTTGCTAATTCATTTCATTCGCATCAGAAACAGACCGATACGGGTCTCAATACCTTGTTTATCCGATCAAGCACTCTGCCATCAGCTGTCAATTAGTAACATTGACTCAATCTGACAAATTCAGCAGTCAAAATCGCCGTGCCTATCATCTGCGAGGTTTGATGATGCTATTGTGACTGATTTTTCACGCAGTTAAAAGCCCTTGCAACAATTGATAAACAAAACCCCCGACCAAAACTGTATTTAGATTTAATAAGTTACAAAACCTGCTTAGGCTATAGGATTATTATTACAAATCTGTAATAATACCGAAAACTTAACGATCGTACGCTTCTTTTTTTTAGCTAAGCATCTCAGCTTAGCATCATGTTAGTGACAAATGATTTGCTACGCGTTAAATTATTCACCATTTTATCAAACATCGATGCTCGCCTGTGAGGTAAATAGACACAGAATCAATAGATCACATCAACTGATAAAAATAAGAATATGGCTTAAAATTTACACAGATGCTAAAGTTTTTTGGCAAAAATCTGCTAGACTAAACCTGTGTATTTAATCAAATTTATTTTTTATTTTATTATTTAGTATTAATTATGAATCACACGACCGTCATTATCATCATCACAGTGCTGATCAGCATCGCTGCTTGGCAATCCAGACCGCTATTAGAGCGATTGATCTTTTATCCACCTGCGGTTAACCGCGGGCAATACGATCGGCTGCTGACACACGGCTTTATTCATGCTGATGGCATGCATTTGTTGTTTAATATGTTTACCTTGTACTTTTTTGGTCGGGTAATTGAGCGGTTTTATATTGCCAAATTTGGCAGCTTGGGTTTCGTCGGCTTTTATGTGCTGGCGATCATCGTCGCCATCTTGCCGACTTATGCGCGCAATAAGAATAATCCGCGCTACTCAAGCCTCGGTGCTTCAGGCGCGGTATCGGCGGTACTGTTTGCTTATATTTTATTTGCGCCGTGGAATACTCTGTATCTGTTCGCGGTGTTGCCGATTCCTGCGATCGTTTTTGCGGTGGCTTATGTGGCCTACAGCATCTGGGCAGATCGTCGCGGTGGCGGTAATATCAACCATTCGGCGCATCTGTTCGGTGCGGTGTTCGGCGTGGTAGCGACCATTGCCATCGAGCCTGCGATCATCGTTCACTTCATCGATCGCCTGCTAAATCCAAGCTTTTAAGTGAATAAAAGAACAAGCTTTGGCATCATCCTGACCTGGTTTTTTTCTTGATTGAATAGGCATAAAGCTGAATCTTTTCGCCGCCTAAGCATGGCTAAGGTTAATATTAGCCATGCTAGGCATCATCAGCCCATCACAGTCATGCTTACCACGGCATGGTGTGGCTTTTGGCATAATCCTTAGGCATATCAGCAAGCGTATAGCGCCATTTGGGACGCTTATCCTTATCAATTAATAGCGCGCGCACGCCCTCGGCAAACTCCCCTCGATCAGCACAATGGATCGCCACCAGATATTCCAGATCCATCACCGCATCAAAATCCATGCCATCGATGCGATGATGTAGATGCCATGCGATGGCGGCTGAAGTCGGTGAGCCTTTGGCATACTGATCTAATGCACGAGCCACATAATCAGAGCGCTTGATTTGAGTATCTTTGGCGATGGCATCAAAATGAATTAATGACGACGCCTGCATGATCTGCGTGATCTCATCACGATGCGCCAGCAGCCACCCTGACGGCAGCACACCACGATCTTCGATGCTGCCGATCAGCTGATTGAGCATCTGATGGTTGGTGGCTGCATCATCACACCACTGCGCCGCCGCCAGTGTATCGATAAGCCGATCAAGGCCATCGCTTGCCATCGCAAAATCAGCCACGCCCAGCGCCAACGCATCAGCGCCATTAAAGCGCGCACCCGTCAGCCCCAAAAACAGCCCGATCCGATCAGGCATCTGTCCCAAAAAATACGAACCGCCAGCATCAGGAAACAGCCCGATCGTCACCTCAGGCATCGCCATCATCGTCGTTTCAGTGACGATCCGATGGCTCGATGGCACTGCCAGACCCATGCCGCCACCCATCACGATGCCACTACCCCAGATAATGATCGGCTTGTTATAACTGTTGATCTTTTTGCATAGGTCGTATTCTGTACCAAAAAATCGCTCAGCCACTGGATTTGGAAATGTCGTCGGATCATAGCCATGATACAGGCCGCGAATATCCCCACCAGCACAAAATGCCTTATCACCAGCGCCGTGCATCAGCACAGCCACGATCCGATCATCAGCCGCCCAGTCGGTGAGGTGCTGATGGATGCTTTGAACCATCTCGTAGCTCAGTGCATTCAAAGATTTTGGGTTATTGAGTGTGATCACGCCAATCTGCAGCGCGCTATCAACATCAATGAATCGATGTGTAATCATAAGACTTCCTTGTTGATGCGTTAATGATGGCCAAGTGAGCAGCCGTCATCGACATAAACCAAAACTTGGCATCAGCATAGACCATAAGCTTTGGCACTCATCAGCCATAATGCCAGATATTCCATTTACCTTACCATCTTATCATAATTATCTAAGCAAAAACCATCCTTGATCCGATGTCAATGGTGATAAACTTGCAAACCAAAAGCATTCACGCACACTATCCTGATCTGGTCTTATTTGATGATCATTGAACAGCCGCGCCATCGATTTATTTCAGTTGGCTTGTTCCTGCATGAGTTTTTGATTGGCAGTTAGATTGATTCTGGACTGATATTCTTGGAATACTGTCAATATTACCAGATTTATTTATGGTGATAACAAAGTATGGCGCATCCACTCAAGCTGACTGCACGAGCAGCCTTTACTCCGTGGATGGATGACATCTGGGATCGGTACATGTATGAAAAACAAGATGCAAATTACTACTGGCACGGCTATCGGGATGTCTGCTTTAGAGTGCAGGCGTATATCAATGAAGATCCCAAGCTAAGAGACATGTATCCCTAAACCGCTTGATCAAGAATAAAAACCACCATCGAAAAGATGGTGGCAGGGTTGGGGTTGGTTGGGCGGTTGGGTTTTTGTGCTCAGCACAACTATAGACTGTGCCGGTACATAATTTGATAGCTCATAGGCTGGGCTTAAGCTTGCGAAAGCCCAATAAATGCAAAGATTTACACCATCATGCTAGGTTAGCGATAGCATAACCCAACCTACCGAACTATTGTTCTGTATCAGTTTCCCTGCTTAGTATATCGGTTTTTTTAACTATATCAGGAATTCTATATTGACCTTGTAATTTTTGAACCCAAGTTTTAGCAGTGTCTATGCTAATATTAATGCAAGTAACATACAAAGGGTGTTTGCTAGTACCACGATATATTTTATATGGGGCTGTACTAGAATAACTCTCATGTTATACTAGTTTTATGAAGATAACCCATTGTAAACTAAGTAAAAAAGTACAAAAAAGACTGCTTGAATTTTTTGTACTTGAAGTTACTGCTCGTTCGGCAGCTGATTTACTACAAATACACCCAAATTCAGCAGCTTTATTCTATCATAAAATCAGACTTGTGATAGAATACCATCTTAATCTTGAGGCTAAAGAATTGTTTGATGGCGAAATAGCGCCATTATGTAGCATTTGCACAAAACAAAAGTTCTTTACTAATCATTATTATTGGCACTATTTAACATTAAATCGTCCAAAATCTCCCATGTATCCCCTTGTTTTGTATCGTTGAATGTTTTGAATAATTGTTTAAAATCCTCAAAACTTTTATTCGAGTCTATAGTTTGAACATGGTTATAAATAATTGTCCCATCTCGTTTAGTACAATAAACCTCATTGGTTTCAACTTTTACATCCGTAACTAACATTCTTTTAATTCCCAATGACCTATCGTCAGCATAATTTACAAGTATTAATTCTGCCTTGTAGCCTGCTTTGCGAAAAGTTTGAACAACAGCCCATAGACTTAAAAACTTTCTACCATTCTTATACCAATAAAAATTAGGATGGCTTAATTGTGGTGGGATAGTTTCGGCTTTAAGAAACTCAAAGATAAACCATCTCCAAACTCCATCCTTTGTCTTTTCTACAAAAATACTCTCAATATCAAAATTTCGCCCCACTGAGCTACCTAACAACTCAATTAACAATCTTGCAGCAGAATCATCTGCTTGACCTAGTTGTTTTGATTTGTTGGTGAAATTACTATTTTGACTGTTATCCATTACTTTCTACCCTCTCCATAGCGATGTTATATATTTCAAAGTCTTTTTCAAAACCGATGTAATTTCTTCCAGTGTTAATTGATGCAAGTGCAGTTGTGCCACTACCCATGCAATTATCCAGTATAATCTCATTGCTGTTAGAATAAGTTTTAATAAGATACTCACATAAAGCTAAAGGCTTTTGTGTTGGGTGAAATCTCTTTTCATTCATTTCAATAGGGAAATACAATAAGCTATTAGGATAGCCTGTATCAGTTTGTTCAGTTGGGCGGTGTGATTTTCTTGCTGATAAAACAGTATCATCGCCCCTATCATTTCTTACACGAATTATAGGGGTGTCTAGTGAAATTAAACCCTGCGGATTATATGTCATTCTTTTTTTTGATTGACTGGCGTGTACTGTTGTTCCTTGTGAAAACACACAAATATCTTCATGTATTTTCATTGGTTTATTCTTTGCATGAACATGACCTGTAGCACGGTTTTTGTGCCATATCCATGAATATTTAAACCATTCTAAATTACTTGCAACAAGTAAAGATGTAAAAGGTTGGCTACCGAACAGAACAATAGCACCTGTCGGCTTTATAATTCTTTTATATTGTTCCCATAATTCATTTAATGGAATAATACTATCCCATGCACAAGCAGTTGTTCCGTAAGGTAAATCACATAAAATCATGTCAATGGATTTATCATTAATTCTCTGCATACCTATTAAGCAATCTTCATTGTAAATTGTATTTATTGGCAACCCAATATCTTTGTTGTTCATAATTGAATATCTTACTTTACTGATATCTGTTCACATCCAATCGCAGTTAATACCTGCACCATAAAAATCGCACCAAAAGTACCTCTGGCGATTTTATTGCTGATATTTTGTGGGCTTTCATGGATACCTTGTGCCGCTAGTCTTTCTGAAATTTCGACATAGCTGATGTTACGTCTGGCGATCTCTGCTTTTAAAAGACCGCGTACGTAACCTTTCCAATAAGCGTCATCTGAAACTGTTGTTTGCTCAGTCATAATTATTTCTCCGAATAACACTAAATATATGTTTTCATTATACATGATGAAAAAAGTATTTGCAAATGTATATTATTGTGATATAATCATCGTATATGATGATATAAACACATATTGGTTACTAATTAATTATTATTGGAGAACACCATGCCACAACACTTCCTTCTCTCTGCCGAAGCACGCAATCTATCACCGATTGCTATTGCTCGCATGAGTGAACATGAGGCGGTGATGACAATGAAGAAATTGCGTTGGGGTGAGGGTAAGGATGTAATATGCCCTCGTTGTGGCAAAAAGCATGAGGCTTATTACATTAAATCTCGTAAACAGTGGCAATGCAAGGAATGCAATTACCGTTTTTCAGTGACAGCGGGTACGTTATTTGCTCATCACAAATTGCCTTTGCGTGATATTTTATTTGCCTGTAGCTTGTATGTGAATGCAGCCAAGGGTATTTCTGCTTTACAAATTGCTCGTGACTTAAATGTACAATACAAAACTGCTTTTGTACTGCTGCATAAAATCAAAGAAGCTTTAAAGGTGCATAAACAGCGAGAAATGATGCAGCTGAGTGGCGTGGTGCACATGGACGCTACTTATGTCCATTCTAGCCAAAAACCTAAGAACAAAAAGAGTGAGCGTGTTGATAGACGCTTAAAACAACACGAAAACCCGCTAAAACGTGCGATTTTGGTTATGCGGGATAGTTTTGCCAAGCAAGATGATACACAAGACGACAAACAAATTGGTGCAAGAAACACCATTGCTTTTGTTGCTAAATCTGAAAACAGCAAAGTTGTTAATCAGCTTGCTAACAAACACATTGAAAAAGGCAGTACCATCCATACCGATGAAAGCCCAGCTTATGACAACCTGATTTATTTTCACGACCTAAAGCGCGTCAACCACCAAAAGGAATATCGCTCTGATACTGGTGTGACCAATAACTTAGCAGAAAGCTATTTTAGTCGCTTTAAGCGTATGTACTATGGGCAAGTTCACAAAATGAACAACGCCTACCTATATGAATATGCCAATGAAATCGCATACCGTGAAGATACTCGCCGTCTGAGCAATGGCGTCATCTTCAATGACGTGGTATCCAAATGCTTAACCAGTTTACCTTCTGATGATTGGCGTGGCTATTGGCAAGGCAATAAAAAGCGCGTGGAAACCCTAGCGGCTTAACAAACACCAGCAAATTCAATCCAATCCAATTAAAAAGCCAAAACAAGCCAAAACAATAAGGGGGTAATATGGCAGAATCTCATATCAACAGCGGTATTGCCAATAGAATTGATAAACTTATCAAGCACAAACAGGCGCTACACAAACAAATCCAAGAGATTGAGCAGCAAATTCACATTCTCACCCAAGCTGCTAAAATCATGGGCGAAATAGACCAACTGCCCAAATTAAGAACATCCGCTTTTAAAAATAGTATCAAAACCCTAGTAGTGCAGGTGCTAAAACAAGCAGATAAGCCATTATTAACGCATGAAATCGCAAAACAAGCACTGATGCTAGACAGTGCCGAAAACACAAGCCCAGAGCCTGATAAAAGACAGAGCAAAGCTATTTATAATGTACTAAGACCACTGGTTCAACAAGGCTTGGTTATCCAAACAGGAATAAGAAAAGGCGAAACACGCTATCAATGGGTGACAAATACCCCTCGAGAGTAGTTAAACCCATTAAAAGCAATAAGAAATCAAAGAAAAAGCAGCCAAAGAGCTGCTTTTATTGTGGTTAGTTTTGTGCAGGTGCTACATAATGGCGCGAAATAGAGCTTGATGAAAGCTATTTTGGCGGCATTCGCAAAGGCAAGCGTGGTCGTGGCGCTGGTGGTAAAACAGCTGTCTTCGGTCTTTTAAAACGCAACGGTAAAGTCTTTGTGGTTGTGGTTAAAGACACCAAGACTAACACGCTAATGCCTATCATCACAAGCAAAATCAAGCCTGATAGTATTGTTTATACAGACTGCTACAAAAGCTATAATGCTCTTGATGTAAGTGATTTTAAGCATTTTAGAATTAACCATTCCAAAGAATTTGCAAAAGACCATAATCACATCAACGGCATTGAGAATTTCTGGTCGCAAGCCAAGCGTGTTTTAAGAAAGTACAATGGCATTGACAAGAAACACTTTCATCTTTTTATCAAAGAATGTGAGTTTCGTTTTAACTATGGTACACCATCTAATCAGCTTAAAGTATTGAGAAGATGGTGTGGGATTTAGGCTAATCTAGTACAGCCCCTTTTATATTCTGATGGGATGCCATAAAAATTTGTCTTGGCAATGCCAATAATTGGCTTTTTGATGATTAATTGGTCATATAAATATTTACCAAGACCTGCTTTATCCTGACCATCTAAATACACATAGCCATCAATAATGATAACATCAAAAGGATCATTTATTTTGTCTATCAATCCTAATAAACATGGCATTTCTCTTTTATAAAATTGACCTGATTTATAAGGACTGACATTATGAATAACGGCTTTGTATTCGTTTAATATAATGTTATTCTCAATACCAGTAAATCTAATTGCTGAAACATTTGCTGTAGTTTTACCATCAACATCATGATAATAAGCATCTAAAATAAGATAAATCAAAATACTTTCCTATTAATATAATCTTATAATTAAATTTGGATTTTTAATTTTTAAATCATGAACAACTGACTTGTCCAATGTTTCATCTATAGCAAGCTCTATTAAACTTCCAAAATATTTCTTATTACTAAAAATTGACAAGTCATCTAACCCTTCAACACCTCTAATGCTGAGAGATTTTATATTTTTGAAGGAATTATTTTTAAGCCATGTATCAAAAAGTTGCCGAATATAACTTTTGTCTATGCGTAAAACTAAATGACCAACTTTATCACAAAAAATGAAATTGTGATAATTTTCTATTGTTCTAAATATTTCTGGTAATTGTATTGGGCAATTTAAGTATGATTTTGTTTTTAATACATCTCCTTGCAGAAACAATGATTTTACCATACCTGAATCAGGAAAGTAAGAAATACTAATATGCTCATAATAATCCTTATCATCCCAAAGATAATATGAAAAACTATTATTTGAGCGATAATAGTAATAGAAAGACCTCGGAAGTTTTTTGTCGTAGTTTTGCAATTCAAATTGCTTTAAATCATCCAGAATTGGATTATTGGGATTGTAAGACCAATGAATCTTGCTTTCTGTAATACCATCTTCATTACTGTAACCCTCATAAATACATTTCCCATTTCTAAAATTATAAGACATTCCTTAATAAATGGAATTTTGGTACATCTGCGGAATTGTTCCACAACCATAAACATCTTCTTCTTCATTGCTGAATGAAGAGCTATCAATAGAAATTGGAGATGGTAAAATACCTGTTAATGTTTTTTGACATGGAGATATATAAGGCTTAGTAACATAACCACTCTCTACTTCAAACACATCGAGTTGAAAATTATCTTTATCAAAAAATACAATCCCTGTATAAGGCTGATTTTGTAAAAACCAACGATTATCTTGATTGTTTAACAAATTAGATTTTAATCGGAAAACATTCATATTACTCTTCTTTCTTATATATTTTGCCATCTTGTTCACTGCCTTTAGGCAAAGGCTGTATTCCGCCAGTGGGAATATTTACTTCTTTGGGCAAAATACTTGTACAACTAGTGCAAGCTGGTTGCACTACCAACTGCACGCCCCACTCAGTGCATCCGTCGCATTGCCATCAGCAATTGTCAGATTAGGTCTGGATTAGTACAGGTTTTTATCACCTTGAGTCCAACCAATGAACTCATTTTAATCGACAGACTTGTGATAAGTTAGATACGAAAATACATTATAAAAATACTGAAAATTATCTGTAGCAGAATTTTTACCAAAAGCATCATATAGACTACCAAATTTCTTTTGTAGCATATAAGGTGGTTTAGCATCGGCTATTTTAGGATTGTGTTTAACAAATTGAGTTTTATTATTGGCATCTTGATAATACCAAAATACAGGAATTGGATTTTGGCTTGTCCCCATTGCGTTATCATCAAACTCTTTGGTATTCACCATTAAAAATATTGCTTTGTTATTGCCAAGATTGGGTCGATGGATATTGGACATTATGGTAGATACGGTTTCCAAGTCATCAATGCCGCTAAGCAAGTCTGGTGCGTACAAATATTCTGGGTAAAAACACTCATAACATCTCAGTGCAAAGTATTTATCCATTTTTGGCGAATAAAGAACTGTTTGGTAATAGTAATATTGTTCAAGCGTCCCCAGTTTATAGCCGTAAGGACTGTGCAGATTTTCCGAGACATAAGTCATGTTCATATCTTGTAAATGGATAAGCTTAGACTCTTGAATGTAGCTATTGGTATCACTGATGCTTGCTTTAGGGTGAAAAAATATTTTGTAAAAAATCCCCATAGCTACGCAGAACAAGACAAAAAGAACTATTTTATAAAAATTCTTTTTGTCTATTGTGCTATGATTTTGCAAATTTATCATTTCTTGCCACCAAATGTAAGACCATTAATACTGCCAGCTAAACCACTTGCGATCAGATCCTCCATTGTAATTTTTTTGCCCTGTAGTGCGTAAGGTGCGTACAACGCACCATTGAAACAGATTTGCCTAGCAACATCAACAACACGCTGATTTTGTTCTTCTATGGGTTTAACCATTTCTAGTTTAAATTCGTTGCTGTACTGCTTACGCTGTTTTGTCATGAGATATTACTCCTAGTTTGGGGTAGTATAACCTCTTATGCGGTGTCTGGGAATATTGTAGTGGTACAGTGACGCCCGCACCCCAGATTAATGGTGCGCTGTGCGCATCCTGCTGTACTGTGGCAGAAGTTTCGCCTAAGTCATTGTGGTGGGCGATTTC
>NZ_MUYV01000013.1 GCF_002014855.1 Moraxella porci DSM 25326 | reverse complement strand
TATCAAATGAACAATTACCCGCC
This sequence comes from Moraxella porci DSM 25326, assembly GCF_002014855.1. Lineage (GTDB taxonomy): Bacteria > Pseudomonadota > Gammaproteobacteria > Pseudomonadales > Moraxellaceae > Moraxella > Moraxella porci. Next base: position 10,241 of record NZ_MUYV01000013.1, on the reverse strand, counting down.
ATTATGTAGCACCTGCACAAATATAAAAGAAAAAATAGGTGCTGATACACCTATTTAAAAAAACACTGGTTTACTAACTGCTTGAAATAATCTCTTATAACCTGATATATCTCATTCTCAATGTTGGAATCTCTTGTGTCAAGATAATTTAGGAACATTCTGTATATATTCGGTTTCCCGCCGCAGCTTTCTTCATTTTTTACTTTGTGTTTAAATCGATTCAGAACAAACTTTTTAGACATAAAGTTACGATTTATGTTGTCTATATTAAAAACATCGAGTCTGTGCGTATTTTTAAGTATAGCACCCATAATAAATAAATCACTCCAATATTCTAAATCACTCTCAATCAATCGCCTATCCAATATTGGATTTAAATTACCCAAAATGTAGTTGTGCTCCTCAGCAAGCATTGGTAATAAAAATTTTTTTATACAGTTTATATAACAGTACTTCCATAGATTGTCGAAATTAACAACCAACATCGAGTTTTTATGCTTTTCTCTATATTCTTTACTTTGAAAATTGGCTTTATTTATCGAGTTTAAATCGCGAAAATTGTAGTGATATACATCTATATCCGAAAAACCTTTGTCTAAACTTGTGACAGTTTGGTGTATATAATCATTCCCCGCTTGTTCTACACCACTAAGTGAAAATTTTAAGTCGCTGCCATATATGTCAAACATAAAGTTTTTTATAAACTCATAATTCATCCCTTCGGCATTCTTTTCATAAGTAGCCATAATTATGGGGAAAGGAGTGCCCCCCGTTAAATCTTTGAAGTAATGGCTAGAGAAAATAATTGCTTTTGCTAGGCGGTAGTTAGCCCTTAGTTTTTTCATATCTCTTAGATTGTTTTTCTTGATAAGATAGGATAGTGGGTGCAGAACACAAATGTATTCTGGTTCAAGTTTGGCATATGCCTCCAAAAAAGAACGTCCCACATCCCTACATTTGATATCTTCATCTTGAATCAGTCGTTCCGCTTTTTGCTTTGTGCTATATCGCTTATTAATACTAGTTGAATCGTTATAAGGAGGATTCCCAATGATAATAACTCTGTCGTCCTTGTCTAGCCCATATTTATCACGACTTACATTTAATAATGTATTGTCATGAAGTATATTGGAGAATTTAAACAAGTCAAGTATTTCAATGGCAGTTTTGTCTACATCCGCCCCTATGATTTTACAATCATCAAATAATTCAAGAAAAGCCCCACAACCGCAGGACAGATCCATCACAGTGGTATCAAAAGTAATTCGCTCCTGTATGCTCTCTCTTAATAGTTCCACTATTTCTTTTGGGGTGTAGTATTTACCCAAATTGGCTTTTTTATCATCCGGCATGTGGCTGGAGTAGTTGTGTTTTATGTATTCTTTTACTTTATTTACATCATCAATTGTAAATTTATTGATGAAATTTAAAAGTTCTTCTCTATTAACCTTGTCCATTACCAAATGAATTTCGATCTCATTCTCGGTTGCTTGGTTGATAAACAGATATCTATTAGTGGTAATTATTTCTTTATCAAGATTGAATAAAATTTGAAAAGCGTCCGTGACATTTAGTTTAAATTTATCATTTAGAATAAAATCTAAAGCGTACTCCAAATGAGAGTCTATTTTTATTTTATGGCCTTTTTGTTTGATAAAGTCTAAAAACTGATCCCTATCTTTTTCTTTGAATACAATACACTTATCCAGTTTCACATCCTGCCAGTGTTTTTCTTTCGTTTGATTGTAGTATCGTATTGTCTCACCTGCAACTATAAAGAAGGCCTCATAGTTATCAATCTTGCCAATATCGGTTTTTCTTTCATAAATTTCTTTCACCGCCTTCTTTAAATTTGAATTTGTATCTTTATTTTTGACCTCTCCTATTAGATTTAGTTCAGTTAAAATAAAATCAGGGCCTGCGCTACCCCAGGCTTTAAACCTAACTCCGCAACTTTTAAACCAGTTCATATATTCAGAATGCAGGTGGATTTCTGGCAAGATACCATCTTCCGTTACAACTTCATTTGTACTCATAAATAACCATTAATTCAGATTTAGACTTTTGCACCCAATCACAGTTAATACCTGCAACATAAAATCAGCCCCAAAAGCGCCACGAGTGATTTTGTTGCTTAAGTTTTGAGGCGTTTCTTCAATACCAATTTCTTTGAGTTTTTCAACGACATCGGCATAACTAAGATTTCGCAGTGCAATCTCAGATTTTAAAATACCTTTGGCTTTATTTCGCCACAAGGCTTGTGTTTCTTTATTCATGGATACATACCAGAAAATCATTTAACAATTTTTTTCATTATAAACGATATTTTTATACTTGTCAAAGTTTGGTTCTTAGTATATAATCATCATATACGATATATAAAAGGATTATATTATGCCACAACACTTCCTCCTCTCTGCTGAAGCACGCAATCTATCACCGATTGCTATTGCTCGCATGAGTGAATATGAGGCAGTGATGACAATGAAGAAATTGCGTTGGGGCGCTGGTGGAGCGGTGGTATGCCCTCGTTGTGGTGAGAAGCATCAAGCCTATTTCATTAAAACACGTCATCAATGGCAGTGTAAGCACTGCAATTACCGCTTTTCAGTGACAGCGGGTACGTTATTTGCACATCACAAACTACCACTTCGTGATATTTTGTTTGCCTGTAGCTTGTATGTGAATGCAGCCAAGGGTATTTCTGCTTTACAAATTGCTCGTGACTTAAATGTACAATACAAAACTGCTTTTGTACTGCTGCATAAAATCAAAGAAGCATTAAAGGTACATAAACAGCGAGAAACGATGCAGCTGAGCGGTATTGTACACATGGACGCTACTTATGTCCATTCTAGCCAAAAACCTAAGAACAAAAAGAGTGAGCGTGTTGACAGACGCTTAAAACAACACGAAAACCCGTTAAAACGTGCGATTTTGGTTATGCGGGATAGTTTTGCCAAGCAAGATGATGAACAAAACACCAAACAAATTGGTGCAAGAAGCACCATTGCCTTTATCGCCAAATCTGAAAACAGCAAAGTTGTTAATCAGCTTGCCAACAAGCATATCACCAAAGGCAGTACCATCCATACCGATGAAAGCCCAGCTTATGACAACCTAATTTATTTTCACGACCTAAAGCGCGTCAACCACCAAAAGGAATATCGCTCTGATGCTGGTGTGACCAATAATCTGGCGGAAAGCTATTTTAGTCGCTTTAAGCGCATGTACTACGGGCAAGTTCACAAAATGAACAACGCCTACCTATATGAATATGCCAATGAAATCGCTTATCGTGAAGATACTCGCCGTCTGAGCAATGGCGTCATCTTCAATGACGTGGTGTCCAAATGCCTAACCAGTTTACCTTCCGATGATTGGCGTGGTTATTGGCAAGGCAATAAAAAGCGTGTAGAAACCCTAGCGGCTTAACAAACACCAGCAAATTCAATCCAATCCAATTAAAAAGCCAAAACAAGCCAAAACAATAAGGGGGTAATATGGCAGAATCTCATATCAACAGCGGTATTGCCAATAGAATTGATAAACTTATCAAGCACAAACAGGCGCTACACAAACAAATCCAAGAGATTGAGCAGCAAATTCACATTCTCACCCAAGCTGCTAAAATCATGGGCGAAATAGACCAACTGCCCAAATTAAGAACATCCGCTTTTAAAAATAGTATCAAAACCCTAGTAGTGCAGGTGCTAAAACAAGCAGATAAGCCATTATTAACGCATGAAATCGCAAAACAAGCACTGGTGCTAGACAGTGACGAAAACACAAGCCCAGAGCCTGATAAAAGACAGAGCAAAGCTATTTATAATGTACTAAGACCACTGGTTCAACAAGGCTTGGTTATCCAAACAGGAATAAGAAAAGGCGAAACACGCTATCAATGGGTGACAAATACCCCTCGAGAGTAGTTAAACCCATTAAAAGCAATAAGAAATCAAAGAAAAAGTAGCCAAAGAGCTGCTTTTATTGTGGTTAGTTTTGTGCAGGTGCTACATAATGGCGCAATTACCAACAAAGCTTAAAAGACAATGGCATTATCCAAAGTATGTCAAGAAAAGGTAATTGCTTGGATAATGCCGTGATAGAAAGCTTCTTTGCAACATTAAAAGAAGAAATCTTCTTTCATGGCAAAAACAATAGAAGATTTACATCAACCGATGAGCTTAGACAAGTGATTGATGAATACATTCACTACTACAATCATGATAGAATAAAAGTAAAATTAAAAGGACTGAGTCCTGTACAATACAGAACTCAGTCCTTTATTAAACCTTAACCGTTAATCTTAAACTGGTGTCTAAGAATTGGGGGTCGGTTCAAATATACGGTGTATTTTTTTGCATCATGCTTGATGCAGCTTGCTTAATATGAATTTAAGCTTATTGACGCACGCCTGTTTGGGTGCCAGCGATGCTCTTGATGGTGATGTTATTGCCATTCACCGTGATGTTTACATTGCCTTTGATTGGCAGCGTTGGGTGCGCGCCTTTGCCTTTATATTTGCCGCCGCCTTGGCTGCTGATGTCAGTCAAAACAGTCGCACCTTCGCGTTTTTTGGCTTTATCGGTCAAACCCTTGGTCATCACGCCAACATAGTTATTGCCCGACTGGCTGATGGTGATGATGGCTTTTTCTTCACCTTTTTCGCTCATTTTCCATTTACCAACGATAGGGTCGGCTGCCATTGCGCTTGCTGATACCAACAAACCTGCGCCCAATGCGATGATTTTGCTGCTAAGTTTCATAATAAACTCCTTTTTCTTGCCCGTGACTGAGACAGTCATGAAAGTGATGGCTGATATTGACTATACAAATATTAAATTTGAAAGCTTACTGGCATTATAACCAAGCTTTGGACGATTTGTAAATACTTTTTGGTAACTTTTTGTGAGTTTTTGCTGCTGATTATCAGTGCGCTGCCAAAGCTGATACGGCTTGGGAGTCGCCAGTTTTGGCTTGATAATCATGCAAAAGGATTGTCAATGCGCTCAGGCGATGGCGAGGCGCTGTGATCTTGGGCGGTGATGGGCTGCTCCAACGCCAAAATCAGTGCTTGAGCAAATTCATGCAGGGCTTTGGCTTGGGTGAGTCCGTCTTGATCTGGGCGAATAATCAGCTCGCCGTAGATCTGTATCGAATCTAGGCTATTTTCGATACACAGTCCGCCGATGTTCAGTACTTGGTTGTCGTTTTTGAAGGGGTCAATCATCATAAGTTCCATTAGGCACGATTTAAAAATTCCACCACATAGCGTACAGCACTGACAGCAAATTGTAGCCAGCTTTTGCTTTGGCTGTCCAGTAGCACGCGCTCGGCTTGGGCTTCGTTCATGGGCTGTGGCAGCGTATGGGCGATTTGGCGGATATCCTTGGATAGGGCAGGCATGGCATTGATGCCTGTGCGCTCGGCCAGCTCATCCAAGCTGATGATCTGATAACTGCCCGTACTGTCATTTGCAGAAAAATAAACGCCAGCGGCCGATAGGCTTGGGATATACACCGCCTTAAAAAAATGACTCGGCACCAGCACGCGACCACCGATGCGTTCGCTCGTGTTCCCCAAAAATGCCACGCCCGTCACCACGAACACCTCATCGTGCTGCATGGCTAGGGTGCGAGTGGCGATCTCGATATGGCGCCAGACATTGCGGTTGTGTTCGCCATTTTGGGGAGCGATGTTGGCAAGGCTAAAGCTTGCATACTGAGCATCTGGATTTGGCATATCGCCATTGGGTGCGATGTGGCCGCGGTCAAAACCTGAGCGGCGATAATCGGCAAGTTCGGCGCGTTCGCCCGCCGGTAGGCGCAGCTCAGGGCGAAAGCTGTCCGAGCGCACCAGCGTTCTGGCATCACGCACGCGTGCCTTGGTCAGATGCGAGGCAGACCACAGCGGTGTACGAGCAATGCCCGAATGCAACGTGGCAAAACCCTCAAAGCACAACGCGCGCACCATGGCGCTTAAGCGTTCGCCTTGACGACCCACCAAGGTTGGTGCTGTCTGTTCGGCAAATTGGTCGCGGCAGTCAACAAACTCATCATCAAAGCTCTGCACACTGAAGGAAATGCCTTGTTGGGCTTCATCTGCGCTAGTTTGATATAATTGGTCGCGCTCGGTGCTTTTGATCAGGGTCTGTTTGATTGTGGTGCTGACTGTGCTGCCGATCTCCTCAAGCACTTGGGGTGAGGTGGTGGCGTGTACAGGCGATGCCAAAAATATCAAACAAGCAGCGATGGCAAAGAGCTTTGAGTGGTTTTTGGGCGGCATTAGGGTGGCTGAATCTGTCATGTGGCCAGGGTAGGCAGGATGGGTCATTAAATTGGCTGTCGGTGATTGTAATTGGTGCTAAAGCTTTTTATAATGCAAAGTTTTATTTTAACAGCTTTTTGATATGACAACAACCAAAAGCGATGAGCTGATGGCAGCTTATCCAGCCTTAGATGATTTGACGAGCTTTGGCGCTCGGGTGCTTGAATGGTTTGAGCGCGAGGGCAGGCATGATTTGCCATGGCAATACCATCAGCATAGCAGCGCCGACATCTATGCCGTCTGGCTGTCTGAGATCATGCTCCAGCAGACACAGGTGGCAACGGTGCTGGGCTATTATGAACGATTTTTGCAGCGTTTTGGGACGGTGGAGGCGCTGGCATCGGCCGATTGGCAAGAGATCGCGCCTTATTGGGCGGGGCTTGGCTACTATGCACGCGCCCGAAATCTTCATGCAGGCGCCAAACAAGTGGTGGCATTTATCCATCAAAACCATCGATTTCCTCAGACCGTGGATGAATGGCAAGCCATCAAAGGTGTCGGGCGCTCGACAGCAGGCGCGATCGTGGCTATGGGCGTGCGCGGCTTTGGGGTGATCTGTGATGGTAATGTTAAGCGCGTACTGGCACGCCATCGCGGCATCACTGATGATATTACCAAGAGCGCCACCGATGCCAAGCTGTGGACGCTTGCCACTGCATTGACGCCGCGCGATCACAGCGGCAAATACGCCCAAGCAATGATGGATCTGGGCGCAACCATTTGCACGCGCACCAAGCCCAAATGCGAGCGCTGCCCTGTGTCAAAAGACTGTATTGCTTATAAAAATGGCAGCCAGCACCTATTGCCTATTAAGAAAAAAGCTGCACCCAAGCCGCATCGCCACAGTGGTGTGATCAGAGTGCATCATCAAGGACGGGATCTGTGGATTCATCGCCAAAATGGTGGCGGTATTTGGGATGGGCTGTGGTGCTTGCCGCTGCTACCGCTGGCAAGTGATGCCAAAAGTGGCCTTGATGCACAAGCATTCAAAGAGGCTGTGATGACAGCTTGGCAAACCGATGACGGTGAGGATCTCATGATGGCAGGATTCACCGAGCTGCTGCCGCTGATGACCACACCAACAGCCAGCCTACGCCATACGCTCACGCATTTTCATTGGCATCTGTATCTGCTGACTTGGGTGGTGGATGAGGCCAGTGCCCAGAATATCAATCAGATGCTCGATGCGATAGGTGTGGAATATCAATGGCATACAGGGGCAGATCTGGCCAAGCCTGTCGCAATGACAAAGCTTGTGACCGACGCCAAATCACTGCCTGCTTAGCGGAATCAAGTACATCTGTGAAATGGATGGCTTTAGGCTTGGTGGTCGGTCAGCCATCGGGCTAAAATTGGCGCCGCTGTAGCCAGTCGATGAGTTGGATTAATAGGTTGTTATCACCAAAATCCGCCACTTGTGCGCGCGCATCATCAAATAAACTGGCGGCGTATTGTTGGGCTGATTCGATGCCTAACAGTTTGACATAAGTTGATTTTTCAAGCTTTTCGTCACTGCCAGCAGGCTTGCCGAGTGTGGCAGTATCGGCGATGACATCCAGCACATCATCTTGAACTTGAAAAGCCAATCCCACCTGCTGAGCATAGATGCTAAGGCGATGCAGCTGATCACGGTCAGCGCCAGCACAGATGCCGCCCATCAGCACCGCCGCCTCAATCAGCGCGCCTGTCTTATCGCGGTGAATCGCCTCAAGCGATGCTTGATCGATGCTCTGTCCTTCTGCTTGTATATCCAGCATCTGTCCTGAGACCATTCGCCGAGCGCGCGGTGCCAGAGTTTGGCTTAAGTGCAGACTGACATCAGCTGCTGCAGCGTTCGCTTGATAAGTAGCGCCCAAAGACTCAAAAGCAATCGACAGCAGCGCATCACCAGCCAACAGCGCGACCGCCTCACCATAGACCACATGGCAAGTCGGCTGTCCGCGGCGAAGCGCATCATCATCCATACAAGGCAGATCATCATGCACCAAAGAATAGCCATGAATCAGCTCCACTGCCGCCATCGCACGATAAACCATCGCCATCTGCTCAACACCATTTGATGCAGAGGAACAGATCGTCAAAAAACTTGCCAACACCAATAATGGACGCACGCGTTTACCACCATTATACATCGCATAACGACATGCAGCATTCAATGGCTCGGGCAGGGTCGCTGCCGTCAGCACGATATCAAAGATCTTGGGCAAAGCGTCCTGCTGCCACTGCTGCAACTGCGATAAGTCGTCGATAGACAAGACAGACTGTGTCAGTAAGTGATCGGCGCTAAAAATGGACGAGGTATTCATGAGCATCATCAAAAAATTAAATCCATATCATACACCAATCTGCTGACCAAAAAACCTTTTTTTGAAAATTTTTTGTGATTAGTATCTTGACTGATCAATTCACTAACAAAGCATTGACAGCAACAATCTGTTCTATCAAACCGCCAATCTGCTCGATTTTATGAATTTTTAATGATTTTTACGAAAAATGCTTGACTTGATGAAGTTGTTTATGGTTTAATACGCCCACTTTGGCGTGATAGCTCAGTTGGTAGAGCAACGGATTGAAAATCCGTGTGTCGGCAGTTCGATCCTGCCTCTCGCCACCATATTAAAAAAGCCTTTTCGAGATATCGAGAAGGCTTTTTTGGTTGATGCATCTTAGGTCTGATGTTCGCCGATGAATTGGCTAACTTGAGCAGATAAGATTTGCCACAGCTTGTGCTGCGCTTTTAGGCTACCCCAAGCATTATGCGGCGTGTACAGTACTCTTGGGTGATTCATGATGCTCAATAAAGGATCATCTGCGGCAAAAGGCTCATCATCAAAGACATCAGAGGCATAGCCAAAGATCTGTCCAGAGTCTAAGGCGCGAACGATGCTGCCGCCATCGACGACACCGCCGCGAGCGACATTGATGATCAATGGCTTATTGTGCATTAGGGCGATGGTCTGATCATTGATTAGTCGTTCGGTGTCTTCGGTCAATGGGCAATGCAGACTGATGATGTGACTATCAGCCAGCACTGTTTCAAATGCTGTATAGCTATCATCGCGTGGCGCTTGACCGCGACGCTCTGCATAAAGCACGCTCATGCCAAAGGCTTTTGTCAACTCACCGACGCGTCGCCCGATCGCACCCGCCCCGATGATGCCCAAGGTTTGACCTGCCAAATCAAACAGCGGCTCATCGAGCAGACAAAACCGCCCATCGGCCTGCCAAGTGCCATCGGTGGCGACCTGATGATAATGTTTGGCAGCGCGCATCACGCTTAGCATCATCATCAAAGTGTGTTCAGGCACAGTATTGACAGAATAACCCGCCACATTAAACAGCTGTACGCCGGCATCTTGACAGGCTGCTTGATCGATATTATTCATCCCTGTGGCGGTCAGCTGAATCAGCTTAAGCTTAGGCAGAGCTTCGATGATTCGTCGATCTAAGATGACTTTGTTGGTGATGATGATATCAGCATCAGTGCAGCGCTCGATGATGAGATTGGCGTCATTGGCGGTGTGATCAAAGACTTGATAATCACTGACGCCATCTGGTGCAGGCAGGTTTGCTTGGCGTGAAAAAGTCGCCGCATCCAAAAATACTGCTTTCATAATCCATCCTGTTAAGATAATTTATTTACTATCAAGTGGATTATAGCAGATGAGCGGCCTGATCGCTGACATTTCTTTATTGTGATGATAAGCAAATGCGCAGGCGGCTAAGCTGGGCGGCTAAGTTGATCGCTTTATAATTTATGACAAAGGGTGAATAAGCCATTGGCAATTATTACAAATCACTGCCGTATTCGGTGATATACTGCCATTTTTTAACATCTTTATCATCCATGGCTATTTGGAATTTTGCATGGCGATCAAGTTTATTGAAATTTAGGGGCTGTACTAGATTAG
>NZ_MUYV01000012.1 GCF_002014855.1 Moraxella porci DSM 25326 | reverse complement strand
CTTTTGGGGTGCGGTTCAATTCTGCGGTGTATTTTTTTTGGTATAAATTTATAGATCACAGCGCAAGCTTTCTTAACGCAGTTTGTCAGATTGGCGATATTAGCAATACACTCATCACAGCGCACTTTCATCAAATTCGCCAGTACGGATACGAATCACTTGCTCAAGTGGCGTCACAAAGATCTTACCGTCGCCGATTTTGCCGGTATTGGCAGCCTTGATGATCACTTCAATGATGCTATTGGCCATCTCATCGCTACAGGCGATCTCGATTTTGATTTTTGGAAGAAAATCAACCACATATTCAGCACCGCGGTACATCTCGGTATGCCCCTTTTGACGACCAAATCCCTTAACTTCGGTGATGGTGATGCCATTGACGCCAATTTCCGAGAGCGCCTCGCGTACCTCGTCGAGCTTAAATGGCTTGATGATTGCAGAAATCAGTTTCATAAATTTTCCTTTGGCAAAAAATGGGTTGGGGTCAGCCAAATTCTCATACAACTCAAAGTATTATATAGCCCAAGCAAATAATTAACAACCGTATTTTAACAAAATCTGATCCTCAGTGCAGCGGCGCGCCATAACTTGCTGCGATCCCATAGCCTAGACCTATCGCCCATCTGCCAAACCTGCTACAATAGTCACATCTGTTATCATAGGTTGCTGACACTAAAGAGTAAGGAAAACCCCATGTCAAAAAAATATGCCGTCATCGGTCTGGGCAGTTCAGGTCTGTCTGCTGTTCGTTATTTGTGTGAACAAGGACACGCCGTTGCCATCACCGATGCCCAAGCCGCGCCGGCATTAGCCGATCAGCTGCCTGCCGAGGCGCTGCAGCATTTTGGCGCCATCGATTCTGCAGTATTATTGTCATCAGATGTCATCGTCATCAGTCCTGGCATTGATCCGCGCACCCCAGCCGTCCAAGCCGCCAAAGCAGCTGGCATCCCCGTGATCAGTGATGTGCAGCTGTTTGTTGACGCCTTGGCCGAGCGCGACGCCAAAAATGCGACCCAGACACCGATCATTGCCATCACAGGCTCCAATGCCAAAAGCACCGTCACCACCTTGGTCGGCGAGATGGCAAAGCAAGCAGGCATTTGTGTTGGCGTTGGCGGCAATATCGGCACCCCTGCTTTAGAATTATTAACAATCGATAACATGGCATTGGCGGTGCTTGAGCTGTCCAGCTTTCAACTTGAACACATCAGCCATCTGTCTGCCAAAGCTGCGACCATCCTAAACCTCTCTGCCGATCATCTGGATCGCCATGATGGCATGCAAGACTATCTGAATCAAAAACTGCGCATTTTTGAGGGCTGTCAGACTGCTGTGATTTGCCAAGATGATCCTGCACTGGCGCGCGCCTGCTTAGCTGCCCTGCCTGCTGATGCACAAATCATCCACACCGACAGCTCACTTGCTGCCAAGGACGAATTTCATCTGCATGATGCTGGCGATGGCTTGGCACTGTATTATGGCGCCGATAAGCTCATCGACACCCAAGCGCTTAAGATTAAAGGCAAGCATAACCTGCTCAATGCCTTATCAGCATTAGCCTTGGGGATGGCCGCTGGACTTGATATGCCATCGATGCTCATTGCGCTTGAAAACTTTAAGGGCTTGGCGCATCGCTGTGAATATGTCGATGAAGTGGCAGGCAAGGCTTATTTTAATGACTCAAAAGGCACCAACATCGGTTCGACTTTGGCTGCCATCGATGGCCTTGGCACAGTCTATGGCGAACACTCGATCGCGCTGATCTTGGGTGGCCTGGGCAAAGGTCAAGACTTTAGCGAATTATCCGATCCAGTGGCGCGCTGGGCAGGTGCAGTATATTTGATCGGGCAAGATGCCAATCTCATCGAACAAGGGCTATTGGCGGGCAATGAGCGCTTGGCCAAGATCATCGAGTCGGTAGGGACGCTGGATGCGGCGGTCGCACGCGCCAGTCAGAGCAGCGCCAAAGTCGTTTTGTTGTCACCTGCTTGCGCCAGCATGGATCAATTTAAAAACTACAGCGAGCGCGGTGATCACTTCGTAAAGCTTGTGCATGCGTTAAGCTGACTTTGACCAAGCCTCGATCACCTCGAGGCTTTTTTTGGTTATCGGTTTTATGAACACAGATCGATACCGCGATAAAAATTGTTGGCACAAAATCGCATCATTTGCCCAAAAATCCGTTATAATAGACAGTTTAAGCATATTTTCACCTCATTTAATACCTTGTGACAGCCAACACCATGCCCCAATTTTCTGAAAAATTTCTGAGATTTTTTGATGCCATCAATCCCAGAAAAGTTCTACTGATCAGCTTAGCCCTGGTCATCTGCATCAGTCTTTTGATGATTGCTTCAGCATCGATACCATTTGCTGTGTCGCGCGATCTTGCGCCTTTAAGATTTTTTTGGAGTCAGCTGAGCTATGTTGCCATCGGTGGCATTTTGGCGTTTGCGATCTATCAGATTCCTCTTAAGCTGTATTATCATCGCCAGCACATGAATGTGGTGCTGTTGATGTGGGCGATCTTGCTTGGGCTGCTGATTTTGACTGCGGTGGCTGGCGAAGTAATCAATGGCTCTCGGCGATGGCTAAATCTTGGACTCTTTAATTTTCAGGCGGCTGAGCTTGCCAAGGCGGTGATGGTCTTTGTCACCGCTGACTATGTGGTGCGTCGATCGGCTGAGCTGCGCAGTAATGTGTTTACTGGTGTGCGGTTGTTGGTGTGGTTTTTGCCCATCGGCGGCTTATTGCTGCTACAGCCTGACTTTGGTTCGGTGATCGTACTTTTGGCGACACTTGGAGTGATAGTGTTTATCAGTGGCGCACCTGGTCGACAATACGCGTGGTTTGCACTGTTGGCATCACTACTCATCGGCATCGCAGCGTGGCTTGAGCCGTATCGCCGTGAGCGCATCTTGTCATTTACCAATGCCTTTGATGACATCCAAGGGTCGGATTTTCAGTTGGCGCGCAGCTTGATTGCTTATGGGCGCGGTGAATTTACTGGCGTCGGCTATGGTGATAGCGTCCAAAAACTCTCTCATCTGCCTGAGGCGCACACGGACTTTTTATTGGCCATCACAGGTGAAGAGTTTGGCTTTTTGGGGGTGTTTTTGGTGCTGTTATTGCAAGCACTGATCATTTTTAGCATCATGGTCATCAGCTTGCGCGCACTCAAGCGTCGCCAACTGCGCCTAAGCTACACTGTGTTTGGCTTTGCGGTGGTGATGTTTGGTCAAGTGATCATCAACGCTGGCATGACCATGGGGTTGGCGCCCACCAAAGGCTTGACCATGCCGTTTTTTAGCTTTGGCGGTTCATCGATGGTGGTGCTTTTGATGATGATTGGTTTTATCCTGCGCGTCGATAAAGAAAGCCTTGAGATTCACGCCCAACGCCAAAACGACAAATACTAAAGCATGCTATTAGACATTCGCCGCTTTGGCTGGCCCACCTACAAAAAAGAGCTGTCATCACTGATCCATCTGGGGCTGCCGATGCTGCTGTCACAACTGGCACAAGTCGGTACAAGCTTCATCGATACAGTCATGGCAGGCGGTGCTGGCAAGGGTGACTTGGCAGCAGTAGCACTGGGCAGCAGTGTTTTTATCACCATTTATGTGACGCTGACAGGCTTGATGACCGCCTTAAACCCAATGATCTCACAGCTGTATGGCGCCAAACACAGCGTTCAAGTTGGCGAGATGGGTCGTCAGGGTCTGTGGTACGGACTGATCGTCGGCGTGATGGGCATGGTGGCAACTTGGCTTGCGATCGCTCCGTTTCGCCTATGGCTCGATGTCAGCGAAGACACCTTTGCCATCGCCGAAAATTATCTGTGGTTCATTGGCTTTGCCATGCCAGCTGCGATGCTACATCGAGCGCTACATGCTTATGCCTCAAGCCTAAATAAGCCCAAGGTCATCATGTGGGTCAGCTGGCTGTGCTTTTTTATTAACATTCCTTTAAATTGGATTTTTGTGTACGGCAAATTTGGCATGCCCGCCTTGGGCGGTGCTGGCTGTGGCTTGGCGACGGCGATCGTGTTTTGGATCAATGCACTGGTATTGTGGCTGCTCATCGCCAAAGATCGCACCTTGCAGGCCTTTGGCTTGATGGATCGCTTCGATTGGCCCAATCCCAAATCTTTCTTAGAGATCACCAAGCTTGGCGTACCGATTGGCTTGTCATTTTTTATTGAGGTTAGTTTATTTACCTGCATCATGTTTTTGGTGGCCAAATTGGATGGTAACACCGAGGACTATGTCGCAGCGCAGCAAGTGGTCATCAGCTTGACCAGCCTGATTTATATGATTCCCCAAAGTCTGGGCAGCGCTGCTACCGTGCGCGTCGGCTTTAGCCTTGGCCGCGAAGAATACCATCGCGCGCGCTACATCAGCGGTGTTGGCATCAGCTTTGCCATGCTGATTTCGCTGGGTACGGCGATCTTTTTGGTGCTTTTGCGCTATCCTTTGGCGATGATGTACACCAATGATGCGGCGGTGATTGCTTTGGCAGGCAGCATCATCTTATATGCAGCAGCGTTTCAGTTGGTCGATGCGGTACAATGTGTGGCAGGATTTTGTTTGCGCGGCTATAAGGTGACGACTGTGCCGATGCTGATTCACATCGTCGCTTTTTGGGGTTGTGGTTTGATTCCAGGCTATTGGCTGGCATTTCATCAAGACATGGGCATCTATGGTTTTTGGGCGGCGCTGATCGTCTCGCTGGGGCTCGCGGCAGTATTTTCGCTGTGGTATCTGGAGATGCACAGCCAAAAAGTCACCACTCAGATGCGCGTTCGCATTTTATAATTTCAATCAAAAAGCCCCAATCATCGATCAGGGCTTTATTAAAATTAGGCTTTGGCATCAGTCATCATTGGCTGACTTGATGCGCTTGATGTCTGGATTGACAGGCTTGGCCTCGCCATCAACTGTCGTACCAAAACCGCCTGTTTTGCCAAATGGGCCATTTTTACCAAATGGACTACCGCCCATACCTTGGCCGAACGGACTGCCGCCCATGCCACCAAAAGGACTTTGGCCGCCCATTTGCTTGGCCATGATTTGCATCATTTTGTCTTGATTTTTTAGAGCATAATCTTTGGCTGCGGCGGTGAGTTTATTTTGGACAACTGGCAACAACAGCAGCAGCGCCACCAGATCCGTCAGCAGACCTGGCAACAAAAACAGCAGGCCTGAAAAGCCCAGCGCGATGGACTTGGTGATGGTCGCTTCAGCAGGTTGATTGGCTGGGTTTGGAATGACGCCTTTTTGGATGGCTTTCATTTGCTGAGCCATCGGATTTAGGGTGCCTGCTGCCTTTCGAATCATCACGATGCCAATCACTGCTGCAATGATGAACCAAAAAAACACATACCAACCACTGACAAACTGAGCGGCAAGATACCAAATCAGCATTTCGATGATAAACCAAATCAAGGCAATGCCTACTAATGCACCCATGCCCATCTCCTTAAAAGATTCAATAAACAGATAAAATACGCTATACTACCAGTAAATTAGGACGATTGGCAAGTTTTCAAGCCTCTTTTATGATTTCAACGACAGTTTTGGATTATTGACACCTTTATGACCCTCATCATCGGCATCGACCCAGGCTCGCGCATGACAGGCTATGGCATCATCAGCACAGACAATGACAAATTGAGCTTTTTGGATGCTGGCACCATTCGCACCAACTCAACCGACATCACCGAGCGCATCGCTCAGATCTTTGCAGGCGTGTCGCGCATTGTCACCCATTACCAAAAATACAGCGATAAGCCGATGCAAGCCGCCATCGAACAGGTCTTTATGGCCTCAAATCCCGACTCGGCGCTAAAGCTTGGGCAGGCTCGCGGTGCTGCCATCGCGGCGCTGACTGCACTGGATTTACAAGTCAGCGAATACACCGCGCGTCAGATCAAGCAAGCGGTCTGCGGCTATGGCGCCGCCGACAAAGAACAGGTCACCGCCATGGTGTGTCGCATTTTATCCCTAGAAGTCATCCCTCAAGCCGATGCCGCCGATGGCTTGGCATGCGCCATCTGTCACGCACACGCCTCGCATTCGATGAATAAGCTATTAGGTGCAGCCGCACTCGGTAGTCGCACGAGCAGCAAGAAAAAAGGCCGCTGGCGATTGCATGAAGAAGATCTATTAAAATTAAAACAGCGTTAAGCTCAATGAGATCAATCCTGAGCGCCTTGCCACCATGAAATGCCATCTTGGCAGTTTAAGACTTGCAAATTCTCATCCACCAAATCCACCAGCATTGCTTGGCCATCATCAGCGACGGACAGCTTGGCATAGCGTGCTTCACCATAGCACTCACCCAAGCCTTCGGCAAACAAAAAACTGTCGGTTGCAGGATGCCATTGCCAATGGTGAAATGTCAGCATCAGTGGCGTGCTGTGCGTATTTGAGGCTTGCCAATCAGCCGAGACGATGCGATTGGCATCATCAAGCATTACCCACGCCTGCCGCCGCTTGCCATGCTCATGATCATCGACTGTTTCTGCATCCACATCATTAATGCCAGCCAATGCATAGCCTAGTTGCATATAGTCGCCTTGGATGAGAGATCTGGGATCGACGGGGGCGAGTTTGGCATACATTGGTGTGCCTGCTGCTAATTGTGCCTCATATCGTACAATCAGCGCGCCAAGCAGTATCACAGTGATACATGCAATGATTATCGGGATAAATTTTCTCATCACACTGTCCTTTTATCCAAAGACACACCCATTATGATCATCACACATCCTGTGATGAAAATTGTGATAAACTTCACCAAAAACACCAACGACAGCTGATAATAGATCAGCCATAATAAGCCAATTCCCACACAAACCGCCAATCCATAACTGACATAGTCTCGCCGCGCCACCGCCATCGCTAGTACCAAAATTACCGCAAGCAACCCCGCTAGCCCAAAACCTGCCATCAGACCTAGCGGCATCAGCAGTAGGGTCGTCGCCATCGGCAGTCTCGATAAGCGAAGCCCTAAGCCAATCAATAGCGGCATACTTGCCATCAACATCGCCAACGGCACGGACACACCTCTTAGGTCACCGTCAAGCATCCCAAAATACAGCGACCAGCCCACCGCAAGCGCCATCACCCATAGCCCCACCCCACGCACATCCAGATGAGCATGATCCAGCCATACTTGACGATCCACCCACACAGCAGGCAAAAATCCAAGGGCATACAGCCCATAAGTCATCAGCGTCGGCTGATCGTTTGCTGTCATCACATCAAAGCTTTGGATGGCAAGCAGCCCATACAAAAACAATGCATACATCAGCAGATACAGCCAATGCACGCGCACACGCCATAATAACCCCAAAACCGCACTCTGCAGCGCGATCAATGGCCACAGACTCTCAAGATCCCACCGCTCCATGATGGCATAGATGCTAAGACCAACCCCAACCGCCACCAGCGCATAGCCCAAATGGCGCGTATAAGCCCACCGACCAGCTTTGGTAAGCATCATCATACCAAGCATCAAAATAAAAATCGCATACGCCGTCATCACCCACGCCGAATCAAAGCCCATCAGCACATCCGCCACGAGCCATAATAAGGCGAACAAGCTTGTCAGCCAGCCGCCGACAGCCAGCAGTGCTGTTTGGACTTGGGTAAGCTTACGCCCAAAGTGCCGATAAATACCGTAGGCAAGCAGCCCAAACCATACATGAGCCAAGATGCTGATCACAAGCAGGGACTCGATCTCAAAGCCAATCACTACAGCACAAAATACTGCCATCGCCCCGCCGACCACACCGATGGCAACGCTTGCCATCTGCCGCATCGGCAATCTGACTTTTGCCCACAAGGCAAATAGCCACGGCGAGATAATCACCATCAGTGTACAAAACACCTGTGCCACAGAAAGCTCAAACCAATCACTGATAGCCGCATAAACCGCAAGCACCGATAGCCCAAGCGCCACAAGCCACGACAGACGACACCGCCCAAACACTCGCCACACGCCAAGCAATAATACCATCGCCCAAGCAGGATACCAGCGCTCATCCCACGCCATCTGATCGACCGTCAGCCACAGTGCCACTTGCGACACCGCCATCAATAGCACAAACGATGCATCATTCACCCGATACAGCCATGGCGCGATCAGCACCGACCACAGTACAAATAACCACATACCATCAGCACCCGTCTGATACACTTGCCCAATCACCGCAAGCGATAAGCCTGCCATCAAGGCTGACATCGTATGTAGCGCACTCATCCACATCGCTGATGCACGCATACTCATCACAGCACACAGCATCATCACAAGCGGGTTGATGATAAGTTTCACTTCATCCGGCAAAAGCCGCCAATTCGCCGCCATCAGATAAATCAATGACGCTGCGATCATTATAAGACCGAACACGACCCACTGCATCGCCATCGGTGTAGATGTCAGCGCATCAGGCAAGTTGACAAATTGGCGTTTGGACTGATAAATCATAACAAATACTCACAGCGGTAGATTATTTTAATCATAACAAAGCCAACAAGAACTTTCAAACGGCGAAAATAAAAAAAATGCCGCCCAGTTGGACGACATTTTATGCTATCTAAAGTCAGATCACTTCTTGGATCTTTTTGATGACTGTTTAGATCGCTTCGATTTCTTCAGCTTGTGGGCCTTTTTGACCTTCGCCTAGAATGAACGATACTTTTTGGCCTTCAGCTAGAGTTTTAAAGCCAGAACCTTTGATCGCGCTGTAATGTGCGAACACATCTTGGCCGCCATTGTCTTGAGCGATGAAGCCAAAACCTTTAGATTCATTGAACCACTTAACAGTGCCTTGTACTTTATTTGACATAACAATTTTCCTAATTTGGATGATGAAAAGCGTAAAATACGCGAACTTATGCTATTCATGCAAAACTTACAATAACGATCGGGATCACGGACACAGGTCCTAACTTCTTCGCTCATCCAAATAAGAAACTTACTGGTCTTTACTAAAGAACGCTTGATACCACTGCGTTTTTCTGCAGTTACACTTCAAAGTCTTTTTGATAATGACAACCTCAAACGACAAAATCATCGGCATCAAATTAACTGAGCGGTACACAAATACCATGCCAAGCAGTATAACAGATTCTCACCCAAAAAGGTGAAATTTTTTTAAAATTTTTAAAAATCTTATAAAAAATATCAAATATGTATCATCAACTTTATGACAGTCTAAATTTGAATACGCCCAAAAAGCTCAAAAACCGCTACCAAACACAGCGCAAAATAGACAATCCCAAATGAGCGACAATAGTGCAAATATTTGATGGGTAATGCAATTTGTGCTGGATCATCAGGCAGATCGACGCCGCGCATTAGCCGCGCTGAATACAATAAACCTAAGATGCTATACAGTGGATAAACAAAGGCCACAACAGAACCAAACAGCTCAAGCTCAAGAAAAAACCACGCCAAACCACTCACCAGCGTCCAAGCAGTCGAAAATATACTGACCACCATAAATATGCGGCCGACAGGCATTTTGCCACCGTTTTTTTCAAGCAAAGTAGCTTCAATGATGACGCACAGCGCCACGAACAAACTTGTGCAGACATAAACGGTGGGTAGAACATCTTTAAGATCGGAAAATTGGCTGAACATAATACGCTTATTAATCAAAAGCGCCATTATAGCGGTTTTGACCATAAAATCATAGCCAATAAAATGGCCGCAAGCACAGACTTGCGACCATAACACTGTATCGAGCCAAATAACGCTTGATTACAAGACATTATTTGGCCAGTAAATCAGTTCTTTTCTTTGTCGATGATTTTGTTACCACCAATCCAAGGCATCATCGCACGCAGCTTAGCACCTGTAGTTTCGATTGGGTGTGCTGCATTGTTGCGGCGACGAGCAGTCATTGAAGGGTAGTTAGTCATACCTTCAGCGATGAACATCTTCGCGTATTCGCCATCTTGGATGCGTTTTAGAGCATTACGCATGGCTTTGCGTGATTCTTCGTTGATGACTTCTGGACCAGTCACATACTCACCGTACTCAGCGTTGTTAGAGATTGAGTAGTTCATGTCAGCGATACCGCCTTCGTACATCAAATCAACAATCAGCTTAAGCTCATGCAAGCACTCAAAGTATGCCATCTCTGGTGCATAGCCTGCTTCTACTAGGGTTTCAAAGCCCATCTTCACAAGCTCAACTGCGCCACCACATAGAACCGCTTGCTCACCGAATAGGTCAGTTTCGGTCTCGTCTTTGAAAGTGGTTTCGATGATACCAGAACGGCCGCCGCCCACGCCTGCTGCATAAGATAGTGCAAGCTGCTTGGCTGAGCCTGATGCATCACGCCATACAGCGATCAAATCAGGGATGCCGCCACCTTTGGTGAACTCAGAGCGTACAGTGTGGCCTGGTGCTTTTGGTGCAACCATGATGACATCTAGATCGCTACGTGGCTCAACTTGGTTGTAGTGGATCGCAAAGCCATGAGCAAATGCCAAAGTTGCACCTTGCTTGATGTTTGGCTCGATAACTTCTTTATAAAGTTGGCGTTGGAATTCGTCTGGGGTCAAAATCATGACCACATCCGCACCAGCGACCGCGTCGGCAGTTTCAGCGACTTTTAGGCCAGCGTTTTCAGCTTTTTTCCAAGAAGCAGAACCGGCACGCAGACCGACAGTCACATCAACGCCTGAGTCTTTTAGGTTCAATGCGTGTGCATGACCTTGAGAACCGTAGCCGATGATGGCGACTTTTTTGCTTTGGATGATTGACAAATCACAATCTTTGTCATAATAGATATTTAGGCTCATAAGAGTTTCCTTTTGTTAAAAATCGTTTTCAAATCTAAAATCTAAAACGAGTTGGTTAAAGTTAATTAGTTTTTGGTTTGGCTTGGCAAGCTGTCGAAATCAAAGCTTGATCCCAAAAGCATCATTGGTGATTTTTACGGCACCACAATTACAAACTCAATGTCTTCTCACCACGAGCGATACCAATCACGCCTGAGCGTACCACCTCTAGGATACGATCACGGCCGATGACATCGATAAAGCCATCAAGCTTGCCTGCATCACCAGTGATCAAGATGGTGTACAGATTTGGGGTGACATCGACGATTTGGGCACGGAAAATATCCGCCGTACGCTTGACTTCTTCGCGGTGTGAGCCTGTGGCACGCACTTTGATCAGCATCAGCTCACGCTCGATTTGGCTACCGCCACTGATTTCAGACAGATTTTGTACCTTGACCACTTCAATGAGCTTATGCAGCTGCTTGGTGATTTGCTCAATCTTATCATTGGTGGTGATGGTCGTCAGCGTCAGACGAGAAATCGTCGGATCATCGGTTGCAGCGACATTGAGCGTATCAATGTTGTAGCCACGCTGTGAAAACAGACCAACCACACGAGATAGCGACCCTGCTTCGTTTTCCATCAATACAGAAATCAGATGTTTATGGACTTGATTTGACATTAGGTACGCTCCCCTTTTGATAGCCACATATCACGCATTGACTGACCTGCCACTTGCATCGGATAGACGTGTTCGCTCTTATCCACATACACATCGATGAATACCAGCTTGTCTTCCATCGCCAACGCCGCTGCCAGCTCTTCTTCCATTGTCGCAGGATTGGTGATTTTTACGCCTTTATGCCCATAGCTTTCGGCAAGCTTCACAAAATCAGGCAGCGACTTCATATACGACTGTGCATGGCGTGCTTCGTATAGCATATCTTGCCACTGCTTAACCATGCCCAGTTGAGCGTTGTTTAGGTTTAGGATTTTTACAGGTAGATTGTACTGTAAGCAGGTTGACAGCTCTTGGATATTCATCTGAATCGAGCCTTCACCCGTGATACAAACGACAGTCTTTTCGGGGCGAGCAAGCTTGGCTGCCATTGCATACGGCAAGCCGACACCCATCGTGCCTAGACCGCCTGAGTTCAGCCATTGGCGTGGTTCATCATATTTATAGTACAGTGCAGCAAACATCTGGTGCTGACCGACATCTGAGGTGATGATGGCTTGACCTTTGGTGAGTTTGTACAATGTCTCAACCACGTGCTGTGGCTTAATGGCATGGATTTCAGCTTCCATATCATCAGCATCATAACGCAGTCCATGACGCTTACGCCATTCGTTGATTTGTTGCCACCAGTCATTGAGTGCGTGCTCATCGATGCGCTTGTCAGTTTCTTTGAGCTGTGAGAGCATCTCAGTCAGCACAAGCTTGACATCACCAACGATAGGGATATGTGCGGTGATGGTTTTTGAGATGCTGGCAGGATCGACATCAATATGGATGACGGTTGCATTTGGGCAGAATTTTTTGACATTATTGGTGACGCGGTCATCAAAGCGTGCACCAATCGCCAAAATCACATCCGCATGGTGCATGGTCATGTTGGCTTCATAAGTGCCGTGCATACCCAGCATACCGATGAATTGCTCACCTGAGCCTGGATACGCACCCAAGCCCATCAAGGTATTGGTCACAGGGAGTTTGAGTAGATCAGCAATTTGGCGTAGCTCTTCACTGGCATTACCCAAAATCACACCACCGCCTGAGTACAATACTGGGCGTTTTGCCGCCAAGAGTGTCTCGATGGCTTTTTTGATTTGACCGCCATGTCCTTTGTGCGTCGGCTGATACGAACGCATCGAGATAGACTCAGGCATACGATAAGCAAATTTATCGCTTGGATTGGTCATATCTTTTGGAATATCAACCACAACAGGGCCTGGACGACCTGAGCCTGCGATATAGAAAGCTTTTTTGATGATTTCAGGGATTTCTTCAGCGCTACGCACTTGGAAACTGTGCTTGACGATTGGGCGAGAGATACCCACCATGTCACACTCTTGGAATGCATCATCACCGATCAGCGTGGTCGGCACCTGACCAGCCAAGATTACCATCGGAATGGAGTCCATATAAGCAGTAGCAATCGCAGTCACGGTATTGGTCGCACCAGGACCTGAGGTCGCCAGCACCACACCAGTCTTACCTGTGGTACGGCTATAGGCATCCGCCATATGACCTGCTGCCTGCTCATGGCGGACTAGGACATGTTCGATTTGATCTTGTTTGAATAAGGCGTCATAAATGTGCAGTACCGCACCGCCTGGATAGCCGAAAATGTACTCAACACCTTCATCAATCAAGGCTTGCACAAGCAGCTCGCCACCTGACATCATGGCTGTCTCACCACGAGCCAGCTTCTCTTGGGCTTCACGGAAATGTGCTGCTGCGTCTTTGGTCTGGGTGTGTCCCGTCATGTTCGGGGCTTGGGTGGTTTGTTGCGTCATCAGTTACATCCTTTTGCCAATCAACGGCAATATACAGACGAAATGGCGTAGCATGGTCAGTAACAGACTGTCAATTCAGGATGAACTTCAAAGCAAGGGCATCGTGACAATGCCAACAAGAAAGGAATGGGATAATTTCTTGTGTCTTGCAGACCGATAAGTCCTATTGCAATGTACAATCTTGCGTCATCAAACGGTAATCCGATGGCACCAATCGCACAAACGCAGCACCTGATAAATAGCTACGCCGACTCATGATAATGCTTATAACTTTTAGTATGCTTTATAAGCGTCATCAAAACAATGCCAACTATATTACCCCAAAAACCCGTTCTTGCCAAGCCATTTTTTTAATCATTTTACTAATTTTGTTCAACAAATGGCCTTTATCATCCTTCTGATCGTCATTTATCCCAAAAATCCTTGATTGCTGCGTGCTTTTTATGATGGTCTAATGCTAAAATGACGGCCAAATGCTCGGGTTGATGGGCAAAGTGGGTATGGTTGATTGGTGTGTTAATTGCAGCAAGCGTGGTAAGCATGGGTAAAAAGCGACAGATGATAAGACGGCATGTTGGCATCAAAGTTGGGTTGGTGGCGTTGGTTGTTGGTGTTTTTGATCAATTATCGATGGCAAACAGCGGTGTGGTTTATAAAAGCACAGGCCAACACGGTGAAGCGCTGTTCAGTCAAATGCCGCCAATCGATCGAAAATTTCAGGCGGTGCCTGTGTATTATCTGCATCCGCCCCTTCGTGCTGCATCAGACGCTTGTCGCTATTTGAGCATCAACCTACAAACGCTCCAATCAGGCGGCAACATCGTTGAGGTGGATGAGCAAGGTAGACGACGCCCAATGAGCGCTGAAGCCATCCAAGCTAAGATCACCGACATCCAAGATGCTGTGCGCGAGCATTGCCATGACTAAGCCATCATCACAGCCATCACGCATTGACAGCACCACCCTACCCGATGTCGATGCGGTCAAGGACTGGATCCGTGCCAAGGCGATGGAGCTTGGCTTTGCTGATTGTGGTTTTTTGAGCGTACATCATCCACTATTTGCCGAGCAGACTCAGGCGCTCAAAGCATGGCTTAACCAAGGGCTACACGGCACGCTGGATTTTATGCAGGATAATCATGAGCTGCGAGCCAGTCCACATAAGCTTGTTGATGGTGCCAAAACCATCATCAGCGTGCGTATGGATTATCTACACACTCTGCCAAATCCACGACGCATTGATGATGACAACAGACCAAATCACGCCATCATCGCTCGCTATGCTCGGGGGCGAGATTACCACAAAACCGTCCGCCAACAGCTCAAAAAACTGGCTCGTGCCATCGAATCCGAACTGCCCAACTGGACACATTTATCCATCGATGCCGACAAGCCTTTTGTGTTTCGGCCATTTAGTGACTCAGCGCCGATTTTTGAGCGTCCGATTGCTGATGCTGCAGGGCTTGGTTGGACAGGTAAGCACACCTTGCTGATCAATCGGCAAGCAGGGTCGTTTTTTAATTTGGGCGAGCTGTTTATTAGCCTTGACTTGGTTGGCAAGACCGAGAGTCATCCTGTCAAAGTACACTGTGGCAGCTGTACCGCTTGTATTGATATTTGCCCGACCAAAGCCATCATCGCACCCTACACGCTCGATGCCGGTGCGTGCATTTCTTATCTGACGATCGAACACAAAGGTAGTATTGATATCAAATACCGTAAAGCCATTGGCAATCGCATCTTTGGCTGTGATGACTGCCAACTGATTTGCCCGTGGAATCGCTATGCCAAGCTTGCTACTGTCGCTGATTATGCCCCCCGTCATGGGCTAGATGAAATAAGCTTACTTGAAGTATGGGCATGGGATGAAGATGAGTTTCTACAAAAGACCGAAGGCTCACCACTTCGGCGCACCGGCTATCTGAATCTACTGCGTAACACTGCCATCGCCCTTGGCAATAGCCAGCCCGATGATACCACCAAAGCAGACACCATCAAGGCACTACGTTCACGGCTAGGTATGAATGCGATGCTTGATGAGCATATTCATTGGGCGATTCGTGAGCTTGAATAAAAAATCCCCAAACCATCTGGCTTAGGGATTTTGTTTATCATCAGACTATCACGCAGGAATACGCAATACTTGACCTGCATAAATCTTATCTGGGTGGCTCAGCATTGGCTTGTTGGCATCAAAGATTTTCATATAGTCATTGGCATTGCCGTACATTTCTTTGGCGATTTTTGAGAGTGTATCACCTGATTTGACGGTATAAAAACGCGATTCTTCGGCAGGCGTTTCTACTTCGATGTCATCAACGACAGTCTCAACATACTGCACATTGCCCACTGCCAGACGCGCGCGCTCACGGTCTTCTTGGGTCTTAGCGGTGCCTGATAGCGTCACGGTGTCGGTGTCGCCGTTATAATTGACTTTTAGGCCAGAGATGTTGACATTTTGAGCTTGAATACGAGCCAATAGCAAATTGGCGATCTCTTGAGCAGTTGGCTCAGCTGCTGCTGGCGCTGCGCTCGGTGCAGCTTGCTCAGTCGCGTCTTTTTTGTTGCGGTTAAAAATCTTATCGCCGATGTCTTTGGCAAAGCTAAAAATACCCATGTATGACTCCAAATTATAATCCATAAAAATGATTGCCAATCTATTGACTGGTAAATCCATCTTAACGAAGAATTGCAACACAATTGCATACTGATGTTAGTAACTGTGTAACCTTGTGTATTATTATCGCTCACTGATGATATGGCTTGTAAATGATCCATCAGAAAAACAAAAAACCGCTCATTCGGTGAATAAGCGGTCTTTTAGTTAATCAATTAAGCAACTTTTGCAGATACATAATCGATGGCTTTTTGAACTGTAGTTAGTTCTGCAGAATCTTCATCAGGAATGGTGATGCCAAAACTGCTTTCGAATGCCATCACTAGCTCAACTAGGTCTAATGAGTCTGCACCTAGGTCGTCCATAAATGATGCGTCATTTTTGATTTCATCAACGCTTAGGCCTAGTTGCTCAGCTACTGCGTCTTTTACTTTAGCTTCGATATCGCTCATGGGAATTTCCTTTGAATAAAAGAGCCATCAGCACCACGCTGAAAATTGGCTCGTATGAAACTTAACTTGTATCATAAAACATTTGCCAAAAAAGTGCAAGCATTTATGAATACATATGTACACTTTTTTCAATGATAATGGCAAACGAGGTCTTTGTCAATGCTTTTATTTATTTGTATATAAAATGATTGGCTTTATACTAGGCAGGCGAACCAAAATGTACAATCGGTTGTAAAATCGTCACACTAATCAGGGCTAGTGCTAGGCAGACGAGCGATGGCGTATATTTAGTACATGAGCGCTCTACCGCCAAGTATAAAATGGGTTATCGAAGTGGCTGATGTTTAGTGCTAGGCAGGCAAAGCAGGTGTATGAGTGATACATCAAGTGAGCCTAACAACGCAATAAACACAGCCACAAAGATAACCTACATGTACATACCGCCATTGACCGCTAATACCGTCCCCGTGATATAGCTGGCATCATCACTGGCTAGGAATGACACCGCAGCGGCGATTTCTTCTGGCTGAGCCATACGACCCATTGGTACAGCATCAAGCATTGAGTTGAGCAGACGCTCATCCAGCTCTTCGGTCATGTCAGTTTCCACAAAGCCAGGTGCAACACAGTTTACTGTCACACCACGAGAACCGATTTCACGAGCCAATGCACGGCTAAACCCTTCAGCACCTGCTTTGGTGGCTGCATAGTTGGTTTGACCTGCATTACCCATTTGACCGACGACAGAGGTGATATTGATGATACGGCCATGACGAGCCTTCATCATGCCACGCACTGCACGACGGCTCATGCGATAAATAGAAGTCAGATTGGTATCGATGACACTTGCCCAGTCTTCATCTTTCATACGCATCAATAGACCATCTTTAGTGATGCCGGCGTTATTCACCAGTACATTGATACCGCCATAGACGCTGTCAATCTCTTCAAACAGCTTATCCACATCTTCATCACTGCATACATCGAGCACACGGCCGATACCGCCTGATTCGCTCAAGTATTCTGCGATGGCATCAGCACCTTTTTCGCTGGTGGCTGTACCGATGACAAAATGCCCTTCATCTGCGAAACGCTGTGCAATTGCCTTGCCGATACCACGGCTAGCACCTGTAACTAGAACGATTTTACGACTCATACAAGATTCTCCAATTTTTCTAAACGAGCCAATTTATCGGTTGGCAAAGCCGTGATTGGGGTAGCTTGACGCTTAGCAAGGTTTGATAAGACATTACCCGGGCCGCATTCAATGATCAGCTCAACCTCTTGGTCGGCAAGCTTTTGCATGGTTTTTGACCATTGTACTGGCATTGACAGTTGTTCGGTCAAAGCAAGCTTGATATCCGCGACATCCGTATGCACTTTGGCATGGCGATTTTGGATGACGGCGATTTTGGCAGTGTGAAACTGCGTTTTGCCCAATAGATCGGCCAAAGCTTCACTGGCAGGATTCATCAGTTCACAGTGTGACGGTACAGAGACCTTGAGCGGCACGGCTTTTTTACCAAGCGCTTCAACAGCTGACAACACACCAGCCACGCCAACAGCCGTACCTGCAACCACCACTTGACCTGGACTATTAAAATTGGCGGCATTCACCACACCAGCTGAGCCACTGACTTCCTCGCATAGGCTTGCCACTTGCTCATCCTCCAGACCCAGTACAGCTGCCATCTGCGTATCCATACCCTGAACTGCATCCGTCATCAGCTTGCCACGCTCATGGACAAGCTTGGCGGCATCACCCAGACTAAGCACACCAGATGCCACCAGCGCACTGTACTCGCCCAGCGAATGCCCCGCCAAATAAAGTGGCTTTAATGACTGCTTGGCAAGCATCGGCTCAATAATCTGCCAAATCGCCACACTCGATACAAGTAGTGCTGGCTGCGTATATTCCGTCTTATTGAGTCGGCTCTCATCCTGAGTCACTTCCCACAAATCAAAACCCAGTGCCGCACTTGCCTCATCAAACGCCTGACGCACGCTCTCAAAATTCTCAGCCAGCTCATTCATCATACCAACCGTCTGCGAGCCTTGACCAGGGAAAACCACCGCCAATCGTTTGGCAACCGTGGTGATGTCTTGTGTCATAATTCACCTATAAAAAAATATAGCCAAAAACACTTGGCTTCATCGGGATAATAAAAAAACTGTGCTAATTTTAACACAAAAAAATACATTTGTTTACCCAAATGTCAAGTTTGCTGCGATATTTGCAAATCTATGGCATCAGCTGATGGATATAAATAAAAAGCCAAGCCCATTGACTTGCAATGTCGGCTTGGCTTACTCATCACATGAGTGATGCTTAGCTATCTTGGCTAACCTTGAATAGCTGGCGACCACGGTAGAAACCGTCTTTGGTCGCGTGGTGGCGAAGGTGTTTTTCGCCAGTAGTAGAATCGATGCTTAGCTCAGCAATAGCGATATGGTCGTGTGAACGACGCATGTCACGGCGTGAGCGGCTCTTGCGGTTTTGTTGAACTGCCATGATAGCTCCTAATTAAGTCAGTGGGCAGTTTTGCCCATCAAGAAATAAACGGTTCGTGCGTCTTTGTCAATTTGTGTCAATGCGATTAAGCATCAATCGCCGTCCATCATAGACCTATGCACAATAAACGCTGTATTATACGCAAAAATCTTGCAAATTTCAAAGCCTAATCGCAAAAATTTACAAAACTTTTCATCAAAATTCTGCCTAACACGACATAAATTTTGCTAAGTGATTGATATTAAGATAATTTACCTTTTAATGCCGCCAAAGCAGCGAATGGATTTTCTTGTACTTCTTCTTCGATTTTATCACCAGCACTCTCCACCAGCATATCACAATCCTCGTGGCGTGGCGATAATGGCAATGCCAACATCAATTCATCTTCGAGCAAATCTTTGATGGGTAATAATCTACGAGCCGATTCACCAAGCTCATCAATCAGCACATATTCAGCACCATCGATTAAGCCGATTTCGCTCTCATCGTTTAATAATGCCAAACGATACTCGCCAGACAAATCAATGCTCAATGGCTCAAGGCAACGCTGACAGCCGACGCTAACACCGCCTGTCACTTGATACAAAAGCCACAATACGCCATCTTGCTTAGCCAAATCAACAAGTGCGTGCAAGCTGCCACCACCGACAGTCTGTTCGCTTAGCCGTGGCAACTCATCAATAGCAATGACCCCTTGCCAATGAAAGCCAATGTCCGCCCATTTTTCAAGCAAGATGTTATTGGGTAGGGTTTGATTATCTGGGTGTTTGTGTGTTTGTGTCATAATCATTAAAATCTTGAGGTAAGTTGGCATTATGGCATATTTTTAATGATTTCAAAAGAAAAATTTCTTAACCAAAATGCCCAAAGCGATTATAATAGTCATTTTAAGATTCGATCCTGATGATAGATTTTAACAGACTCTCGCCCGATATTGATAGCAACACCGCTGCCAGTGATGCCAAGCACGCCGAAGTCATTCAACAGCTGTGGCGTAAGTTTCATGAGCAAAGTGCGCCGATTGGCGATGGCCATCTATTATTTGCACAAATCAGCGATGATGCATGGCAAAGATATTATCAGACTTGGCAAGCCATCAAGGTAGATGTCGGTAATGATACTGTACTGACAAAGTGGCTGATTGAGTTGTTTGATGATTTATTTAATAATGATCAGCTTAATCAGATGCCGACACAGCTGGTACGAGGCGAAGGCGAACCTGAATATTTCCCAGCTGATACGCACGATGTCGCTCGCATCGAATTTGCGCATGGGTTTTTCCAAAGTGCCTTGCACGAGATTAGCCATTGGTGTGTAGCAGGCAAACACAGACGCACGATCAATGACTTTGGGTATTGGTACGAAGCCGATGGCAGAAACGAGCAAACTCAAGCGATGTTTGAGCAGGTAGAAATCACGCCCCAAGCCATTGAATGCCTGTTAAGTCTTGCACTTGACCGTTATTTTTATGTTTCACAGGATAATCTCAATGCCAATTTTGATACTTCCAAAAGCACCTTTGCCCAAGATGTCTATGCCAAGGCAGTGAGTTATTTGCAAGCACCCAATACCTTGCCCAGAGATGCGCGCAGGCTACTGTGGGTATTTTTGACGCTCAGCCACCCATCATTTTATCAACCCATCAAGTGAGGCAGCATGATCACCTATTACCTACATCCCGACAACCCACAAGAGCGCATCTTAAGCCAAATCATCACAGCTTTCACAAACGATGAACTCATCGTCTATCCCAGTCAGCACGGGTATCAGCTTGCCATGAGCCTTAGCGCCAAAGAGGCGCATCTGCAAGCGGTACGCATGGGCAATTACCAGACAGTACCGCACGCCGTGCTCATCTGCCAAGATTTAAGCCACATCGCCCAATATGCCGACATTGACAATTTTGCTCATCGTATTATGAAGTCAAAGCTTGGCACTGGCATTGATTTTGCTTTAGCGCCTACCAAGCTTACGCCCAAAAAATTCATTGATGACAAAAGCAAAACCATCACCGTACGACAAGCAGCCACAGCAATCGAACGAGCCTTAGTAGAAAAGCTTGGCGAGGCATTTGTCAGCTTACCAATCATCATTGATGATGAGCCGATCAGCTATAGCAGTAATTATGAAGTTGAAATGGCAGTAGAAAATCTGGTGGATGGCTATATAAATGGCGGAGAAATTATGCAAAGCGAACCGACACTGGTTGATCTCACCGATGGAAATATCACTGTGTTAAACCAAGGTGACGCACAAATTGACTTTTAAAATCATAAACAAAACAAAACCCTGATTAAATAATCAGGGTTTTTTGCATCAGAGCGTTGATTATGGACGATCAACAAGCTCTACATATGCCATAGGTGCATTGTCACCATCACGGAAACCGCACTTGATGATACGCAGGTAACCACCTGGACGAGTTTGGTAACGAGGACCAAGCTCAGCAAATAGTTTACCAACCATATCTTTGTTACGCATACGGCTGAATGCTAGACGACGATTTGCAACGCTGTCTTCTTTTGCCAAAGTGATTAGTGGCTCAGCTACGCGGCGAAGCTCTTTTGCTTTTGGCAAAGTGGTTTTGATTAGCTCATGCTCGAACAGTGAGTTAGTCATGTTCTGGAACATAGCCTTACGATGGCTGCTGGTGCGACCCAGCTTGACTCCGCTTTTACGATGTCGCATGGTCAAGTATCCTTAAAATTAGCGGCTACGATAAGAAAAACGATCATCGACACGCAAATCGGTTGGCGGCCAGTTATCCAGACGCATACCAAGCTCAAGATTCTTAGATGCCAATACATCTTTGATCTCGGTCAATGATTTCTTACCTAGATTTGGTGTCTTAAGCAGTTCAGTTTCTGAACGCTGTACCAAATCACCGATGTAATAAATGTTTTCAGCTTTCAAACAGTTAGCCGAACGAACCGTTAGCTCAAGATCATCCACTGGACGAAGTAGTACAGGGTCGATCTCTTCTTTTTCTTTGATAGGCTCAGGCGCTTCTTCTGCTTCTAGATCTACAAAGATAGCGATTTGCTGTTGTAGAATAGTCGCAGCTTTACGAATGGCTTCTTCTGGATCAATCGTGCCGTTGGTCTCAAGCTCGATAATTAGCTTATCAAGATCAGTGCGCTGTTCTACACGCGCATTTTCGACATCATAGGCCACTCGGATGATTGGGCTGAAACTTGCATCAAGCTTTAAGCGACCAATGATCTTAGAGTTGGCATCTTCACGACGCTGATTGGCAGGTTCATAGCCGCGGCCTGTTACCACACGAAGACGCATCTTCAAGTGGCCACGCTCACTTAATGTGCCTAGCACCAAATTTGGATTGGCGATTTCAACATTGTGTGGCAGTTCTAGGTCGGCAGCAGTGACAACACCAGCACCCTTTTTATCCAAAGTCAAATAAGCTTCATTTTGGTCATGCAAAATAATAGCCAAAGATTTTAGGTTTAGCAGAAGATCCAATACATCTTCTTGCAAGCCTTCGAGGGTAGAATACTCATGGTCCACACCCTCAATCTCAGCTTCAATCACTGCAGCGCCAGATAATGAAGAAAGTAGAATGCGGCGCAGAGCATTACCCAAGGTATGCCCAAAACCGCGTTCTAACGGCTCGAGCGTGACCTTTGCAGTCGTTTCATTAACCGTATCCACATTGATGGCGCTCGGTGTAAGAAACTCAGTTGCATTTGTCATAGTGTCACCTCGAATTAGTTCGGATTATTTAGAATATAGCTCAACAATCAAGTTTTCGTTGATTTCAGCTGGCAATTCGCTACGCTCTGGCGCAGATTTGAAAGTGCCTTGTAGTTTGCTGTGATCAACTTCCAACCATGCAGGAATACCGCGTTGGGTCGCAAGTTCAACTGCGTTTTTGATACGAAGTTGTTCTTTTGATTTTTCGTGAACAGCAATCACATCACCGTCTTGAACTTGGATTGATGGAATGTTTACACGAACAAACTCATCACGGCCAGCTTTTTTAAGCATGATCGCACGGTGGCTAACCAATTGACGCGCTTCTGCACGAGTAGCGCCAAAGCCCATACGATAAACCACATTGTCAAGACGACGCTCTAGAGTTACTAGTAGGTTTTCACCAGTTGCACCGCGCTGACGAGCAGCTTCTTTATAGTAGTTAGAGAACTGACGCTCTAGAACACCATACATGCGCTTAACTTTTTGTTTTTCGCGAAGCTGTGATGCGTATTCAGAAGTTTTGTTCTGGCTGTTGCCATGCTGACCAGGTACACGACCTGCTTTTTTTGTTTTCACATCAAAAGGTTTTACGCCTGATTTCAATTGAAGATCAGTGCCTTCACGACGTGATAGTTTTAGTTTTGGACCAATATAACGGGCCATAAGTCGATCTCCTTAAACGCGGCGCTTCTTAGGTGGGCGGCAGCCGTTGTGTGGAATTGGGGTGACATCGCTGATGCTGTTAATTTTATAACCCAATGTACCTAATGCACGAACCGCAGACTCACGACCTGGTCCTGGACCTTTTACCAAGACATCAACATTCTTCACACCATAAGTTTCTTGAGCAGCTTTACCAGCCACTTCAGCTGCAACCTGTGCAGCAAATGGTGTAGATTTGCGTGAACCGCGGAAGCCTTGTCCACCAGAAGTGGCCCAAGCCAATGCATTACCTTGACGATCAGTAATCGTTACAATGGTGTTATTAAAAGACGCATGAATGTGGGCGATACCTTCAGATACCGAACGACGAGCCACTTTTTTGCGGCTACGAGTGTCTTTTGCCATCTTTTAGCTTCCTAAGTTAGTTACTTTTTAATTGCTTTGCGTGGACCTTTACGGGTACGCGCGTTAGTTTTAGTGCGTTGACCATTAACTGGCAGACCACGACGGTGGCGAAGACCGCGATAGCAACCAAGATCGACCAAACGCTTGATGTTCATTGAAACTTCACGACGAAGGTCGCCTTCAACTGTGTAGTTTGCAACTTCTGCACGGACAGCATCAAGTTGTGAATCATCTAACGAACCAATTTTGGTGGTTTCAGCGATACCGACTTTAGCAAGGATTTGCTTAGCAGTAGTACGGCCAACACCAAAAATGTAAGTTAGCGAAATCACAGCATGTTTGTTGTCCGGAATGTTTACACCGGCAATACGAGCCATTGATTTCTCTCCATTAGCACAAATGCGTATGCATTTGCTAAGTGTTTTAACTGCTATCAAAAAATGATAGCATGGCAAGAAGCGGATAATACATTATCCGCTACCAAATATCAAGTATTAATTTGTAAAATTAACCTTGACGCTGCTTGTGGCGTGGTTCAGCACTGCAAATCACAAGAACTTTGCCTTTACGGCGAACGATTTTGCAGCTACCACAGATTTTTTTGACAGATGCTTGAACTTTCATGTCACGCTCCTACGATTCATCACGGTTGTGATGATTTGATTAATGTTTGATTATGATACTGATGGGTCGTCAGATGCGCTTGCAATTGAGCAATAAAGTCCATCAAGACAACAACCATAATCAATAAAGATGCACCGCCCAACGGAATTGGCACATTAAACCATGTTTGAATTACCATTGGCATTAAGCAAATGATGGTCATGTACATTGCACCAATAAAAGTCAGTCGGTTCAAAACAAAGTCCAAATATCGCTTGGTTTGCTGGCCTGGTCGAATACCAGGAATGTATGCGCCACTGCGTTTAAGATTTTCTGCGACTTCTTTTGGATTAAACATCAACGCTGTATAAAAATAACAGAAAAAGATGATCATCACACCAAAAAGCAGTAGATACAGAGGCTGTCCTGGTTGCAGTACCAAAGTAATGTTCTGAATAATTTGCTGAGTCAAAGTTGGATTTTCATTCACTGTCGTCCACTGACCCAAGCTTGCAGGCACCAATAGCAAAGAGCTGGCAAAAATCGCAGGAATCACACCAGCCATATTAATTTTTAATGGCAGGTGCGATTGTTGTTGCATATAGATCTTTCGACCTTGTTGCTGTTTTTGAGCGTAATTCACAGGCACTCGGCGCTGAGCTCGCTCAATAAAGACAATGGCTGCAGTCACAGCGATGCCTAAAACAGCAAATAACAACATAACAATCAGATTCATGTTTTGGCTGAAAGCTTGTGAAATCATCCCTGGGGCGCTAGCGATGATGCTGGCCAAAATCAACATAGAAATGCCATTACCAACGCCGCGTTCAGTGATTTGCTCACCCAGCCACATCAAAAACATCGAACCTGCAACCAGCGAGGTTACCGTAGGAATATAAAAACTTAATCCTGTCGTCAGTGTCAAACCGCCTGCAATCAGACCTGTTGACATACCCACTGCCTGCACAAAAGCCAAAGCCAACGTGCCTTGACGCGTGTATTTATTCAGAGTTCGGCGTCCAGACTCACCTTCTTTCTTTAATGCCTCAAGCGATGGGATGATTGCTGACATCATCTGCACGACAATCGATGCAGAAATGTATGGCATAATGCCCAGCGCCATGATTGACATTCGCTCCAATGAGCCACCAGAGAACATGTTAAACATGCCCAAAAAGGTATTGCTGTTGCTTTGGAAAAAGTTGGCTAGAGAAACTGGATTCATACCTGGTACAGGTATGTGAGAACCAAGTCGATAAACAATCAGCGCCCCCAGCAAAAACATCAAGCGAGTCCAAAGCTCATCATACTTACGAATGAAGGCAAATGGATTTAAAGGGATGCCAGATCGAGATGCTGACTGCTTAGACATAAATTACTCCTCGACGCTGCCACCAGCAGCTTCGATTGCTTGTTTTGCACCTTTAGTTACTTTTACGCCTTTAAAGGTCAATGCGCGAGTCACTTCACCTGATAGAATGATGCGCGCACGCTTCATATCACCGCGGATGATGTTCGCAGCTTTCAAGGTTTCTACAGAAACCACATCGCCTTCGATTTTGTTCAGTTCAGACAAGCGTACTTCAGCTGTCGTCATCGCAATCTTAGAGGTGAAACCAAATTTTGGCAGACGACGGTAAATTGGCATTTGACCGCCTTCAAAACCTGCAGGAATGCTTGAGCCAGAACGAGAAGTTTGACCTTTGATACCACGGCCACCAGTTTTACCGATGCCAGAGCCGATACCACGACCACGGCGTAGTGCTTTTTTCTTAGCACCAACTGCTGGTGATAATTCGTTAAGTTTAAGACCCATTACGCTTCCTCCACTTTAACCATGTAAATTACACGATTTACCATACCGCGAGTAGATGGGGTATCTTCCACTTCTACAGTATGACCGATGCGACGAAGTCCCAGGCCTTTAAGACAAGCTTTATGGCTTGCCAAGCGATGGGCGCTCGACTTAATTTGAGTAACTTTCATTTTTTTCATCGTAACTCACCTATGCTTAGCCCAAAATTTCTTCAACAGATTTACCGCGCTTAGCAGCAACTTGTTCTGGAGAAGTCATGTCACGAAGACCTTTAAAAGTCGCTTGTACAACGTTTGCAGCATTGGTAGAGCCGTAGCACTTTGCCAATACATTTTGTACACCAGCAACTTCAAGTACTGCACGCATCGCACCACCAGCAATAACACCGGTACCTTCTGATGCAGGTTGCATGTATACTTTAGATGCACCGTGACGCGCATTAATTGGGTGTTGAATGGTGGTACCATCCAAGTCCACCGTGATCATATTGCGCTTAGCAGCTTCTAGGGCTTTTTGGATTGCAGCTGGCACTTCACGTGCTTTGCCGCGGCCAAAGCCAACACGGCCATTACCATCACCCACAACAGTCAATGCTGTGAAAGAGAAAATGCGACCACCTTTAACAACTTTTGCTACACGGTCAACGGCAACCAATTTTTCTACCAAACCGTCAGTTTGTTCAACTTTTGCCATGATTAGAACTCCAATCCGTTTTCGCGAGCAGCGTCAGCTAGTGCTTTTACGCGGCCATGATATTTAAAACCACTGCGGTCAAATGCAACTTTAGTGATACCAGCAGCTTTTGCGCGTTCTGCGATAAGCGCACCAACAGCTTTGGCTGCTTCAACATTACCCGTTGCGCCAGAACGCAAAGTTGAATCCAAAGTAGAAGCTTGAGCGACAACCACGCCACCAGTTGGTGAGATGATTTGTGCATAGATGTGGCGCGGTGTACGAGTCACAGTCAAACGATTCACACCCAAGTGACGGATGTGTGCACGAGTTTTTTTGGCACGGCGTAGGCGTGCTGATTTTTTATCAAACATATTTACCTACCTTACTTTTTCTTAGCTTCTTTACGAAGAACCACTTCATCGCTATAGCGAACACCTTTGCCTTTATATGGCTCTGGTGGACGGAAGCTACGAATTTTAGCAGCTGCTTGGCCAAGTTTTTGTTTATCGCTTGATTTTAGTACGATTTCAGTTTGGCTTGGGCTTTCTGCTGTAACACCTTCAGGTAGGGTGTACTCGATTGGGTGAGAGAAACCAAGGCTTAGGTTTACTTTGTTACCTGCAACTTGTGCACGATAACCAACGCCGATCAGTTGTAGGCGACGCTCGAAGCCTTCGCTCACACCTTTAACCATATTGTTTAGTAGTGCACGGACTGTACCAGTGTGCATCCACGCTTCTTTGGTGTCAGCAACTGGAGATAGTGTTACAACACCATCTTCTTGTTTTAGCTCGACCAATTCATGCAGGCTCAAAGACAATGTACCGTTTTTGCCTTTGACTTCAACCTGCCGATCGTTCAAAGTAACGCTGGTACCCGCTGGTAGCGTTACTGGGGCTTTAGCCACACGAGACATAGGAATTTTCCTTCAATTTAAAATTACACCATCCAACACAGTGTTGGATGGCCACAAAAAACTAACAGGCATTAAAGCCTGCTAGTTTAACACATCTAAGCTAATGAGTAAAGCCTCGATGTAATTTTTTTGTAAGTATTGCGTAGCGCATTAAGCAACTAGTGCAATTACCTCACCACCGATACCTGCAGCACGAGCAGCACGGTCGCTCATGATGCCTTTACTGGTAGAGATGATGGCAACACCAAGGCCTTTTTTGACGCTTGGTAGCTCATCTTTACCACGGTATTGACGAAGACCAGGACGGCTATAGCGTTTCAATTGCTCGATAACGCCTTTGCTTTGATAGTACTTCAATTCGATGGTCAATACTTTTTTGCCGTTCTCAGCTTCAGCAACTTCAGCTGAAGTAAGATAACCCTCAGCAACCAACAAATCAGCGATTGATTTGCGTAGCTTGGATGCCGGCATTTGTACAGATGGTTTGTTTCTTGATTGTGCGTTGCGAATGCGAGTTAGCATGTCGGCAACTGGATCTTGCATACTCATAGCGTAACTCCTTATTACCAGCTGGCTTTACGAACGCCAGGCACATCGCCTTGCATTACATATAGACGCAGCATGTTGCGTGATAGACCAAATTTACGGAAATAGCCGTGTGGACGACCAGTCACACCACAACGATTGCGCAAACGCACTGGTGATGAGTTGCGTGGCAATGCTTGTAGAGCCAACATAGCATCTAGGCGCTCTTCTTCACTTGCGTTAACATCGCTGATGATCGCCTTAAGCTGTGCACGCTTTTCTGCATACTTAGCAACGGTTTTTTCGCGCTTTAGTTCGCGATTAATCATGCTCTTTTTAGCCATAACGTTTTACCTTATCTGAATGGGAAGCCGAATGCTTTTAGCAATGCACGACCTTGATCATCGTCTGCTGCGGTAGTGGTGATGGTAACATCCAAACCACGAATGCGATCGATTTTATCAAAATCTACTTCAGGAAAAACGATCTGCTCTTTGATACCTAGTGAATAGTTACCACGACCATCAAATGCTTTGGCAGAGAAACCACGGAAGTCACGAATACGCGGAATTGCAATGGCAATTAAGCGATCTAAGAATTCGTACATTTGCTCGCCACGCAAAGTAACTTTACAGCCAATCGGCCATTCTTCACGAATTTTAAAGCCAGCAACTGATTTGCGTGCTTTAGTCACAACAGGTTTTTGACCAGCGATCGCGGTCATGTCTGCCAAAGCACCTTCTAGTAGTTTTTTATCCTGTGCGGCACCACCAACACCCATGTTTAGAGTGATTTTGGTGATTTTTGGCACTTGCATGACATTTTCTAAGCCCAGCTCGTCTTTGATTTGCTGCTTTAGCTTGTCATTGTATAATGATTTTAATCTTGCCATTACTATATACCCTTAGTCTCTTATGCAGTCGCCACTACTTCACCAGTTGAACGATAGATGCGCTCTTTTTTGCCATCACTGTTCACTTGGTAAGCAACACGATCTGCTTTTTGGGTGTTTGCGTTATAAATCGCAACATTTGAAATGTGTAGGAAAGCTTCTTGCTTAACGATGCCACCTTCTTTACCTAGCATTTGGTTAGGTTTTTGGTGTTTGGTTACAATATTAACGCCTTCAACTTTTACACGGTCTGCTTTCACCGCCAAAATTGTGCCTTGCTTGCCTTTGTCTTTGCCAGCAATCACAACCACGGTGTCGCCTTTACGTAACTTTGCCATAATAAGCCTCTAATACAATTACAGTACTTCTGGTGCTAGTGATACAATTTTCATAAATTGTTCACCGCGCAGTTCACGAGTAACAGGTCCAAAAATACGAGTAGCGATCGGCGCTTTGTTGTTGTTCAACAATACAGCAGCATTGTCGTCGAAACGAAGCACTGAACCATCTGGGCGACGCACGCCTTTTTTGGTACGAACTACAACCGCATTCATCACGTCACCTTTTTTAACACGGCCACGCGGAATCGCTTCTTTCACTGTTACTTTGATGATGTCGCCAACAGATGCATAACGACGATGTGAGCCGCCCAGTACTTTAATGCACTGAACGCGTCTTGCACCACTGTTATCTGCAACTTCCAGCATTGTTTCAGTCTGAATCATCGCATTACTCCAATAATAAATAAAGCAATAAAAGCCATTTGCCGTCCTTGCAGACGGATATACATCTAAAGGATGCATATTATACTCGCAAATGGCTTAAATTGCAACTAACTTAAATTTTTACAGCAGTTTCAACCACATCCACCAAAGTCCAAGTTTTGGTCTTTGAGAATGGACGGGTTTCTTTGATGCGTACAATATCACCTTCTTGGCATACATTGTTCTCGTCGTGAGCTTTTAGCTTCGTAGAACGGCGAACTTGCTTGCCATACATAGGGTGACGGATTTGGCGCTCAACCAACACCACGATAGATTTGTCCATCTTGTTGCTGATCACTTTACCAGTTACAACGCCAACTTCTTGAGTGGTGTTCTCGCTCATGCATCACCTCTTTGTTTTTCGTTGATCAAAGTCAAAATCTTAGCGATCGTACGACGATTTGCTTTGATTTCGTGAGTGTTGCCAAGCTGACCCGTTGCTTTTGCCATGCGCAGACGAAATGCGTCAAGTTGCTTTTCGTCAAGCAATTGAGCCAACTCATCTACTGATTTTTCGCGTAATTCGTTGGTTTTCATTACATAATCGTCCGTTTAACAATAGTGGTCTTAAATGGAAGCTTAGCAGCCGCTAGCGTTAGCGCTTCACGAGCTAGCTCTTCGCTTACACCTTGGATTTCATATAGCATTTTGCCTGGCTTGATTTCTGCTACCCAGTACTCAACAGGACCTTTACCTTTACCCATACGAACTTCCAATGGTTTTTCGGTAATTGGCTTGTCTGGGAATACACGGATCCAGATTTTACCGCCACGCTTGATGCGACGAGTGATGGTACGACGAGCAGCTTCGATTTGACGAGCAGTCATACGACCACGACCGATAGATTTTAGACCAATTTCACCAAAAGCGACGGTGTTACCACGCTGGGCTAGGCCAGTGTTACGACCTTTATGCATTTTGCGAAACTTGGTACGTTTTGGTTGTAACATATCTTAACCTCTGTCTGTGTTGCGGCGGTTAGTACGGCCACGGCGTTTTGGAGCGCGTGCTTTGTCTTCAACCACTGGGTTGTAAGCACTGTTCATACCGTCTAGGATTTCACCACGGAAGATCCAGACTTTCACACCGATAGTACCGTAAGTGGTTTCTGCACGAACTGATGCATAATCGATATCGGCACGAAGAGTGTGTAGTGGCACACGACCTTCACGATACCACTCAGTACGAGCGATCTCAGCACCGCCTAGACGACCAGATAGCTCAACTTTGATACCTTGTGCGCCAGCACGCATACTGTTTTGAACAGCGCGCTTCATTGCACGGCGGAACATTACACGACGCTCAAGCTGGCTTGAGATACCTTCGGCAACTAGACGAGCGTCTAGGTCTGGTGAAGTGATCTCTTGGATGTTAACCTGTGCGGGTACGCCCATCAACTTGGTT
The DNA here is from genome assembly GCF_002014855.1 of Moraxella porci DSM 25326. Lineage (GTDB taxonomy): Bacteria > Pseudomonadota > Gammaproteobacteria > Pseudomonadales > Moraxellaceae > Moraxella > Moraxella porci. The sequence goes on along the minus strand of NZ_MUYV01000012.1, from coordinate 21,270 downwards.
AGCTCTTTTTGTAGGCTTTCGATATCTTCGCCTTTTTTACCAATGATGACACCAGGACGAGCACTGTGAATGGTGATTTTTGCTGCACCAGTAGGACGCTCGATATTGATGTGACTTACCATTGCACCTTCAAGTTTTTTGCGTAGGAAAGCACGAACTTGGAAGTCGTTTAGCAGATACTCAGAGTACTGCTTTGGACTTGCATACCAGTTAGCGTTGTGCTTTTTGATCACGCCTAGACGGATACCAATTGGATGTACTTTTTGACCCATGATTATTCCCCTACTTTAACAGTGATATGGCAAGTGCGTTTGCTGATGCGATCAGCACGACCCTTGGCACGGGGCATAATACGCTTCAAAGTGATGCCTTCATCAACATAGATGGTGCTAACACGAAGCTTATCGATGTCAAGACCATTGTTGTGCTCAGCGTTTGCGATCGCTGATTCAAGGCATTTCTTAACCAATTTAGCACCTTTTTTGTTGCTGAAGGTAAGAATGTCTAAAGCACGCTCGATTGATTTACCACGAACTTCGTCCGCAACCAATCTTACTTTTTGTGCCGAAATGGCGGCACCACGTAATTTTGCAGTTACTTCCATGGTAGCACCTTATCTCTTAGATTTCTTATCAACGCCATGACCGCGATATGAACGGGTCGGAGCGAATTCACCTAGTTTGTGACCAACCATTTGTTCGTTCACGATAACTGGCACATGAGTGCGGCCATTGTGAACTGAGATGGTTAGACCTACCATTTGTGGTAGAATCATCGAGCGACGTGACCAAGTTTTGATCGGTTTGCGGTTGTTGCTTTCTAGAGCATCTTCAACCTTGGCAAACAATTGCGCATCGATAAATGGACCTTTTTTCAATGAACGAGGCATGAAACTTTTCCTTTATTTCTTGGCACGACGGCGACGGATGATCATACTGTCAGTACGCTTGTTAGAACGAGTCTTAAGACCCTTAGCTTTCTGACCCCATGGGCTGGTTGGGTGCTTACCGAAGTTACGGCCTTCACCACCACCGTGTGGGTGGTCAATCGGGTTCATCGCAGTACCACGAACGGTAGGACGAACACCACGCCAGCGCGCTGCACCTGCTTTACCTAGTGATTTTAGGTTGTTTTCAGTGTTTGATACTTCACCGATAACCGCACGGCAGTTAGCGTGGATACGGCGAGTTTCACCTGAACGCAAACGAACGATCACATAAGCACCATCACGACCTAGCAACTGAACTGCTGCACCAGCTGAACGAGCGATTTGCGCGCCTTTGCCGATTTTTAGTTCGATGTTGTGGATCACGGTACCAACAGGAATATTTTTAAGTGGCAAGCAGTTACCTGGACGGATTGGTGCTGCTTCACCTGATACTACTTGATCACCTACGCTCAATTTCTTTGGCGCGATGATGTAGCGACGCTCACCGTCAGCATACTTAAGTAGTGCGATGTGTGCGGTACGGTTTGGATCGTATTCAATACGCTCAACAACAGCTGGGATACCATCTTTGTTGCGTTTGAAGTCAACTAGACGATAGTGTTGCTTATGACCACCACCGATGTGGCGAGTAGTAATACGACCGTTGTTGTTACGACCACCAGTTTTAGCTTTTGATTCAACAAGCGGTGCATATGGACGACCTTTGTAAAGGTGTGGATGCACTACTTTCTCAACAAAGCGGCGACCTGGTGATGTAGGTTTTGCTTTTACGATAGGCATTTTGTTAATCCTTATTCGTTAGTCGCTGTTTCACTAGTGATTTCTTCACCAGCACCGATTTGTACGTCTGAACCAGCTTTTAGGGTTACATACGCTTTTTTGATGTCGTTACGCTTACCAACAACACGGCCAAAACGCTTAGTTTTGCCTTTGATGTTTAGCGTGTTTACTTTAACAACTTCAACACCTTCAAACATTAGCTCAACAGCTTGTTTGATTTCTTTTTTGGTAGCTTTGCCATCAACTTTGAAAACCTGCACACCAAGGGTATCGCCTAGGCGTTGAGATTTTTCTGAAAATACAGGTGCTTTTAGTACCTGATATAGTCTTGCGTTGCTCATGCAAGTGTCTCCTCAAATTGTTTGGCTGCTTCAACAGTCATAATTACTTTGTCAAAAGAAACCAAGCTTACTGGATCAACTTCACGAGTACCCAATACATTCACATATGGGATGTTGCGTGCAGCTAGGTACAAGTTTTCGTCAACTTCGTGAGTAACGATCAACGCGCGTGGTGCATTTAGATCAGCCAATTTAGCAACCAATTCTTTGGTTTTTGGTGAAGATACAGAGATCTCGTCAACCAATACCAAACGCTCTTGGCGTACTAGCTCAGCTAGGATGCATTGCATTGCACCGCGGTACATTTTACGGTTCACTTTTTGTGACCAGTCTTGTGGCTTAGCAGCGAATGCACGACCACCGCCAACCCAGATTGGGCTACGGATAGAACCAGCGCGCGCACGGCCAGTACCTTTTTGACGCCATGGCTTCTTGCCACCGCCAGAAACTTCGCCACGAGTTTTTTGTGCACGAGTACCTTGACGAGCACCAGCCAAATAAGCGGTCACTACTTGATGTACCAAGGCTTCATTGAACTCACGGCCAAATGCGACCTCTGAAAGCTCAACCGCTGCACCTGTAACAGTTTTTAAATTCACGTTTAATCCCCTTAGGCTTTAACTGACGGACGTACGATAACATCGCCACCGTTGGCACCTGGAACAGCACCCTTGATGACTAGTACACCTTTTTCGGCGTCAACTGAAACAATTTCCAAGCCTTGAACAGTAACGCGCTTGTTACCCATTTGACCTGGCATTTTTTTGCCTTTGAAAACGCGACCTGGGGTTTGGTTTTGACCTGTAGAACCCAATACACGGTGAGAAACAGAGTTACCGTGAGTTGCGTCTTGAGTGCGGAAGTTGTGACGCTTCACACCACCTTGGAAACCTTTACCCTTGCTTTGACCAGTCACATCAACCAACTGACCAACTTCAAAGATATCAGCTAGGATATTGCCGCCAACTTCGCGACCTTCTAGGTCAGCTTCTTCTGCGCGGAATTCCCAAACACCACGACCAGCGGCTACGCCAGCTTTTGCGAAGTGTCCTTTTTGAGCAGCAGTTACGCGGCTGTCACGACGCTCACCAGTGGTGATCTGAATCGCGTTATAGCCATCGGTGTCTACTGTTTTGATTTGCGAGATGCGGTTGGCATCAACCTCAACCACTGTTACAGGGATAGATACGCCTGCTTCAGTGAAGACTCGGGTCATGCCGCATTTTTTACCGACTAAACCAATCGCCATTTTAGACCTCATTTATATTAAAAGTTAATAGTTCAAACCAGACTTATGTTCATTAGCCCAAAGCGATCTGAACATCAACACCAGCAGCTAGATCTAGCTTCATCAGTGCATCAACAGTTTTGTCAGTTGGTTGCACGATGTCGATCATACGCTTATGGGTGCGAATTTCGTACTGGTCACGAGCGTCTTTGTTGACGTGTGGTGATGTCAATACGTTGAACCGCTCAATACGAGTCGGCAACGGTACAGGACCGCAAACTTGTGCACCTGTACGCTTTGCAGTATCGACAATCTCTTGTGCCGACTGGTCAATCAGACGATGGTCGAACGATTTTAGTCGGATACGGATTCTCTGGTTAGCCATGCCAACAAGCTCCTAATTAAGTGCTTTTTAAAACTTCCATCTATGCGTTTATTGCGTTTTAGACTTCAGTTAAACCGTTAAAATTTGTTCTCGAAAAGCTGAAAACAAAATAATCCTATCCCTGCCAACCTTGCATAGAAATGCTGGTAGCAGGGGTGTTTTGTTCAATAGTGCCAAAAACGATGCTTCGGCTGTGGCGTTGACTTGGTACTTCCTCAACTGTTGAACTTTGGTTCATTCTTGAAGTAAACTTTTGATTTATTTGGCAATGTGTGCCATCAAAAGCGCAACGCAATACAATGATGGCGTGTATTATACACGAAAATTGTCACAATGCAAGGTATTTATTGGCTTTTTGTGCGTTTTTTGCCAAGTTTTTGAATGATTTTACAAAAGACTAACAAAGCGTGTCTATTGTACAATTTTTAACCATTCTTTTTGCCATTGTTATACGATTTATTAATTTTTACTATGTTAATTTTTGATAAATATTAGGTAAAATTGGCATTTTTACATTAAAATTATTTATAAAAAATTATTTTTTGATAAATAAAATCAATCTAATGCGATATTATATTGCTCTTGTTGGTACAATGGTTCTATCTCAAAACGGATGGGCTTGCCAATCAAATATTCCAAATCAGCGACGGTGTTGGCTTCACTTGATAGCATCAGCTCAATCACTGCACCGTGGGCGATGACGGTAAACTGGCGTGGGGCATTAAAGGTACGTGCATAACGCATGATCTCACGAAATATCTCAAAGCAGACAGTTTCTGCGGTCTTGATATAGCCCTTGCCTTCACAGACCGGGCATGGCTCGCACAGCTGTTGTGGTAGCGACTCTCGGGTACGCTTGCGTGTCATCTCAACCAATCCAAGCTCACTGACCTGCGTGATATTGGTTTTGGCATAGTCATACGACAGCTGTTCTTGTAAGCTTGCCAAGACATCTGCTCGGTGTGCCTCTTCGAGCATATCAATGAAGTCTAGAATAATAATCCCGCCCAAGTTTCTTAGGCGAATCTGCCTTGCGATGACTTGTGTGGCTTCTAGATTGGTCTTATAAACTGTATCTTCGAGCGAACGCGCGCCGACATATGAGCCTGTATTGACATCGATGGTGGTCATCGCTTCGGTTTGATCAATAATCAGATAGCCACCAGATTTGAGATCGACACGGCGTTTTAGGGCATTTTGGACATCTTCTTCGACACGATATAAGTCAAATAATGGCACTTCGCCTGCATAATGCGCGACCATCGGTGCAATCGATGGGACAAATTCACGGGCAAAATGTGCCACTTCATGATAGACCGCTTCGTGGTCGATCAGCACTTTGGTGGTTTTTTCGTTGACCAAATCACGGATACAGCGAAGTGGCAAGGACAGCTCTTGATAGATCAGCTCAGATTTTTTGTTTGAGTGTAGCTTGGCAGCAGCTTGTCGTGTCAAAATCGTCCGCCACAGTTGCACTAAATAATAGATATCTTCTTCAAGCTTAATCTCACTCACCTTTTCGGCAGCAGTGCGGGCAATCAGTCCGCCTTTGAGATTCGCCGATTGTAATAACTTGGTCAATTCGTTCTTAAGGCGGGTGCGTTCGTCACTTTCTTCGATGCGGATTGACACACCGACATATTCATCACTGGTCGGTAAATACACAAGATAACGAGATGGTAATGAGATATTGGTCGTCAAGCGCGCACCCTTGGTGCCAAGCTCATCTTTGATGACTTGTACCAAAATGCGGTCGCCTTCCCTGAGACGATATTGGATCAAATCAGTGCTTGGTGTGGGTTTTTTGGTGATGGTCAGTGATTTGACATCGGTGACGGCACTATGTCCTTGCTCAAGCTCACTGCTTTGTGCTGGACTGTGTGCGATGGCTAGGCGCGTGATGGGTGTTTGGATAATCTCATCGGGGCTGTCATTCATGCGTTTGGGTTTTTGCATATCATTGGCGTGCAAAAATGCCGTTCGTGACTGGCCAATATCCACAAACGCCGCCTGCATCCCTGGTAGCACTCGCACCACCGTACCTAGATAAATATTACCCACTAAGCCCAATTTTTGGTGGCGTTCGATCAGTATTTCACTCGTTACGCCATCGGTCAAGACCGCCACCCGAGATTCCATCGGCGTATAATTAATCAATAGCTCTTCTGACATTTTTTACTCAATTTTTATAATTTTCAAATTCTTTATCGCTATCGATTATAGTAAGCGATATTGCCGATTTATGCAAGGTGAACGCAAATTAAGGCTGATTTAGGGCTTATTATGATGGCTAATTGGTCCATCCTTGACGACAGCCAAGTCTTGCATTGCTTTGATTTTTTGAACTACTTGTGCCAATGGCAACCCAACCACATTGGTATAGCTGCCACGAATCGCACTCACCCATGCTGCTGCACCGCCTTGGATGGCATATGCACCTGCCTTATCCTGCGGCTCGCCTGTCTGCCAGTAGCTGGCTTTATCATCATCGCTAAGCTTGATAAACTCAACTTCGGTACGCTCGCACAAATACTGCTGATCCATGCGTTCACCCTGTGATAAGCGCGTCAAGCACACCGCCGTCCATATCTCATGCGTCGTATCCGACAATCGATCCCACATCCGATAGGCATCTGCCTGATCCACAGGTTTGGTCAAGACTTCACCATCATCAAGCACACCAATGGTATCGGCAGTGATGACAATACACTCGCTTGGCAAAGTTGCATCCGCCATCACCGCATCTGCCTTGGTCATCACCATACGGCGAATATAGGCATCTGCCGACTCGCCTGCCAGCCACGACTCATCAACCTCTACGCCCACCGTCATAAACTCAATCCCTGCTTGGCTCAATAGCTCTCTACGGCGTGGTGATGTCGATGCTAGGATAATGGCTGGGCGTGCGGCTGTATTCATGGTGGATATGTCCAATAGATGACCAATAAAATTGTGGCAATTATCCACCTTTTCATGGCATGGGTCAAATCAAATCTCATCGGCACAGATTTCTATCCATCGCTTTGTACTCATGGCAAGCTATGGTACAATGGTGCTGATTTTTTTGTTATTTTTATCTCAAGTTTTTAACTCAAGGAAAAACCATGAGCCAACTTACCTCGGACGATATCCTATCGGTAGCCAATTTGGCACGCCTAAAAGTGGATGACAACCTAGCAGCCGACTACGCCAAAGACATCAGCAAAATCCTAGCGATGATGGATATCTTAAGCTCGGTCAATACCGACGGCGTCGCCCCACTTGCCAATATTCACGAAAGCTGTCAACCCCTACGCCAAGACACGCCTACCACCGACATTGACCGAAATGCCAATCAATCGGTCGCCCCTGCGGTACAAGACGGTCTATATTTGGTGCCACAAGTGATTGAATAATCTATTCTTTATCTTAATTTTATTTATTTTTATTTTTTAAGTAGTTTATTATGTCAAATTTACATACTTTATCTGTACAAGAAATAATTACAGGGCTTGCCAATAAAGACTTTTCTAGCCTTGAACTCACCAACCATCTACTAAATCGCATTGATAGTTTAGATAAAGACATCAACAGCTTTATTACTGTGACGGCTGATTTGGCAAAAGAGCAAGCCAAACTTGCCGATGAGCTGCGTGCCAAAGGCGACAGCCGTCCTTTGCTTGGCGTACCGATGGCACATAAAGATATTTTTTGTACTCAAGGGGTGCTGACCACTTGTGGCTCAAAAATGCTTTATAACTTTGTGTCGCCTTATAACGCTACCATTGTAGAAAATATCGCCAATGCAGGTATGATAAGCCTTGGCAAGCTTAACATGGACGAATTTGCCATGGGTTCGGACAATGAAAAATCCTATTATGGGGCAGTGCATAATCCTTGGGATTTGGAGCGTGTGCCAGGGGGATCGTCAGGTGGGTCGGCAGCGGCGGTAGCGGCAGGGTTTGTACCTGTGGCGACAGGCTCGGATACAGGTGGTTCTATTCGTCAGCCTGCTTCATTTTGTGGTTTGACAGGCATCAAGCCTACCTATGGGCGCGTGTCTCGCTTTGGTATGATTGCCTATGCGTCCAGTTTTGACCAAGCAGGGGCATTTGGGCGCTCGGCATTGGACTGTGCGTGTCTTTTGCAGGCGATGAGCGGTTATGACCCCAAAGACAGTACAAGTGTAAACAAAGAAGTTCCTGATTGGCTTGGCGAACTTGACAAAGTGAGTGGCGACAAACCGCTTGCAGGGCTAAGAGTGGGCGTACCGCAAGAATATTTTGGCACGGGGTTAAATGCTGATGTTAAAGCCAAAATTGAAGATGCTTTAAAAGTCTATCAAGATTTGGGGGCGACTTTGGTATATGTGCATTTGACCGACCCACAAATTACCCTTGCCACTTATTATCTTTTAGCCCCTGCCGAAGCCAGCTCCAACTTATCTCGTTTTGACGGTGTCCGCTATGGCTATCGCTGTGAAAATCCTAAGGATTTGCACGATTTATATACTCGTAGTCGCTCGGAAGGCTTTGGGGCGGAAGTGCAACGCCGTATCATTATGGGAACTTATGCCCTGTCCGCAGGTTATTTTGATGCTTATTATGTCAAGGCTCAAAAGGTTCGCCGCCTGATTTTAAACGACTTTTTAAAAGCCTTTGAAACCTGCGACATCATCGCCACACCCACCGCCCCAACGGTTGCCTATAAATTGGGCGAAAATCTCTCCCCTGCCGAAATCTATATGGGCGATGTCTATACCATTGGCGTGAATTTGGCGGGCTTGCCAAGTCTATCGCACCCTGTGGGCTTTGTTGGCGGTTTGCCTGTGGGCTTGCAACTCATTGGCAAACATTGGGCGGAAAGCGAACTTCTAAAAACCGCTCATGTGTATCAGGCGAATACCAAGTTTCATCAAGAGATGGCGGATTTGGTGAAGTGATTTTGGATTTGGGATAAATGATAAATTTATCCCAAGCAATAAAAGGGGATAATGATGCAACGCCGTCATTTTTTACAAAAAACCTTATTGGCACTACCTATTATTTTTTCTGGCAATTTATTAACTGGATGCAAAACGAGTTTATCCAATAACCATTTACCTAATGACAAGATAACAAAAAATCCAAATTTATTACAAAATAAATTAAAAGAAATATTGCCAATTTGGGAAAATAAATTTAATGCCAAAATTGGTATGACGATTATTGCTGACAGTGGTGAAATATCCAGCCATCGTGGTGATGAATATTTTCCTGTTAATAGCACCATTAAAGCCTTTATCGCAAGCCATATATTATTACTTGTAGATAAAGGAAAATTGGATTTAAATGAAAAAATCATCATTAAAGAAAGCGATTTGATAGAATATTCTCCTGTCTGCAAAAAATACTTTAATGAAAATAAACCAATTTCTATTAGTGAATTGTGCGAAGCTACCATAACACTGAGTGATAATGGCTCTGCCAATATCTTGTTGGATAGAGCTGGGGGCTTGACTGCATTCAATCAATTTTTGAAAGAGATTGGGGCGGATATGGTGTTAGCAAATAATGAACCTTTACTAAATCGCTCACATTATGGTGAAACCAGTGATACCGCAAAACCAATTCCTTATACAAGAAGCCTAAAAGCATTGATTACAGACAATATCCTATCCAATCAAAGCAAAGAACAGTTGATAACTTGGCTTATCAATGATAAAGTTGCTGATAATTTATTGAGAAAATATTTACCAAAAAATTGGCGAATTGGCGACAAAACAGGCACAGGTAGTGAATCAAAAAATATCATTGCTGTGATTTGGAATGAAAATAATAAATCTTATTTTGTCAGCTTATTTATCACTCAGCCACATGATGGTAAATCCCTTGATTTTAAAAATCAAAAAGATGAAATAATGGCACAAATTGGTAAAGAAATTTATCCATTTTTATAACCCATTAAATTTTTATAGTTAATAGGAAAATTTATGACTAACCAAGCCCCCCTAATTGACGGCTATGAAGTTGTCATCGGCATTGAAATCCATTGCCAATTAAACACCGAAAGTAAAATTTTCTCAAATGCACCCACCGCTTTTGGTGCTGAGCCAAACACCCAAGCCACCATCGTTGATCTAGGCTTTCCAGGTGCTTTGCCTGTGCTCAATGAAGGCGTGATTGAGCGTGCGCTCAAATTCGGCTTAGGCGTCAATGCTGAACTGGGTATGTACAATACCTTTGACCGCAAAAACTATTTTTATCCTGATTTGCCAAAGGGCTACCAAACCACCCAAATGGCAAATCCCATCGTCGGCAAAGGCTATATTGACATCCTAGTCAATGCAGGACAAAAGGACGAATACACCAAACGCATCGGTATCACCCGTGCTCACCTAGAAGAAGATGCGGGCAAATCAGTGCATGACGCCGTGCCTGCCATGACAGGCGTGGACTTGAACCGTGCTGGCACGCCACTCATCGAAATCGTCTCTGAGCCTGATATGCGTTCGGTTGGCGAGGCGGTTGCTTATGTCAAGACCATTCATGAATTGGTCACTTGGCTAGGTATCAGTGATGCCATCATGGCAGAAGGCTCATTCCGTGCTGATATCAATATCTCAGTACACAAACCAAATACGCCATTTGGTACACGCTGTGAGCTTAAAAACCTAAACTCATTCCGCTTCATCGAGCGTGCCATCAAATCAGAAATCGAACGCCAAATCGATGTCATCGAAGACGGCGGTAAAGTCGTGCAAGCCACTCGCCTATACGACCCTGAGCGTGACGAAACCCGTGCGATGCGTACCAAAGAAGAAGCCAATGACTATCGCTATTTCCCTTGCCCTGACCTATTGCCTGTAGTGATTAGTGATGAGACTTTAGCAAAAGTCAAAGCCGATATGCCAGAGCTGCCAAGCGTGCGTAAAGAGCGATTTGTGAATGAATTTGGACTATCCACCTATGATGCCAATGTGTTAAATGGTAGCCGTGAATTGTCCGATTATTTCTTGGAAGTCATTGCCATCACTGGCAATCAACACGCCAAAATCGCCGCCAACTGGGTGATGGGCGAGCTGTCAGGCGCACTCAATAAAAATGAGCTGACAATCAATCAATCCCCAATCAGTGCCGAGCGTCTGGCAGGGATGATTGCTCGCATCACCGATAACACCATCAGTGGCAAAATCGCCAAAGAAGTGTTCGGCTATCTGTGGGAATCTGACAAATCAGCCGATGACATCATCGCGGAGCACGGACTCAAACAAGAAACCGACACAGGCGCCATCGAAGCCATCATCAAAGAAGTCTTGGCAAACAACCAAGCGATGGTGGATGAATATAAAGGCGGTAAAGAAAAAGCCTTTAACGGCTTGGTCGGTCAAGTGATGAAAGCGTCTCGTGGCAAAGCCAATCCTGCTCAGGTTAATGAGCTGTTGAAAAAGTTGATTGGTTAATCAACTAAGCCCCAAATACCGTGTGTTTGGGGCTTATTTTTAATCTTAGGGGAAATAAATATGGAACTTGCCCTGATTGCGTTTTTAACTTGGGTTTGTAGTAACATATTGCTATTTATCTTATACAGAATACATTATGCTTATGCAGTCCATCTGCTGGGTGATGGATATTGGATTGGCTGGGAAATTTCTTGGGAATTTTTTCTAGGCGTGGCAATCTATTTTATGAGCAGTCTGCTGCTTTCAAAATTTTGCAAAATCAACACATTTAAAAATCGAATTCTGATTGCTCATCTTATTCCCTTGACCATCTCTGTGATAACCTATATCAATGTGCCAGACAATTATTATGCCAAATTTTTTGATGGGATTGCTTCTGAATTTGAAACTTTTGTCGTTGCAACAACTTATCCTTTATGTCTCATCGCAGGCATTAGCCAAATATTATGGGTTTGCCAAGAAGTCAAATTTTACAGCCAGCAAAGTGTACACATTCTTATACCAACTTTATTAATCTTGATTAATGCTGGTTTCATTACTTTTTGGGCTGTCTTAGCAGTAGCCTCATGGATATAACCGTTCAGCCCACAACTTTTTGGCAGTACGCCATCACAACCCACAAAAAAACCACTTGCCAAATCAGCAAAATCCGCTACAATATAGGGCTTACGGAATGTAGCGCAGCTTGGTAGCGCACTTGCATGGGGTGCAAGGGGTCGTAGGTTCAAATCCTATCATTCCGACCATATAGTAATTTCGGGGCGTTGCATTAAGTGTAACGCCCTTTTGTTTTCAAGGGTTTTAGCGCTTTTGATTGCCTGTATAACCTCATAAAACCCCGTTAAATTCTAACAAATGCTGGCATCGTGGTTGATATCGGTTTTATGAGATTTACACAACCAAAAATAAAAGGCCTATCCACAGATAAACCTTTTGTTAAGTAGTTTTTTATGCGCTACTGAGCGGTTTGGATGATGTAATTCACCGCAGCATAAACTTCAGCCTCACTAACATCGCCGACCGCTTGGGCTGGCATCTTATTAAAGCCTTTGGCGGAGTTGGCCTGTAATGTCTCAAGCCCTTTGGCGGCCAAGCGTTTTTGCCATTCTTCTTTGGCGCTAAGCTTAGGCGCATCGAGCAGACCTGCATCATGACAGACCTTACAAGTTGCCTCATAGCGCCGCTTACCCTCTTCGATGGACAGTGCCTCGACAGGTGCAGCCGCTGATGCTGCCACCTCGCTATCTTGGCTGACGCTGGCAGCTTGATCTGTCTTGGCTGCGATCTCGGCTGGTTGTGGGCTTTGCTGGGAAGCGGTGTCTGGCTGAGTGGCCTCGGCAGTGCTTTGCGTGCTGCTGACTGCAGGTGCGGCAGCTTGGGTGGTCGTAGTCGCTGCTGGCTCTTCGCTACCGCAAGCCGAAAGCACGATGGCGATACAGACAGGCAGCACAAGCTGCTTGGTTTGATTAATCAATTTCATAACCCCTCCATAATATTCGACAGCGCCCATATTCGTCTTTGGGTCGCCAAAATGATGCATCTTAATAATGCCTGACACTTATTTTAACATAAGCACGCACAAAAGTGCATAAATTATTCATTTAAAATACATCTTTTATGCATTCAACAAATCCATCGATTTGCTCAGTCATTTAAGATTTTCTTAGTCATTTAAAAAGCAATTACAAAACACCTAATGAAAAACCCTCACAAAAGAGTAAAATACTGCCAACATCCCACAATCAGCGTAGTTTACTATACATATCGACGACTGATTGATCGTTATTCAGAAATTTAAGGAGTTTTTATGAAAGCCATCGCCTGCATCGCTGCTGCTGCCATCGCCCTAACAGGCTGTAATGCCATGACAGCCACTGCCGATAAAATCATGAACAAAAAAAGCAACTTTTCACAAGTTGACACCACAGTCTATCCTATTGGCGAAGGCCCAAATTATGATGCTCAAACCAAAGCCGATGCAGTACTTGAGGACATGAAAGCCACTCAGGCGGTCAATGGCCAATACCCAAAAGCCGACAGCAACGATGACAAAACCCAACAGCAAATCGATGCTGCCATCGAGCAGGCAAACCAAACCGCGCAATAATCAAACGGCGCAACCCACCCCTCTTCGTATGGCTTAGCATACAGCGGATGATCGACAGATTGTCCGTTTTTTATGGCAGATTCTGCACCACTTTATCTGCTCTTGGTACAGCCTAAATAAAGATCGTGGCACAAAAAAGACCGCCAAACTTAAAGCAGTTGGGCGATCTTGTATCCTCTATCAGTCTGCGTGTGATGCACAGATGACAGTGATTACATATTTTGTGGCGTCAAGATGGTCAGCTCAACACGACGGTTTTGGGCGCGGCCAGCTTCAGTTGCGTTGGTAGCCACTGGTTGACGCATGCCATAGCCGACAGTTTGGATGCGGCTGGCTGATACACCTTGGCTAACCAAGTAGTTACGCACAGCAGCAGCACGACGCTCTGACAATGCTTGGTTGTAAGCGGCTTGGCCAGTTGAATCTGTGTGGCCTGCTACCACGATGGTGGTTTCGCCATATTGACGCATGGTGGCTGCCAATTGATTTAGGCTACCCAAGAATGCGCTGTTCAATGTCGCATCATCATGTGCAAAGGTGATGTTGCCTGGCATGGTCAGGTTGATGTTACCTGTGGTGGTGTCATGGTTAACAGTCACGCCTGTGCCTGCCATTTGTTGCTGGATTTGCTTAGCTTGGCGCTCCATGTAAGCACCTGCTGCTGCGCCCACTGCTGCACCGATGGCAGCATCGCGGCCAGTTTTTTCACCGCCAGTAGCTTTAGAGATGGCTGCGCCGCCCAGTGCGCCAGCGACTGCGCCTAGCACAGCTTTATTTGGGGTAGCGGTGCCAGTGCCAGTGTTTGCACAGCCTGCCAAAGCGACACTTGATGCCAATACGGTTACGCCTAATGCTTTAAGTTTCATAATAAACTCCTTTTGTCTGTTGTTATCAGACGGTTAATAAATCAGGCATGAATCATACCTGTGTTTGTCTTGCTTGCTGTTATTATGCACCTGATTTCTTGCTTGTCTGTATAAGTCGTGTAGCTTGGCTGTGATGTTTTTATTATTTTGACTGGGTAAATTTTGCTTAATTGTTCCACATTTTCGCGATAAATGGGGCAATTTGCGCCAGTTTTCCCATTCATCATGGAAAATTTGATCAAAACTTATCCAAAACCCATCAATTCATCAATCCACTCAGCCAAATTGTTACAAATTTTTTCAACTTTAGGATAAAAATTGCCATAATCGCCACAGATTTTGGCAATTTTTACCCGATTTTTCGCAGAGTTTGGTAAACTATGTACAACCGTGTACAAAATCCGCTGCCTTGCTGCGATTTTGAAACATTATGTAACATTTACTCCGTTTAATTTGGGGGCGTCATGACCAAATCACGCAAAACCTTGAGTTTTTTTGAAAAGCTGCATCACACCCAGCCAAAACTTGCCCAAAAACTGTCTTTGGTGACCAGTACCGGCACCATCGCCGCTAACAGCCTGCTAATGGGTGCGCCTGTGATTGGCGCTGGCATCACCAAAATACTTACAGGATCTGCCGCTGCCGATAAAGCCGTCATCAGTATCGCCAACCGCTGGATCCACACCAACAATCTGCTGATCGATAAAGTGCTACCCACCAAAGATTGGCGCGTCACCCTGCCAGAATCACTGGATCCCAATGGTAAATATCTGCTGATCTGCAACCATCAATCTTGGGTCGATACCAGCATCATCCAGTATATCAGCGAAGGCGCGCTGCCGATCACACGGTTTTTTGCCAAGCACGAACTCATCTACATTCCCATCGTCGGTCAGACTTTTTATTTCCTAGATTTTCCGATGATGAAGCGTCACACCAAAGAGCAAATCGCCAAAAATCCTGCGCTGGCAGGTCGTGATCTCGATGAAGCACGCCGCGCCTGTCAGTCGCTGAGCGGCAAGCCTTTTGTGCTGCTAAACTATCTGGAGGGTACGCGTTTTACCAAGGCCAAGCACGCCAAACAAGCCTCACCTTATCAGCACCTATTAAAGCCCAAGGCAGGCGGCTTTGCCTTGGCATTGGCCAGTCTTGGTCATGAGATCGATGGCATCTTAGACATGACCATCGTCTATCCTGATGGCGCGCCAGAATATACCGATCTGTGGTCGGGTAAGCTGACTCGTTTATCGGT
Organism: Moraxella porci DSM 25326; assembly: GCF_002014855.1. Lineage (GTDB taxonomy): Bacteria > Pseudomonadota > Gammaproteobacteria > Pseudomonadales > Moraxellaceae > Moraxella > Moraxella porci. The sequence goes on along the minus strand of NZ_MUYV01000012.1, from coordinate 5,942 downwards.
GGATATTGACTTTGTTAGCCCTGATGAGACGCTGTTAGCCGCGCTAAAACAAGGCGCGTATGACACCGATGAGCAAATCAAAGCAGCGCTGTATGCTTGGCTTGATGAGCTATGGCAAGCCAAAGATGCCAAAATCGAGGCGCGCTTGACAGAGTTTGCAGACGCTTAGACCATCTATGATTGTCCATTGACACGCAAGCAGCTGCCATCGCCTCAATTCACTGGCTTAAGTTGGCTTAGATGTTTTTTAATTTAATTTTGTCATTGCAGGTAGTACCATGACACAGCACCCACCCACCACACCCAAGCTTGATGAGTTTGGCATGCCTCAGCAAGCACATCTGCCTGAGGATGTGATTCCATTTTATGGTCATGATAAAGAGCCAGACCGTCCACCGAACCGCGCGAAGCTTGGATATGACATCAGCATGCTGGTGTTGCTATTGGTCGATCTGGCGCTGATTGCGATCGATAATGTTTTGATGAGCGGCTTTGCGGTGCGCGTCGCCGAGTGGCTTGGACTGTCATCAAGCTTGGCGGTGTATCAGCAGGTACATCATTTGAGTATTGCGACGATCGGTGGATTTTTTACGCTGTTTTGGGTGATGGATATCTTGGTGCGCTGGGCTTTGGCGATCCATCGGCGCACTTATTATCGCTGGTTTTTCTTTCCTTTTGTGCATTGGTATGAGGTATTGGGCGCCTTTCCTGCGCTGCGTGCGCTCAGACTGCTCAGAGCTGCAGTGATCATCCGCCGACTGCATCGCATGGGCATTCAGGTCATTCCTAAGCGCTGGGTTGATTCTGCCAAATTTTATTATCACATCCTATTAGAAGAGCTGTCTGACCGCGTGATCTTAACAGCCATCGATAATTTTCGGGCACAGATGAATCGCCCCAATGCCGACAGCAGCAAACTGGTGCACCAGACGATCCATAACAATCGTGCGCACATCCAAAGCGCTGTGTTAAGCCTCTTGCGCAGTGAACTGGTGCCGCGACTGCAGGCAGCACTACTGGCGCATCAAGGTGAAAAACTGGCCACCGACATCGGCCACGCAGTCGAAAAGGCACTGACTGATACGCCACAACTGCGCAAATACCTAAAGCTGATTCCCATCGCAGGCACGCTGATCGAATCTGAAATCCACACCATCGGGCGCAGCATCGGTGAGAATGTCACCACCGCGATCAACCAGCATCTGTTTGATGACAACACCCTTGATGGTCTGATGATCTCAATCGCCCAAGGGGTCTCACAGATCGATACCACCACGCCCGAGGTACAAGCACTGATCAGCGAGGTGATCGAAGATGTGCTGACATCTTTTGAGGCGCAGGTGAAAATCCAGCAATGGAAACACGCTCAGCAACTGCCGCTGTGATGGCTTTAGCGCTTTTTTCATTCGCCAAAAAATGCTACAATAAATGGCAATAACAACTGATTAATCAAGGCAATTTCCATGACTCAAGCCGTGACTTTATTTGGCAAAATGCTCACTTTTAGCCGCCTAAAACTCCAAACCGACGATCTACAGCTGATCCGCCGCGAATTGCAACAAGTGCTGACCGACAATCCCATCGCCAGTGGCTTGCCCATCGTCATCGACAGCAGCGTCGAGCTTGAGTTGGATGCACTGATTGACATGCTGTGGATGATGGATGTGCAGCCCATCGGCGTGGTCAGCGGCGTACTCGATGCCCAAGCCCGCGATCTGCGCATGGCGATTTTGCCTGCCGATGGCAAGCGCATCGAACGCCTACCAAACACCGACAGCAAACCTGTGACCGTTGCCCCAAGCACTGATGCTGGCCATGAAGATGCTGCCATCTCCGCCGCTGCCGCTAATACTCAACAAGGCACCACCTTGACCACTGCCCAAGATCACAGCCGCGATCTAAAAAGCGGTATCCACACACAGATGCTGCGATCGGGTCAGAGCCTACAGCATCTGGGTGGCGATTTGACCATCATCGGCGGAGTCAATGATGGTGCCGAAGCCATCACCGATAACAGCCTACACATCTATGGTCGCGGTCTGGGTCGCTTAGTGGCAGGTGCAACTGGCGATAAGGATGCGCGCATTTTTTGTCAAAAATTCAATCCCTCGTTGGTATCCGTGGCAGGCACTTACTGTCTAAGAGACGCCATCCCCACCGAGATGATCGATCAAGCGGTACAGGTGACTTATGATGAAGAGCGCGGACTGGTGTTTACCCTACTCACCCAGCTATAGACCAATGCGGTGATGGCCAAAAATCAGCTCAATGCCGCCCTACTCAAACTCATCAGAAAACTGACAGATGAATTGATGAAAACCCCCAAATATGCTATGCTATTGATATGCTATATTTGGGCAAATTTTACGCGGTCATCAGCCTATGTGGCCGCTTAATTGCATGTTTATTTAAGGAGTGCCATTGTGGCAAAAATCGTAGTAGTAACCTCAGGTAAAGGTGGTGTCGGCAAAACCACTACCAGCGCATCATTCGGTGCAGGTCTGGCCAAGCGCGGCTTTAAAACTGTCATCATCGATTTCGATGTGGGCCTGCGTAACCTAGATCTGATCATGGGCTGCGAAAACCGCATCGTCTATGATTTCGTCGATGTCATCAGCGGCAATGCCAAACTGGCACAAGCACTGGTCAAAGACAAGCAATATGACAACCTATTCATTCTGCCTGCCTCTCAGACTCGCGATAAAGATGCGCTGACTGATGAAGGTGTGGCTCAAGTGATGAAAGAGCTGTCTGAAGATATGGGCTTTGATTACATTATCTGCGATAGCCCAGCAGGCATCGAGCGCGGTGCGCAGCTGGCGATGTATCATGCTGATGAAGCACTGATCGTCACCAACCCTGAAGTATCATCAGTACGCGATTCAGATCGCATCATCGGCATCCTCCAAAGCCGCACCAAAAAAGTCGAGGAAGGCGGCAGCGTGCGCGAGCATCTGGTCATCACTCGATACAACCCACAGCGCGCCTCTGAAGGTGAGATGATGGACTATCACACCATCGCCGATGAGATCTTGCGCGTGCCTTTGATCGGCATCATCCCAGAAAGCAATGCTGTGCTAGAAGCCTCCAACCAAGGCCAACCTGTCATTCACTTCACCGACTCGGCTGCCGGTCAATGCTATGATGACATCGTCGCACGATTCTTGGGCGAAGAAGTGCCACTGCGCCATCTAGAAGTGAAGAAAAAAGGCTTCTTTGAAAGATTGTTCGGGGGTTAATAATGAAAAAAGGATTTTGGAGCACCCTATTTGGCAGTAACACAGGCTCGAACAGTGCCGATATCGCCAAAGATCGCCTAAAAGTCATCGTCGCCAGTCACGATCGCCTAAACACGCGCCTGACCGCTGATCGCATCGAGCAGATGAAGCGTGAGATCTTGGCTGTGGTGAATAAGTATGTCAATGGTGTCAGCATCGATGATTTAAATATCAATCATCGTCATGAAGACAATCTGGATGTACTTGAGATGAATATCAGCTTGCCTGATCGTAAATAATCGGTCAGTGATGCACTGCGCAAAGGCCGATGGCTTTTGCGCTTTTTTATGGTCAATGCTAAAATAAAAAGCCCCAAATAAGATTGGGGCTTTTGGATATCTGAGTGACTGACAGATCAGTATTTGCGTTGATGACGCACTTGCTCACGATATACTTTTTTCTTGTAGCGCTTCACAGCGGCAGCTTTTTTGCGCTTACGCTCTTGAGTTGGCTTTTCGAAGAATTCTTTTTTGCGAACATCGGCTAGGACGCCTGCTTTTTCGCAAGCACGCTTAAAGCGACGGATCGCGATATCAACTGGTTCGTTTTCTTTTACCTTAACTGAAGGCATGGGATACTCCATAATCAAGACGGGTGGCATCAATCTGGCTGTATTATTAAGTATATAGCACTGCTGTCTTGGTGCAGGCATCAGCTCAGATCGGAAATAAAATCGCCCTTATCAGGCTGTCTTATCCAGATAGACAAAACAGCGGATATTATACGCGTTCTTAGATAAAAAAACAAGACCCAAATCAGTATTTGGGTCTTGTTTATCAATCAAAAGATCAGATCATTGACCTTGATTGAAATTTTGATAATCACGGCCTTGTTGGATCTCTTGCATGCCCTCAGCGGTACGCGCATAGACAGCCACATCGACAGTCACACGGCGGTTCGGCTGTAGGCACTTGATCAGCTGATCGCGCGGCATCGCATCTGAGCAGACCACTTCAGGTAGTGGCTGTAGCTCACCTGCGCCAGCTGCGGTCAAGGTCGCTGCATTGACACCACGACTGATCAGATAAGTGCGGACAGTCTCAGCGCGGCGCTGTGATAGGCCCATGTTATACTCATCCGAACCTAGGCGATCGGTGTGGCCCACTAGGCTGACACGGCTGTCACCGCGTTTTTCCCACTCAAGCAGCTTGATGGCCAGCTCATCTAGGCTAGCACGGCCTGCTGGTAGCATGTCTTCGGTTTTCCACTTATCAAACTTAAACAGTGCATCGGCAGCCAAGTTGATGCGCTCTTGGGCGATCGGTGCCAATGGCGCTGGCGCTGGTTGATTGACGATGATGGTCTGACCTGCTACCGGTGGCTTGGCGTACTGCGCGCAGTCAGCTGGCAGCCAGTAAAATTCTTGGCCGCGGAAGTTTTCATCAAAGATGACTTTATATTGGCACACTTTGACGCTGTCATCGGCTTGATAGAACTTTAAGATGTAGTCCCATTCGCGCGCGCGGTTCGACTCATTAAAATGCGGACGGCCGATCAGCTGATACAGCTCATCTTTGGCAACACCTGGGCGGATCTTAGATAGGTTTTCACGGTTTGGGAATTGACCGTCTTTTTGCCATGCTTTATTTAGCTCTGGGAAATAGATGTCTTCGGCAGCAATGGTGCCTTGATTAGAGATATTTTGGCTGACTTGCTTGGTACCCATACAGCCAGTGATAGCAAGTACCGAGGCCGCCAAGATGCTTAGACCTTGTAACTTTTTCATAATATACCCTTAAAATATAATTAAATCGGGGGATGCTTGCACCGATTGGCACAAGCATCCTGATGACGGCTTAGAAGTGGAAGCCTGCGCCCACTGCACCGCCTGCATTGCCTTGGGTGTCGGCAGAGCCAGACACTTTTAGCACCCAGCGGCCGTTGTCAGACAGCTTCGAGAAGCCGACTGCCACCGCGCCTTCGCCATTGTAACTGGCGATACCACCGGTTAGCATAGACTTGCCTGGGATGTAGGCCTGTGGTAGAGCTGCCATCGCCATCGCTGATGAGACACCTGAGTTGGCATCATCTGCCACGCCATCGATGCGGTTGTTGATGTGCTGTGCCATACCTTGTAGCTGGCTGACATTCACGGCATCAGTTGCATCGACGCCTGGGGCGACATTGGTGATGCGGTTACCACCGTTATTTAGACCATCTTTGGTTAGGCTGACGGTATTATCAGCGTTACCTTCAACCGGTGCCTTGATGGTGATGCCATCGTTATTCATCACGGTGGCGCCTGCAGTCACGCTGTCCACTTTTACATCTTTTGCCAAATCATAAGTGATGTCAGCACCTTCACGCTTAACAGTTAGATTGTCGCTACCAGTTTTGAAAGTAACTGTGTCTGATGGGTTGATTAGCTCAGTGCCATCAGTACCATCTGCTGCCAGTTTCCAACCAGAGTTGTTAATAGCGTCAGCAACGGTGTTAGCAGTTACTAGTGAATCGCCATTGTCAACAGGTGCACCCACTTTGCCATCGGTAGATGGTGTAAAGGTGGTGGTGACAGCTGCGATGTTGCCATTGTCATCAATCTTCGTGGTAGTACCGTCAGTCTTAGCAGATACGGTGTAAGTGGTTGAACCGTCTTCGTTTTCTTTGGCTTCAACCTTGATGCCGTCAGCTTCTTCAACCTTGGTGGTTGCTGCGGCTTGAGCG
>NZ_MUYV01000011.1 GCF_002014855.1 Moraxella porci DSM 25326 | reverse complement strand
AGCTTTTTTTGAATTTTTTTCAATTCGTTTTGACTTTGACTGTTTGATGATCTTGTTGTTCATCGCTGTGTCGCTGTCAGTGATGGCGTATTATACGCTGTTTTGATGGGGAGTCAAGCAGTAATTTAAAAAAAGTTGGGATATTTGACAGAAAGTTTTTAAGTATATGATTTTATTTATATTTTTCTATTGAAAAAAGCCAAGCGTGTAATCTTGGCTTTTTCGTTTACTTTATCAGTGCTTATTTAACTGCTCATTGTGAGCTTGTGTTGCACTGAGTTTGCGTCGCACTTTAGGCAACAGTCACTTTGGCATACGCCTTTTTACCTGCTTGGATCACCACCGTCGACCCTGCTGATAGTGCAAAGCTGGCATCGACCACTTGACCATCAACCTTGACTGCACCACGAGATAGCATATCTTTGGCCTGAGCGCTGTTTTTGGCAAGATTGGCACCGTTTAGCACTTGGGTGATAAATAGCTTGTCTTGTTCGCCAAGGGCTAGGGTCACTTCTGGTAAATCGACTGGCAGCTCGCCATCAGCTAGGCGGTTGCCGGCTGATTTATGGGCGTTTTCGGCAGCTTCACGGCCGTGGAAACGCTCAATCAGCTCAAGTGCCAAGATACGCTTGATCTCTTGGGGGTTGCGACCATTTGCCATCTCATCAAGCAGTGCATTGACTTCATCCATCGGCTTAAAGCTTAATAGCTCAAAATAGCGGGGAATCAGCGTATCTGGCATGGAGAGAATTTTTTGGAACATCACGCCTGCGGCATCGTCGATACCGATATAGTTGCCCAGTGATTTACTCATTTTTTGGACACCGTCCAAGCCTTCTAGAATCGGCATGGTGATGCACACTTGGGCTTCTTGGTTGTAGCGGCCTTGCAGCGTGCGACCCATCAAGATATTAAAGGTCTGATCGGTACCACCAAGCTCCACATCAGCCTGTAGCGCCACTGAGTCATAACCTTGCACCAATGGATACAAAAATTCGTGAATCGCAATCGGCGTCTGCGTCGCATAACGCTTACTAAAATCATCTCGCTCAAGCATACGAGACACCGTCACCTGACTTGCCAAGGCAATCATGTCCCCTGCTGACATTTTGCCAAACCATTCTGAGTTAAAGACAATCTTGGTCTTATCTTTATCCAAAATCTTGAACACCTGCTCGGCATAGGTCTTGGCGTTTTGCTGGACTTGTTCTTCAGACAGCGGTGGGCGGGTGTTATTCTTGCCGGTCGGGTCACCGATGCGCGCGGTATAATCACCAATCAAAAACAGTACTTCATGACCCAAATCCTGAAAATGACGCAGCTTATTGAGCACCACGGTATGTCCAAAGTGCAAATCTGGTGCGGTCGGATCCATACCAAGCTTGATGCGTAGCGGGCGATTTTCTTTGAGTTTTGCCAATAGATCTTCTTCAGAATAAATGGCTTCAACGCCACGCTTAATCAAGGATAATTGTTCTTCTGGGCTCAAAAAATTACTCATAATCACGCCTATTGATTGTCGATTAATAAAAATTGCCTTGATTATAGCAAAATTGCACAAAAAGTCATCCCCACATTGCCACCAAATCAAAAATTCATACCGCTTCACCCAAAAATTTGCTATGCTAAGCGGCGAAATTTTTAGCTAAATTTGGACAAACCAATGACGCACTCTGATGATTTTTTTGAGCAGATGACCCACTTATTTGATGATAGTGGCGCCAATTTATTGGATGAAGCACCGTATTTTATTGGCATGATGAGTGGCACCAGCCTTGATGGCATGGATGCGGTGCTGTGCGAGTTTTTTGATGATGCTGCGCCAGTGGTCATTGCAAGTCATAGCCTGCCTTTTGATACAGATTTGCGTGCTGCCCTACTTGCTTTGACTGCACCAAATGGAGTAGTGGATTATATTAAGGATAATCAGCTGGGTTTTGAAAGTGAGCTGGATGTCTATGGCTGGGCAAGTGTGTATTATGCCAATTTTGCCGCACAAGTGGTGCTAGAGCTACTTGCCAAAGCCAATGTCGATAGCGACAAGGTCAGCGCCATCGGCTGTCATGGTCAGACGGTTCGCCATCGTCCAAAGTGGTCGTTTAGCCTACAATTACTTGATCCTAATGTGCTAGCCGAGCGCACAGGCATCGCTGTGGTGAGTGATTTTCGTCGTCGTGATATGGCAGTGGGCGGTCAAGGTGCACCGCTCGTGCCTGCTTTTCATCAGGCGATGTTTGGCACAGATAGCAGCGTCAAAGCCGTGCTCAATCTCGGCGGTATCGCCAATATCACCGTACTTGACCATGACGGTACAGGTACGCCGATGGGCTTTGATACTGGGGTTGCCAATCTGCTCATGGATGCATGGGTGGCTCGCCACACAGGGGCAAGCTATGATAAAGATGGTGAGATGGCGCGCTCAGGCGTGGTGATTGAGCCACTGCTGACGCTGCTGCTTGGTCATCCGTTTTTTGAAAAACTTCCCCCAAAAAGCACAGGCCGTGAAGAATTTCACTTGGCGTGGCTCGATGAGATGCTCGCCAAACTCAATCACGATCATCCAGAGCTACGCTACAGCCCTGCTGATGTCCAAGCCACACTTGCCGAGCTCACCGCTGTCAGCGCCAGTCGTGATATCGCTCGCTTCATCAGCTCAGGTACGCTCATCGTCTGCGGTGGTGGCACATTGAATACCCATCTGATGACTCGCCTACAAACGCACTTATCAACACTCAACGTCATCAACAGTCAGCAGTATGGCGTGCACCCAGCACTCATCGAGGGCATGGCCTTTGCTTGGTTGGCTCGCCAAAACATCCTAGGCCGCACGGGCAATGTTCCTGCCGTGACTGGTGCGGATAAGGCGGTGGTGCTGGGTCAGGTGTGTTTTTAAGCATAACCCTTGAATAAATAATAATCATTCCCATTTAAATCATGCCGAGACAGTTGTCTGGGCGCTTTAGGTATCAAAGACCAAAGCTTACATTTTAAATAGGACAAAAAATTATGTTAGTCAGCACCCTTCAACTTAGCACCGAAGACGCCGCGCGCATCATCAAACGCTTAGCCAACCATTGGCGTCACAAAATGACCGTCAGCGAACAGCCTCAAGGCACTGTGTTTGAATTTTCGCCGACAGCCACCGCCACTTTGGCATCCGATGAGACCACCTTAAAAGCCACGCTTGTCATCACCGATGAGGATGCTGATAGCGCCCATCAGCAGCAGCTCAAATTGCAGCAAGTCATCCTTGGCCACATCAATCGCATGGCAGGTGTTGACTTTGATGCACAATGGCAAAACTAATCAAGATCCATCACGAGTCAAAACACCCAAACCAAGCACAGCATCAGTCCTAAAGCCGCCCTAAGCTGATGCCTCCAAACGCCATCATCCGTCTTAGATTGATCTAAGCAGGTGGCCTTGGCCGGCTTGTTAAAGGATTGGCAATTTGCTCAATTAATGGTATCATCACTTATTAAAAATGTAACAAGCTAACAGCTTTTGGGAGGGGTTATGGAATTTCGACAACTTGGCTACTTCATACACCTAGCAGGCACAGGCAGTGTCAGTCAGTCCGCTAAAGTTTTGGGATTATCACAACCTTCTTTAAGCCGTCAAATTCAGCAACTTGAAGAAAATCTACAAGTAGAGCTGTTCGAGCGCCATCATCGCCCAATGGCGCTGACCGATGCCGGTGAATTTCTTTATCGTCATATCAAGCAGCCTCTGCATGAGCTTGAGCAGGCGATGGCATTGACGCGCCGATTCGGTGACGGTCGCCAAAATCGTCTGATCATCGGCTCTGTGGTCTCTGTGCTATATGGTCTGCTGCCCGAAGTCATCTCGCAGCTGCGCCAAGACATCGATGGTAAGCATCCTGATTTTGATATCAAGGTCATTGAGATGAGTTTTGAGCAGCAGGTCACTGCCCTGAAATCTGGCGAGATCGATGTGGGTTTTGGCCGTTTCGTCTGTCATGATCCTTTGATTCATCAAACCTTTTTGCGTCATGAGCCATTTGTCTTGGCAGTACCCAAATGGCATCCTTTGGCACAAAAGCACGAGGCCATCTCGCTGTCTGACTTGGCGAATGACACATTGATTTTGTACCACAAGACCCCAAATCCGCATGTCAGCCTGACCGAAAGCGATCCGCTGCTGCAGCTATTTGAACAAACCCAAACCCAACCCAAAAATCACATCCGCGTGCGTGACATCCAAGTGGCCTTGGCGATGGTCGCTGCCAGCGAAGGCTTTACCATCGTCCCTGATAGCCTAAAAACCGTGCGTACTGAGCAGATTTGCTATCTGTCATTGGCGCATGAGTTCACCTCCCCGATGTACATCAACACACTGGCGCATAATCCCATCCCACATTTGGCCGCCCTGCATGGTGCGATATTAAGCGTCTATGAACGGCATCATATCCAAGCGCCAGTTCCTTTTACTGAGGATCACTGAAGCTTGGGCGCATAATTGTATGTTTTTTGTAACCAAAGATCGATCCTACTATACATTTTGTAAATATCGCATGGGCAGTTTATGTGAATTTTCTAAATTTGTATGCATAATTTGCATAATATTTTGAATTAAAATCCATTATTTTCGCATTTATAAAACTGCTGTGCTGACAGAGAATGAAATTTCAGGTATAGTTAATCCAAGGGATTTACCCACCAATTAATTCATTATCTATAGCCAAATTCATAAGGGACATGATATGAGCCAGTCAGCCGGTCGCCGTTTCCGCGACGCCATCGCTAGCGAAAAAGCCAACAACAAGCCACTGCAAATTGTCGGTACGATTAATGCCTACACCGCAATGATGGCAACCCAAGTCGGCCACAAGGCCATCTATCTATCTGGCGGCGGTGTCGCCAACGCTTCATTTGGTCTGCCTGACCTTGGCATGACTAGCCTAAACGATGTACTCACCGATGCCACTCGCATCACCAATGCTGTCGATACCCCACTACTGGTGGACATTGACACTGGTTGGGGTGGTGCATTCAATATCGCCCAAACCATCAAACAAATGGAAAAAGCCGGTGTCGCTGCCGTGCATATCGAAGACCAAGTCGCCCAAAAACGTTGCGGTCATCGCCCAAACAAAGAAATCGTCTCAACTGCTGAAATGGTCGATCGCCTAAAAGCCGCCTTAGATGCCAAAGTCGATCCTGACTTCGTGGTGATGGCGCGCACCGATGCCCTATCGGTCGAAGGCTTGGATGCGGCGGTTGAGCGTGCTGTGGCTTTCCAAGAAGCCGGTGCTGACATGATCTTTGCCGAAGCGTTGACCGATATCTCAATGTATCGCAAATTCACTGATGTGCTAGACATTCCTGTACTTGCAAACATGACAGAGTTTGGTCAAACTGACCTATACACCACCGATGAGCTATATGCGGTGGGTGTGGACATGGTACTGTATCCACTATCGGCTTTCCGTGCGATGAACAAAGCAGCACTCAATGTCTATCAAGTGCTCAAAAATGAAGGCGTACAAACTTCTGCTGTCGATACCATGCAAACGCGTATGGAGCTGTATGATTTTCTCAATTATCACAGCTATGAGCAGAAACTGGACGCCCTATTCGCCAGTAAAAAATAATCGGCACGCCTGCCTGTGTTAGATACCATCCAACTGATTATCTTTGCCATCGCAGGCATTCTGCATGGCATCACAGGCATGGGCTTTCCGATGATAGGGACAAGTGCATTATCCTTTAGCCTACCCCTATCACAAGCTGTCGCCATCGTCGCCATACCTAGCCTATTGATGAGCTTATTGGTGCTGTGCTCAAACAACAAACAAGGCATCTGGCGTGAGTTGACAGACTATTTGCACCAATACAAACTGCTTGCCATCACAAGCGTCATCGGTGGCATCATCGGTGTCAAGCTACTACTGATTTTGCCTGTGGCGTATCTGTATCTGATGATGGCTGCGGTGACTGTGTATTATGCTGTACATGGGCTATTGACGCTCATGAACAAAGCCAAACCGCTCACCGTCCCAACAGGTAAGCTTAGCATGAGCCTATTTGGGCTAGCTGCAGGGATGGTCGGTGGTGCAACCAACGCCATGTCGCCGATTTTGCTGATTTATCTATTTAGCAAAACCGACGACAAAACCACCATCGCCAAAGCCAGCAACCTCTGCTATCTGCTTGGCAAAGTGGTACAGGTGGTGATGCTGTGGGGGCAATATGCGGCATTTGATCAGCGTCAATACACCTTACTTGGGCTATTGACCATCGTCTCGATGCTGGGGCTATTTGGTGGCATTTGGCTTCGAGCATATATCAGCGGCACGGTGTTTAAGCTGATGATTTATTTGATATTATTGATACTTGCACTGAAAATCGGACATGCAGGTATCATCAAATTTGGAATTTAACCTAAATTGGAATTAACCTAAGCAAGCTAAGCCATTAGCAAGCGAATCGCCATCAATAAGGAGATATGACATGGCAGACACCACCCCAACCACCCCAAAACCAAAAAAGAGCGTTGCCCTATCTGGCGTCGCTGCTGGTAACACCGCCCTATGTACTGTCGGCCGCTCGGGTAACGATCTATCCTATCGTGGTTATGACATCTTAGACCTTGCCAAGCATTGTGAGTTCGAAGAAGTGGCTCACTTGCTGATTCATGGTCATTTGCCAAACCAATTTGAACTGGCTGCCTACAAGAAAAAACTCAAAGCCTACCGCAACCTGCCGATGCGTGTCCGCCATGTTCTAGAGAACCTACCTGCCCACACGCACCCAATGGATGTGATGCGTACTGGCGTATCAGCACTGGGCTGTACCCTGCCTGAGCGTGAATCTCAGCCAGCATCAGAAGCTCGTGACATTGCTGACCGCTTGATCGCTTGTCTAGGCTCAATCTTGCTGTACTGGTTCCAATACACCCAAAACGGCAAAACCATCGACCTAGAGAGCGATGAAGACAGCATCGGCGGTCACTTCTTACACCTACTGCATGGCAAACGCCCAACCGAAGCACAAATCAAAGCGATGCACATCTCGCTCATCCTATATGCTGAGCATGAGTTCAACGCATCGACCTTTACCGCGCGTGTCATCGCAGGTACAGGCTCAGACATCTACTCTGCCATCTCTGGTGCGATCGGTGCACTAAAGGGCCCGAAACACGGCGGTGCCAACGAAGTCGCTTATGACATCCAAAAACGCTATCGCAGTGCGGACGAAGCCGAAGCAGACATCCGTGAGCGTATCGGCCGTAAAGAGATCGTGATTGGCTTTGGTCATCCTGTCTATACCGTCAGCGACCCACGCAATGTCGTCATCAAAGAAGTGGCTCGTGAGCTGTCACAAGAAAGTGGCGATATGCTACTGTTTGATGTCGCTGAACGCCTAGAGACCCTGATGTGGAACGAGAAAAAAATGTTCCCGAACCTTGACTGGTTCTCAGCCGTGTCATACCAAAAACTAGGCGTACCGACAGCGATGTTCACCCCATTGTTTGTGATTGCTCGCACCACAGGCTGGTCAGCACACATCATCGAACAACGCCAAGACGGCAAAATCATCCGCCCATCAGCCAACTACACTGGCCCAGATGATTTGGCATTTGTACCGATGGATGAGCGTTAATCATTGATTAACCTGATATCATAGACAAAAGCCACCTAAAGCCCAAGTGTTTTGGGTGGCTTTTATGTTAGTATATTATATCATATCATTTAAATTTATAACTTGTGATAGGGTGTAAGTGTATGAACTTTCGGTTTATTAAAACAGCAGAATACATGAGTAAGGGTGAGTTGGATATTTTTCAAAGCACATTAAATATTATCAAGCAGGAAGGTTTTCCTTGTATATTTGCACAACGTGTTGCAAATAATATGAGTGCCTTTGCCATTTTTGTATCAGACATTAATCAATACAATGAATTCTTAAATGGAGTTACTGAATACACAGAATTTATAAAACAAAATGATCCATTGGTGAGAATTCTAAATCCGCTCATTGTTTTTATTGATGACAATAGCAGCAGTCTAAAAGAACAACATGATAAAGCTTGGTTTCTTATTCAGACCCTAATTGATAACAATCCGTCAGAAGTACCAATAAATTATCACGATACAACAAATCCGCAATGGTGTCTGCTTTTTAATGATATCCAGTTATTTGTAAATATTAGTGCTTCAGAGCATAGCCTTTTAAAAAGCAGAAATATAGGAAAAGGAATACACCTTATCATTAACCCTAGAGAGATATTTGATGTTGTTGCACCTTACAATAAACCAAAAGGCTTAAAAATTCGCAATAAAATCAGAGAGCGCATTGTATCATTTAACAAGCAACCACTACCTGCAGAACTTGGATTTTATGGAGATGAAAATAATTTTGAATGGAGGCAGTATCAGTTATACGAATTTGGTGGCAAAGATAATACCAAATGTCCCTTAAATTTTAAAAAATACACCGCAAATTATAAATAAGGAATTATTATGTTGAATGGCTATTTACTCTTATCTTATATTCTTGCGATTTTATTATTTTTGGGGACTCCTGGACCTGTAACAGTAATGGTGGTTAATTCAAGCATTAAAGGTGGGTTTTTATCCGCTTTGGCTACCATTGCAGGTACAAATACCGCATCATTGATTTTAATAACAATCTCTTTTATTGTTATTTCTGGTGTGATTTCTGTTAATGAAAGTTACCTTACTTGGCTGACTATGATAGGTGCTTTATATATTATTTATTTTGCTATTAATATATTAAGAACAAAATCAGAAGAATTGCATATTTGTCAGCATGACACCAATAACAAAAAACAGCTGATTGAATATTTTACTCAAGGATTTCTAGTAGGTATTTCAAATCCAAAAGATATTTTGTTTTTTATTGCATTTTTTCCAACATTTTTTGCGATATCAAACAAACCAATTATTTCAATGGTGATTCTTACTGGTATATGGATAGTATTGGATTATGGTATTTTGTCCATTTATGCAAAAATATTTTCCACCATCAAAAAATCATCAGTTATCAATGCAATCAATAAATTATGCGGTGTTATTTTATTAATGATTGCTTTATACGCATTTTTTAGCACTTTTTCAAAGATTTTTATGTTCTAAGATTTTTTAGAAAGCATGAATATATTTGAAGACATTTATTTTCACAGCCAAAAGGAAACAGCAATGAAAAACTACCGCAAACCCCTAACCGAAAACATTGATTTTTATGATGTTCGTCAAGCCGTTGAAGATGTCAAAGCAGGCAGTTATGATGGCTTGCCCTATACTTCTAAGGTCTTGGCAGAACAGCTCGTTCGCCGTGCCGAACCTGAAAAGTTGGCTGATTACTTAGGTCAGCTCATCAACCGTGAGCAGACACTGGATTTCCCTTGGTACCCTGCTCGTGTGGTGTGCCATGACATTTTAGGGCAAACGGCATTGGTCGATTTAGCAGGTTTGCGTGATGCCATCGCCGAGCAAGGCGGTGACCCGTCCAAAGTCAATCCTGTTGTACCAACTCAGCTCATCGTTGACCACTCATTAGCCGTAGAATATGGCGGTTTTGACCCTGACGCATTTGCTAAAAACCGTGCTGTTGAAGACCGCCGAAATGATGACCGTTTCCATTTTATTGACTGGACAAAAACCGCATTTAAAAATGTCGATGTGATTCCAGCAGGTAACGGCATTATGCACCAAATCAATTTGGAAAAAATGTCGCCTGTGATTCAAAATCGCCCAGACGAAAACGGCAGGGGTGTTGCTTTCCCTGATACTTGTGTCGGTACCGATAGCCATACGCCACATACCGACGCATTAGGGGTCATTTCTGTGGGTGTGGGCGGATTAGAAGCAGAAACAGTCATGCTTGGACATCCGTCAATGATGCGTTTACCTGACATCATTGGTGTAGAATTGGTTGGTCAGCGTAAAGCAGGCATTACCGCAACGGATATTGTCCTTGCTTTAACTGAATTTTTGCGTAAAGAGCGTGTCGTCGGTGCGTATTTGGAATTTTTTGGTGAAGGTGCGGATAGTATGTCTGTTGGCGACCGTGCGACCATCTCCAATATGACACCTGAATATGGGGCAACCGCTGCCATGTTCTACATTGACCAAAATACCATTGATTATTTGACTTTGACTGGTCGTGAGCCTGAACAAGTTAAATTGGTTGAGCAATATGCAAAAACAACTGGTCTTTGGGCAAGTGATATGGTCAAAGCCGAATATCCAAGAGTATTGCGTTTTGATTTATCAACCGTAACACGCAATATCGCAGGCCCTAGCAACCCACACGCACGTGTCTCTACCAGTGATTTAAAAGCTAAAGGCATTGCAGGTGTCGTAGAAAATCGTGAAGATGGCTTAATGCCTGATGGTGCGGTCATTATCGCAGCGATTACGTCTTGTACCAATACATCAAACCCACGCAATACTGTCGCAGCTGGCTTGCTTGCTCGTAAAGCCAATGAGCTTGGTCTGACTCGTAAGCCTTGGGTGAAATCATCGTTTGCCCCTGGGTCAAAAGCAGCAGCATTGTACCTAGAAGAAGCTGGCGTACTTAAAGATTTAGAAAAATTGGGCTTTGGTATCGTGGCGTATGCGTGTACAACCTGTAATGGTATGTCTGGTGCCCTAACGCCGAAAATCCAACAAGAAATTATTGACCGTGATTTATATGCAACAGCGGTACTGTCTGGTAACCGCAACTTTGACGGACGTATTCACCCCTATGCAAAACAAGCATTCTTAGCCAGTCCGCCACTTGTGGTTGCTTATGCGATTGCGGGCACGATTCGTTTTGATATTGAAAATGATGCGTTAGGGTATGCACAAGATGGTCGTGCAATTTATCTAAAAGATATTTGGCCTTCTGATGAAGAAATTGATGCTTTGGTACAGTCTTCTGTGAAACCTGAACAATTTAAGCAAGTCTATATCCCAATGTTTGATTTGGGTCAAGCCGAGCAAGCAGAAAGCCCATTATACAACTGGCGTGAAATGTCCACTTATATCCGCCGTCCACCATATTGGGAAGGGGCTTTGGCTGCTCCACGCACGCTCACGCATATGCGTCCGCTTGCCATTTTGCCTGATAATATCACAACCGACCATTTATCACCATCAAATGCGATTGTGCGTAATTCGGCAGCTGGGGAATATTTGGAAAAAATGGGCGTGCCTGAAGAAGATTTCAACAGTTATGCAACGCACCGTGGCGACCATTTAACGGCTCAACGTGCAACCCTTGCCAACCCTAAATTATTTAATGAAATGGTGTTAAATGATGATGGTTCGGTAAAACAAGGCTCGCTTGCTCGTGTTGAACCTGATGGCAAAGTCATGCGTATGTGGGAAGCGATTGAAACTTATATGAACCGTAAACAACCGCTGATTATTGTCGCAGGGGCGGATTATGGTCAAGGCTCAAGTCGTGACTGGGCAGCCAAAGGCGTGCGTTTGGCAGGGGTTGAAGCGATTGTGGCAGAAGGGTTTGAGCGTATTCACCGTACTAACTTAATTGGTATGGGCGTGTTACCACTTCAATTTAAAGATGGGGTAAACCGTAAAACGCTGAAACTTGATGGTACAGAAACTTATAGCGTGATTGGTAATTTAACACCACGTGGTGATGTGATTCTTGTGGTGGAACGTGCCAATGGTGAAATGGTTGAAGTACCTGTTACCTGTCGCCTAGATAGTGATGCTGAAGTCAAAACGTATAATGCAGGTGGTGTGTTGCAGCAGTTTGCGAAAGAGTTTTTGGCGAATGGGTAAGCACTAGCCGCCCAAAAGCAGCATTGGGCAAGTGATTGTTCAATGCTGCTTTTTAGTAGTTTCAATTAGGGAAATAAAAAATGCAAACATCAGTCAAAGCCACATACATGCGTGGCGGTACTTCAAAAGGTACATTTTTTAACTTAACCGACTTACCAGGGCGTTGCAAGTAGCAAGTCTTATCTGCGATAATTTCAAGGTTATCAAAGTAACACGCAACAAATGCAGTGATATGAATACCAACTCAAAACCAATTAATATTATTCTTGCAACGCTGTTTATTATCATTTGGTCATCAGGCTTTATTGTCGGTCGAATGATTGTGGATGTGGTTGCACCCAATATTTTTTTGGTTTTGCGTTTTGCTTTATCGTTTCTTTTATTTGCTATCTTGGCAATTCTTCTGAAACGCAACTACCCTGCTATAAATGATTGGTCAAAGCATTTTTTGATTGGTGTTCTTAGTAGTGGTTTGTATCTTGGCGGTGGTTATTGGGCAATCAGTCAAGGTATCAGCGCATCACTGATGGCATTGCTCGGTGGATTACAACCGATTTTCACCCTGCTGATTATGTTCATATTTTTTGGTGAAAAGCCACCCATCACAGCCATTTTTGGCATGATATTGGGAATTTTGGGTATTTATTGTGTTGTTTTTCCTTCTTTATCATTGAGTGCAGAATTTTCTATCACCGTCTTTATTGTGGCAATTTTATCTGTGATTAGCATTACGGTTGGGATGGTGTTACAAAAACAATGGGTTGGCTCATCTGATATTGTATCATCATTAGCACTACAGAATCTCTCTGCTGCCTTTGCCGTTGCTGTACTCGCTTGGATAATGCAGGAACATTTACTCATTATCAGTATCCAATCCATATTCGCGCTATTTTGGGCGGTAGTGATTTTATCCGGCTTGGGTGTATTTTTATTCATCAAACTCATCAAAGATATCGGTGCTGTCAAAACCACATCATTGGTACTGCTTGCACCCCCATTAGCAGCAATCCAAGCAAAGCTTTTCTTTGATGAACACTTATCACTGCTACAAATCTTGGGTTTTGTATTAGCATTGCTTGGGGTATGGCTCTGCCAAAAATCCAATCTTTTACAACCAAATCGTTGATTGTAGTCATTAAACCAAGATTACAAGACAACACAAGGAGTAGTCATGCAAACATCAGTCAAAGCCACCTATATGCGTGGCGGTACTTCAAAAGGTACATTTTTTAACTTAACCGACTTACCTGAGCGTTGCCAAGTAGCAGGTTCTGCCCGTGATAACTTTTTATTACGTGTGGTTGGTAGTCCAGACCCGTATGGCAAGCAAATTGACGGCTTGGGTAACGGTTCATCATCAACATCAAAAGTGGTGATTTTATCCAAATCGGACGTAGCAGGTCATGATGTCAATTATCTATTTGGGCAAGTTGCCATTGACAAAGCGATGATTGACTGGTCAGGAAACTGTGGCAATCTCACCGCAGCGGTTGGTAGTTTTGCCATCATGAATGGCTTGGTATCAGCGGATAAAATTCCTGAAAATGGCATTTGTGAAGTCAGAATTTGGCAACAAAATATCAGCAAAACCATTATCGCTCATGTGCCGATAGCGGGTGGTCAAGTGCAAGAAACAGGCGATTTTGAGCTTGATGGCGTAACCTTCCCTGCAGCCGAGGTCAAGATTGAATTTATTGACCCTGTGGACAGTGATGGCGATATGTTCCCAACAGGTAATTTAGTCGATACTTTAGATGTGCCTGATGTGGGTACATTTGATGTCACCTTGATTAACGCAGGTATTCCAACGGTCTTTTTGCGTGCCAAAGACTTAGGCTTTACAGGTACGGAATTACAAAAAGACATCAACTCAAATAGCGAAATTTTAGCAAAATTGGAAAAAATCCGCAGCTTTGGTGCCCTCAAAATGGGCTTAATTTCCGACATCGTCGAGGCCGAAACTCGCCAACATACGCCAAAAATTGCTTGGGTTGCGTCTGCTGCCGATTATGTGGCATCAAGTGGTAAGACCGTCAAAGCAAGTGAAATCAATTTACTCGCTCGTGCTATGAGTATGGGGCAGCTGCATCATGCGATGATGGGGACAGCTTCGGTTGCGATTGGTACAGCAGCGACGATTGTGGGGACACTCGTCAATGAAGCAGCTGGCGGACAGGCGATGAGTGAGGTGCGTTTTGGCCATCCATCAGGGACGCTACTGGTTGGCGGTCAATCTGAACTCACTGATGGTAAATGGCTTGCCCGTAAGGTTTCGATGAGCCGTTCGGCTCGCCGTCTGATGACAGGTGAAGTGTGGGTGCCTGCCGATAGTTTTTAATCATCGGTGATGCATGATGGTGTCGGTGGCATTGTCACTGACGCTTTTTATTGCGCATTGATTGTCGGTGATTTATGTATCTAGCCAAGCTAATAATGCATGGGATGGTGCTTTGCCCACACCGCGCATAAGCCAAAACTCTGGTATTTATCCGACCACTCGGCATATAATAAGCCATCCCCCACACGATAGCTGTTCATGAATTTACCCACGCTCGATGTCATCATCCCCTGCTATAATACCGCCGCTACACTAGATCGTGCTGTGCACAGTGTCCTTAGCCAAACTGCCTGTCGCCATATCATCTTGGTCGATGATGGCTCAAGCGATGACACGCCCATTATCATCACCAAACTACGCCAAGAATTTCCCAAGAAACTCATCAGCTTATCCATGCCGACCAATGGCGGTGTCGCCAAAGCTCGCAACTATGGTGCATTATCAAGCACTGCTGATTTGGTGGCGTTTTTGGATGCCGATGATGCCTATGAGCCGACCGCACTTGATGTCGTGCCAAGTGTGTTTTATTTTATGCCAAACCTAAGCCTGCTACGACTTGCCCTGCGTCCTGTGGATTTGGCAGCTCGCTATGCCAATCATCCAGACTTGGCTAAGGTGTGGGATATTTTGCAGATGACCGTCGGCGGTAATATGATTTTTCGCCGTAGTGTGTTTTTGGCGTGCGGTGGCTTTCCCCAAGATGAGCTATTTCGCACGCTTGGTGGTGAAGATGGCGCACTGGGCATTGCCTTGGCTGAGATGACGGCGGTTGGTACGCTGTTTGATGACAAGCACAAAGGTGTATTGCATTATTGCCGTGATGGGATGCACGCCGAACGACTGCTGGATGCTTATTTATTTGGCAAACACGATCCACGCATCACCCCCGATGCTACCGCCTACGCACGCGCCACCACCGATCGCATCAAGGCACAATTATCCGCCATCACCCCCATCGTCAATGAAACCGCCATCGGTCGTCGTCCCCTGATTATCGAATATGGTGATTAACCGATTTTCTGCACGGCGTTTGTATGTTACAATTTGACCCATCGCCGTTTGGCATTTTTATAAAGAGTTTATCATGCACCAAATCGATCCTGAGCTACTTGCCAAATCCAAACACTGGCGTCAAGACATCCAATTCACCCAAGAAGTCCTTGGCAAGCCATTTCACTTCACCAGCACTTGGGGGATTTTTAGCCCAGAAAAGTTGGATGAAGGCAGCCTGATGCTACTTGATTATATCGATTTTAAACAAGATGACAGCTCCATCGATCTTGGCTGTGGCTATGGCGTGCTTGGCATGACTGCCGCTCGTGAATGCCCAAACGGTCAGCATTTGCTGATTGACAAGGATTTTGTCGCTGTCGAATATGCCAAATTAAATTGCCAAAAAAATCATCTGACCAATGCCGAAGTCATGCTCTCAAACGGCTTTTATCATGTCGATAAAACGCGTCAATTCAGTCTTGTGATGAGTAACCTACCTGCCAAAGCCAGTAAAGAGCAGCACTATCTGTACTTACTAGATGCTTACAATGCGATGGCAGATGGCGCTAGATTTTATGTCGTGACCATCAACGGACTCAGAGATTTTATGAAACGCTCATTCACCGAAGTATTCGGCAATAGCGATAAAATCAAACAAGGCAAAACCTACACCATCACCATGGCAATCAAGGAATAAACCGCCATCCATTCACCAAAGGGACTCTATGAACACCGCCCAACTGCACTGGCAACACAGGCTGTCCACCAAGCGATTTCGATATCATCACGATGGTCAGATATCACCGGCCATCCCCCAAGATACGGATGATAGCAGCCGTACCAATTTTCATATCGACTATGATCGGGTGGTGTTTAGCCGAGCTTTTCGCAGACTGGGTCGCAAAACTCAAGTACATCCCTTTGCCAAATCCGACCACACGCACAACCGCCTGACGCATAGTGTCGAAGTCGCCAGTGTTGGGCGTAGTATCGGCAATCATGTTGGCAACGCTTTGCTGCAAGCAGGCTATCTGCCTGATGGCTACACGCCAAGCAATATCGGCACCGTGGTGCAGGTGGCGTGCCTTGCCCATGACCTTGGCAATCCGCCATTTGGGCATACAGGCGAAGCAGCGATTCGAGAATGGTTTGGCGATCCCAAGCACGCACATTTTCTGGATGGTCTAACCGCTGACGAACGGGCAGATATCTGCACTTATGAAGGCAATGCTCATAGCCTGCGCACGGTGCTTAGCCTTGAGATGTACAAAAACCAAGGCGGTATGCGCCTGACTGCCGCCAGTGTCGGTGCGTTGATCAAATACCCTTGGGGTAGCCGTCATCCAAGCGGCAAAGGGCAGAAGTTTAATATCTATCAAAGCGAACTTCCTCTGTTTCATCACATCGCTGATGCCCTGGAATTACCAACACTCGATGACAATCGCTGGGCAAGACATCCGCTGTCGTATCTGATGGAAGCTGCTGATGACATCTGCTATGCCCTGCTTGATCTGGAGGATGCGGTCGAACTTGGCTTGATTGGCCTAGATGAATTTAGCCAGATTCTAAAGCCACTGATTGATGTTGATAAACTTGCCACCATCAAGCACCCTGACCAGCGCTGTGGTGCGATGCGTGGCTCTGCCATCGGTCGTGCGGTCGAAGGGGTGGCAACCGCCTTTATGGCACATCATGATGAGCTGCTCACAGGTGCATTTATGCACAAAGATCTGCTTGCTGTCTGTGATGACGCCATCCAAACCACGCTCAAAAATGCCAAAACACTCGCCGCCGCCAAAATTTTTCGCCACGACAGCAAGCTTACCACTGAGATTGCCGCCTTTGGCTGTCTGGGTGCGATATTGGATCTGCTGATTCCTGCCATTCATGCCAAGCATCAAGGCAGTTATCTTAGCACCAAGCATGAGCTGGCGTTGGATTTGCTTGGCTTTGATCAATCAGCCGCTCACACGCTGTATGATGACTATATGAGCGTACTGGATTTTATCTGTAGTCTGACGGATAACACCGCTGCTAGACTGGCTCGTGACATCTCAGGAGTTGGGATGATTTAGATATTAATAAATCCAAAGCCTGCCAAATAAAAAAGCTGTTTTGCACCCAAAACAGCTTTTTTTGATTCATTGAGCCATCAAAACTGTGCTTGTACCCCAATCACGCCTGCGATGTCTTTTTCATCACTGTTGGCGTGGTTTGCCGATACAGTGGCATTGATGGCAAACCGATCATTCACCTTGGTCATCACACCCAAATGTGCATGAACGCCACTGCTGTCAGCTGTCGCCACAGGTAGGCTAAATCCACGTGTGTACTGCGGGATAGAAGTCAGTGATGCACTGACTGCTCGGGCATCATCCTTGAACTCATGTGTATAGCCGATACCACCGTACAGGCGATGATTACTGGTAAGAAGACAGTGCATCATGATCACTGATGGCATCAAACCGTCGCCTGCTGACCATCCCCCACAAACGGTACGCACGCCTGCCACGCCGTGCAGTCTTGATTTGTCTCACGGCGGATATAATACTCCTCAACCATGCGCGCCTGCTGTTCGATGCCATAAGCAAAAAAGCTTTTGCCATCACGCAGTGTATAGCGATATCGACGGTTCAAGAGCGCCCGCCAAAACACCGCCTTACCCTGCTGCACCTGCCACACATGGGTCAGCTCATGGATAAACCACGCACGCTTGGCCAAGGTTTCACATGAAACATCTGCCATCCAGTCATCAGGATGAAAATAGATATTGCCATCTGGTGACACCGCATAGCCTGACAGCACCCACCATGCGGTCTTCAGTCGAACGCTCTCAAGGTCGATGGCATCGCCAAACACACTTTTGGCAAGCTGTTTTTCGCCATCGCTCAAAGCTCTGCTCTGCGGACGAAAAGTAAAAGGATTACTAAACATATGAATTGCTAAACACCGATATGGCTGATGTGCGGATGAATAAAGGCTGTCAAATGTGCTAAAATACCACAAACCACAACCAAAACCAACCACGATGAAACCCTTAGCCGAACGAATGCGTCCCACCACGCTTGCCGATGTCATCGGACAGACGCACCTTTTGGGGGAGAATGCCCCTTTGACCAACATTATCCGCCAAGGGTTCTTGCCATCAATCATCTTGCATGGCTCGGCAGGCATCGGCAAGACCACCATCGCCATGCTGCTCGCCCATGCGGTGAATCGCCCCTTTCGCCCCTTATCTGCGGTCAGTAGCGGTGTCAAAGAGCTACGAGAAGTGCTCAGTCATGACGATGGACTGTTTCATGAGCCGCCTGTGGTGTTCGTCGATGAGATTCACCGCTTTAATAAAGCCCAACAAGATGCGCTGCTACAAGCGGTCGAAACTGGCGAGATTACCTTTATTGGTGCAACCACCGAAAACCCATCATTCAGCGTCAATAATGCACTACTCTCCCGCTGTCAGGTGTATAAGCTACATCCACTTGAGCCGCATGAAATCACCGCACTGATCAAGCGTGCCATCCAAAAAGACGCCATACTTAAACAAAAACAAATTATTATCAATGACTTAACAGCACTGATCGACCTATCCCAAGGCGATGGACGGCGAGCGATGAATTTACTGGAGCTCGTCGCTGCAGGCAGTGAGCCTGTGATTGTTGATAATGACAGCGTCACGGCGGTGGCAGGTCAATCCTTGGTACGCTATGACAAATCGGGTGATAATCATTATGACCTAGTATCAGCGATGATCAAATCCATCCGTGGTAGTGATGCTGATGCTGCCTTGTACTGGATGGCTCGGATGCTCACAGCAGGCGAAGATGCCGCCTTTATCGCACGTCGCCTGGTCATCGCCGCCAGCGAAGATATCGGACTTGCCAACCCAAACGCCCTATTGATCGCCGATACTGCTTTGCGTTCGGTACAGTCAATCGGTATGCCAGAAGCTCGGATTATTCTTGGTCAAGCGGTGGTTTATCTTGCCAATAGCCCCAAATCCAACACAAGCTACAACGCCATCAATGCCGCCATGAAGCTTGCTGAAAATGACCAATCGCCCGTGCCACTGCATCTGCGAAATGGTGTCACCAAGCTCATGCAAGCGGACGGCTATGGTGTCAGCTACATCTATCCACACGACTATCCCAACCACTACCACCCACAGCAATACCTGCCAGATGCCCTGCTCGGCACTCGCTTTTATCAGTTTGGTGATAATCAAAAAGAACAAGCCAACTATGCTTTTATCAATTGGCTAAAACAAGGCAGTGCATGAAAATTTCCCAAAATCCACTGACAATCCTTTATAATAACTCAATCGCCCCGATATAAACACGATAATCACAACAGGTAATTATTATGACAATGAACAGCATCACCGAGATCATCGAAGACATCAAAAATGGCAAAATGGTCATTCTCATGGATGACGAAGACCGCGAAAACGAAGGCGATTTGATTATGGCGGCAAGCCACATCACCCCTGAAGCGATCAATTTTATGATTACTCATGCGCGTGGGCTTGTGTGCTTGACACTGACCGAAGCGCGTTGTCAGCAGCTTGATCTACCATTGATGAGTGATAAAAATGGCGCCAAATTCAGCACCAATTTCACCCTATCCATCGAAGCTGCCGAAGGCGTCACCACAGGCATCTCAGCATCAGACCGTGCCACCACCGTGCGTGCAGCCGTCGCCCCCAATGCCAAGCCAACCGACATCGTACAGCCAGGGCATATTTTCCCGATCATGGCAAGAAAAGGCGGTGTCTTGCACCGTGCTGGACACACCGAAGCGGGCTGTGATTTAGCACGCCTAGCAGGACTTGAGCCAGCATCGGTGATTGTTGAGATTATCAAGCCAGATGGCGAGATGGCACGCCGTGATGACTTAGAAATCTTTGCCAAAGAACATGGGCTAAAAATCGGTACCATCGCTGATTTGATTCAGTATCGCATGGCAACTGAGCAGACGGTGAGCGAAGTTGAGCATTTCCCAATCACCACCGAGTATGGCGAATTTACCGCTTATCGCTTTAGTGAGTTTGGCTCAGAGGATGTGCATTTGGCATTTGTCAAAGGCACACCGACTGCCGATGGCATCAGCACTGTGCGTGTGCACAGCTTTAATCCGATGAAAGATTTGTTCGGCATCCATGCCACAGGTAGCCACTGGACCATCCAAAACGCCCTTGCGAAGATTGCCGACAGCGAGCATGGTGTGCTGGTGTGGATTGGTCATGGTGATGAGATGGGCGTGGCAGATGCATTCGATGCATTAAAGGCCACCACCAATCCTAGCAGTCAAAACCGCCGCGCCCCGTATCAAACCATTGGAGTCGGCGCGCAGATTCTAAAGCACCTAGGCGTGACCAATATGCGTCTGCTGTCGAGTCCAATTAAGTTCAATGCCTTATCTGGCTTTGATTTGAACATCGTTGAGACGGTGGATAAATGAGATAAAATAAAACAGCCAGCACGGCTGTTTTTTACAGTTCTGTAAGGTTGTTAAGCCACTACAACCGAACCCATACCACACTTACACAGCTACAACCCACAAGGCCAATTATCTTAGCTACAATACACTTAAGGCATAAGTTTGGATCAAATGACGCATGGTTATTTGACTTGCTTATAAAGTAAATTAGGAGTAATAATTATGATTTGGACATTGATTGTTGGTTTTGTTGTCGGTCTGCTTGCTCGCGCCATCAAGCCAGGTGCTGACAGCATGGGTTGGATCCTAACCATTGTTTTGGGTATCGCTGGTGCTTATGTCGGTTCGTTCATCGCTGGTTTGTTTGGCATGAGTGCCAATCAGGGCTTTGGTTATCTGGTGTTCTCGGTGATCGGTGCCATCATCATTTTGTTCATTTATGAGCTATTGACTGGTAAGCGTCGTCGTCCATAATCCTTGAATATCAATTATCTGATATCTAAAGTCCCTAATAAATGATGAATCATTCATTCTAAAAACAAACCCCGTACCAACTAAGTACGGGGTTTGTTTATTAAGCAGTCTATAATTACTGCTGATTTTCGAGTAATTTTTGACGATTTTTCAAAAATTCTTCGTGCTCTTTGGCTTCTTCTTCCAAGCGCTTAGCACCTTTGAGTTCATCTTCGCTTGGTCGGTTGGTGATGGTAGAGACGCTCGTGATGCCCATCTCATGCAGGCGGAAAGCTGTCACAATTTGGTAATTATTCTTACGATCAACCCAAGTTCGTGCACTATGGCCTTGGTTTTCGGCAGCATGCAAGAACACTGGTCTGTCACAAGCTTGATGCCCTTGTAGGGCAGCGGCAAACTTATAAGAATGCGATGGTGTCACACGGTCATCACGCTTTGAAGTCATCACGATGGTTGATGGATAGCAAGTACCTGCCTTGACATTGTGATATGGTGAATAACTCTTCAACTTCTCATACATCTCAATGCTGTCGTATGGCGTGCCGTATTCATCCACCCAGTACCCAGTGTGATAATTGTCCTGATGGCGTAGCATATCCAGCACGCCGACTTCTGGCAGTGCCACACGGTATTTACTTGGATTGAGTGTCATCGCCGCACCAACCAATAGACCACCATTGGACGCACCAGAAATTGCCAAATAGTCAGGCGATGTATAGCCTTGATTAATCAGATAATCCGCCGCTGCTTCAAAGTCATCAAAGACATTCATCTTATCCAGACGCTTACCAGCCTTGTGCCACTCTTCACCGAGTTCAGCGCCACCGCGCAGGTGTGCTGTCGCCCAAATACCGCCATGCTCAAGCCAAGTCGCACGATCAAAGCGGAAATAATGATCTGATGCCAAGCTAAAACCGCCATAACCATACAGTACAGTTGGATTTTTGCCATCTAGCACCGTGCCTTTCTTATAGCTGATCACCATTGGGATTTTGGTGCCATCTTTGGATGTGTAGGTCACATTCTTGGTTTCGTAATTTTCAGTCACGAACGGATACAGGTCACGACGGCGCACATCGATCATTTGTCGCTTGGTTGGGCTGTATTTATAAATCGTGCGTGGCTGAATGGTGCTATAAAAACGGAATGTTACATAGCTTTCATCGCTATCATCATTGGCAATCAGTGGATCATGCACAGGCTTGCCGTGACTACCTTCTTCGGCAACAACCGAATACAGATCGTCCGCATTACCCCCTGCTGACGGTGTCAAATCCTCAATCATGCGCCCTTTTGCATCTGCAATCACGACACGGTGCTCGCCATTTTTGGAATAATTGATCAAGAAATAGCCATCGCCCTTATCATGATAAACAGCTTCTAGAATTTCATCATACTCGGCTGGTGCAGGGACGACCACTTCTCGTTTTTTTAGGTTATTAAGATTAGACTTAATAATCTCGCCTTTTGGATTATTTTCTTCAGAAATAAACCACACATCCAGCGTTTTTGGATCAAAGTGGACATATCGCGCCAAGAAACCATGTGTAAAGGCATCAGGATTGTGATATTTTTTATCAAAAAACTTTTGATTGTGGATGCGATAATATTTGCCTGTGTGCAAATCTTTGATATAAAAATTCTCAACAGGTGATGAATGCTGAATTACCAAATAGCGATTGTCATCGCCCTCTAGCCACAAATCTTCAATCCACTGCTGTAGATGCTTTTGGCTCACTTCAATCTTATCATTGAAGCTGTTTTTGCTCACATCACGCATATGCACTTCAGGCCAGCCGCCGTTCGTGGTTGGGAAGTAGAATCTGGTATCATCCAGCCAAGCAATCGCTAGGCCCGAATAAGAGATATTTTGGATTGGCGTGGTAACATCTTGACCAGTTTTTGAGTCAAGCACACGGATATAATACTTGTTCGAATCGGCATCACCATCACGCATGATTAAGGCGACATAAGTACCATTTTCGCTAGGATACATATCACCATCAGCGACACTGACTCGGCCATCTGAAGACAATAGGCTTTCATCATAAATGATGGTTTGGTTGCCCAAAGGGTCTGTAGTACGAATACGGTTAAAGCCATCTGGCCCGCGGTACATATATAGTTCACCGATGTTATCAAACTTGTATCTGCGAATCAGATGCTCACGATCCATCAGGCTATCGATGTTTTTGCGGATTTGATCATAATAAGGAATATTATTCAGATATTCATTGGTGGCCGCATTTTGGGCATTGACCCAGTCATTGACTTCGCTTGATGTCGGCTCGGCGACGGTTTGTAGCGCCTTAGTGGTACGATTATCAAATTGATCATCTGGTACTTCATTTTCTAGGCGAGTACCGATCAAATTACGCTCACGATCAGCACTGGTTTCTTTGGCATATTCTGGATTGATCGGATCAATGTCTTCTAACCAGCGATATTTATCCACGACCGTCTCGGTAAAATACTGATCAATACCATCATCAGGACGAGGAAAATCTGAAGTATCACTAAAGCTTGTGCTTGATGAGCCAACATAGTTACTTGGTCTGCCATATTCACCAAACATAAAATGATCTTGTTGTTCTTGGTGAACACGCGTGGTTGGATATACCAGCTTTTGACCAGTCGCCTGAGTTTCTTGGGCAAAAACCACATTCGGCACCGCATATGCGCCAGAGACGACCGCCATCAAGACAGCGAGTTTTTTTAGTTTCATGGAATGCTCCATACTCCATTTGTAGAGTAAAATCTATACATCGCCACCGATTTTATTTCAGAAAATCGGTGGTACTTAATAAGTCCAAAATTGCTTTGAATTAGAAAGTGAACGACACGCCAGCACGATAGGCGGTGTTTTCTAAATTTGCAAAATCCTTGCCGTCAAGCTCGTGTTGCAACTCAACACTGTCAATGCGCCCATATAAGCGTACATTATCACGCAGATAATAATCGCCACGAATATATGCACGAGTCTCTTCAGTCTTGGGGAATAAGAATGGTTCATAAGCAGCAGCAACATTTTGCCGGATACCTGTAGCACCAACACTACCGCTTACTACCGTCACGCCCTGTTGATTTTTGCGCTTGGTTTCTTGTTGACCATAGCCTGCGGTCATACTAAAGCGTGGTGTAAATTGATAGCCCAATTTCACACCTACAAAATCAGTTTTTGCGCTGTCAATAACATTACCACTTAAATCATCCTCACCGCGCCCTGCATCGACAGCTGCCAAGAAGTTGCCATGGCGATATTCGACAGAACCTGCATAGCCTTTTGAATCAACAGGCACCTGATTGCCATTTCTTTGTGGAACATTATTATTATTCACCAGTTGTGGATTGGCGCGAGAGTCTGAATAACCTGCCGCAAAGCGTACGCTGTGATTGTCAGCAATCGGATAACGATAGCTGGCTGATGCACCCCAGCCCTCCACTTCATCATTGCTATTTCGACGCACATCGCTGCTTGATGGTGTGCTATAGTAGGCGCTTAGGTGTAGATTTGGGATGGCAGTATAGTCGGTACGGATTGACGCACCACTAAAAGTATCCAGCGTGGTAAACGTACCTGTACGAGTCACATAGCCGGTGTGTAGGTACTGACGACCCAATGAGATCGAGCCGACATTTAGCTTATCAAAAGCTAGGTTGGCACTATTTAGATACATGCCACTGCCGCTATCAGCATAACCAAAGCCAATGGTGCCAGTTACACGCCAGTCCTGTGGTAGCTTTTGAGAGCCGCGAATATCCATCCATGATGCACCATCATCTTGGCCCAAACGAGTGCGGCGATCTGTGCGCTCCTCATAAGTACCAGTTACCAGTTGTCTTGGATCGCTTGTAATACTTGTCCAACCTGGTTGATCATATTGATAAGTAAATTGCTCGCGGTCATTTTTGAAATGCACATTCACTTCACCATTGACATCTAGGCTAAGACCGTCTTTTTTGTACAGATTATATACCGCTGATGACTGAGTAGAAATCACGCCTGATGCGACAGCGACAAATAGTGCTAATGCTTTTAGTTTCATAATAAATCCTTAAAATAAAATCAATATCAAATTAGAAGCTAAAACTCACGCCTGCAAGATAGTTCAGCGAATCACGCTTACTAAATGCACCTTCGGCGATATAGTTTTTGGTCTTGATGCCAGAGACTTCACCTGTGAATGTGATGTTGTGATACAAATCATAAGAAGCACCTACGGTGTATTGCTTTTGCTTGACTTCATCAAATACCAAAGTCTCATTCACTCCAAGTACGCCTGCACTTAAGAAGTCTTGATAACTGATTTGATTGCCATCCACGCCATCTTTTTTCGATTTACGCTCACCATAAGACGCATAGGCAGTCATGCGTGGGGTAAACTCATAATCCACTCGTACGCCATAGTTATCGGTCTTGGCACGGTTATAAAATTCACCAGTAAATTCTTCAGTAGATTTACCACCATCGACAGACAGCGTCCAATCATCCAGCTGATAGCTTAGGCCAATTGCTGTTGCTTCTTTTTCTTTTGGCGCGGTATAAAAAACCTTTTCCCAATAATCCGTGTAGCGGTCAGCAGGGCCATAGGTCCAAGTTGAACCGTCACCATAAAAGTCCACTTCACGCTTGCCCTTGGTATGACCTGCACCAATGGTAATATTATGGCGAGGTGCAAATGAATGCGTATAAGATGCTGCCAAACCATAGCCTGAATGCAGTCCAGCATCTGCCGTTGAGCGTGTATCACCCGACTCTGGGAATGCGTGGTACGCCGATAGTGTCAGATTAGGAATCGCTGTATAAGATGCCGATACTGCCGAACCAACAGTATCCAATGGGTTATAGGTGCCTGATGTCGCAATGTCCGCTGTCGCAAACGCACTGTTTGAATTGACACCCAATGAACCGATCTTGCTGTGCGTGATGGTTGCACCATAAGAGTAGCCGCGGCGAGCGCTTTCTGATGGCATCGTCCACAGACCGACTGTACCGTAGATGCTTACATCACGAGTCAGCATCTGATTGGCAGAGAAATTCACCGTCGCACTATCTAGTCCTGATAACCGTGTACGCTCATCCGTGTCGCGGCGGTCTTGATCGGCAAATACATCGGCCATCGTACCGATATAGCTTTCATCCACATCTGTAGTCTCAGGATTGTCAGCAACATCATAGACGCTTGGATCGCCATACAGATAGGTAAATTTGCCAGAATCTTTGGTAAAGCTTGGGCTAAGCGTGCCTGAAATACCAAGCTGCAAACCATTACGCAGATTATTATCAAGCCATACAGCCGATGCCGATGTAGAAATCAGACCAGCACTTACCAAGGCAGCAGATACCGCTAGCGGCATTGAAAGGATTTTAAACAACATAAAACAAGCAGTCCTTAACTTGTGGGTGTCACAGAACAGCATAACAATTTGGATTTTGTAACAAACTGTTATAACCTTGAAAGGTTGGATAAATATATCGCCATTTTTATAAAAATGCAAACACAATCGGCCTGATTTTTATAAATATTTTCTATAGGTATTATTATTTATTGGCATATATCTTAAATTTTAAATAGTAATCATGTATAATATGAATAATAATAGTTGAATCACGCAAAGTGTTAGCGGTTGTTATGCTGTATTTTTTCAAGCCTTACTGTAGTATTTTTATGAGTGATGATCTTATTATTCTCATGAAAAAAGGTTTGATTATTTTCACTATTTTTGTCATCATACCTGCAAAATTTAGCTCAATTATTCCAGGACAGTCATGAGATTGACCAGTTATAGCGATTATGCGTTGCGCTCATTGATTTATTTGGCGGTCAAACCACGCAGCGATGAGATCGTCAACATCGCTGACATCGCTGACAGTTATCGCATTTCAAAAAACCATCTCACCAAGGTTATCCATCAGCTGGGAAAGCTTGGATATATAGATACCGTGCGCGGTAAAAATGGCGGGATTCGCCTGTCGATGCATCCCAAGCAGATCAATATCGGCCAATTAATTCGACACACAGAAAGTGACTTTGCGCTGGTGCAATGCTTTGAGGAAATCAAAGATAAAAATAAAGACACCACCTTAATACCGACCGTGAATTTTAGCACCACAAGCACCAGTTACTGTGCCATCGCCCCTGCCTGCACCCTAAAGTCTGCCATTGCTGAGGCCGCTGAGGCTTTTATTCGGGTGCTTGATGGCTATAGCTTGGATGATTTTTTGAAAAATAAAGACGAGCTGCTTGTGCTGCTTAACTGAGCGATTTTTAAGATTTTTAAACACGCTTACTTGATTTTTTCTACCAATGCTCGTAAAATTACGCTTGTAAAGATGTATTTTATATATATCTTTTAATTTTTCCAAGTTGATCCACACTTTTTTCTGATCATTTTTCCCTATCAAGCCACAAGGAGCAAGAGATGGGTAATTATAAAAAGCATTGGTATTGGCTGATCGGCACCCTGCTCATCGCCTTTACCCTATTGGGCTGGGGTGGTGTCGAAGTCTATCGCCAAGCACCGCCAATTCCTATGCAGTTCGTCAGCAGTCAGGGCGATGTCATCATGACCGAAAAAGACATTTTGGATGGTCAATCGGCATGGCAGACCACAGGCGGTATGCAGCTGGGCTCTGTGCTTGGTCACGGCGCGTATCAAGCGCCTGACTGGACAGCCGACTGGCTGCATCGCGAGCTTGTCGCTTACCAAAATATCCAAGCCAAAGCACTGTACAATAAGGCATTCGATGAACTGAGCTTCGCTGAACAAGCAGGCATCAATGAGCAGATGAAGCAAGAATATCGCAGCAGCGCCGCTAATGGCACTGAGACGGTTGTGCTGTCTGATGCGCGCATCCAAGCGATCGAAGCGGTTGCGCCGTATTACATCGATCTGTATGGTGATACACCTGAGCTTGTCGGTACGCGCGAAAGTTTCGCGATGAAAAACAACACCTTACCTGATGTCACTGCGCGTGAACGCTTGGCGGATTTTTTCTTTTGGACCAGTTGGATCGCATCAGCTGAACGCCCTGGTACGGATGCGACTTTTACCAATAACTGGCCGCATGAGCCATTGATTGACAATGTACCGACCGCCGAGAATATCATTTGGTCGATCGCATCGGTGGTATTTTTGATCGCAGGTGTGGGCTTTATGATTTGGATTTGGGCGTTTAAAAAACCCGAAGAAGAAGTTATTCACACGCCAAGTGCCGATCCTTTGACCAAGCTTGCACTAACCCCATCACAAAAAGCACTGGGCAAATATGGCTTTTTGGTCGCGGCATTATTCGTCGCCCAAGTCTTCGTCGCTGGCGTCGTCGCGCACTATACGGTCGAAGGTCAAGCCTTCTACGGCATTCAGCTGTCTGATTATCTGCCTTATTCGCTGCTGCGCACATGGCACATTCAGCTTGCGCTGTTTTGGATTGCGACAGCATTTTTGGCAGCGGGTCTATTTTTGACACCGATTATTAATGGCGGTAAAGATCCTAAGTTCCAAAAGCTTGGTGTGGATATTCTATGGGTAGCTCTCGTCATTGTCTGTGTCGGCTCGTTTGCGTCGCAGTACTTCGCCATCGCACACATTTTGCCTGCTGATCTGAATTTCTGGTTCGGTCATCAGGGCTATGAATATGTCGATTTGGGTCGTTTTTGGCAAATCCTAAAATGGGTCGGTGTGCTGATTTGGCTTGTACTGATGATGCGTGGCTGGGTCAATGGCTTTAAACAACACGGCGACAAAAACCTGCTTGCCATCTTCGTCGCATCAGTACTGTGCGTGGGTCTGTTCTATGGCTCAGGGCTGTTCTACGGTGAGCGCACCAACATCGCCATCATGGAATACTGGCGCTGGTGGGTGGTTCATCTGTGGGTAGAAGGCTTTTTTGAAGTCTTTGCCACCGCATCATTTGCCTTTATCTTTTATAATCTGGGTTTGGTCAGCTATCGCACTGCCACAGGTTCTGCCATCGCATCAGCGGCGCTGTTCTTGGTCGGCGGCATTCCAGGCACTTTCCACCACTTGTACTTTACAGGTACGACCACGCCGATTATGGCGATGGGTGCGTCATTCTCAGCCTTAGAAGTTGTGCCATTGGTGGTGCTTGGCTATGAAGGCTATGAGCATTATTCTAAGCAGCATCAAGCGCCTTGGATGCAAAAACTGAAATGGCCAATCCTATTCTTCACCGCTGTGGCATTTTGGAATATGCTTGGTGCGGGTGTGTTCGGCTTTATGATCAACCCACCGATCTCACTGTTCTATCTACAAGGCTTGAACACCACCGCAGTGCACGCACACGCTGCCCTGTTCGGGGTGTATGGCTTCTTGGCGCTAGGCTTTGTGCTGCTGATTGTGCGCTATCTGCGCCCTGAGCATCGCTTTGATGATAAGCTGATGAAGCTTGGTTTTTGGGCACTGAACATTGGTCTGGTACTGATGATCGCCACCAGTCTGTTGCCAATCGGCATCTTCCAAGCGCACGCCGCCATCACCGAAGGCTTGTGGTATGCGCGTAGCGAAGGCTTTATGCAGCAAGGGTTTCTTGAGATCTTGCGTTGGGTGCGCACCTTTGGTGATGTGGTATTCATCATCGGTGCGGTGGCAGTAGCTTGGCAGATTGTCAAATTAGTCTTTGCCAAAAAATCATCCTAACCACCCCCTTGTTTAGCACATAAAAACAAAACACCGCTTATTCACTAGGCGGTGTTTTTACTATAAATTAAGATGCTTTAAAAGCATAAAAAATTTGAAAAAGATCAGGAATAAGCGAAGTTGTACGGTTATTACTGCAAGTGATTTTGACTTAAGTATATTTCAAAGTTGGCAGACGATAAAAAATTCAACGCAAAACCTTACCCGTCACCAAATCCATGATACAGCTCGGCTGATCAAAGCCCAAACCATCAGCATCCAGATATGCTACACGATCGCCAAATGCTGCCATCGCTGTATCAAGCGTCGTGGCAGGTGGCTGACCTGAACGGTTACAACTCGTTGACACCAAAAAGCCATAAGGGTTTTGGTGAGAGACCAGATGCCGACACAGCTCACTTAGTAGCGGATGTGTGGTGATACGCACCGCAAGCGTATCGTGATCGCCTGTAAGAATCTTTGGCAGATGACCAGCTTTGACAGGCATAAGCCAAGTCAGCGCTCGTTGATGAGAGGCGGTATAAGCCATTGCAGCCTGTTCAAGTTTCTCCCAATCAAAAGTTTCATGTGAAACATCAAGCAGTGGCTGCAGTCGGCAGGCGGTATCGCTCAGCACGATCAGCCCCTTACCCAAATCCCGATTTTTTAGGCTGATGACTTGATCAAGCGCGTGTGGGTGACTGGCATCACACCCCAAGCCCCAGACACTTTCGGTTGGATAAGCCAAAACACCGCCAGCCTTGAGATAAGCACTGACAGCATCGATATCCTCGGCAGCAAAGATGTGTTTAACTTTTGGCATATCTGCCGCCTGTTTGTTGAATCAAGCCCAAGATTTCAAGCTCCATCAGCGCAGATAACAGCTGTGCCACTGGATGGCCACTCATCATCACCAACGCATCCAGATCGCGCGGCTCATCCATCATGTCATAGACAGCTGACAGATGTTCAGGGACAATGACAGTGGATTTGTTGGGCGTGGATACAGCAGGCGTTGTCGCTGATGACAGCTCGGCATAGACCGACATGCCTTGGCTGAAAGTTTTTGGCAAAGCATTAAAAAAACCCCCACCTTGATTAAGATCTTCGATGATCTGCTCAGGATGATAAATCAGCGTCGCACCCTCACGGATCAAATGATGGCAGCCCTCAGCATTGGGATTATTGATACTACTTGGAATTGCAAAGACTTGTTTGCCCATTTCGGCAGACAATCTGGCGGTGATGAGCGAGCCGCTTTGTAAGGCTGCTTCTGTGACCACGGTGGCCAGTGATAGGCCTGCCACCAGCCGATTGCGTCTGGGGAAAGTATGTTTGCTGGCTGGCGTCGATGGCAGCAGTTCGCTGATCAAGCAGCCACCTTCAGCCACGATCTGTGCAAACAGTGCGGTATGATTTCGCGGATAACACACATCGATGCCAGTTCCCATCACGCCAATGGTGCGCCCAGACAGGGCAGGCAGCTGCGCCAGCGCCCCCAAGTGCGCCTGTCTATCCACACCTTGAGCCAGACCACTGGTCACCACAAATCCAGCCTGCACCAAGTATTGTGCCAAATCAAAAGTGATTTTTTGGGCATCTTCGGTAGGGGTTCGGCTGCCGACGATGGCAATTTGGCGTTCGTTGAGTCTGGATAAATCCCCTCGATAAAACAGCACCGGTGGCGGATCATAAATCGCCATCAGCGCCTGCGGATAATCCTCATCGCCCAAAAAACACATTGAATAACTGCCGATCGACACATCATGAGCGACTTTATCGATGAATGCCAATGTATTGGCCTCATCTTGCCAGCGATCGATGTGCGCTGCATGGATGCCCAGCGCCTGCCAATCGGACTTGGCAGCCGTCAGCGCTGACTTAGCATCACCAAAGCGCTCGCTAAGCTTACGATACGAGATCAGTGAGGCATTGGTCACATACCAAAGCGCCAACATCGACTGTTGACGCGTCACAGTTGCATACGCCATCGATCAGCGCGCAGTCACATACTGCTCGATCAGCGCTGCCACCGCTTTGGCATCATTATCCACCACCACCACGCGCTGCGGCTTATCCTCAAGGCCGATGGTATGCTCAGGGCGTGGCAGAGTGATGTCGCCCACCGCTTCGATGATGGTATCTTCAAATTTGGCAGGCAAAGCAGTTTCGGCCACCAAAATCTGCTCACCTTCATGCTGCAGATCCATTGCCACTTTTACGCCATCGGCAGTGTGCGGATCGATCAGTCGGCCTGTTTGTTCATAGACTTGCTTGATGGTATTGATGCGATCTTGGTGTGTAGATTTGCCTGCAGCAAAACCAAATTGGCTCGTCACAGTAGCAAGTTTATCAGACAAATCAAACCCCTTGCCAACTCTCACATCGCCGAACAGCTGCGCGACTTGCTCGCTGTTTTTATCCAATAATAAAAACACAAAACGCTCAAAATTTGATGCCTTTGAGATGTCCATCGAAGGGCTTGAGGTGACATAAGTTTCGTTCGATTTGCGCGGTGTGTATTTGCCAGTATTAAAAAATTCATTCAGCACATCATTTTCGTTGGTCGCCACAATCAAGCGATCGATTGGCAATCCCATCTCACGCGCGATGTGACCTGCACAAATATTGCCAAAATTTCCCGATGGCACACAAAAGCTGATTTTTTGGCTGTTATCAGTTGTCGCAGCAAAATAACCTTTAAAATAATAGACGATCTGCGCCAAAATACGACCCCAGTTGATCGAATTGACAGTGCCTAGGCTGTATTTGGCCTTAAATTCAGCATCTTCTTGTAGTGATTTGACAATATCTTGACAGTCATCAAACATGCCATCGACTGCAATATTGTGGATGTTGGCATCATCTAGACTATACATTTGCGCACGCTGAAAAGCACTCATTTTGCCATTCGGCGACATCATAAAGACCTCGATGTTGTCTTTGCCGCGTAGGGCATATTCAGCCGCACTGCCTGTATCACCAGAAGTGGCACCGATGATGGTCAAGCGTTCGCCTTTTTGTTTGAGCACATATTCAAAGGCATTGCCCAAAAATTGCATCGCGACATCTTTAAAGGCAAGCGTCGGGCCATTGGACAATTCAAGTAATGAGATATTATCATAAAGCTTGGTCACTGGAATGATCTCATCACTGCCAAAGGCTTGTTTGGTATAGGTTTTATTGATAATATTACGCAAATCCTCAGCAGGAATGTCGGTGGCGTACAGCGACATGATCTCATATGCCAGCTCAGTGTAGTCAAGTTTGCGCCACGCATCCAAAGTGCTCTCATCAATGGTTGGGTAAGATTGCGGCAGCATCAAGCCACCATCTGGGGCAAGACCCATCAAAAGCACATCACTAAATGCCATCGGTGCCGTATTGCCACGGGTGCTGATATATTGCATAAGATCTCCAATTTATAAAGTTTTGATTGACTCAATTTTAGCACAATTTTATCATAAAATGCGATAAAATCAGCCAGATGTTA
Source organism: Moraxella porci DSM 25326 (assembly GCF_002014855.1). Taxonomy (GTDB): domain Bacteria; phylum Pseudomonadota; class Gammaproteobacteria; order Pseudomonadales; family Moraxellaceae; genus Moraxella; species Moraxella porci. Next base: position 251,907 of record NZ_MUYV01000011.1, on the reverse strand, counting down.
ATTAAGTTCGTGATGATTTTTTGAGCAATGCATAATAAAAGCCATCGCCACCACCAGCCTCTATGGGCAGGCATTGATAGCCCACCTGCTGTGGTATTTGATGGGCTAAATCAAGCTTGAACGGCAGCGCCATGGCATCATCATGACAAGACAAAAAATCCACCAGTTGTGACTCATTTTCCACCTTTAAAATCGAGCAAGTCACATACAACAACACACCGCCATCAGCCAGCTGTGGCCACAGATTTTCTAGAATTTCGCGCTGCAAACGCTGCGTTTTGGCGACATCCTCGCTTTGGCGCAGCAGAGCAATATCAGGATGACGACGCAGCACACCTGTAGCCGTACAAGGCGCATCCAGCACGATCACATCCAACAAGCCGTCCGCCTGCCACGCTGTGCCATCAGCCTCAATGATGGATAGACGCTCATCGACCAAGCCCAGCCGATGCAGATTATCATGAACACGGCTAAGACGATCGGCATCATGATCGACGGCATATAAGTGTTTCATGTGAAACTTTTCTAGCAAATGCGCGGTTTTGCCTCCCGGCGCGCAGCACATGTCCAAGACTGTGCTATGTCCATCGATATATGGCTCAAGCAAATGTGCTGTCAGCTGAGCATGAGCATCCTGAACCGATACCCAGCCATCGACAAAGTGTGGCAGCTCAGTGATGCGCTGCACCTGATCCAAGCGGATGGTTTGCTTATCTTGATAACCCAATGCCACAAGGCTGTGTGCGATGCCATGCTCATCAAGCAAACGGCCATACTGCTCGATGCTGCATCGGCGCTCATTCACCCTCAAAAACACAGGCGCAGGCTGCTTTAGGGCAGCACCCAATGCGTCATAATACTGCGGCCAATCACTCTTGAGTGCTTTTGCTAACCAATTTGGCAGACTGTGATTTTTATTGATTTTTTTGGCAAATTTATTGGGCGTCTTTTGAACTTTTCGTAATACAGCATTTAATAACCCTGTACCATAATCTTTGCCCAGCTCTTTAAGCGATTCTACCGTCTCATGAACCGCTGCATGCTCAGCGGTATGCATGTATAACAGCTGATACAAGCCGACATGCAAAGCTGCTACCACCCCAGGATCGCTGATCGGTCTTGGCACCAAGCTTTCGGTGATGCGTGACAACGCCCACCATTGGCGCAAAGTACCCAATAACAGCTCATGCACAAAGCCACGACTGTCAGCATCAATGGGGGACAATAAGGGATCCAGCAGTGAGGATAAAGACTTACCTTGTAGAATCTCTTCAATAACAGCGATAACTTTTGCGCGATTTGACAGCTTTTTATTGTTTAATTTTTTATAAATATCATTCATCAATTTTTATCTCAAAAATATCGCCATCGTTAATTTTATTCCCATGAGCGATTTGTTCAGCTGTCAGCGGCTTACCACCCGGCCATTGTAATGTGGTTAAATTGATCAAATGCTGCACATTGTCAGCAGATGTTCCACATGAAACCAGTATGGCATTTTTACCAACACTCACCACTTGGCCTGCGCATACTGTTGTGGTTTGATCATGCTTAATTGGCAGTGCACTGATGATTTTGATGCGTTCGCCATTTAGATAAGTATACGCATTGAGCGCGCGAATCTGACGCGCGATATGATACGCATTGTCATGCCAATTTATCTGGCCTTCTTTGGTATGCACTTTCTCGGCATAATTAGCCTGATCTTCCTGCTGAGGCACTGCTTTATCTTGATACGCGTGCAGATTTTTTAGTACCTCGGCGATGGCCTCAGCACCCAATGCAGCCAGCTTATCATGCAGCGTCTGTGTTGTGTCTGTTTCGTCGATTGGGCAAGACACACGATACAGCATATCGCCTGTGTCCAGTCCTTGTGCCATCTGCATGATGGTGATGCCAGTCTCTTGATCGCCTGCCAATATCGCTCGGTGGATCGGTGCAGCGCCACGCCATCTCGGTAGTAGCGATCCATGGATATTCAAGCAGCCATAAGTTGGGGTATTTAGCACGCCCAATGGCAAAATCAAACCATAGGCAGCAACAATCATCACATCTGGTTGATAGGCAGCCAGTGTTTCGCGTGAAACTTTACCACTAATGCCATCATCAGGCGCATATCTTAGACTAAAGCTGACAGGCTGCTCAACTGCAATGCCATGCGCCATCGCCACCTGCTTTACCGGTGATGCGGTAAGCTTTTGACCCCTGCCAGATTTGCGATCAGGCTGGGTATAGACCGCGACGATCTCAATATTAAGTGCCGCCTGATGATCGATCAGATGCTGCAAACTGACAGCAGCAAATTCTGGCGTACCTGCGAAAATGACTCTAAGTGGTGACAAATTCATTATTATTCATCCATCAAATTTTCTTAATTATCTAAAGTATAAAACAGATTTTTATTGAATTATTTATCTAAATATATAAAATCATAAATTTTAATAATAAAAATAAATTTTATATATTAAATCTAATCAATTATAAATAAAATCCCGCCTTGGCCAGTGTCTCTTCGGTGATGCTGCTGACAGCCTGTGGCGCTTGTTTAGATAACAATAATCGCTCTAAATATCTTGCCACCAAATCCACCTCGATATTCACCAGCGCGCCCACCGACCAATGCTTATCAATGTTGGTACGCTCAGCTGTGTGCGGGATGATATTTAGGCAGACCAAATTTTGGTCTGGCTTGATGGCATTGGTAGTCAAACTGATGCCATCGACAGTGATCGAGCCTTTATCGGCGGTATAACGCATCAGCTCGCTTGGAAGCTCAATCTCGATATAGATCGAGCGAGCATCTTTGGCCATATGACGCACGACTCCGACGCCATCGACATGACCTGCGACGATGTGTCCACCAAATCGCGTGGTGGGCAGCATGGCTTTTTCCAGATTGATGATATCGCCGACACGCCAGTTTTGCAGGGCAGATTTACTGAGTGTTTCCCGTGAAACATCGACAGCATAGCTTTGATTGCCGATGGCAACCACAGTCAGACAGATGCCATTTGAAGCGATCGAATCGCCTAATTGCACATCAGAAAAATCCAAGTCTGGGGCGTGAATGTGTAGCTGAATATCACCACCGATTTGACTGATGGATTTGATACTGCCAGTGGTTTCGATAATACCTGTAAACATAATGATCTCTGTGTGTACTGTGGATAACTCCAAACTGAGCTTGATCGTCAATCTACAATCAAATAGCACTCGATGAGTTATCCACAGGTGTCAGTTAATGAATGATTCGCCAAAGATAAATTTTAAAATTATAATAAAATCAATAGTTTATATCTTTATTTAGATGAAAATACCACTGATATTTATAATTTATCCACAGCCTAATTTGATCAGCATATCCATCAGATTAGGATTAGTCATTGAATAATCAAGCTGTGGATAACTTCATATTATAAAATTTAAATTAAAATTATGTATTCAGTGTTTTATAAATCATGCGCAAATCTCGACCGATTTTATCCACTGAAGTTAAGTCAAAACGATGCTGATGTGCTAGTGTCTGAACCTCACAAGCAAACATCGATCGCGCTGTATGACCCAATATGCACGGTGCTTGATAAACGATCAGCTCATCCACCAATCCTGAGGCAATGAATGCACCAGACAATGACGCTCCTGCCTCAACCATCACATCGTAACACTGATGCACCGATACCAACTGCTTGAGCAGCGTGGTCAGATCTTCACGCCATAGCAGCACATCATGGTGATTGAAGATCTGATGAGCACCCTTTTGGATGCGGCCACGGCGATCGACAACGACGATCTTAGGGGCTGGTATCTGATCAATGGCCACTCCCAGCTGCTGACTTCTGACTGTCAGCAGCGGATCATCTGCTAGGATGGTGCCTGAGCCTGTGATGATGGCTGCGCTCATAGCGCGCAGTTTTTGGACATCCTCACGCGCCTCGTTACCAGTGATCCATTTGGATTCGCCCGAGGCCATGGCGGTGCGGCCATCGATGCTGCCAGCCATTTTTAGGCGCACATAGGGCATGCCTGTGGCCATCGCTTTTAAAAACCCAGCATTCAGCGCCATCGCTTCATCAGCACAGACACCGACGATGACCTCAATGCCAGCCGCTTTGAGTTTTTTGATGCCATTGCCTGCGACTTTTGGATTGGGATCGAGACTTGCAACGACCACGCGGCGGATGCCAGCGTTGATCAATGCGTCCGCGCATGGTGGCGTGCGTCCGGTATGGCTGCATGGCTCGAGCGTCACATAAGCGCACGCACCTTGGGTGTCAAAGCCAGAATTCCTTGCCTGTCTGAGTGCAAAAACTTCTGCGTGCGGCTGTCCTGCCTTAGGATGAAATCCTGTGCCGATAATCCGACCATCTTTGACGATCAACGAACCCACTGCAGGGTTTGGGCGAGTGGTATAGATGCCTTTTTTGGCCTCGCTAATGGCAAGCTGCATATAATAAATATCGCTATTATGCCAATGATTCAAAGGGTTCACAAGCCTTCACCTTGCTTTGGTAAATTAATTTTATCAAGCTCTGCACGAAATTCGCTGATGTCCTGAAAATCACGATAGACACTGGCAAAGCGAACATAAGCGACATCATCGAGTGATTTTAAGGCACTCATCACAATCTCACCAAGCACCTTACTTGTGACCTCACGCTCACCTGTTTTGCGTAGTGCTTGCTCGATGCGACTGATGCTGGCTTCGATCTCATCGGCACTGATGGGGCGTTTTTGAAGCGGTAGAGCGATCGAGCGGCGCAGCTTACTTTGATCATAAGGCTCGATGCGGCCACTGGATTTGATAATCCTAGGCATCACCACCTCACAGACCTCAAAAGTTGTAAAACGCTCTCCACAGGCTGCACACTGCCGACGACGACGCACTTGGGCACCCTCAGCCGCCAGACGCGAATCCATGACTTTGGTATCATCTGCATTACAAAAAGGGCAGTGCATGACGACTCCTTTATTATTTTTTAATTTTATTGATCAATCTGACATGTCCGATACATTTATCCAATTATGTATATTTTAGAAAATGTATCCAATTTATGCTCATTTACCAATACAGAAACTTGAAAAAATCTTGCCCAATAACTCATCGGCACTCATCTGACCTGTGATTTCACCAAGCGCCAGCTGTGACTGTCTTAAACTGTCTGCCACCAGCTCACCGGCATGATAGATCGTCAGCTGATCGCGCGCTTCGATAACAAAAGCCTTGGCGCGGTTCAGTGCATCGATGTGTCTGGTACGAGCGATCAAGCTGTTTTCGGGTGGGTGAAAGCCGACTTTATCACTAAGTACTTTAATTAAACTATCAATGCCATCGCCAGTTTCACATGAAACATAAACGGTTTGGATGGCCAATTCTGTTTCATGTGAAACAACATGCATCGGCGGATCTGGCAACAGGTCGCTTTTATTGGCGACCATGATCAGCTTTTGGGTGAATAGCATATCATCCGCTGTCATCACCTCTGCAAACAACTCTTTGGCCAGTGCCAATGGATCGCGCTCTTGGCTAGCATCATACACCATCAGCAGCACATCCGCCTTATGAATCGCCTCAAGCGCACGAGCGATGCCGATTTGCTCCACCTTATCAATCGTGTCACGCAGGCCAGCAGTGTCAGTCAAATGCACCGTCAAACCGCCCAATACCAATGTCTCCTCCAGAGTATCGCGCGTCGTGCCAGCGATATCTGTGACGATGGCGCGCTGTGTGCCTGATAGGCGGTTTAGCAGGCTTGATTTGCCAGCATTTGGCTTACCGGCCAGTACCACATGCACACCATCTCTGAGCAGCTGACCTTGCTTGGCGGTGGCTAATATCTCATCGATGCCTGATAACACCGCATTTATCTTGGCCAAAATCACGCCATCGCTTAAAAAATCCACATCCTCTTCATCTGGAAAGTCGATCGCCGCCTCGACATACAGTCGCAGGTGAGTCAGATCATCATGCAGTGCATTGATTTTATTAGAAAATTCACCAGTCAAAGAGCGAATGGCGCTGGTCGCTTGGGCAACTGAAGTGGCTGCAATGGCATCACTGATGGCTTCAGCTTGCACCAAGTCAATTTTATCATTTTCAAAGGCGCGATATGAAAATTCACCTGCGGTAGCTTGTCTGGCACCAAGCTCAAATACTCGCGCCAACAGCAGATTTTGAAGAATCATGCCGCCATGCCCCTGCAATTCCACCACATCCTCGCCAGTAAATGAATGCGGTGCCTTAAAATAAATCACCACCCCTTCATCGATGATGCCATCATTGCCAAAAAATCCACCAAAGTGCGCCACTCGCGGCGTCAGCGACTCTCGCTGGGTGATGGCGCAACCAATCTGATAAGCATCCTTACCCGACAGGCGAATGATGCCCACGCCCCCTTGTCCGATGGGTGTGGCGATGGCGGCGATGGTGGGTTGTTGTATCATATTCATGGCTTTATTAAATTTATCAATTAACCTTTTATTTTATCACCATTGGGCGAATAATTGCCAATAAAAAATCCCACAAACTTAAGATTTGTGGGATTTGGGCATTGGCTGCTTATGCTTGCTTGGCTTGCATTTCGCGCGCCACACGCTTATTAACAAGGTGCTGATGGATCATGCTAAATAGGTTATTCACCGTCCAGTATAGCACAAGACCTGCTGGGAACCACAGCATAAAGATTGCAAACACCAGTGGCAAAATTTTCATCATCTTCGCCTGCATAGGATCGGTCGGCTGCGGGTTTAGTAGCTGCTGAACATACATGGTCACGCCCATAAAAATCGGCAAAATAAACCACGGATCCATCGCAGACAAATCGGTGATCCAGCCAATCCACGGTGCATGGCGCAACTCAACTGACTCAACCAGCATCCAGTACAAACCTAGGAAGATCGGCATCTGAATCAAAATCGGCAAACAGCCCGCCATCGGATTGACTTTCTCATCGCGATATAGCTGCATCATCTCTTGACTCATCGCCATGCGATCGTCGCCATGCTTATCTTTTAATGCTTGCAGCTTTGGCGCGATGGCACGCATTTTTGCCATCGATACATAGCTTTTGTTTGACAGCCAAAACAGAGCAATCTTGATGATCAAGGTCAACACCACGATTGACCAGCCCCAGTTGCCGATAAACTTATGAATGCCATCCAAAATGGCAAATAATACTTTTGAGATCGGCCACAGCAGACCATAATCCACTGTCTTGTTCAAGCCTTCAGCCACAGGCGCCATCTCTGACTGGATTTTTGGGCCTGCATACAGCGTGCTGTTTAGGGTGATTTGTTTGCCTGCATCGACATTAATCACAGGGCTGTTATAGCCAATAAAATGCTCATTGCCGGTGGTGCGTGTAAAGAAATCAGCCTCAAAGCTGTTTGATGGCGTCCAAGCTGAGACAAAATAATGCTGCACGATCGCTACCCAGCCGTCTTTGCTTTTGACATTCAGGCCATCGCCAAAGTTTGAAAATTTCAGCTTATTATAAGGATCATCTGGCGTACCCCAAGCACCACCCAGATAAGTAGCCATGCCCAGCATGCCTTTATCATCCAGACCAGGATCTTTGCTATTATCACGCTTTAGCTGAGCATACATCTGACCTTGCCAAGCATTAGCAGAGGTGTTGTTGATGTTGTAGCTTAGATTAATCGGGTATTGACCTGCGTTGAATGTATAGGTTTTGGTGATGGTAACGCCGTCTTTTTGATAAACCAGCGGCACCTGCAATGAGCCTGCACTTGGGTTTAATTGATAGCTTGTGCGCGGACTGGTGTACACCGCACGGCCTTGGGCGGTATCGATGCCATCACGACCCATCAAGCCTGATTGCGCCACATAAGTACGCGTCGCATCATTTTCTAGCAGTACAAAAGGAGTGTTGCTGTCTTTGGTGGCATTGTGCTGCTTGAGTGCTGCATAAACGATGTCACCACCAACAGGGTTAATCTTAATCTCATAGCGGTCGGTATCGACGCTGATCAGATTGGCCGTTTGCTGATCGGCTGGCGCACCTGCACTGACACTTGGTACATCGCCAGTCATTTGTGCGCTAGGCACATCGGCGCTGCTGCTGGTTTGGGTCGCCACAGGTGCTGTGGTTGCAGGTTTTCCTGCGTAATCATCACGCCATGCCAAGATCAGCAAATAGGCTGTAATGAGCATCGCCACGATGATTAAAATCCGAAGAATTTTTTGCATAAAGTTCAAATCCGTTAAGCATAAACAACACAGGCTGGCGCCCAGGTTATGTTCAAACCCTTTATTGTACTAAAAATATGCCAAAAATCCTAGAAAATATTGCTATTTTATCTCCCAAGGCTCTCATAAACACAAATAAATCCAACCATCCACAGTGTTGATGGCAGGATGTTAGGATATGGCACGCTGTATAGATCAAATCTGAACGAATAAAACCCGCCACGATACACCCATCATCAATCCTTAGCCTTATTCATCCACAGATTTAGCCGATATGCATAAGTCAGCCGATCCTGATACACCAGTTGCCAGTGATGACAAGCAGGCAGATATTGATAGCGATCAAGCGGCAATGGCACAAAATCCACCCCCGAGCCGCCCCATGGATGGCAGCGGGCAATACGCCCTAAGGTAAGCCATGTACCTTTGGCTGCGCCATGCCATAATAGCGCCTGCCGACCATAACTTGAACAAGTCGGATAAAAGCGACATCTGGGCGCCATCATAGGACTCAGATGTCGTCGATAGCAGCCGATCATCCATAGCAGTAGATTTTTTATCATATCTAAATAGTTAAAGGCTAAGCTGTTTTTGATTGACAAAATTTTTGATGAATTTTACTAAACAATTCATCGACTTCTCGGCCAATATCAAAGCTTTTATCATAACTGGCTTTAACGATGACAACAATGTCAATGGTCTCAAATTGGCTGCGCTGCTGGCGAAATGCCTCACGCGTTAAGCGCTTAATGCGGTTGCGCGCTACAGCATACTTGAGCTTTTTTTTGGTGATGGCAAGCCCAAGTCTGGATGAATCCGCACTGCCTTTGGCAATAAAAGCCAGCAAATGCGCGGTGTGAATTTTTTTGATGGGTGCATCAAATACCGCCTTAAAGTCATCAGATCCCAAAAGTCGATACCGCTTAGGAAAATCATGGCTTGGTGTGTGGTTTGATGATGGGATTGTTGGCTGCTGTCGGATGGTCATAATCTGGCTTTTTTTAGGGATTTTGGCTGATTTTAGCACGAATATCTGTCTTTTGGTGGTGATAACGGCTGGATTTGTCAAAATTTTGGTATAAAAAAGCACCGTTTGACGGTGCTTTTGGAATGGCTGTGATTACACAGTCAAACGATGACGGCCTTTGGCGCGACGACGAGCCAAAACTTGGCGGCCTTTTTTGGTTGCCATGCGTGCACGGAAACCATGAGTGCGTTTACGCTTTAAAACGCTTGGTTGAAATGTACGTTTCATAAATCACCTGTAAAAGATGTGCACCATTGCTGGTGACTGTTTGGGCGACTCATCAAAGTTGATAAACTGCCCAAATATTGACAATTAACTAGTTAATGTTTTGCTTTGATAAGCGAAAAACCCGACAATCTTATCAAAATATTCATCAAAAGTCAACATAAGTTTGTTGATATTAAGTGCTTAATGCCACTGTGTATGATGATGACTGACTGTATTAAGTTGCTATTTTATTCATCCATCTTTTGTTATACTAAAGCTTGCTAAGATATGATATTGAAAGTTATCCACAGATTGTTGATTTGCTTATTAGTTAAAATAAGACCCAAATATAATAATAATATAAGCGAAAAAATTCTGTTGATAAGTTGATTTTATTATTAAATATCATATATTTATCCTGTGGAAAGTGATGTTTATAAAATGTTGGTGAAATGTGGAAAAGTCGATTTTTAAAGTTATCCACAGAGTTTTTCATAAAGTTATCCACAAAAAATAATGCTTGAAATTTGACAAAATTGTGATACTATTTGACACGCTTGAGCAAGTTAATTGATGGCTGCATCATGCAGTGTATTTTTTTTGAGGTGGGTCATGAGTCTGTTTGAAGATATGCCAACAGCTGGCAATCCGTTATCGGTAGATGATGGCGAAAGCGTGTGGCAAAAATGCCTGCCTGATTTGCAATTTATGATGGAGGATAAGGACTATCGCCAGTGGATTGCGCCCTTAAAAGCTGAATTAAGCGGTAATGAATTGCTGCTTTTGGCGCCTAATATGATGTGGGTCAAGCATGTCAAAGAGCGCTATTTGGCACAAATCAGTGAACTTGCCTTACAGCACGCCCCAGATAAAGTGCAAACGGTGCGTATTGAAATGGTCGTCAGTACCACCCCAAGCACCCCTGCCAAAAAACCAAAAGCCAAAGACAAAAACAAACCTGGCATGGTTGAGGGTCTGCCGATCGATCCTGCTTTTACTTTTGATGCCTTTGTCAAAGGCAAATCCAATGCCTCAGCTTATAACGCTTGTAATGAATTGTCCAAAAAAGACAGCAAGCACAATTATGGCCCGATTTTTATTTATGGTTCATCGGGTCTGGGTAAGACGCATTTGATGCATGCCATGGCGCACCGCTATCAAAAATATGGCAAACGCTATTTTTATTTCACCAAAGATCATTTTTATAAAATTACTTTGGAGGCATTTCGCACCAATGACATCGTGCAGATGGAAAAAGAAATCTGCCAAGCTGATCTATTAATCATTGATGATGTACATATGGTGAGTGGTTCAAAAGCGCCAAAAGTGACTGAGATTTTGATGAAGCTGTTTGATGCTTTTTCGGGCAGTGGCAGCAATAAACAAGTGGTGCTGGCCTCCGACCGCCCGCCTTCGCAGATGGTCAGCTTTGGCGAGCGCTACATCTCAAGGCTTTCAAGCTGTCTGCAGCTATCCATCGAGCCACCTGATATGGAAATGCGGGTACAGATTTTGGAGAAAAAAGCCAGTATTTTGACGCTGGATTTGCCCAAAGAATGCGCATTGTATATGGCGCAAAACCTGCCGCCAGATGTGCGCGGTCTTGAGGGCGCCTTAAAGCGCGTGCAGCTGTCAGCCACCATTTTAAGAAATGAGCCTGTATCACTGCCATTGGTCAAAGATGCCATCAAAGACCAAGTGCAAGCGCGGGCTCGGGCGCTCAATGCTGAAAGTATCCGAGATTTGGTGGCGGAATATTATGAAATCTCACCCAAGGATCTGATGGGCAAAAAGCGCGCTCGTCACATCGCCAGACCCAGACAGATGGCGATGGCATTGATCCGTGAATTGACTCGCGACAGCTTTCCTGAGATCGGCCAAGTGTTCGGCGGTCGTGATCACACCACTGTGATGCATGCTTGTGAAAAGATCGAAGAGCTGCGAGTGTCTGATGCCAACATCGACAAAGACTATCATTCGCTAAAAATGATGCTAGAATATGTCTGATAAAAATTCACCAAATTTTAGTCAATCACCCCATAAATCATGTGAGCTTGTATGAAATTATCCATCAATCGTGAGTTGTTAATCAAAGCCATCAACATGGTGGTCAAGGCGGCGGATAAGCGCCATCGCTTTGTTATTTTAGGTAATATCAAACTGGTGCTTGAAGAGGGGTATTTGACACTGACAGCATCGGATTTGGAGCTTGAGCTGACCACGCGGTTTGCCATTCCATCGGGTGCTTGTATTTTGGCAGGCAGCACCACTTTACCAGCTGAGATGTTTTTTAATATCTGTAAATCATTGTCAGCTGACACGGTGACGATCGATGCGCCTGAGAATACGAGTCGCTGTGTGATCACCAGTGGCAAAGGCCGCTATACGCTAAGCAGTTTGCCTGCCCAAGATTTTCCAAGTATTGGTGCTGCACTGCCATCGACAGTGGTGAAGATCAGTCAAGGCGATCTGACCAGCCTCATCCATCATACGCGGTTTGCGATGGCGACCCAAGATGTGCGCCACTATCTGACGGGGATGTTGTTTGACATCAATGACAGCAAGCTCACCGCGGTTGCCACCGATGGCCATCGTCTGGCCGTGGCGCACCGCTTATTGTCTGATAGCTATCAGGCCAATCAGGTGATCATCCCTGGTAAGGCGGTGGCTGAGCTTGAGCGTTTATTACTGGAGCTTGCCAAGACCACAGATGATGCGACGATCGTTGAGCTTGGGTTTGATGCTGAGTTTTTGCATGTTGGCTTGACACTCAGTGATGAGGAGACGGATGCGGTGCTTGAGGTAAGCTTATCGGCGCGTCTGATCGAGGGTAAATTCCCTGACTATCGCCGCGTGCTACCGACCAATAACATCAATGCCGCCAATTTTAATAAAGATGAAGCCATGGATGTGCTAAGACGCATCTCGGTACTAAACAGCAAAGCCAATCCTGGGGTGCTGCTTAACTTTGATACTACCGATCAATGCAAAATCAGCGTCAGCGACAAAGGTGAGGGTGAGGCTGAAGAGGTGCTGGGTGTGCAGCACGAGGGCGATGTGATTGAGCTGATTTTTAATGAAGCCTATCTGCGTGCTGTTTTAAGTGTGCTTGAGGGTGAAATCCGCATGGAGATGAATCAGCCAAGCTCGCCGGTGCTGATCTATCAAGTGGGTGATGATCTGCATCAGTACATCATCATGCCGATGCGCCTATAGGATGCAGCCTGAGTGATCCAGCAGCTAAACATCCATAAACTGCGCAATCTTGGGCAGGCTGAGCTGACTTTGGCACGATGCAATTTGATCATCGGTGCCAATGGCAGTGGCAAAACATCGCTATTAGAGGCGGTGTTTTTGTTGTCTCGGGGCAAAAGTTTTCGCCATCATGAGCCGCGCCGCTATATCCGCCATCATGAATCCGACTGCACCATCTGGGCAAAAACCTTCGGTGATCCCAGCAATACTTTGGCGATCCAAAAAAAGCTTGATATGCAGGGCAAGTCAGACACGCTGCTGCGTTTTAATGGTCAGACAGCAGCCAGCCAAAGTGTGCTTAGCTTTCAGCTGCCGACTTTATTGATCGATCCTGTTGGGATGAGTCTGCTTGATGAGGGCAGTGGCACGCGCCGCCAGCTGCTTGATTGGCTGGTGTTTCACATGAAACCTGAGTTTTATCAGCAGTGGCTACAATACCAAAGACTGCTCAAGCAGCGAAATAGTTTATTAAAACAGCCCAGTATCCAACATCGCCTTAATGAGCTTTTGGCTTGGGATGGGCAGTTATCTTATTATGCCCATGCCCTGCACGAGCATCGTCAAGAGATTTTTTTGGCGTGGGAGACCCATTTTCAGCAAATGCTCGGCCTGCTACTGCCTGAATATCAACACAGCTTAAGCTTGCAGTATGTGGCTGGATTTGACACCAAAAATCCTCTGATCGATACACTGAGATCACGCATCGATCAGGATATTGAATTGGGATATACACGCATCGGTGCGCATCGTGCTGATGTGTCGGTGCTGTTCAAATCCACCAACGACCAAGGTCAAAAGATCCGCGAACAAGCCACACACATCTTATCCCGCGGCGAAAAAAAGCTATTAATTACCGCATTAAAGTTGTCACAACTACAGCTGATCTGCAATGCCATCAGTCACTCAAATAGCGACGCCACATTCCCCGTGGTATTGATCGACGATATCGATGCTGAGCTGGATGACGCTGCGATGCAAATCCTGCTAAAGACAGCGTTATCATTACCTTGTCAACTGATCATCACCAGTTTAACTGCTGACACGCATCACAAAATCTTAGATATTCTGAAACACTTGCCATCACACAACACCAGTGAGCAGGCGGTGTATCATATGTTTCATGTGGAACAAGGCCAATTTTTGCCGATGCATCAGCTTTGATGCTACTGTGACAAAATCCTTGCCAAAATCCACCAAAAAAGCAGCAACAAGTGCATCATGGCGCAAGCTGTCGCCTAAACAATAAATCCTGTGGCAACTTGTTAGCACACTGACTTTTTATAAAAAAAATGCTATAATATGGTGGTTTTTATTCCTGCTTTGGATGATGATCAGCCAAGCACCCGTTTTAAGGATTACCCATGACCGACACCATCAACCAAAACCAGCACACTGGCGGTGATGCCTATACCGCCAAAAATGTCCGAGTACTGCGTGGACTTGAGGCGGTGCGTGTCCGCCCTGGTATGTACATCGGTGATACTGATGACGGCACAGGCTTGCATCACATGGTCTTTGAGGTGGTGGATAATGCCATCGATGAGGCGTTGGCGGGACATTGTGATGAGATCAATATCATCGTGCATGATGATGAATCGGTATCGGTGATGGATAATGGTCGTGGCATCCCTGTGGATATCCACCCTGAAGAAGGTGTATCAGCGGCTGAAGTCATCATGACGGTGCTACACGCTGGTGGTAAGTTTGATGATAACTCCTACAAGGTCTCAGGTGGTCTGCATGGCGTAGGTGTCTCGGTGGTCAATGCCTTGTCTAAGAAGCTTGTGCTCAACATCTGGCGTGATGGCTATGCACACAGCCAAAGCTACACCGATGGCGTAGCAGATGCACCGCTTGCCAAGCTTGAGCCATCGACTCAGACAGGGACGCAGGTGCGTTTTTATCCAAGCTTTGAGATTTTTAAGGGTGTGACGACCTTTGATTATGACATCCTTGCCAAGCGTCTGCGTGAGCTATCCTTCCTAAACTCCGGCGTGCGTATCGTACTGACAGACGAACGCACAGGCACCACTGAGGTATTTGAGCATAAAGGCGGTTTGTCGGAGTTTGTTAATTATATCAATGGTGGCAAGCAAACCTTAAACGACATTTTTCATTTCACTGCCGATGGTGCTGAGGGTATCGGTGTGGAAGTGGCACTACAATGGTCGGACAGCTACAACGAAAAAGTACTGTGCTTTACCAACAACATCCCCCAAAAAGACGGTGGCACGCACTTGTCAGGCTTTCGTTCGGCACTGACACGCTGCCTAAACGCCTATATGGACTCAGAAAATATCGCCAAAAAAGAAAAGGTGCAAGTCACTGGCGATGATGCTCGTGAAGGTCTGACTGCCATTATCTCGGTCAAAGTGCCTGATCCAAAATTCAGCTCACAAACCAAAGATAAGCTTGTCTCAAGTGAAGTCAAATCGGTGGTTGAGACCACCATGCACGAACGCTTGTCTGAATATCTGTTAGAAAATCCAGCTGCTGCCAAGTCCATCGCCGCCAAGATCATCGATGCCGCCCGTGCTCGTGACGCTGCTCGTAAGGCGCGTGAAATGACGCGTCGCAAAAGCTCGCTGGACATCGCAGGCTTGCCAGGTAAATTGGCGGACTGCCAAGAAAAAGATCCTGCATTATCCGAACTGTTCATTGTCGAGGGTGACTCGGCAGGTGGTAGTGCTAAGCAGGGTCGCAATCGTAAGATGCAGGCAATTTTGCCGCTGAAGGGTAAGATTTTGAATGTCGAGCGAGCTCGATTTGATAAGATGCTCTCAAGTGCCGAAGTGGGTACGCTGATCACCGCACTTGGCACAGGTATTGGCCCTGATGAGTACAATCCTGATAAGATTCGCTATCACAAAATCGTCATCATGACTGATGCTGATGTCGATGGTTCGCACATCCGCACACTGCTTTTGACATTCTTCTTCCGTCAAATGCCTGAGCTGATTGAGCGTGGCTATATCTACATCGCTCAGCCGCCACTGTATAAGGTCAAGCGTGGCAAGCAAGAGGTGTATCTCAAAGATGGCGAGGCGTTGGACTCTTATTTGTTGTCTTCGACCATCGATGATCATCAGCTGTTTTTGAGCAAAGATACGCCTGCCATCACTGGTGTGGCACTTGAAAAGCTACTCAAAGACTACAGCCAAAGCCAAGTGGTCAAAAACCGCTTGCAGGGCAAATACCCATCTGAGCTGCTTGATGCACTGACCTTTATTCCAAAGTTTGACACCACCGCCACAGGCGATCGTGATGCGATGCAGGCTTGGGCAGATGCGCTGCAGATGAAGCTGTCCAAGCTTGCACCGAAGCTTGAACCATCGGTTGAGCTTGTCGAAGTGACAGGTGCTGAGACCGAAAGTACTGGTCAGTGGCTACCACGAGTGACGATTTATATGCACCGCTTGCCACAGCATTATCTGCTGGATTTGGGCTTTTTGGGTTCATCAGACTATGCACGCCTACTACGCCTAAGTGGTGAGTGGAATACCGTGCTGACCGATGAGGCGTTCTTGCGCCGTGGCGATAAAGACAGTGCCATCAAAGATTTTCACCATCTGTGGGAGCAGCTGATGCAGGCGGCTCGTCGTGGCGTGGATGTTCAGCGTTACAAGGGTTTGGGTGAGATGAATAAGGAGCAGTTGTGGGAAACCACCATGGATCCTGAAAATCGCCGTATGCTCAAAATCACCATCGAAGACGCCATCAAAGCCGATCATCTATTCAGCTGTCTGATGGGTGATGATGTCGAGCCACGCCGTATCTTTATCGAAGAAAACGCCCTAAATGCAGACATCGATGCGTGATTAGCCAGTATTGCCCGACGAGATGTTGGGCATTCTTTATCTTTTACATTTTAACCATTTGATCATTTGCCATCATCTTTTACCATTGCAGGAAAGACCATGACCAACATCACCACCGATCGTATTTTAATTTTAGACTTTGGCTCACAATACAGCCAACTGATTGCCCGCCGAGTGCGTGAAGCAGGCGTATATTCTGAAATGTATGCTTATGATATGTCAGCAGATGACATCAAAGCCTTTAATCCAAAAGGCATTATTTTATCAGGGGGGCCTGAAAGCGTCCATATTGAGGGTAGCCCACGAGCACCGGAAATTGTGTTTAATTTAGGTGTACCTGTGCTTGGTATTTGCTATGGTTTTCAGACCATGGCTGAACAATTAGGCGGTAAGGTTGAAGCAGGTGTCGTGCATGAATTTGGCTATGCAGAAATTAACATCACCCATCAAGACAGCCTACTGAGCAAAGTCGGCGATGAAAAAAATCAATCTCAAGTGTGGATGAGTCACGGCGATAAAGTGGCACGATTGCCCGAAGGCTTTACTGTGACATCCTCCACGCCAAGCTGTCCTTATGCGTCTGCTAGTGATGAAACCCGTCAATTTTATGGCGTACAATTTCACCCAGAAGTCACGCATACCGCTAAAGGTACAGAATTGATTTCAAACTTTGTACATACTATTTGTGGTTGTGGTAATGCGTGGAATTCAGAAAATATTATTGAATTACGCATTAAACAACTCCAAGAGCAAATTGGCGATCAAAAAGTATTGCTAGGTTTATCAGGTGGTGTCGATTCATCGGTAGTAGCAGCCTTGTTACACCGTGCCATTGGCGACCAATTAACCTGTGTTTTTGTGGATAATGGCTTATTGCGCCTACACGAAGGCGACCAAGTGATGAAGATGTTTGCCGAAAATATGGGCATCCGTGTCATTCGTGCCGATGCAGAACAACGTTTCTTAACCGCACTATCTGGCGTAACTGACCCTGAAGCTAAACGCAAAATTATTGGACGTGAATTTATTGAAGTATTTAGCGAGGAAGCCCGTAAATTAGATGGCGTAAAATTCTTGGCACAAGGCACGATTTACCCAGATGTGATTGAGTCAGCAGCCAGCAAACAAGGTAAAGCTCATGTGATCAAATCCCATCATAATGTGGGCGGATTGCCGGAAGATTTGGCATTTGAACTCGTTGAGCCATTGCGTGATTTATTTAAAGATGAAGTGCGTAAACTTGGCGTGGCGCTTGGTATTCCACATCATATGATTTATCGTCATCCATTCCCAGGCCCAGGTCTTGGTGTGCGTATTTTAGGCGAAGTGAAAAAAGAATATGCAGATATTTTACGCCTTGCCGATGATATTTTTATGCAGGAGCTGCGTGCAAGTGGTTGGTATGATAAAACTGCCCAAGCTTTTGCTGTGTTCCAACCTGTAAAATCTGTTGGTGTGGTGGGTGATGGCAGACGTTATGCGTGGGTGATTGCGCTTCGTGCTGTTGAAACGGTAGATTTTATGACCGCTCGTTTTGCTCACCTGCCATATGAGCTTGTTGATAAAATCTCAACTCGTATTATGAACGAAATTAAAGATGTTTCTCGTGTGGTTTATGATGTAAGTAGTAAACCGCCTGCAACGATTGAGTGGGAATGATTATTTCACTTAACATTAAAAAATCGCTCAAAATTTTGGGCGATTTTTTTGTTCATCATTAAAGTGTCACAAAGCTGACCTTAGATTGCCATCAAATCAACATAGTTTCGTCATAATCCTTTGCTAAAATCCTGACAGTCTTTGAAAAACAACATAAGGATTTTTATGAAAAATCGTGTGATGATTGGTTTGTTTATGGGTTGTTTGTCTGTGTCTGCGATGGCTGAAGTACCCAAAGCAACATTGACAGGCTTTGCCAAACTGGATGTAGAAACTTATGCCGCAGGGCCTGTGTCAGGTAGTGCGGTGAAGTCAGCCAATGGCATTGCACCGCCCTTTAAGGCTCAGCCAGTTCAGGGCTTTTCAGGCGCCTTAAAAAACAGCGATGGTAGCTATACGGTGCTTGCTGATAATGGCTTTGGTGCCAAGGACAATTCGGCAGATTTTTTGCTGAGAATTTATCAGATTGCAGTGGATTTTCGCACTCAAACAGGCGGCACAGGCACGGTAAAAGTGCTTAATCACATCCAGCTAAAGGATCCCAAGCGCTTGATTCCCTTTGAAATTGTTCATCAAAATACAGCCGAGCGTCTGCTGACAGGTGCTGATTTTGATCCTGAATCGATTCAGCAAGCCGCTGATGGCAGTTATTGGGTAGGCGAAGAATTTGGGCCTTATTTATTGCATTTTGATAAAAATGGCGTACTCTTACAAGCACCGATTGCCTTGCCCGATCCTTATCAGACAGGTCGTATACTGCATTCGCCACAAAACCCATTGATTGGCGATGCGGCTACTGCCACCGTGCAACGCAGTGGTGGCTTTGAGGGAATGGCCAAATCGGCTGATGGCAAATTTTTATATCCTATGTTAGAAAAACCACTGACCGATGCCAAAGGCAAGCAGCTGTTGATTTTCCAATTTGATATCGATAAAAAAGCCTATACGGGTAATTATTATATCTTTGAATTAGATGCGCGTGCCACAGCCATTGGGGATTTTCAAATGATTGATGAGCGCTCAGGGATTTTGATTGAAAGAGATGATAGTGAAAATCAGCTGGATGGCTATAAAAAACTGGTTCGCATCACGCTAGGTGGGTCAGGTGAAGTGGTTCGGCGTACAGATGTGGTGGATTTGATGAATATTCACAATCCGCATCGTTTGTATGGTGCCGCACGCGCAGGCGATATCGGCGTCAGTGAGAGATTCGCTTTTCCGTTTTTTACCATAGAAGATGTGATCATTGAAGATGCGTATACGCTAACGGTGTTTAATGACAATAACTTTCCCAGCTCATCGGGACGCAATGCCAATTTGGCAGATGATAATGAGATGATTCAGATCAAATTGCATTATCCTTTATATTAACTTTTGATTATAGCAGTTAATACAACCATCTAAAGCCGCCATTTTAATGGTGGTTTTTTTGAGCCGCTGTTGAATAGCAACAATCCAGCAACTTTAAATAGTAAATGTTATAAAAATGTCAAAAGATATGTCATTCCTTGTAATCGAAATGGGTTTTGGCTATGATACATCATCATTTTTAATTCAACATGCTAAAAACAGCATTGACCAAGGGTAAATCCCGAGGAGATTTTATGAAAAAATTACTACTGGCCAGCACTGCCCTGCTTGCGCTATCTGCCCAAGCTGCCACCGTGACTTATTATGGTGATAAATTTCATGGCCGTAAAACTGCCAATGGCGAGCGTTTTAACCAAAACGCCATGACCTGCGCGAGTAATACGCACAAATTTGGCACACACCTGAAAGTCACCAATACCGCTAATGGCAAATCAGTTGTCTGCCGTGTGAATGACCGTGGCGGTTTTAGCAAATATGGTGTGACTTTGGACTTGTCAAAAGGCGCGTTTGCTCAGATTGCCCCGCTAAGCCAAGGCCGCGCGCGCGTTACCATCGAGACGGTTAGTGGCGGCACAGCAGCAGCCCAAACACCAGCCAGCACTTTGGCTCAGGATGCTTTGGTTGCGCAGCAAGTTGCTGAAGCGTTATCTAAAGTCGAGACTGTGACCACGCAGCGCACGCAGACCATCACTTTGGCAGCTAATGTCTCAGCGACCCAATGATGACAGACATCACAGTTACTGACATTATCGTTGGCACCGGCAAAACTGCTGTCAAAGGTGCTTTGATTGTCACCGAATACACCGGTAAGCTTGAAGATGGCACGGTGTTTGATTCGTCCATCAGTCGTGGGCGTGCCTTTGAGTGCGTCATCGGTACAGGCCGTGTGATTAAGGGTTGGGATATGGGTGTGCTTGGCTTTAGTACCGATGATGTGGTTGTCGCACCGATGCAAGTTGGCGGTAAACGACAGCTAATCGTCCCTGCGCACTTGGCCTATGGTGAGCGTACGGTGGGTAAGATTCCGCCGAATTCGACGCTGTATTTTGAGATTGAGCTCTTAGAAGTGCGTACGCGTGATGACTGATGTGAAGCCTAGCATCCAAAAGGGCGTCTATCGACATTATAAGGGCAATCTGTACCAAGTGATCGATGTGGTGCGTCATAGTGAATCGCTTGACTGGTTGGTGCTGTATCATCCGCTGTATGGCGATCAGGTGCAGCAGTCCACCTTGTGGGTGCGTCCCTTTGCGATGTTTGTGCAGATGCTTGAGCAAGGGGGTGAGTGCATTCCCCGCTTTGCCTATGTGGGTGATGATGTGTGAATGTGTATCGCATCCACGAAAACTATAGCCCCAACCCCAAAAGCTTGCTATAATATTGATAGCAAGCTTTTTAACATTTTATGGCATTTTTAACATCGAAATGATCGATATTAAAGGTGCTTTTTCTTTTAGATTTTGGCATACAAAACCAAAGCCATGTCCACAGGAGTAAGCTTTTGTGATTAAGATTGATCAATATTTTGACCAAGCCCAATGGCAAAAATTCACCCAAGCGGCAGCAGGCGAAGAAACGCCACTACTGGTCGTGGATCTTAGCCGTATCAAGACCAAATATGAAGAGATGGTCAGTCTATTTCCTAAAGCAAAAATTCACTATGCGATGAAAGCCAGCCCTGCGGTGGAAGTGGTCAAATATTTGGCGGATTTGGGGTCAAACTTTGACTGCGCATCCATTTATGAGCTCGATCGTGTGCTTGACTGCGGCGTTTCGCCAGATCGCATCTCATATGGCAATACCATCAAAAAAGCTGAGCATGTTAAGTATGCCTTCGAAAAAGGCATCAGATTGTACGCTACAGATTCTAAAGCAGATCTAATCAATATCGCTAACAACGCCCCTGGCTCAAAAGTCTTTGTACGTATCTTGGTGCATGGTGCTGACACTGCCGAATGGCCACTGTCTCGCAAGTTTGGTTGCCATCCTGATATGGCGATCGACTTGTTGGTGCAAGCCAAAAACCTAGGTCTGATTCCATATGGCATCTCATTCCATGTCGGCAGCCAACAAAAAGATGTCGCGGCGTGGGATGATGCACTTGCCAAGGTCAAATATATGTTTGACTGGATGAAATACGAAGAAGACATCAAGCTACAGATGATCAATCTGGGTGGTGGTTTCCCAACCAACTACATCAGTGAAGTGAACCCTGTGCGTGTCTATGCCGAAGAGATCCATCGCTATTTGTCCGAAGACTATGATGAAGATGAGATGCCGGAGATTATCCTAGAACCAGGCCGCTCGATGGTGGGTGATAGTGGCGTATTGGTCTCAGAAGTGGTGCTCATCAGCCGTAAATCTCGCACGGATTTGACTCGTTGGGTTTATACCGATGTTGGGTTATTTCAAGGCCTGATTGAGACCTTGGGTGAAGCCATCAAATACCCTGTCTACACCCCAAAAATGGAAACTGCCACCGAAAAAGGCACGGTCATCCTAGCAGGCCCGACCTGTGATAGTACTGATATCATGTACGAACACGCTGGTTATAAGCTGCCACAAGATTTGGAAATCGGCGATAAGTTATATTGGCTCACCACGGGTGCTTATACCAACTCGTATTCATCGGTAGAATTTAACGGTTTTCCGCCATTAAAGGTTAAATACATCGAGTGATGTTTCACATGAAACAGTTTCATGTGAAACAAGTGAACAAGCCAAAAGCCCCAAGCATTTACTCATCGGTGGATGTTTGGCATGATAAGCTGTACTGTAGCAAGCAGTTGACAGCACAGTGAGTCGCACGGCAATATAGCCAGTAGTCCTTACTAATACTAAGTATCACAGAGTGGGTTATGAAATTTTCAAAATTCGGTCAAAAATTCACCAAAGACAGCGCCATCTTGCAACTGATGGATGATCTGGGCAATGCGCTCAATAGTGACAAGCCAGTCAATATGCTGGGCGGTGGCAATCCTGCCAGTATCCCTGAGCTAAATGCTGTGTATCAAGAGACACTTGAATCAGTGGTGGCAGATGCATTTGCGCTTGATAGTGTGGGGAATTATTCCAATCCGCAGGGTGATACTAAGTTTATCAATACCTTGGTTGAATTTTTTAATCGCCATTATGGTTGGGAGCTAACGAGCAATAATATCGCCTTGACCAATGGTTCACAAAATGCGTTCTTTTATCTGTTTAATCTATTCGCAGGTCAATTTGCAGATGGGACAGACAAAGCCATCTTATTACCCTTAGCACCTGAGTATGTCGGCTATGCTGATGTGCATATTGATGGCGTGCATTTTGTGGCTGTACCGCCAAATATTGAGCTGGTGACGCATGAAAATAATGAAGGATTTTTTAAGTATCGGGTAGATTTTGATGCTTTAGAAAATTTAGAAGAGTTAAAAAATGGCAAGATTGGTGCGATTTGCTGTTCTCGTCCAACCAATCCGACAGGCAATGTGTTGACCGATGATGAGATGGCAAGGCTTACTGCCATCGCCAAAAAATATGGCGTGCCACTGATTGTCGATAATGCCTATGGGATGCCATTTCCAAATATCATCTATACCGACACCACGCTGTCGTGGGATCGTGATACAGTGCTGTGCTTTAGCTTATCAAAGGTGGGCTTGCCAGGCACTCGCACGGGGATTATCGTCGCGGATGCACCGATCATCAAGACCATCAGTAATATGAATGCCATCGTCAATCTCTCGCCAGTGCGTTTCGGGGCGACGGTGGCGACGCCGTTATTTGCCGATGATCGCATCAAGACTTTGTCTGATATGGTAATCCAGCCATTTTATCAGGCGCAAGCAAGCCTTGCGGTATCACGACTACAGGCGGAGTTTGATGGCTATCCTGTCAAGATTCATAAACCAGAAGGGGCGATTTTCTTGTGGGTGTGGTTTGAGCATTTGCCGATTTCAACGACCGTGCTGTATCAGATGCTAAAAGAGCAAGGCACGCTGATTATTCCATCTGAACATTTCTTTGTTGGGGTGGATACCGCCAATTATCCGCACGCCAAAGAGTGTATCCGTCTATCCATCGCTCAGCCTGATGAGACCATCATCAAGGGCATCACGACCATTGGTGAGGTGGTGCGTCGGCTGTATGATGGTGTGTGATCTGTAATAAGATCAGACAATGAAAAAGCAGCTGTGATGGCTGCTTTTTCGTATTCGGTGGGTGGAATTAGAAATAATAACCCAATTTCATGCCATAGCCGATGTAGTTGCCATCATCGATTTTGGCGACGGTTTGGCCACCATGCACGATGTCACCGCCATCGATCCATGCATACTGCACACCGCCTGAGATGGCAAGCTGCGGCACAGGCTTGTATTGGGCGCCGAGCGCTACTGACTTGACGGCATCATAAGGGCCAAGTGCGCTAAGCGGCTGGCCTGTGCCATGATCATAGCCGATGCGTACCTCGCCGGCAAGCTTCGGTGTGAACTCACGAGCCAATGCCATCTCGATCGCATAGCCGTCTTTATTATAAGCCGCCAAAGGTTCGCCATTGGTCTGGCTGCCGATGGTCTGTGCGTATAAAGTTGGTGTCACCGAAAAGGCCGACCAATCGACCCAGCGAGCATTGATCATGCCTAGTAGGCGATGTTTTTCGCTTAAGCCAGTTTGAAAATCCAGACTCACCGACTGCGGCATGGTCAGACTTACCGATGATGGGGCGATGGTTTCACCTTGACCGATGGCATCCAAAGCAGGTGCGACAAAGCGTTCGGTGACAGGGGTGCGATATTTGGTCTCGCCACGATAGGTGAGGCTGGCTCGCAGGGCGATTTCTGGTTTTTCATAAGCGATACCAACGACAGGAGCAAGCTCGGTGTCCGTCTTATCGGCGTGTAGCGAGTACTGCACAGGCATCACAGGATCGGAGGAAAAGCCCATTGCATACAGCGGATTGTCGCCATAGCTTGCGACATTGACATCGGCTTTGATTTGCTCAGCGGATACACCGCCATACAGCCAAAGGTTATTTTTGGTTTTGCCACCAGCCAGTAGGGTGAGATTTTTTGAGCTTAAGTTGGCGGATGTGACGCCCAAGTCATTGGCAAAAAAGTTGCCCGATGGATACTGGGTGTTGATCGCCCAAGGTTCGCTGTACAATATGGCGATGGCGGTGTCGTCCGTGGGAGCGATTTTTACTGCCGCTGACCCAAAGCTAAAGCCATCCATCATATCATCGATCGGCTGACCCATCAGATCCACGCCTTTGATGTCAGGATCGACATGAGCATAGCTGATCTCGGCATAATTGC
Organism: Moraxella porci DSM 25326; assembly: GCF_002014855.1. Lineage (GTDB taxonomy): Bacteria > Pseudomonadota > Gammaproteobacteria > Pseudomonadales > Moraxellaceae > Moraxella > Moraxella porci. The sequence goes on along the minus strand of NZ_MUYV01000011.1, from coordinate 227,067 downwards.
CTTTTTCAAAAAATGGTGCGACAGACTGGCTAGACTGCTCAAGCCCTGATGCCAAGCTTGGGCTTGTGATGGTGGCGATCGCCACAGCCAATAGTGAGTGGGTAAAATGACGCTGTTTCATATAACCTCCTTGTTTATTAGACTGGGTTTTGCTGAATTTAACACTCAGCAGCTCAATGATCAACGAAGCCATAAGCCATCCGATGGCTTTGTACTATAAATTAGCATATTTTAATAAAAATGCAAAGGCATTTGATGGCTTATCCGATGAATTTTTGGTGTAGCCAAGTATTTAAAAACACCCCATTTGGATCATACTGTGCCCGTATCGCCATAAATTTGGGTAAATCAGGATATAGCTTAGCCAGCTCATGATGATCAAGCTTAAGCACCTTACCCCAGTGCGGTCTGCCCGACCACGGCTGCATGAATGTTTTAACCCAATCAAAATACGGTCGGCTGTCAATGCCCCGATATACATGAAATGATAGCACCACGCAGTCGCACCCTTGGGTAGGACTCAAAAACCCTGCCTCGCCCTTGATGGTGCGTACTTCGATGGGAAAGTGCGAGCCTTTGGTGTCATCAAGCAGGGCATCATTGATGGCGGTGATCACCTTGGGGAAATCTTCATAGCGGATGAAATATTCGCTTTCGTCGAACACGACGCCACGCGGCTTTGGGAAGACTTCATAGCTTAAGCCTTGGCGGACGGTGTTGGGGATGTTATCGGCTGACAGCTTGCTCACGGTTTTGATGAATTTGGGGTGTTTGCGAGCTAATTCACTCATCAAATAAAACGCACCATTGAGCACGATGACGCTTTCAAAGCGGTCTTTGACTTTTTGCCATTGGCTCATGGCGGCAGGCGTGGTGGGTGTCAGCGTCTTTTTTTGTAGTTTATTGGTGCCAGGGAATAAAAACCACTCCATGTGGCGATGGTTTTTGACATCTTGATCAAAGCTTGCCAAGCCATCGGCAAAGCTCATCGTGCAGCTTTGTTCTTTCAGCCCGTATAAAGGCACGACTTTTAGGGTAAGTTTGGTAAAAATCCCCAAGAGCCCAAGGCTGATTGTCAAAGCTTGGCTTAGCTCATCCTCACCACGGCGATGATGATGCAGCTGACCTGTGCCATCAACCCACTCCCACGCCACCACCTGTGATGACACCGAGCCAAGGCTAATCCCTGTGCCGTGCGTGCCAGTCGCCACCGCCCCTGCCAGACTTTGAAACTGGATATCGCCCATATTTTCTAGGGCAAAGCCATGCTGTGCCAACATATCGCCAATTTCATACAGATAAGTCCCAGCCCACAAGGTCACTTCACGGGCAGCTGCATCAATACTGACCAAGCCGCGCAGATGATGTAGGCTGATGGCGATCTCTTCAGGCTGTGCCACGGGGCTAAATGAGTGGGCAGCCCCCGTCACTCGGATGCGTTTGCCTGTCGTATTGGCCTGTTTGACGATGGCACACAGCTCATCGATGGTGGATGGGGTGAGCTTTTGGGCAGGTGTGGCCTTGACATAGCCGACCCAGTTTTGCCAGTGCTTATCTTGTTGCCAATTTTTTAGTGAAAACATTGTCTTTCTCCCCGATATGTCCGTATGTGTCCGATGGGCTGATTATTACGATAAGTGATGAGCTCATTAAAGCGTTCGCACAGCTCGCCTGCCTTGGCGTGCTGTAGCCATATGTGACTGCCGATGGGCGGTGGTGAACTCTTGGCCATCAGCGGCGTCTGCACTTCACCAAAACCTTCATCCGTCAAAATCTCAAGCTGTGGTGGATGGATGATCTTGGGCTGCTTATCCCGTCCCATCGCTCCTGATGCCACCAAGCCGCCACCATGAGCGACGATCACGGTGTCTTCAGGATGGCGAGTGACTGGCAGCACAAAGCCTGCCGCTGGTCGAAACCCTGCCATGCTGTCCATATAGCCAAATAAGGCAGGATAATAATATGCCGAGCCTACGGTGATCTCGGTGATCTCAGGCTGACTGGTGGTAAATGCCATGCTACCGCTGCCACCGCCATTGACGATGGTGAGCGGATGGCCGTTTTGATTGAGCCAATCTGTGATGGCTTGGCGACGGGTGGCGAGCTGTTTTTTGGAGAAAGATTTTAATAGGCGGATGATGGGCGTGAGCATCGCTTTATCGGGCAGATGCTCAGGCAGCCCTGCGATTTGACCTTCATAGCCCATCAAGCCAACAAGCTTGGTATGGCTCATTGTTTTGGTGCGATCCAGTAGGTCTTGCACTTGAGACAGCGTGATCAACGACGACCGCTTGGTGCCAAAATACAGCTTGGGTAGCGGCATGGACATATTGATATCCAGACACACCGACAGCACCACGCCGTGCCGTCTGCCGATCTCATCAAGCAGCTGCCACTGCTCCAGCCGATCCACCATCCACACCATGCTCGCCCCTTGTGCGACAAAGGGCAGCGTCTGAATGATGCTCGCTGTATCGATGCTCGGATAAGCACATAAGATATCATCAAAGCCTTGAGCGAGTAGATACGCCGACTCAGCAGCACTGTAGCTCATGATGCCCACAAAATGCGGCGTGCGTTCACGGATATAGTGCAGTACTTGGGTGCTGCGGATGGATTTGCTGGCGATGCGTAGCCCAACTTTGGCGGTCATCTGATTGACTCGCTCGATATTGGCATCGAGCGCATCCAAATCCAGCCATGCCGATGGAGAGACAGGGGGTGTGATGTGTGCAAAGTCCATATTTGCTGTCCTGTGGTGTCATTCCGTGTGCGATTATCTTAGCATTGATTAATGGCTAAATAAAGCTAAAATTTTGCACAAAAAAAACAGGCTTTTGATTCATCAAAAGCCTGTTGTCAGCTAAGCTTGGGCGAATCACTTCACCGCAGCGATCACCATGACTTCGACAAGCCAGTTTGGATTGACCAAATCCGCTTGGATGGTCGCGCGTACAGGCGGTGTCGTGCCAGCGACCCATGCTTTCCATTCGCTGTTAAAGCCTTCAAAATCGGCTAGGTTTTTGATGAATACTTGTGCTGATAGCAAGCGATGCTTATCAGTGCCTGCTTGTGCCAGTGCCTTGTCGATATTGGCAAGTACTTGACGGGTTTGACCTTGGATATCTAGGCTGTCATCATCGGGTACTTGACCTGCCAGATATACCACGCCATTATGCACGGCGACTTCGCTTAATACTTCATTGCTGTCAAATTTTTGGATGCTTGTCATAAAAATATCCTTGTGTGTTGAGAAATGTATGGAAAGGTTAAGACGATGAGCCATAGCGCGCCAATGACAGCCCATCAAGGCTAATCGCAGGCGCCTGCTCGGTGATGATATCGCTAATCAGCTTGCCTGAACCACATGACATCGTCCAGCCGAGCGTGCCATGACCTGTGTTCAGATATAGGTTGTTAAGGTCAGTTTTGCCGATGATTGGTGTGCCATCTGGCGTCATTGGACGTAAGCCTGTCCAAAAGCTGGCATTTGGTAAATCGCCACCGCTGAACAAATCATCACAGACCATCTCAAGCGTCTCACGGCGGGATTGGTTGAGTCCTAGGTTGAAGCCTGACAGCTCCGCCATACCGCCGACACGGATGCGATTATCAAAGCGAGTGATGGCGATTTTATAAGTCTCATCCAGTACGGTCGATACTGGTGCATTATCCGCATCGATGATTGGCACGGTGAGCGAATAACCCTTGACTGGATAAACAGGTAGCGACAGACCAAGCGTCTTTGCCATCGCACGAGAATAGCTGCCCAGTGCCAGTACATAAGCATCCGCTGTCATCAACTCACCATTGACCACGATACCTGTGATGCGACTGCCATCAGTGCTGATGCTGTCGATGGTGCTGTTAAATAGGAATTTGACGCCTAAGTTTTCGGCGATTTTGGCAAGATTTTTGGTGAATAGATTGCAGTCGCCAGTTTCGTCATTGGGCAGACGCAGACCGCCGAGCAGTTCGGATTTGGCACGAGCCAGTGCAGGTTCTGCTTTGACCAAGCCATCACGGTCAAGCAGTTCATACGCCACGCCATAGTCCTTGAGTACTTCGATGTCATTGCCAACCGCGTCCAGCTGTGCTTGCTTGCGAAATAGCTGCAGCGTGCCGCCAGTGCGATGCTCATAGCTGATGCCAGTCTCAGCACGCAATGCCTGCAAGCAATCGCGACTGTATTCAGCGACTCGCACCATGCGAGCTTTGTTGGTGGCGTAGGATTTGTCGTTGCAGTTGGCAAGCATTTGGCACATCCACTGTGCCTGAAATGACGAACCATCGGGACGAATGGCAAAGGGGGCGTGTTTTTGGAACAGCCATTTGATGGCTTTGGTAGGGATACCAGGGGCTGCCCAAGGCGTAGAGTAGCCAGGGGAGATTTGTCCTGCGTTGCCAAAGCTGGTTTCTTCGGCGACATCATGTTGGCGTTCGATGACGGTCACATCCACGCCTTGCTTGGCAAGATAATAGGCGGAGGTGACACCAATCACACCGCCGCCCAGCACAAATACTTTCATGGAGATATCCTTAAAGGACGAAAAACCAATAATATGATAACAAGGAAAAATGACAACAACAAGCAAATAACTCGCTATCATGAAAATTTATCCAAAACCCTATTTGGCACACAATTTTATGTTATACTAAAACCAACTTGACGGAGTGCCATCGTCTGATGGCTGAGAGCGTAAGCAATCCGTTGAACCTGATACAGTTCGTACTGTCGTAGGAATCAAGTTATTTGTTGCAAAATGGCATTTCCCAATCTCAATGGATTTGGTGATGGCTTAATTTTCCTTCAATGGCTTGATTTGTTTTAGCCAAAAAAGGAACATCAAATGAGCCAAACAAATCTATCCCAACTGACCAATCCAACCACTCAAGGTACAACCACCGCAGTCGCAGGCTGTGAACAAGATGCCAAAGAGTTAACCCGCATTTTGCCTGCATCGAAAAAAGTCTATGTACAAGGCTCTCGCGTCGATATTCAAGTCCCATTTCGTGAAATTAGCCTAACCGATACGCCAACGGGTCTGGGCGGGCAGCCCAATCCATCGATTTTAGTATATGATACTTCAGGCGTTTATACTGACCCAAATGTCAGCATTGACCTAAACAAAGGCTTACCAAGCGTGCGTGGTGCATGGATTAGCGAGCGTAATGATACTAAACAATTAAGCGGATTAAGCTCGCAATTTGGACGTGAACGATTAAAAGACATTCGTACTGAAAATATCCGTTTTGCCCATATCACTAACCCAAGACGAGCCAAAGCAGGTCGCAATGTTACGCAAATGCACTACGCTCGAGCCGGCATCATCACCCCTGAAATGGAATATATCGCCATTCGTGAAAATCAGAGGCAGCAAGCAGGCGTGGATACTAGACAGCATCCAGGACAAAATTTTGGTGCAAAAAATTTAACTGAAATTACCCCTGAATTTGTCCGCCAAGAAGTGGCGAGTGGACGTGCGATTATTCCTGCCAATATCAATCACCCAGAATGCGAACCAATGATTATTGGACGTAATTTCTTGGTCAAAATCAATGCCAATATTGGAAATTCTGCACTCGGCTCAAGCATTGACGAAGAAGTCGCCAAAATGACGTGGGCGACCCGTTGGGGAGCTGATACCATCATGGATTTATCAACAGGGAAAAATATTCATGAAACCAGGGAATGGATTATTCGCAACTCTCCTGTACCGATTGGCACCGTACCGATTTATCAAGCCCTTGAAAAAGTCGATGGCATCGCAGAGAATTTAACATGGGAAATTTTTAAAGATACCTTGATTGAACAAGCCGAGCAAGGTGTTGATTATTTTACCATTCATGCAGGCGTATTACTGCGTTATGTACCGATGACGGCAAATCGTTTAACTGGCATTGTCAGCCGTGGCGGTTCAATTATGGCGCAGTGGTGTTTGGCTCATCATCAAGAAAATTTCCTTTACACCCATTTTGATGAAATTTGCGAAATTATGAAAGCCTATGATGTTTCATTTAGTTTAGGCGATGGACTGCGACCTGGTTGCATTCAAGATGCCAATGATGAAGCCCAATTTAGCGAATTAAAAACTTTAGGGGAACTCACGCACCGTGCATGGCAACATGATGTACAAGTGATGATTGAAGGCCCGGGGCATGTGCCAATGCACATGATTAAAGAAAATATGGACTTACAGCTTGAAGTATGTAGCGAAGCACCTTTCTATACGCTTGGGCCTTTAACCACTGATATTGCCCCCGGTTATGACCACATCACATCTGCAATTGGAGCGGCTATGATTGGTTGGTATGGCACGGCGATGCTATGCTATGTAACACCAAAAGAGCATTTAGGTTTGCCAAATAAAAAAGATGTGAAAGATGGGATTATTACCTATAAAATTGCGGCTCATGCGGCTGACCTTGCCAAAGGACACCCTGGTGCGGCAGTGCGTGATAATGCCTTATCTAAAGCTCGGTTTGAGTTCCGTTGGGAAGACCAATTTAATTTAAGCCTTGACCCTGATACGGCGCGTGGTATGCATGATGAAACCATGCCAAAAGAAGCCCATAAATCGGCTCATTTTTGCTCAATGTGTGGCCCAAAATTTTGTTCGATGAAAATTACGCAAAATGTCCGTGATTATGCTAAGAACGCTGATGGCTCTGCTAAATCCGCTGAAGGCTATTACCAAGACGCTGAAGGCTCTGCCAAAGACTTGGACATTGAACAAGGTATGGCACAAATGAAAGAAAAATACCACATTGAGGGCAGCAAACTGTATCATGAAGTGTAAGGCTACATGGCACCAAGCCAAATCAGATAAAGTGCGGCATAACGAGCGGTTTTGGCAATACTCACGAGCAGTAAAAATCGCCAAAACCGCTCACGCATCACCCCTGCAATCAGTGTCAATGGGTCGCCGATGATGGGTAGCCAACTAAGCAATAGCGAGTACACGCCATAGCGATGATAGTGGCGTTCAGCTTTGGTGATTTGCTCAGGTTTAAATGGGAAATAGCGATGCTGGGAAAAACGATGGATATTTAACCCAAGCCAAAAATTCACACACGACCCCAACACATTGCCGACGCTTGCCACGCCAATCAACACCCACGCAGGGTGGCTACCGAGCAAATAGAACAGTAGTGCTTCAGACTGTGCAGGTAGCAGCGTTGCTGCCAAAAATGCTGCTAAGAATAGATTAAGATACGCCATCGGCTCATCGTGTGAGAAGAATACACCAATTATAACATTATCACAGCGCTGTTTTTGTTATAATAATCCGTTTATAAAAAAACAGCGTGAAACCATGTCCTTATTTTCTTATTTTGAAAAGCGTCTCGATTCTTTCCCAGATATTACCCTGCCTAAGACCACAGGCTCATTGGCATCGTTCATCTATGCCTGTACGACGGGCTTTCGTGGTTGGTTGGTGCTATTTACCTTATTGACAGCACTGTCGGGGCTGTATTGGGCGTTTGTCTATGCATGGGTGGGGCAGATCATCGACTGGATGAGTGTGTATAGCCCAAGCCAGTTGTGGGCGGACAAAAAAACCGCATTGATCACCATGATCGCCATCAGTGTCTTTGTACCTGTGGTGATGCTGTTTGAGACGACGGTGCATCATCAGGTACTACAAGGCGTGGCGCCGATGCGATTGCGATGGATATTTCATCAGCACATGCTTGGCCAGTCGATGCAGTTTTATCAAGAAGAATTTTCGGGGCGAGTGTCTGCCAAGGTGATGCAGACGGCACTGGCGGTGCGTGATGTGGTGATGACGCTGATCGGCGTGTTTGTGTTTATCATCACTTTTTTGGTGGGCTCGGGGGCGGTGCTGGTGAGTCTGCATCCGTTATTGGCGATTCCGTTTGTGCTATGGGTGCTGATGGTGAGCGGACTGCTGATTTTTTTGTTGCCCAGACTTCAGCATACCGCTCGAGTGCAGGCTGATGCTCGTGCGATGATGACGGGACGTATCACTGATGCCTATGCCAATATCGGTACGGTCAAGCTGTTTAGCCACGCGCGTCGTGAGTCGGCCTATGCCAAAGAAGCGATGACGCACTTTTTAGGTACGGTGCATCAGCAGATGCGCTTGGTGAGTGTGCTTGAGATCTTGGTGTCGAGCATTGCTTTGGTGACGGTGACAGGCTCGGTGGCGATGGGTGTGTATCTATGGATGCAAGGCTTGGTCGGTGCTGGTGCGGTGGCGGTCGCAGGGGCTTTGGCGATTCGCTTGCAGGGCTTGACGCATTGGGTGTTGTGGGAGACGGCGTCTTTATTTGAAAATCTCGGCACAGTCCAAGATGGCATGAAAACCTTGACCACGCCGCATGCTGTCGTGGATCGATCTGATGCCAAAGTGTTTCATGTGAAACAGGGGGATATTCATTTTGAGTCGGTGTCATTTGATTATGGCAAAGCCAATACTGAGCTATTAAAAGACTTTGAGCTGCACATCCAAGCAGGCGAGAAAGTGGGCTTGGTCGGCCGCTCGGGTGCAGGCAAATCGACACTGGTGAATCTGCTATTAAGATTTTATGACATCAAAAGCGGTCGCATCACCATCGATGATCAAGACATCAGCCAGATGACCCAAGAATCCCTGCGCCAGCATATCGGCATGGTCACCCAAGACACAAGCCTACTGCATCGCACGGTGCGAGAGAACATTGCCTACGGCAAGCCAGATGCCACAGATGACGAGATCATTGAGGCGGCCAAAGCGGCGCACGCGTGGGAATTTATCCAAAATCTACAAGACAAGCACGGCAATACTGGCCTTGATACCCAAGTCGGTGAACGCGGTGTCAAGCTGTCAGGCGGTCAGCGTCAGCGCATCGCCATCGCTCGAGTGATGCTCAAAAACGCACCGATTTTGTTACTTGATGAAGCGACCAGTGCGCTTGACAGTGAGGTCGAACACGCCATCACCCAAAGTCTAGATGAGATGATGGCAGGCAAGACAGTGATCGCCATCGCCCACAGACTTTCGACGATCGCGTCGATGGATCGACTGGTGGTGATGGATGGTGGGCAGATCGTTGAGATGGGCAGTCATGATGAGCTGATCGCCAAAGGCGGGGTGTATGCATCCTTATGGGCGCGCCAAAGTGGTGGGTTTTTGGGTGAATAGTCAGCCTTATATAATTGATTAAAATCAAATGCTTATAAATTTTTTTGTAAATTTTACATTTTGGTGATGTCGCTTAAGGTTCGCTTAAGGTTGTTATGGTTTAATATGTCTTAAGCGGCAATCATTGCCTAATTCAAATCCACTTTTTATTTATGGAGTGCTAAGATGAAAGTTCAAACACTACAAAAAATCGCCATCACCTCGGCAGCAGCAGTTGTATTGAGTGCTTGTGCAGCCAATGCCACCACCGCAGCGCCTGCACCTGCCTCTGGTGCAAAAGCTGTCTCTGGCGTCAATGGCAGCAGCACCGTGGCACAAGCCAAGACTTTGCGTGATGATGCGAAAGTCAGCCTAACTGGCAAGCTGGTACGCTTTGTTGGCAATGAAAAATTTGAGCTGCAAGATCGCACTGGCACCATCATCGTTGAGATCGATGACGACTATTACCACAACCCACAAGAGCTGGTCGGTAAAACCGTCACTGTACATGGTGAGGTCGATCGTGACAGCCGCAAGCTTGAGATTGATGCCAATCATGTGCAGCTGCATTGATTAAGACTGTGATGGCAAAAGGCTCGTTTGGCGCCATCACGATATTCACAAAAAAACCCTGCTGATCGCTGTCGGCAGGGTTTTTTTTTGGGTCTTGGGCTAAAGAATCATGCCATCAAGCAGCATCAAACTGGCGACCTTCGAATTTTTCGATGATGGCGCGCTCTTCATTAAGCCAAGGCATTTTGGCCATTTGACTGTTGGTGCGGACGATCACTGCCTCACCTGTAGTGACGATGGCTTTTTGAGACTGGCTGTACATTACATATTCATGCACCAAACTGGTATTGCCCAGATGCTTGATTCGCACCGCGATGAGCAGCGTGTCTGGATAGGTCACAGGGCGGCGATACTGCATACTGGAGCTGGCCAAAATCGTCAGCAGATCTTCTCGAGCATGCATCAACCCGAGCGCTCGCATGTAGCTGATGCGTGCCGATTCAGCATAGCGATAATAGGCGACATTATTCACATGATTAAAGCCATCCATCTCACCCCATGCCACAGGTTGCACATGTACCACAGGGTAGTCTTTTAGGGCATCGGGTCGGGCGTCGCCTGTCAAGACAGGCTCAAAAATATCTTCAACTTTTAGCATAAAGCATCCTTACTGATCAATTCATAAAGCGCCAATATGGATCAGCGCATGGTGAAACGGCTAGGCTTTTGGCGTGTATCCTGCTGGCTTTTCATAATCGCCATTATCCAAAAACTTCTCTCGCTGCTCGGTCAAAAACTGCTTGGCATGAGGGTCGATCATGCTTAAGTGCTTTTCGTTAATCAGCATGGTCTGTAGCTCAATCCATTCATTCCATGCTTTGGCAGAGACGGTGTTTTGGATTTCTTGACCTTTGGCATTGGGAAAAGGAGGATTTGGCAGCTTTGGCAGATTTTCTTTATATTTACGGCAAAATACCATATGATCGGCTGGGTTAAAGGTTTGCATAATGAGTCTCGGTTTTCGATTGATACGAAGGATTATAACAAAAATTATGGCGCTTGTACCGCCTCTTGCGTTTTTGATCGTCAAAAATGCTATGATAAAGCAGTTTTGCCACTCTTTATAAGGATCAAAAATGGGAAATCGTTTATCAAAAATCACCACACGCACAGGCGATGATGGCAGCACAGGTTTGGGTGATGGTAGTCGTTTATCCAAGGCCGATCTGCGCTTTGATGCGATGGGCATCATCGATGGCCTAAATGCGCACATCGGGCTGCTACAGGCGCAGCTGATGGCCAAGCTGCCAGAGCTGTGCCAAGAGCTTGGGATCATTCAGCATCAATTATTTAACATCGGCGGCGAGATCGCACTGCCCAATCACGCCCAAATCGGCTATATCGCCATCACAGATGACGCCATCGCCACGCTCGAGCGACAGATTGACGCACACAATGCCACTTTGCCATATCTAAAAGAATTCATTCTGCCAGCAGGCTCGATCGCCACCGCACAGGCGCACATCGCACGCAGCGTCTGTCGCGATGCTGAGCGGCTGCTGATCCGCTTACATGAGCGCGATGCCAACATCAGTCTTGCGGTGCGACAGTACCTCAATCGACTGTCGGATTATCTGTTTGTGCTGGCGCGCGTGGTGGCACGCAGCGATGGCGGCAGTGAAGTGCTGTGGCAAAAAGCCAGTGATGGCAGCTGATGCGATAAATTTTAGTTTAACACTTGAAAAATTCTGCCTTTACCATTATCAAGGTAGGGATTTTATTTTATGTTTAATTTTTGGGGTAATTATGACCGAGCAAACCAACAACGACATCTTGGATGATAGCGTAGAAACCACCGAGCAAGCGACCGAGCTTGACGAAGTCGCGACACTAAAAGCCACCATCAGCGAGCTTGAAGCACAAGTCAAAGATGCCAAAGAAGTCGCCGCACGCGCCAATGCCGAATCCTACAACGCCCAGCGTCGTATGGAACAAGAAACGGACAAGGCAAAAAAATACGCCCTACAAAAATTCGCCAAAGAACTACTTGATGTCGTCGATAACCTTGAGCGTGCCATCGACGCAAGCGAAAAAGCAGGCGCTGATGACAGCACCCTTGAAGGGCTAAAACTGACCCACAAATCACTGCTTACCGTCCTTGAAAAAAATGGCGTGGTCGCAGTCGGTCAAGTTGGTGATGCTTTCAACCCTGATATTCACGAAGCTGTCGGCATCTTCCCTGATGCCGAAAAAGACACCATCGGTCAAGTGCTCCAAAAAGGCTATACGCTCAACGAACGCACTCTACGCCCTGCGATGGTGCTTGTTGGTGGCTAATGCGTTGACTTGGGATTTATTGAATGATTTCAATGGCTTAAAAGTCAAAAATTTTTGAAAAATTTTCAATTTTCTCCCTTGAAAAGTACAAAATCACACAAATATAGCAGTTAAGCTTGGCAAGATTGTTAAAATAAAATTTTCAACCTTGCCTAATCAGTAAAAATTTTCACATTAAAATATCTAAAATTGGAGTAAACTATGTCTAAAGTAATCGGTATTGACCTAGGTACCACCAACTCATGTGTGGCTGTCCTAGAAGGTGACAAAGTCAAAGTCATCGAAAACGCAGAAGGTGCGCGCACCACGCCGTCTATCGTTGCGTTTAAAGATGGCGAGATCTTGGTCGGTCAAGCAGCCAAGCGCCAAGCGGTCACCAACCCAAAAAACACCCTATTTGCCATCAAGCGTCTGATTGGCCGTCGTTTTGAAGACAAAGAAGTCCAAAAAGACATCTCACTTGTCCCATTCAAAATCGTCAAAGCTGACAATGGTGATGCATGGGTCGAAGCTGGCGACAAAAAACAAGCGCCACCACAAATCAGTGCTGAAGTACTGCGTAAAATGAAAAAGACTGCCGAAGACTATTTGGGCGAGCCTGTGACTGAAGCTGTCGTGACCGTACCTGCGTACTTTAACGATGCACAGCGTCAAGCCACCAAAGATGCGGGTCGTATCGCAGGTCTGGATGTGAAGCGCATCATCAACGAACCAACCGCTGCTGCCCTTGCTTATGGCATGGACAAAAAAGGCGGCGATAAGACCATCGCTGTCTATGACCTAGGTGGTGGTACATTTGACGTGTCAATCATCGAGATTGCTGATGTCGATGGCGAACAACAATTTGAAGTACTGGCAACCAACGGTGACACTCACCTTGGCGGTGAAGACTTTGACTTGGCATTGATTGATTATTTGGTTGAAGAGTTCAAAAAAGAACAAAATGTCAACCTAAAAGGCGACCCACTAGCGATGCAACGCCTAAAAGAAGCTGCCGAAAAAGCCAAAATTGAGCTATCAAGCAGCCAATCAACTGAAGTGAACTTGCCATACATCACCGCTGATGCGACAGGTCCTAAGCACCTTGTCATCACCATTAGCCGTGCCAAGCTTGAGAGCCTAACCGAAGAGATGGTTGCTCGCACGATTTTGCCTTGCAAAACTGCACTAGAAGATGCTGGCCTATCTACCAGCGACATTGATGATGTCATCCTAGTCGGTGGTCAAACTCGTATGCCACTGGTACAACAAAAAGTACAAGAATTCTTTGGCAAAGAGCCACGCAAAGATGTGAACCCTGACGAAGCGGTCGCAATGGGTGCAGCAGTTCAAGGTGCGGTACTGTCAGGCGACAAAAAAGACGTATTGCTACTGGATGTGACCCCGCTCACCCTAGGTATCGAAACCATGGGCGGCGTGATGACTGCGATCATCGAGAAGAACACCATGATTCCAACCAAAAAATCACAAGTGTTCTCAACAGCAGCCGACAACCAACCTGCGGTATCAATCCAAGTGTATCAAGGTGAGCGTAAAATCGCCAACCAAAACAAACTGCTTGGCAACTTTGATTTGACTGACATTCCACCTGCACCACGCGGTGTGCCACAAATCGAAGTCACCTTTGACATCAACGCTGACGGCATCATGAACATCAGCGCCAAAGACAAAGGCACTGGCAAATCACAGTCAATCCAGATCAAAGCCGACTCAGGTCTGTCTGATGCTGAGATCGAAGAGATGATCCGTGCTGCTGAAGCGAATGCTGCTGAAGATGAGAAATTTGCTGCCCTTGCCAATGCTCGTAACGAAGCAGACGGTCGTATCCACGGCGTCCAAAAAGCGATGAAAGACGCTGCAGACAAAGTGACTGATGACGAAAAAGCCGCTGTTGAAGCAGCCATCAGCGCACTAGAGACTGCGACCAAAGAAGATGATGTCGATGACATCAAAGCTAAGCTTGAAGCGCTTGATAATGCCTTCTTGCCAATCGGTCAAAAAATCTACGCCGATGCTGGCGCACAAGGTACAGACGCACAGCCACAGCAAGACGCTAAGCCTGCTGATGATGGCGTGGTCGATGCCGAATACACCGAAGTCAAAGACAAATAATCGACTTTGTCAAAACAATGGCTCATCCCTGCGATGGGCCATTTTTTATAAAAATCATACAAAAACCCAAGATAGCAGCACCAAAAACCGCCATCACTTCGCATAAAAATGCTATAATAGATGCAGTATGCTGTCATTAACAGCGTTTAGATTGATAGTTAAAAGGATAAGACAATGAGCGACATCATTAGCCAATTCATCCCCATTTTTGCGGTGACTTTTGGGGTGTTTATCTTATTTTTCTTATTCATGGGCGTCGGCTACATGGTCAAAAAACAACCACTCAAAGGCTCATGTGGCGGTGTTGCTAATTTGATGGGCGATGAGTACTGCCAATTTTGTGGCAATGATCCGAACAAATGCGAAAACCAAGCCAAGCTCGATGCCGACACCAAGGCCAAAGCCGAAAGCTTGTCAAAGCCTGCTTGATATTCATCAAAAAACCAGCACTATGCTGGTTTTTATTTGCACTGAGAATTGTTTAGCCATGGAGCCGCTGTCTGGCCACTTCATACAGCATCATCCCTGTGGCGACACTGACATTGAGGCTTTGGGGTCGATCGGGTGTATCTGCCATCGGAATATATACCAAAGTGTCGCACAGCTCTTGGGTAAGCCTGCGCATGCCATCACCTTCCGAACCCATGACGATGGCCACTTTTCCCGAAAAATCACAGGCAAAAGCAGGCTTTGCGGTTGCATCGAGTGCGGTACCAAATACAAAAACGCCAGCCTGTTTGAGCCTTTGTAGGGTGCGCGCAAGGTTGGTCACTGACACGACATCGATGACCTCAGACGCGCCCACCGATACTTTGGCAACGGTCGGGGTCATCGGTGCCGATTGATGACGCGGCAAAATCACAGCATCGACGCCCATCGCACATGCTGAGCGCAGGCAGGCACCCAGATTATGCGCATCAGTGATCTGATCAAGTACCAAAAACAGCGCATCAGGCTTGGCCGCCATCGCATCAAGCAGTGCCTCATCAGCCATCGGTGTGGCGCGAGCGGCGGCAACGACACCTTGATGCTGATGGCTGTCACACAGCTCAGCGAGCCGCTCTTTATGTGCAATCTGGATGCTGATGCCAAAAGCATGCGCCGCATCGGCAATCTGTCGATGCTCAGAACTCATCTGGCCATCGTCACGCGCTTGGATAAACAGACTCAGCACATCCTCTGGACGGCGTTTAAGCAGCATGGTGACAGCGTGGATGCCATAAAAATGGGGGTTTTTTGGTTTGGTGGATTTGGCTTTATCAAATCGCGCATCTTTGGCTTTGGTGTGATTCTTAGAAGCACTCTTTGCGGCAGCGGATTTTGGTTTGTTTGGTTTCATAGATTATCTGTCGGGTTGGATGAATAAGGTTTGATGATCTGTGTCAAAAGCTTGGGCGGCATCGATGGCGCGACCGACCGCCTGTGTGGATAAATCATCAATCATGCTGATGATGGCGGTTGGCTCATGTGCACGGATGATACGGGCGAGTCGCTCCCCCAGTGCCAAATAGTGATACCTTGTCTCTGCGTGCGGTAGGCTCGCCCATGCCTGATACGCCATCTCACTACTGATGATGACATGGGCATGGTTAGGCAAGGTGGGTAAGATGGCGGTAAAGTTATCCAACAAATCTGGCGGTGTCGCCCGCTCATACCACTCGATGGCATCGATGTGTACGCCCTTTGCCGTCAGTGTGTCATGTAGCAGTCGTCGCCCACCAATCCCACGCCAAATCAGCACTCGGTCATGTGTGCTCAGGCGTTTAATTTGAGGCAGGGCAAGCATCCCTTCGTTATTGGTAGTCTGTGGCAGGATAACATCAAAGCCATATGCTTGCATCACTTGGGCAGTGGCTGTGCCGACAGCGATGATGGGGGTGTTTGGTTGATGGATTGGTAAGTCTATCTGTTGCGTATGCAGATAATCCAAGGCTCGCCGTGCTGATTCGACACTGGTGATGACCAAGGCATCATACGCCCCTTGACAAAACTGCATCATCATCGCCTGCTCACACTCACTAATCGATAGTGAGCGAATCTCAAGCAGTGGCAAGTCCACCACCGTCACACCCGTCATCTGGCGGATGGCATCGCCCCGATGGGTGGGGCGGGTGTTGATGAGTATTGGCAAAGGGGTTGGCATGGCGATTAGGTGTTATCAGCGGATTGATACACTTCTTTTAAAATCACATCCGCACCTTGGGTGAGTAGCTCACGGGCGATTTGTTCGCCGAGTGCTTCCACCGCTGTGATATTGGCAGTGACATCATCGCCTAGGGTGATGGTATTTTCGGCTTTTAATAATACCTTGCCATCGACAGAGCCGACACGCCCACGCAGTCGTAGTGTATCACCGTCAATGGTTGCAAAGCCTGCGATTGGCACTTGACAGCCGCCTTCAAGTGTACGGTTCATCGCGCGTTCTGCCATCACGCACAGGGCGGTGGCAGTGTCATTGAGCGGTGCTAAGAGCGATAAAATCTTGGCATCATCAGCTCGGCATTCGATAGCAAGCGCCCCTTGACCCACCGCCGGCAACGACAGTGACTCATCCAGCTCATGACGGATGCGAGCATCGAGCCCTAGTCGCTGAAGTCCGCTTGTAGCTAGGATAATGGCATCATACTCACCAGCATCCAGCTTGGCTAGGCGAGTGCCGACATTGCCACGCAGGCTTTTGATGGTCAAATCAGGACGAGCTTGGCGAAGCTGACATTCGCGGCGTAGGCTGGATGTGCCGAGCACCGCACCCTTTGGCAGCTCATCAAGGTGTGCAAACTGATTTGAGACAAAAGCATCACTCGGTGCATGACGCTTGCAATACGCCCCAAGCGTCAAGCCTTCGGGCAGTACCATCGGCACATCTTTGAGCGAGTGCACGGCAATATCGGCACGCCCATCGTACAAAGCCTGCTCAAGCTCTTTGACAAATAGACCTTTGCCACCAATCTTAGCAAGTGGCGTGTCTAAGATTTTATCACCACGAGTCACCATCTCAAGCAGGGTGACACTCATCTGTGGATACAGACGCTCAAGAGCATCTTTGATAAAATTGGCTTGCCATAGTGCCAATGGGCTTTGGCGAGTGGCGATGGTGAGTGTGCGAGTGGTCATGGGCTTATCCAAAATTCCAAAAAATAATCAATAACGCTATTATAAAACCTTTGGGATATAAAAGCCATGCCACACACGGATAATTGATGAATGCGATGGCGAAGATGTGTTATACTTTGGCTAATATTTAAGTCAATCCAAGGATTTATCATGAGTGAACAAACTTCAAGTATGTGGGGCGGTCGTTTTAGTGAAGCGACCGACAGTTTTGTCGCCGAATTTACCGCATCGGTGAATTTTGACAAACGCATGGCAAAACAAGACATCCAAGGCTCTATCGCTCACGCCACCATGCTTGGTCGCTGCGGCATCATCACTATGGACGAAAGCCAAATCATCGTCGATGGACTCAAGCAAGTCCAAGCTGAGATTGATAACGGCAGCTTTGTATGGTCGGTGGCGCTTGAAGATGTGCATATGAATGTCGAGAGCCGTCTGACTGCCATCGTCGGTGATGTCGGCAAAAAACTACACACAGGCCGCAGCCGCAACGACCAAGTAGCGACCGACATTCGCCTATGGCTACGCGATGAGACTGATAATATCTTGGCGCTACTCAAGCGCTTGCAGTCAGGACTACTGGATTTGGCGGAGAAGCACACGACCACCATCATGCCAGGCTTTACCCACTTGCAGACCGCACAGCCTGTGAGCTTCGGTCATCATGTGATGGCATGGTTTGAAATGCTGACCCGTGATAGTGAGCGCTTTACCGACACTCGCCGTCGTATCAATCAGATGCCACTTGGCAGTGCGGCACTGGCAGGCACGACTTATCCGATTGATCGTACGATTACCGCTGAACTCTTGGGCTTTGAAGGCATTTGCCAAAATTCGCTAGACGCTGTCTCTGACCGTGATTTTGCCATTGAATTTACTGCCAATGCATCGATCCTGATGATGCATTTATCTCGTATGAGCGAAGAGATTATCCTGTGGATGAGTGCGCAGTTTGGCTTTGTGGCAGTGCCTGATCGCTTCTGCACAGGCTCATCCATTATGCCACAAAAGAAAAACCCTGATGTGCCTGAGCTTGTGCGTGGCAAGGCGGCTCGTGTGTTTGGTCAGCTCATCACTTTGCTCTCACTTATGAAAAATCAGCCGCTGGCGTACAACAAAGACAACCAAGAAGACAAAGAGCCATTGTTTGACTGTGTGGATACCTTGACGGGCTCACTGCTTGCCTTTGCTGATATGTTGCCAAACCTTGTACCAAATAACGACAATATGCGTGCAGCCACCATGAAAGGCTATGCCACAGCGACCGATTTGGCGGATTATTTGGTCAAAAAAGGCTTGCCGTTCCGTGATGCGCATGAAGTGGTCGGCAAGGCCGTAGCACTAGGCGTCGCCAAAGGTGTGGATTTAAGTGAGCTTAGCCTAGCTGAACTACAAAGCTTTAGCGACTTAATTCATGATGATGTTTTTGAGTGCTTGACGCTAGAAGGCTCGCTAAACGCCCGTGACCATATCGGCGGTACAGCGCCCAATCAAGTCAAGGCGGCGATTGCTCGTGGTCGTGAGCGGATTTAATTTATGACATAGAAATTAAACCGTCATGCGAATGTGTGGCGGTTTATTTTTTTAAAGGGTTGTGTGGGTGTGAAAGACCAAAAAAAGGGGCTGCTAAGTTTTTAAATAACAATCAAGCGACAGCTTTAGATGTATTTGTTATATTAATTTTAAATAATTTTTTTTAAAAATATTGCATTTTTTGCCACTTGGCGTCGGGCATTTCTTGCTCCCCGCTCTCCCACCGTGCCACTTGGCGAAAGCCAGATTTTAGCCCAAATTTTTCGGCAAGCTGGCTTTGGGTCAATCCAAGCTTTTTACGCAGTGCAGCGATATTCTCTGGTGATTTGATCATAGCAACTGTGTCGGACAGCAATAGCTTAATCACTGCCATTAATTCATCATTGTGCATCTGCACAAAATGGCGGTCATCGCTTGGTCTAATCCAGCCGTCTATGCGACTGTTTGATAGCTTAAGCTCGCTTGTTTTGATTTTGTCTTTTAGATCCTTAATATTGATGCCAAGGGTCTGCATGGCTTGGCAAAGCACATCATTAGCGCTAAATACATCATTGCTATCACGCAGCATCATGTGCGGTGCTTTGGCGCTAAGCACGCTCCCATCTTGCACTAGCTCGACTTTTTTGGGCTTGTTGGCGTAGTCACGGCAGACAGCTCGATAATTCGCGTATGCAGTAGCTTTGTCATTGATTGCTTGGCTTGTCGCGCCATCGATGATGATTTTATAAGTCATGATTTTCGCAAATTTAGAGGTTTGCGATAGTGTAGCACAAAAGATCATTTTAAACCGAACTCAAAAGTCATACAACTTTTGAAGGTTATCAGCAAACTATTTTTGAACAACTTCTAGGGGGTGTTAACTGGTATTATGTAAGTGATCGTTGCACAAGTACAGACAGCGCAGTGATCGTGTTTGCAATGCCTGTAGAAGCAATGACGATCATACGATAATATTTGTTTTTTGTAGTTTCAAAGTTTCAGCCATCACTATCTGTGATTTTTTTTGATAAAAATCCAAAAAAATTTGCCACTTTTCGCTCGGCATGTCTTGCTCGCCATTTTCGCACCGCCTTACTTGTCGATTGCCAGCCACGCCCACGATGTCAGCGACTTGTTGCTGAGTCAGCCCCAATTGTGCCCTCATGCTTTTTAGGCCTTGTGCGGTAAAGCCAAGATTTGCCTACTGTGATTTTGCTTGTGCATAGCGTGTCAAAATTGGTGTCAGATACTCAAGCTCATCATTATACATCTGCACAAATCGGCGGTTGTCTTTTGGATAAAACCAGCCATCAATACGACTGTTTGACAGCTCAAGCTCACTATCTTTAATCAGCCATTTGACTTCTGGAAAACTTAAATCTAGCGTCTTAATCAGTGTCATCAAGATATCATTTACCGCGGCACTGTCGGGATGCTCCAGCAGCATCAATCCGCTTGGCTTTTGTTGCAATAGCTCAGCATCGCTATATAGTTGCACATGATTCGGCTTATTTTCAAAAAGCCTAGCTGTTGCACGATACAAAGACCATGCGACAGTTGATTTGTCGGTTTGTTTGACGATGTTGCCGTTAATTTTAATGCTGTACATAATGCGTGGCCAAAGATGATTTGGCTTGATTGTAGCACAAAGTGTTATAGCTTGTGCGCTGATGCTAACTCAATTGTTGACTTGTGGCACCAATCAAATCTGTTGGAATGGCTGACACATCATTGATTTTGGTTTGATGGCTTGTCATTTACAGACTGAAGTAGACGCTATCAAAAAGCCGATGCTTAATAGGGTCTAAGCGACCTGTGTGGTCGTAAAGGGTTCAAATTGGTTGCCTGATTGACAAATTTTGGGTATGATTAATAAAACTGTTGATTAAGAGTCAATTTATGAAATACCCATTGATGCTATCTTTGCTGATCGCTGGTATTTGTCATGCAGAGCCTGTGTCGGTTGACAATAAACCTGCTCAAGTTTCTTATACGGCCAGCATCCCTGAAGATATTGATGTGGTGATCGAAAGCCTAATCAAAAGCTCACAATCACCAATGACGCTTGCGACGCCAGCAACAGTGCTTAATCACGATTGGCAGTACCATCGGATCGATAATGAGTTTGATGATGAGGTTTATAAAACAGCTTTCATCACCTCAACCGACGGCAATGCGATTTTGTCTGTGGGCTATGAAGTCGCAGATGTCAGATATCAAAAACCAATGGCCGTACTGATGCTGTCTGGAGACTATGATCAGGGATCATGGCATCAATTTTCTTGCTTGCCAAGCTGCCCAAGTCTGGATCTGAATATTGATGGCAAAAAACTGCCAAATATCCCAATGGCCATGGTGGACAGCACAAGCATGGAGATAACCAAGCCCAAGCTGATGCTCACCGAGCTTGGGCGCGGCACGATCATTAAAATGCGCATCAAAAACAGCATGGGTCATTTGTATTATACATTTGAACCCAGCGAAACTTTCGATATCAATGAATTAAAAAGACAATAACCAACCGGCCTGCAGATGCAGGGTTTTTTATTTTTCTAAGCGACCTGTGCGGTCGTGAAGGCATTCACCCCGAAGCCAAAATCTGAGAAAAATTTCTAAGCGACCTGTGCGGTCGTGAAGGGCTTAATCACCGTCTGATAATCGCCTGTTTTTTTCTAAGCGACCTGTGCGGTCGTGAAGGTCGTACTGTCAGATACGCCCAAATCCCAATATTTCTAAGCGACCTGTGCGGTCGTGAAGAATCAAGTCTTGTAATCTGCGACAAATCAAATTTTCTAAGCGACCTGTGCGGTCGTGAAGCATCATTGTTCGAACTGATTGATAAGACTTATTTTCTAAGCGACCTGTGCGGTCGTGAAGCCGTGTTATTTATTACAGCAGTTAGTTTTTAATTTCTAAGCGACCTGTGCGGTCGTGAAGCTGGATGATAAATGTGGGGGCAAAGCAGACTTTTTCTAAGCGACCTATGCGGTCGTGAAGCTATTAACGGCTGTTAAACGCGGTGGGCGGACTTTCTAAGCGACCTATGCGGTCGTGAAGGTTTTGATTTCGCTGATGCGATTTTTGACGGCTTTCTAAGCGACCTATGCGGTCGTGAAGAATTATTAATATCTCGCATAACATACGGGCAATTTCTAAGCGACCTATGCGGTCGTGAAGGCAATGTGTCTGACTGGACGGCATGGACAAGTTTTCTAAGCGACCTATGCGGTCGTGAAGCAACCATGACGATTAATTGGACGCAAGTACAATTTCTAAGCGACCTATGCGGTCGTGAAGAGCAATCGTTTACGATTGGCATTGGTGATGTCTTTCTAAGCGACCTATGCGGTCGTGAAGTTGCCAAACCTTGAAAACGGCTTAGACCTAAATTTCTAAGCGACCTATGCGGTCGTGAAGGGTATGCCACTTGGTTAATTCCGTGTTGATGCTTTCTAAGCGACCTATGCGGTCGTGAAGGGGCTGGCGGTCGAACGAGAAACGGCTTTAGCTTTCTAAGCGACCTATGCGGTCGTGAAGTGCGCTGGGGCGGCGCATGGACAACCATCACATTTCTAAGCGACCTATGCGGTCGTGAAGTTTACACTTTTAGCCCTGCAAATATCGTGGGTTTTCTAAGCGACCTATGCGGTCGTGAAGCGGGTAAGTGTGGCAGCTTGACGCTTGGCGATTTTCTAAGCGACCTATGCGGTCGTGAAGACAACATTCCGCGCGCATGAATCGTACCACGCTTTCTAAGCGACCTATGCGGTCGTGAAGGTAATGACTGGTTGAAATATCTAAAGAAGACATTTCTAAGCGACCTATGCGGTCGTGAAGCACAAGCAGGCAAAGTACTTGAGCTATTAACATTTCTAAGCGACCTATGCGGTCGTGAAGTTGTTCTGTGAAAGCCGTGCAGCGCTCAAGAGTTTCTAAGCGACCTATGCGGTCGTGAAGATTAATCGGTGCTGTCAAGTCTTGGTGTAGCTTTTCTAAGCGACCTATGCGGTCGTGAAGCCGACATCGCTGCCAAAATCATTGCAGCAGGTTTTCTAAGCGACCTATGCGGTCGTGAAGTTGAATACGAGATGCGGCTCAAAGAAGAGCTGTTTCTAAGCGACCTATGCGGTCGTGAAGATCTGATTATGGCTTATTTGGTCACCCCTATATTTCTAAGCGACCTATGCGGTCGTGAAGGGACTTTGCAAATGAGCATCTAGCCAAGGCAGTTTCTAAGCGACCTATGCGGTCGTGAAGAATGAGTTGTGGCGGGGGTGCGTGGTTGTCATTTTCTAAGCGACCTATGCGGTCGTGAAGACAAAGCACATATCGCGAAAGACAGGGCGCACTTTCTAAGCGACCTATGCGGTCGTGAAGCAATCGAGAGCGTTTTGATGCTGATTTTTCTATTTCTAAGCGACCTATGCGGTCGTGAAGGCATGGCGCTTGGTTTAGCTGTCATCGGTGGCTTTCTAAGCGACCTATGCGGTCGTGAAGTAAAATGCTTGACCTGCTGGGCGTGCATGGCATTTCTAAGCGACCTATGCGGTCGTGAAGTACATTGAGTATGACGGCAAATATTACCGTGATTTCTAAGCGACCTATGCGGTCGTGAAGTATGTCAATATCGACGACATCGCCGAATGGCTTTTCTAAGCGACCTATGCGGTCGTGAAGTGGTGTGGTGTCGGTTTGTGCCGCTTTGATCATTTCTAAGCGACCTATGCGGTCGTGAAGTTATCGCTATTAACTTTGGCGGTGTCACCTGTTTTCTAAGCGACCTATGCGGTCGTGAAGATTACCACCAACGAATCGCCGTAATAATCTCATTTCTAAGCGACCTATGCGGTCGTGAAGCGCTCGAGCTTGCCGAACAAGATTTTTTAGACTTTCTAAGCGACCTATGCGGTCGTGAAGGCTTGGCAGTTCTTGCAACCCGCGCTCGGCATTTTCTAAGCGACCTATGCGGTCGTGAAGAACAACAAAGCCCGTGCTGCAAACACGGGCTTTTTCTAAGCGACCTATGCGGTCGTGAAGCATCGGCAAAGTCTTGCTCGGCTAATTCCAGCTTTCTAAGCGACCTATGCGGTCGTGAAGTGGTGCTTGGTGGTAGTTGGGTACTTGGTGGGTTTCTAAGCGACCTATGCGGTCGTGAAGAAAATCGCACTCGATCAAGCGGTGCTTGGGGCTTTCTAAGCGACCTATGCGGTCGTGAAGAGTAATTATAACCGAAAAAATTAAGAAATAACAGTCATTTATGATGGATTGACCCTTTTTACCCAATCAAAATTTGACTAGTTATAACTTATTGATTTTATTAAGTTTTTAAATAGTTGAAAAAATAAAGGTTTTTTTACATCCATCATCATTTGACGGCAAATTTAGTATAGCATAAGTGATGTGGTAGGTGAAAAATATAAGCTTATCATTTGATCACATCATCGCTTGACAGGCTATAATGAGTGTGATTAAATTAAATTCATCATCAAGGAAATTGACGCCATGGATACGCTCAAACCCACGGATCTCAAAGCGATTTTGCACTCAAAACGCGCCAATATCTTTTATCTTGAGCATTGCCGTGTGATGCAAAAAGACGGTCGTGTGCTGTATCTGACCGAAACCAAATACGAAAATCATTATTATAATATCCCCATCGCCAACACCACCTGTATTTTGCTTGGCACAGGAACATCCATCACCCAAGCCGCCATGCGAATGCTTGCCAGCGCAGGTGTTTTGGTCGGATTTTGTGGGGGTGGGGCGACGCCATTATTTTCAGGCTCAGAAATTGAATGGCTCAATCCACAAAGTGAATATCGCCCGACTGAATATGTCCAAGGCTGGTTGTCATTTTGGTTTGATGATGCCAAGCGGCTCACCATCGCCAAAGAATTTCAATACAAACGCATTGAATTTATTCAAAAAATTTGGTCAAAAGACAGGCAGCTACAAGAAGCAGGCTTTCATGTTGATGACCCTGACATTGTCGCAGCTTATACTTTCTTTAAAAATAAAATCCCCACGATCAGCACGGTCAATGAGCTACTGCTTACCGAAGCAAATATGACCAAACAGCTCTACAAAGCCGCCGCCACACGCTGTCAGATCTCGTTTGAGCGTAATTTTGATGCAGGCGATCTTGCCAATAATTTTTTAAATCACGGTAATTATTTGGCATATGGATTAGGGGCGACGACGCTTTGGGTGCTGGGCATTCCGCATGGATTTGCGGTGATGCACGGTAAGACTCGGCGTGGGGCACTCGTGTTTGATGTCGCGGATTTGGTGAAAGATGCGATTGTGTTGCCGTGGGCATTTGTTTGTGCCAAAGAAGAGTTTAGCGAACAAGAGTTTCGGCAAAAAATCTTGCAAAAATTCACTGAGCATAAGGCACTTGATTTTATGTTTGAACAAGTGAAATTGGCGTCTCAGTTCTTTATAAAGTAATTTACATGGATTTTACTTTTGTCTTTTGTAATGTTATAATAAAATCTCCATCAATAATTGAGGAGGTTTGTATTATGACAAAATCTTTTGTAAAAAAGATTTTTAGTAAGATGAAAATGATTATCCATACAGTTGGAATCATTTTGTGGATTGTAATGCCTGTCAATTTGGTTATTACGAATAATAGTATTGTGTTAAATATGACAGGAGGATAGAAAATTAATCGTATAGATTGCTTAGCAAATGTAAATTACATTATATTGTTTTCAACCGCATAGGTTGCTGAATGATAAGCTTGTTATATTTGCTTTTAAAAATATAGCAAGCTTATTTTTAAAAGGAAAAAAAAGATATTGATTGTTACCTTTATTTCTCAATGTGAAAAAAAGGCATTGGCACGCACACGAAAGGTCTTGGATGCGTTTGCCAATCGGATTGGCGATAATACTTGGCAAACGGTCATCACCGAAGACGGTTTGGCAATGGTCAAAAAATTGCTATCTGCCACCGCCAGCAAAAGTACTGCGGTGAGCTGCTATCGTTTTCATACGCGTAAACATAGTGAACTTTTGTGGATTGTGGGCAATCGTCATAAGTTTAATGAATGGGGCTGGGTGCCTGTCAATCGCACTAAACGCAATATTTTGCATAGTGAGTGGCAAAATGATTGGCAATATATCAGTGCTATTCAAATTATGGCGACTTTATCGGCGTTATTGCATGATTTGGGCAAATCAACGCTTGGCTTTCAACATAAATTAACGCAAGGTAGCACACAGGGCGACCCATATCGTCATGAATGGATTTCTTTAAAAATGCTGTTGTGGCTAACAAAGGATTGTCAAACAGATACAGCATGGTTAGAACGCTTTGTTCAAATTGATGATTGGTTGGCAAAACAAAAATCATCATTAACTCATTATCTGCAAACGGATAAATTGGATTTTGCGGATTTGTCCAAATTACCGCCATTGGGTGGGTGGCTTTCTTGGCTGATTGTCAGCCATCATCGTTTACCGCCTTTGACGGATATGTTTTTCGGTCATAAAGAGCGTCATCAATTTCAATATCACCCGACATCACGATTGTATTTTGAGCGGTCTTTGAGCAAAGTTTATGCTGAGCTAAAAGCTCATAATTATTGGGTCAGAAATCCTAAAACATTGGATGCTGGCGGCAGGCAGCTCAAAGATTTTTGGCAATTTGAAGAGTGCGTGATTGACAGTAAATCTTGGCAAGGCAGTGTCAAACGCTGGGCAAGAAAAGCCTTGCAAGACCCGACACTACAAGCATTATCAGCAAAAAATCAGCCTGTTGATAATGCTATTTTGCTCTATTTATCAAGACTGTGTTTGATGGTTGGCGACCACAATTATTCATCATTAAAAGATAATGATGCTCGCCGTGTGGCAACCCAATCTGCACTTACCCTATTAGCCAATACCGACCGCAACACCCGAAAACCCAAGCAATATTTAGATGAACATTTGTTGGGCGTAGCGTCATTTACTGCACATTTTGCACGCCATTTGCCAATTATTAGCGAGCAATTACCCACACTCATCAAACATCGTCCATTAAGTAAAAATACCGATATTGACCGATTTGCTTGGCAAAATCATGCTTTTAAAATGGCAAAAAGTGTACAGACCGATAGTGATACACACGGCTTTTTTGGGGTCAATATGGCATCTACGGGCTGTGGCAAAACAATTTCTAATGCCCGTATTATGTATGCGTTATCTGATGAGAAAAAAGGAGCAAGATTTACCGTTGCGTTGGGATTGCGGGTTTTGACCTTGCAAACAGGATTAAGTTTACGCAAAGATTTGCATTTAAATGACGAACAACTGGCAATTTTGGTGGGCGGTAGTCAAGTGCGTCAATTATTTGCCATCAATCAACAAGAACAGGCATGGCAGCAGAACGCAGACGACCAATCAAGCACCACATGGGGTAGTGAATCGGCAGATGAACTGGTCGATGGGATTGTGGATTTTACCCCCAATTTCCATGCGTTAGATGAACTCAATATTGATACCTTGCTTGGCGAGCGTAAGGCACGAGATTTGTTATTTTCGCCTGTGGTTACTTGCACCATTGACCATTTAATGCAGGCGAGCGAATGCAAACGAGGCGGTGGATATATTGCCCCGATACTTCGCTTGTTAAGTAGTGATTTGATTTTAGATGAGCCTGATGATTTTGACCATCAGGATTTGCCTGCATTAGCACGACTGGTGCATTTGGCAGGAATGTTTGGCTCAAAAGTGTTGCTTTCATCGGCAACACTGCCGCCCGATTTGATGACAGGATTATTTGAAAGCTATCTAGCAGGGCGAAAATTATTTAATCAAAGTCAAAATAAACCTACGCCACAGGTGGTGTGTGCATGGTTTGATGAGCAAAAAAATGGTACGACCATTGCCCATTGTAGCGATGCACAAAATTTTAATGAACATCATCAAACCTTTGTGCAAAAACGGGTGAAATTCTTGCACAAACAGCCCATTCGCCGTAAAGCAACCATTTTGCCCGTTGAGATTGCATATCATCAAGAGAAAACAGCCCAGTTTTATACAGACTTGGGGCAAAAAATCATTGATAGCGCAATGGCATTACATCAATCTTATCATACGGTAAATGAAAAAACAGGGCAATCCATGAGCATTGGCTTGGTTCGGATTGCTAATATCAAACAGTTGGTACGGCTTGCGTTTTATTTAAAAAAGGCTCAAGTGGATAAGGATACACATATTCATGTGGCGTGTTATCACGCTCGGCAGTTACTGGTCTTACGAAATCAGTTGGAATACGCATTAGATAAAGTCTTAAAACGCAATGAATATGATGAACAGGCGATTTTTGAGCATGAAGAAATCCGTCAGGCGATGGCTAAAAGCCCTGCAAAACATCATATTTTCATGGTATTGGCAACGCCTGTGGCAGAAGTGGGACGAGACCATGATTATGATTGGGCGATTGTTGAGCCAAGCTCCCTGCGGTCAATCATTCAGCTTGCGGGGCGAGTATGGCGACATCGTCCTAAAAAACAGGCAACGAATAGCAATATTTTGATATTCAATCATAATATCCGTTATTTACAGCATCATGGCAAGCAGTTGGTCTTTACAAAACCGGGGTTTGAAACAGAGAAATATAAGCTTACAAAACATGATATGACTACGCTGATTGACGATAATACCTTAAATCAAATTGACGCTCGTCCACGCATTTGGACACAAGAAATCAAAGATAAGCCTGAAACATTGGCACAGTTAGAACATGGCTTGATGAACCATTTATTTCATCAAGACAAAACCAATTATGTCAATGCCTATTGGCGAGAAGTTGGCTCATCTAATCGGATACATACGCACTTGCAACAAGTATCGCCATTTCGCCATAGCGATGAAAAGGAACAAGAATGGGTGCTTATTCCCAAGCAACTCACAGAAGAACATGACGATGGCTTTTGTGTGTATGCCGTAGAAGATATTCAAAAAAATGGGTTAAGACATGCCAATACGCAAAATGCTTATATTCAAACCATGAATTTTGATTATGAGCATTCACAAATCAGCACTTGGCTTGTGGGTGATGTATATGATGAATTGCAACATTTACAAACGCATTTGCCTGAGCAAAGTTTATCGTATCTGGCAATCCAATTTAGCCGAGTGATGTTACCAAGCGGGCAAGGGTATGATAAATGGTATTTTTGCCCATTTTTGGGGATTGTGGCGGAGCGGTTAAGCGCCTAGCTATTGCTTTTAAAATATGATTTAATATGAAATTATAGAAATTAAGGAAGTTTTCGTGATGATAACAAACGACCTTGCCCAAACGGCAATCAGTAGATTTTTAGAGCAACAGATTGACGCTAAATCAGAAAAATTGCAAAAACAACTGATGAAAGCCCAAGAAGATGGCAATCATGCTGTCATAACAGAATGTCAGGCTGAAATTGACGAAATCAAACAGAAGTTTGAATGTACACATTGGCTAGATGTTGCTGTAAATAGCATGGCAAAACAGCTTAAATTTGGTACGCACATTTCCAAAGGCATTCACCCTGATGCTAAAGGTGATAATGTCAATTTTATCCCCAAACAACAACGACCTAATACCTTGGTGGGCACACATAATCTTGCCAATCCTGCATTAGATGCTAATGGCAACGCAGCAGCCCTACCGTTGGCATCATTTTTTGATTTTGATGTGGGGCAAGGCGTCAAAGTGCGTGATTTGATTTTGGCTGATAATGAGCAATTTATTGCGTCTTTGTCTGATGATAAAGAGACAGCAAGTTATTATCACGCCTGCTTTAAACAAGTCTTACAAAGCACAATGGAAAATCCAACAACCCATGAACGCAATAAACAAATGCTTTGGGCAGTCAATGATAATACAGCCAATCATTTAGATGAACTGCAATATATCAACATTATTCCGTTATATCCATCTGCTTTGTCTTATGAAGTTTACTTAAAAATCAATCAGTTAAGATATTCTGATGAAAATAAAAAAGCATTAGAAAATCGTTTTAAACCCAATGCCAAGCATACACCATATGTCAGCATGAAAGATTTGGCGACCGTACAATTAGGTGGTTCAAAACCACAAAATATTAGCCAGTTGATGAGCCGACAAGGTGGTCGCAATTATTTATTGCCATCATTACCGCCGAAAATTGCACAAAACCGTGAATTTGCGTTATCTAAATTTGCAGAAAATTTCTTTCATAGCAAAACTTTAAAATATCATATTCGTGATGATTTTGAATATGTCATTCAAGTGGTGAAAGATGCCAGAAACAATGTGGATGTGCGTGATAAACGCAAAGATGCAATAGACCGTATGTTGCATACCATTTTTGCCATTGCACATACATTGCAAGAAAAGTCCGCAGGTTGGTCAAAAGATTATGCTTTGCCACTCTCGCAAAAAATATGGTTAGACCCTTACCGTGCAGATTTGGACGGCGAAGAAGAATTTGTCCAGCACAAAGCCCAAAATGAATGGCAAAAAGAGATTTTGGAAGACTTTGCGTCATGGTTTAATAATGAGCTGAGAGAGCAATTCCAAAATTTAAAATATGATATTGCTGATGCAGAATTTATTGAGTGGAAACGAGAAATTGAAGATATGCAAGGGCATTATCAGCGTATGGGCAAGGGGGTGTTTTTATGAATGAAAAAATTCCAGTTGGTTACATCTATTTTCACAAAGTGGTGATTTGTGATACCAATGCTATTTCTAGCCCTTTAACTTTTGGCTTTCCTGCAGTAACGGGCTTTACAGGTGCATTTCACGCTTTATCTCGCACCATGATGGCAGATGTAAGATTTGCTGATTTGGCATTGGGCGGTGTGTTGCTTGCGTGTTATGACTGTACGCCTAAAACCTATCGCACCAGTAAATACCGTGATTACACGTTTAATCAAACCCGAAATCCGCTTAAAAAAGATGGCAGTACAGCATCTATTGTGGAAGAAGGTAAATGTAATTTGGTGATGAGTTTTGCGGTAGAAGTGTTGGCAAATGACCTGATTTCTGAACAACTAAGTCAGGAATTAACCCAATTTTTATCGCAAGCGATTTTCAGACAGCGAATTGCAGGTGGTAGTGTGATGGGCATTGCCAAAACAGACCCTGTACGATATTTTGATTTTGCGAAAATACAAGAACTTGTACCATTATTAATGCCTGCATTTGTGTTAATGGACGCAAGTGTCGAGTTTAGCGAGTTGATTACCCAAGCACAAAGTCAAAATCCTAAAACGACACCGCTTGATGTGCTTTTAGATGTTTGCACACTACATCATATTCCTGAATTAGATATTGATGGCAATACCAAATGGCATACCCAGTCTATTAAAACAGGATATGGTTGGCTTGTTCCAATGCCGATGGGCTATCAAGCAATTAGTGAGCAGCTTGATGCAGGCAAAATGGCAAATGTGCGTAATCCTGAATATCCAAGCCAATATGTAGAAGCCGTTTATGGTTTGGGTAAATGGGTGTATCCACACCATTTAAAAAACACGATTGAAACTGCGTTTTGGCGACAACAGTATGATGAAACTGGACTGTATTTACTAACGCAAGCGGCGTTATCATAAATATTTTTAATGAAATTTAAGGAGTTTGTTTTATGAGCAAATTAACAACTGCAAGTGTATTGGCGTTTGAACGCAATTTGGACATTTCTGATGGTTTTATGGCACAAAAAAATAGCCAAGATGAAAAAAGCGTGGCGACTCCTGTGCGTATTCAAGAAAAATCCATTCGTGGCACAATCAGCAACCGTTTGAAAAAGAACATTACTGATGACCCTACCAAATTAGATGCTGAAATTGAAAAAGCCAATTTACAAAAAGTGGATTCAGCGTCTTTATTGGAAGAAAATGATACGTTGATTGTATCATGGACGTGCAAAGTATTGCCTTTTGACGGCAAGCCAAATGTGTGTAATGACCAAGCCTATCAAACTAAATTATTGGCAACAGTACAAGATTATTTACAAGAACACGGCGTTAAAGAATTGGCACATCGTTATGCGACCAATATTGCCAATGCTCGTTGGTTATGGCGTAACCGTGTGGGTGCAGAAAAAATTACGGTATTTGTAACGTGTAAAATCGCAGAGAAAGAACACACGTTAACTTTTGATGCAAAAAGCATTTCGGTACACAATTTTGAAACTAAAAATGATGCATTAGCAACTTTGGCAAATTGGATTGAACAGGGTTTAACCAATCAAGCTTTTGTGATTTTGAATATTAAAGCCGAAGCGATTGTCGGGTTTGGTCAAGAAGTGTATCCATCACAAGAATTGATTTTGGATACAGGTAAAACCAAAAGCAAAGAATTGTACAAAATCAATGATAAAGCGGGTATGCATTCACAAAAAATTGGTAATGCCATTCGCACTATTGATACATGGTATCCAGATGCTGGGTTTCCGATTGCGATTGAGCCATATGGTGCAGTAACGACCATGGGTACAGCGTTCCGCCAACCTAAACAAAAACAAGATTTCTATACCTTATTTGATAGCTGGGTATTGAAAGATGAAAAACCAAGCGTCGAAAATCAACATTATGTGATTGCAGTATTGATTCGTGGCGGTGTGTTTGGTGCAAGCGGGAAAGAATAATGCAATTTTATCAAGAAATCACATTATTGCCTGATGTAGAAATTAGTCCATATTTTTTATGGACTAAGGTTTACACCCAGCTCCATCTTGCCTTTGTTGAACAGCAAGATGATGATGGCAAAATCGCTTATGGTGTCGCATTTCCGCAGTACCGTCTAAATGCTGATAAGCAAATTGGCTTTTTGGGGTTTAAACTACGTATTTTTGCACAAACAGAGCAGGCATTGCAGGCATTAAACCTAGCAAAATGGCTGGAGAGACTCACTGACTATGTGCATATGACCAGTATTCGCCCTGTGCCTCAAGATAAAGTTACGGGATTTTCGCAGTATTACCGAGTGATTCCAAAAATGCCTTTGGATGAGCGGATCAGCCATCAGGCGGCTCGCCACGGCGTATCACGAGAGGCAGCTGCCGAGCATCTAAAAGGCTATCAGACCCAAGCGACCATTGAGCCATTTATTCGTATGCCAAGCCAAAGCACAAGACATGACTTTGCCCTACATATTGGCAAAAAGCCTACCGATGGCTTGGGTGATGGCAAATTTGGCACTTATGGGCTTAGCCGCAGTGCAGGCGTGCCTGAGTTTTAAGTCCATGGTGTGCATTGATTGAGACTTGAAGGTCCACCTTCGAAAGGTGTAAACTTGAGCGCTGATTTAAGTCCAACTTTACCAATGGATAAATAAGCGATAGGTCTGCTGGCCTATCGTTTGTTTTGGAGATTCAATATGCTGTTTATGCTGATGACAGCGCTAACGCCTATCGTTTTGATGATGTTGCATCATCGATACACCCATGATTCTTTGCCGACATGGGCGCTGTTTTTGGTATGTGTATTTGCCACTTGGCTTGTCATTCAGCTTGGCGTGTGGATTGTTGAGATGCAGCGTGAAGCGCATTTAGCCAGCTTTGATTTGAATGGGGATGGGCTGTTTAGTGGTGATGAGCTGACCGCAGAACAGCATATGGCGATGATGGCAACAGCAAATGATACCGCTCAAGCACTCGCACCGCTGACGGGTGCGATTTTTGCAGTCGTGTATGTTGGCGGGCTACTGATCGTGCGTCAGCTGATTCGGTTGATCAAAAGTGTATAAAAAAACAGGGTGGCGATGGCTAATGATCGCCATCAAAATAACCTGCTGATGCCTAAATAAGCAGGTTATTTGATGAACTTAAAGAGAGATGGTTTAAGCCAGTGCATCCACAATTTTACCATGAATGCCTTCAAAGCCACCGTTTGACATGATAATGATGGCATCGCCTGCTTGAGCATGGGTTTGGATATGAGTGATGATACCATCAATGCTATCAAGCACCAGCTGATTTTTTGCATCGCCAATCGCATCCACCAAGCCCCAAGTCAGACCCTTTGGTTCATACCAAATCACCTGATCAGCCAGTGATGCTGATGGTGCTAAGCTGTCACGATGGCTGCCCAGTTTCATCGTATTTGAGCGGGGTTCAATGATCGCCCAGATACGGCGGCCTGCTAGGCGTTTTTTGGCACCATCTAGCGTGGTCGTGATGGCGGTCGGATGATGGGCAAAATCATCAAAAACCAAGATATCGCCCACATCGCCGATTAGCTCCATACGGCGTTTGATACCACCAAAAGCGGATAGTGCCGCACACGCAGCTTCGACACTCACGCCGATATGATGAGCAGCGGCGATGGCGACTAGACCATTATTGACATTGTGCAGGCCGCTCATGCCCCAATGCACTTCACCGCTCTCATCACCAAAACGCACACCAAACACTGAGCCATCCGCCTTCATCAGCGTTGCTTGCCAGTCGGCATCAGCGTCGATGGCGGTGCGTAGCACAGGTGTCCATACACCTTTGGCTAGTGTCTGTTCTAGGCTGTCGGTATCAGATGGCATGATGATCTGCCCTGAGCTTGGGATCATGCGAATCATATGGTGAAACTGCGTCTGAATGGCGTCTAGATTGGCAAAAATATCTGCATGATCGTATTCAAGATTGTTCAAAATCGCTGTCGTTGGGCGATAATGCACGAACTTAGAACGCTTATCAAAAAATGCCGAATCATACTCATCAGCTTCGATGACAAAATACTGCTCGCCCAAGTGGCTAGAATGGGCAAAAGCACGCTGTAGGCGCTCATCTTCGGTAGCAACCAATGGCACGCCACCAATCAAAAAGCCAGTATCAATCCCAGCGTGCTGCAAAATCCATGACAGCATGGTCGTGGTCGTGGTCTTGCCATGCGTACCTGCGACAGCAAGCACATGGCGATTTTTTAGCACTTGTTCATAAAGAAACTGTGGGCCAGATGTATAAGGCAAGTGCTGATCGAGCATATACTCTACCGCTTCCATGCCACGCTTACAGGCATTGCCCACCACCACAAGATCAGGGGCAGGGTTTAGATGCTCAGCTTTGTATCCTTCCCAAATCTCCACACCAGCGTCCTGTAGCTGTGTGCTCATCGGGGGGTAGATGTTGGTATCTGAGCCGGTGACAGTATGACCCAGATCACGAGCCAGTAGGGCAAGCGATCCCATGAATGTGCCACAGATACCAAGAATATGAATGTGCATAATTGACCTTTAAAAAATATAAAACTGCAATATTGGTGTGGTTAAATTAGGGTTGGTTTTTTAAGATTTTTTTCAAAATAAACCCTTGTACCACCAAAGCAAACATGAACATAATCAGCGCTTGAGCAGGGATGGATAGTCCCAGCACCGTCCAGTCGATGATGGTGCAGTCGCCAGGGGCTGCCAGTACTTTTGAGAAGACATCACCCATCGGCATGGTCTCAAGCATATAGTTGAGACCTGGGCCACATTCGACCATCTCCATGGATGGAAAATAGTGAATCCATGTATGGCGAGCAGCGACGCCAAGCCCCCACAGCGTGCCTGCCATACCGCCTAGCCAAAATAGCAGACGCAATGTTTTGCCTTTTGGGTTAAAGATGGCTGCCAAAAACGCAAACACGCCCAAAATCCACAAGCCAATCCGCTGAAAGATACACAGCGGACAGGGGTCAAGGAACAAATAATTTTGTAGATAAGCGATGACAAATACACTGACCACGACCGCCATGACGACCAGCAGGGCATTTAGGGTGCGATAACTTAGGTTCATGCGGTACTCCAGTTAGCGATAAGCTTGTACATAATCATAAAAATCGACGGTATCTGCCGCTTCTAGGCGTGCTTGTTCAGCGACAGATTCGGCGGCGATGGCATCAAATTTGGCTTCATCTTCACGGCTTAACGCATGGCGTGATAGTTCGGCTTGATGCTTTTGAGCCAGTAGCTTGCCCAGCGCCCATGTACCACCTGCTCGGCGTGAGTCGGCTTCGATTTGGGCTGACAAAGTAAAGTCAGGATTGGTGGCCTTGCCTTGCATCATCGCCAGTGCAGTGCGATAGTCATTGCCGCCGTGATGTGCATCAAAGGCATCGGCGATGATTTGCATCTGAGTTAGATGATGGACGATCCACTCATGCAGACAAGCATCGCCAGTTTCTGTACTGATGCTGATGCCATGCTTGCGACCGTGATTGACGACGGTTTCGATGTTTTTATTGAGCTGTTTTTCTTCATCTGGCAAGAGTGCAGGCGAGTCTGTGAGTAGGCAATACAATGCCAAGACTTCCAAGAAGCACGCCGTCGGTACGCTGATGCCGATATCGACATAGGGATCCAAATCGATCGCACGAAATTCCACATAGGCAATGCCGCGCGCTGCCAAAGCTGCCGTTGGTGTCTCACCAGATTTGGTGGCTTGTTTTGGTCGGATGGGGCTGTAGTATTCGTTTTCGATTTGTAGAATGTGGCTATTAATCTGAATTGGGTTGCCGTTTGCATCATCAACGCCGATGGCTTCAAAGTCCTTAAACGGCGTACCAATCGCCTTACGCAGTCCTGCGATATATTCATCCAGATCATTATAGCGGATGTCCAGATCTTCTTGGACGCTGTTGGTGTAGCCAAGCTTGCCCATGCGTAGGCTGGTGCCATTTGGCTGATAATAGCTGCAAGTCTCGCCAAGCTGCATCAGATGATGCGCACGACCACTCAAAAATGTCCCACAGACAGCAGGGCTGGCACCGAGTAGATATAGCACCAGTGGCGTTAGGCGTTTAAAATTGCGAATCAGTGCCAGATATTTGGCGTTTTTAAAGCTTGCCAAATCCTTGGCGTCGCCATCGGCAGCATGCCATGCCGTGAATAGGTCATCCCCGATGGATAAATTATAATGCAAGCCAGCGATCGTCTGCATCTTACGACCATAACGCACGCCAAGCCCTGAGCGATATAGGGTTTTGAGCTTGCCGATATTGGATGTGCCATAGTCTGCCAGCGGGATGTCGCTGTCGGTATCGGACGACATACATGGCATCGACATCGGCCACATCAGCTCATCATTTTCTAGCGAGCGATGCACCAGCACATGCAGATCTCGAAGCATATCCAAAGCTTCTTTGATCGATGGCTTGGGATCGGTGATGAGCTCAAGCAGATTTTCAGAATAATCAGTGGTGATGTACGGATGGGTCAGCTTTGAGCCAAGCTTGGTCGGGTGAAAGGTCTTGGCAGAATAGCCATCAGGCTGCATGCGTAGGCCTTCTTTTTCGATGCCGCGTTGCATCCCTGCGACCAGATGCGGGACAAACCAAGTAGGTAGGGTGAAGCTTGAGTGCGTCATGGTGTGATTCTTATATGGTGGTTGCTTGTTAATTAATGCTTGTTATTATAAAGACAAGCAAACCGCTTGGCAAAATAATTTGGAGTGTCATTGTGTGCTGCTTTTGCATATCAATAGGCAAAAACTGCACACAAGCGCTCAGATAGAGAACGATGAACCGCAGCCACAGGTGGTGGTGGCGTTCGGATTATTGACAATAAAGCGAGAACCTTCAAGCCCTTCGGTGTAGTCGATGGTCGAGCCTGCCAAGTATTGATAGCTTAATGAATCCACCACCAGCATCTCTGTGCCGTTATCAAAAGTGGCATCATCATCGCCCAATTCTTCAGCAAAATCAAAGCCATAGCTAAAACCAGAACAGCCGCCGCCCGTCACATAGACACGCAGCATTAGGGCATCATTGCCTTCAGCGGCTTTGAGCTTGGCAAGTTTGGCGGCAGCATTGTCTGTCAAGGTGAGACCTATATTCATAATTACCCTGTCATCCATCATCAAAAGTTGTCATTTAAATAAGACCGATTGTCAATTATACAAGGTTTTGGTGTGGAAAATAAGTGCTTTTTGGTAAACTTGGTAAGTGGTCATTGCAGAATCTGTCAGCAAATGAAGTTTGCCATCATCTAACTGCCATTGCATAAAACCGATTGATAGTTCTGCTTGGGCGGCGATCATTCATTAATCACGCAAAAACGGTGAAGGGATAAGCTTCACCGCTTTATTATGCTGATTGATGACTAATTAAACAAGCGTACCCATTTTGCCGCTGTGATAGTCCTCATAAGCTTGATGCAGGCGTTCTGGGGTATCCATCACAAAAGGGCCATCAAACAGGATCGGGCCTTCGGCAGGCGCACCGCCCAAAAGTGCCAACTCAACGGGCGCATCACCAGCGCTAAGCTTCACCGTATCGCCTGCACCAAAGACCGCCAAGCCCTCAGAGCCAAGCAGCTCGCCATGACCAAGTGGCAGTTCGCCTTTGGTGACATACACGCCAAGCTCTTCGGCATCGATGCTGAGCGTCACTGTGGTGTTCGCTGGCAGCTTGACATAAGCAAACACTGGCTCACTCACCGTCTGTAACGGACTTCTGATGCCATCGACCACCCCTGCGATGATACGGATGTCAGCGCCGTTTTTATTGAGTTTGGGGATTTGGGCTTGGCGCAGCGAACGATAGCTTGGCTCGATGAGTTTTTTATTTGGCGGTAGGCTCGTCCACAGCTGTAGGCCGTGTCTTGGACTGGTTGGCTGTTCGGCATGGATGATGCCACGACCAGCACAGATATACTGCGAGTCGCCCGCTTTGATAGTGTCAGAAAAGCCAAAACTGTCACGATGCGCCACGCCGCCTTCGATCAGATAGCTAAACACCTCGATGCCTGCGTGCGGATGTGGGCGATCGCCAATGCCGCGCAACCCTTCATGGCGATAATGGTCAATGAACACAAATGGCCCAAGCGATGTGCGCTGATGTAGCGGCAAGGCACGCCACAGCAGCATCTCGCCATCATCGATGTGTTTGTTGGCAGAATAGATGGTGGTCAGTTGTCTTAGTTTCATGGTTATACTCCGTGTGATTTGTTAGTCATAGTGTAAGGGCTGATACGCCGCCGAACAATAGCACATCGGACAACAGCCAGTTGCAAAAATGCAAAGATAAATCTGAGTGCGGAGCAAAAAAATTCGGTGAAGGGATAAGCTTCACCGATGGAGTGTTCTAAGGTATGGTTATTATGGTTGTTTTTTGTTGTTATGGGCATAGTGTACGCCCAAGCATCACAGTGAACAAGGGGCAAATTTGCAACAACGACTTGCAAAATTGCAAAGTTGCTACCGTGTTACAATCCATCCCACGCCATTTGGCTAAAGTTGATGGCTTTTGGATGGCTTGGACGCTCGCTCTGCTGTTGTAGTGCCTTGCTGCGATGCACCAAAAAGTCCAAAAGATGATTGCGGATTTTATAATAATGCGCATGATGGTGGATATTATCCCTGTGACGTGGCTTCGGGATGGTATTTTCTACAATCTCTGCCAAAAACGCTCGAGGGCCATTGCTCATCAAAAAAATCCGATCGGCAAGCAAAATCGCTTCATCAATATCGTGGGTAATCATAAACACCGTCTGCTGTGTCTCATCAACGATATTGACAAGCTCATCTTGAATCACCCCACGAGTTAACGCATCCAGCGCCCCAAACGGCTCATCCATCAGTAGTAATTCAGGCTGTGTGGCAAAAGCACGGGCAATCCCCACACGCTGTTTCATACCTCCTGACAGCTGGCTTGGCTTTTTGTCTTTGACTTTGGCAAGTCCGACCATGTTAAGATAAAAATCAATTTTTTGAGTAAGGTCGCTTGTGCTGATGCTCGGCGTTTTGGCTTTTAGGGCAAAGCCGATGTTGTCGCCAACAGTCAGCCATGGCAGTAGCGCGTGGCTTTGGAACACCACGCCACGCTCAAGGCTAGGTTTCACCACTTCTTTGCCATTCATAAGGATACTGCCTGATGTGGCGTTTTCAAGTCCTGCCAAGGCATTTAGAATCGTCGATTTGCCACAGCCTGAATGTCCAATCAAGCAGATGAACTCATTTTTATAAATATCAAAATTGACATTTTCAAAGACATTCTCGCCATCGCCATAGCGTTTGGAGAGGCTGCCAACTTCAATCAATTTGCCATCATTATTCAACATAGCTCACCTTTTTTTGTAGCACACCAAACAGCATATCCAGCACCATGCCCACAAGACCGATGAGCAAAACGGCAAAAATCACATTGGCAAGCGATAAATTATTCCACTGATTCCACACAAAATAGCCAATACCCGTACCACCCACAAGCATTTCGGCAGCGACGATGACAAGCCACGCAATGCCCATAGAAATACGCATACCGGTGACAATGGTCGGTGCGGCGGCAGGAATGACAATCTTGGTCGCAGTCTGTAGGGGCGATAATTCCAGCGTCTTGGCAACATTACGCCATTCACGGCGGACAGATGCCACCCCAAAGGCGGTGTTGGTCAGCATCGGCCAAATAGAACAAATAAAAATCACAAAAATGCTCGATGCATTAGAATCCTTGATGGTATAAAGGGCAATCGGCATCCATGCAAGCGGTGAAATCGGCTTTAAAATCTGTACAAACGGTGTGGCAGCAGCCCCCAAAATCGGCGACATACCGATGGCATAGCCAAGCGGAATCGCCACCATCATCGCAAGCAAAAAGCCTAACAGCACTCGCCCGATAGAGTACCCAAGCTGAATGCCGATGCCCTTATCATTTAGGCCGTTATCATAAAAGGGATTGGACAAGTGTTTGGCGGATGTTTGCCCAAAGTCGCTCGGTGTAGGAAATTCGCTCTTTTGGCTTGCGACCAATGCACCAGGCTCGGTAAATTCAGGAATATCGCCCATCAGTACGCTGTACTCAAGTTTGAGCGGGTCGGTCGGTGCATAGACCTTTTGTGGCAAGGTCGCCCATTGCCAGATGCCAAGCGTCGCAAGCACGATGAGTAGGGATAATAGATAGCCTTTGGTTTTGGTTGTCAGTTTCATACGCTCACCTTTTGACCGATGGCAAAGGAATTGATGTACTCATCAGGACGGCTTGCGTCAAAGTCTTTGCCCATCACGGTGATTTGTGGTTCGTTTTCTTTGACGGCGTAGCCCATTTCTTGCATTTGTTTTTTGGCATCGGTGAGCATAAACACTTGATTTGCGATGTCTTGATAATTGATGTTGTCTTTTAGATAGCCCCAGCGTTTCATTTGCGACAGCATCCACACCGCCACCGATTGCCACGGCATGACATCAAAACCCATGCGGTCAGGGAAATCTTGGACATTGCCCACACCATCAGCAAAACGCCCCATGATGGACTGGCGTAGCACCAATTCAGGCTGACCTAAGTATTTGGCAGGCGAGAGTAGTTTGGATAAGTCTTTGCGAATGCTTGGCTCATTTGCCATGACATTGGCTTTGATAATCGCACGATACATCGCCAAAAAGGTTTGCGGATTTTCATTGATGAACGCCCCCGAAGTGCCAAACGAACAGCACGGATGACCCAGCCAAATATCACGGCTAAGCGTGTGGATATAGCCTGCTTTATCCCAAACGGCACGCTGATTGAACGGCTCAGGCCCAAAAAAGCCGTCAATGTTGCCTGCTTTTAGGTTGGCAATCATATCAGGCGGTGTGGTCAGACGAAGCTTGACATCTTTGTCAGGGTCAAGTCCATGTTCTGCCAAGAAATATCTGAGCAGATAATTATGAATGCTGTGCTCAAAAGGGATGGCAAAGGTGAAGCCTTTCCAGTTGCGTGGGTCTTTATTATCAGCGTGCTTGAGTGCCATCACGAGAGCCTGACCGTTAGTGTTTTGGATGGCGGCGACTTTCATGTCTTGTTTGGCTGAACCCAAGCCAAGACTGATGGCAAGTGGCATCGGTGCCAAAAAATGCGTCGCATCAAGCTCTCGGTTCATCATCTGGTCGCGAACCAATGCCCAGCCTGCTCGCTTATGCAAATTGGCCTTGATGCCTTGCTCTTCATAATAACCTAAGGGGTCAGCCATGATCAGTGGCGTTGAGCACAAAATCGGCAAAAAGCCAATGTCCACGCTCTTTTTTTCGGGTTTTAGCACATCAATGGCAGCAGCTTCTTGTAGGCTTGACAGTGGCAAGACGCTGGCGATGGCGGCAAGGGCAGTGCCTTTACCCACCGATTTTAAGAACGCGCGACGAGTCGGCTCATGCGGAAACAGTGCCTTGACTGCCACCGCTTCAATCATGTCGGTGGTCGTGTGTTCGCTGCGGCTGTCGTTTTGGACATGGGCAAATCGCTCATCGAGTACAAGGCTTTGATTACACTCGCTTTGGCTACTATGTTTGCCACACGAGCAGCCGAATTTGATCGGCTTATCATCAAAGGGGCGAAAAATATTAGGCATAATAAATACTTAGAATAAAAAAACAGCACCATGTTACACCGAGTAGGTTGGCATGGTAAATTCACTTTTAGGATATGGTTATAACTTCAGCTCAATCTTGGCAGTCGTCACGCCATCACGCTCTTGGGTCATCACAAACAGCGTCTCGCTATCATCAGTGATTTGCCAGTCGCAGGTTTTGTCAGGATTGCCTGTGACCGAGACGATGATGGACTTGGTCTTTAGGCGTACCAGTGGCGACTTATGTTGATAGCCTGCGTGTGGCAAAGATAAGATTTCGTGGCTGATGGCAGCAGCTTGTTCACGCAGTGGCGCGACAAAACGGCATGGCTTACCGTCAATCACGATACAGTCACCGATGGCAAAAATATGCGGATTGGAGCTACGCAGGGTATGGCTATCGACGATGATACCTTGTGGGGTGCGCTCGATGTTCGCCATGCGTGCCAAGCGATTATCGGTGATAAGTCCTGTACTTGCCACGATTTCATCGACAGTGATGATGGTGTCATCAA
Organism: Moraxella porci DSM 25326; assembly: GCF_002014855.1. Taxonomy (GTDB): domain Bacteria; phylum Pseudomonadota; class Gammaproteobacteria; order Pseudomonadales; family Moraxellaceae; genus Moraxella; species Moraxella porci. The sequence continues at coordinate 184,580 of NZ_MUYV01000011.1, read as the reverse complement.
GCTTGATTTGATAGCCGTCCGCAAGCTTGTCGATGCCATGCACCGTGGCACTGCCATGATAGCGGATGCCGATACCAGTGAGTGCGTCTTGGACTTTTTGCCCTGCAATCGGTGGTAGGATTTCGGCAAGGGGTAGTGCATCACGGTTGATGAGTGTGACCTGATGACCTGCTTTGGCAATGTCTTCAGCAAGCTCCACGCCAATCATACCAGCACCGATGATGGCGATGTGTTGGTTTGGACGGGCAGACAGTTTGGCTTGTAATTGACCAAACATATCAATGTGATTAATCCGCCAGACTTTATCAGCAGGCAGGCTTGGTGGTAAAAATGGTGTCGCCCCTTGAGCGATAATCAAATGGCGATAGCCAAAATCACCCCGTGTCGTGCGTACCAGTTGTTTATCGCTGTCAATGGCGGTAGCAAAGGTATGGGCAATCAGGTTGACATCGAGCGTTTTGGCAAGGTCAATCGCTTTTTTGGTGATGAGCACATCAGGCGTCTTGTTTTGGCTGATGGCAATGGACAGCTGTGGCTTCATATAACGGTCGCCACTGTCAGCGGTGATGAGTGTGATGGGGATGCAGTCATCAAGCTTGCGTAGCGCTTCAATCGCTGTCCAACCTGCCGTACCACCGCCGATGACGATGACACCATTATCCGCACAGGGTTTGGCGATGACCGCCAAGGTTTCTCGCTGAACAAAGGGCTCAAAGTCTCGTTTGGTCACGCCACACAGTGGGCACATCCAGTCGTCAGGAATGTCTTCAAAGCGAGTACCCGCAGGCAGTCCGCCATCAGGGTCGCCCAATTTTTCATCATAAATCCAGCCACAAGCACGGCACAGATATTGTCGCCATGCGCCACGGCCATCGGTTGGGTTGCCGTCTTTGTCCATGTTTACAGGTGCTATCATGTCACTCATTGCTCATTCCTTAGGTTGGTGATACATCGCTCATCAGCTGCTGTGATAGACTGCGTAGGTGCTTGATGGCAGGCGTGACAATCGCCACAAAATGCGCTTCACGAATACGACGCTGAGGTGCAGCAGTCATCAGATAGCCTTTTGCGCCTTGGTGTAGTAGTGCTGCTTGGGTGGCGGTGAGTGATAATTGTGCCCCTTGGATGCGAGCATCTAGCACATCCAGGAAAAATTCTTTGTGCGACTCAAACGGTGTCTTGGCAAGGTCAAGCGTGCGTGCCACAAGCTTATCTAGTGACTCTTGCAGTGTGCCTGCTTGGTCTTCTAAGTATTGATTGACATGGCAAAGCTGAGCATCGACAGCGGTGATGTCATGAATCGCCCCTTGGATGATGCCTGCACCAATGCCAAGTTGCATCAGTACAAACGCCCCACGAATACGCTCAATAAAGGCTTTGGCAGGGTCGGCGATGATGGTCTCTGTCGGCACAAAGTATTGATTGAGATTTATTTGCCAAGTGCTTGAGCCTTCCATACCGCTAAAGGTCGGGCAGGCGTTCAGTTGCCATTGTCCACGGCGCGCTTCATCAAAGCTTAGTAAGAAAAATACATCTTTATTCTCACCATCCACACGAGCGATGGCACCGCAGTATTGGTTCGGTGCAATGTGGCTAATCCATGGCAGTGTACCTGACACCACATAACCGCCATCGACTTTGGTTGCTCGCAAAATCATCGATTCGATATTGGCAAAGGTTTTCATTGGATTGGACAATGCCGTACCGCCAAAGCTGTCGCCCACGATATGGCTTGGCAGGATATTCGCCTTTAAAGCGGTATTTTCTGATTGGTCAAGATACAGACCGCACACTTGATGACACCATGACAAAAAGGCTGTCGTACCGCAGACTTCCCCAATCTTGGCAGTGGCAAGAATGGCATCGCCAAAGCGACTACCTTGGCTAGACAGATGCGCCGAAAACGCCCCAAGGCGCGCCAGCTGTGCCATCTCAGCCGTCGGATAATAGCCCTTGTCAATGGCGATGGGGTCAAGCGATTGCTTGGCGCATTGGCTGATATTATTCAGAAAATCGGGTGATTGCCATGCCAAGATGGCATCAGTGGCGGGATTAATGGCTGAAGTGTCGGCAAAATATGAGTCAAACGAATGCATACAAGACCCCAAGTGGTGCAATGGCTTAAAATTTAAATAAACAGATTATTATAGACAGGTGCGTGGCAAATTTCTTATTCAGTTTTTGACTAAGGATAGGTATTTATCGGTACATCATTTGGATATCAATACACATAAGCCTTAATTCGGCTATTGAATTGCCCGTTTGTCACGGTGCGAAGTTTGGTTGCTTTTCTATGTCTGAATGTTTATGATAGCACCATCTGCAAACCAATTTATTGATAAGCAATGAAACAAATATTTTTAACGCCTCATCAATCAAAATATTATGCTTGGCTGCTCACCCGTCAGGCACAAAGCGGCAGCATGGATTCGCTGGCAAGCACTTTGGTTGATTCGCAAGTGGATTTGAATCCGCATCAGGTTGATGCCGCTTTGTTTGCCTGTCAGAATCCTTTGTCGAAGGGCGTGATCTTGGCGGATGAAGTTGGTTTGGGCAAAACCATTGAGGCAGGCTTGGTGATTTTGCAGCGCTGGGCGGAGCGCAAGCGCCATATTCTGATTATCACCCCCGCCAATCTGCGCAAACAGTGGCATCAAGAATTGCAGGAAAAATTCGGTCTGCAAGGCATGATTTTGGAAGCCAAAAGCTATAACGCCGCCAAAAAAGAAGGCAGCAACCCTTTTCGCCAAAATATGCCGATTATCTGTTCCTACCAATTTGCCAAAGCCAAGGCACAAGACATCAAGGCAATCGGCTGGGACTTGGTGGTGATGGACGAAGCGCACCGCCTGCGCAACGTCTACAAAAAAGGCAATGTCATCGGCAAAGCCTTGCAAGAAGCGCTGGCAGATGTTTCCAGCAAAGTCCTGCTCACAGCCACACCGTTGCAAAATTCCCTGCTTGAGCTTTACGGCTTGGTCAGCATGATAGACGGGCGTATTTTCGGTGATTTGGAGAGCTTCCGCAGCCAATTCGGCACCAGAGCCACCGAGCAAACCTTATTGCACTTGCGCCAGCGTTTAAATCCCGTGTGCAAACGCACCTTGCGCCGACAGGTTCAGGCCTACGTTCCCTATACCCAGCGCCTTGCCATCGTGCAAAGATTCACGCCATCCGATCAGGAACAAGTCTTCTCTTCACTGGTTGCCGACTATCTGCGCCGCCCGAATCTGCAAGCCATGCCTGAAGGTCAGCGACAGTTGATTTCTTTGGTGTTGTGGAAATTGCTTGCTTCCAGCAGCCGCGCCATTGCAGGCGCTTTGGATACCATGAGCAAACGCTTGCAAGGCGTGTTGGACAAATCCAAGCCACAAGATTTGGTGGAAATCCTCGATGAAGACTATGAAAGTCTCGATGAAATCGCCGAAGAATGGGAAGAAGGAACCGAAACCAATATTCTGACGGCAGACCAATACCAAGCCATTGCCGATGAAATCGAAGAACTCAAACACTTCAAACACCTCGCCGAAAATATCCGCGAAGACGCTAAAAGCCGTGCCTTATTAACCGCACTTGAGCGTGCCTTTGCCGAACTCTCCCGCTTGGGTGCTGCACAAAAAGCCATTATCTTTACCGAATCCAAGCGCACGCAAGATTATCTGCTGCAATGCCTGTCTGAAACGCCTTACGCAGGCGAAAACGACGAAAGCATCGTTTTGTTCAACGGCACTAACAGCGATGAAAAAGCGCAAAAAATCTATAAAAACTGGCTCAAACGCCACGAAGGCAGCGACAAAATCACCGGCTCCAAAACCGCCGACACCCGCGCCGCGCTGGTGGAATATTTCAAAGAGCAAGGTACGATTATGATCGCTACTGAAGCTGGTGCAGAAGGCATCAACCTGCAATTTTGCTCGCTCATCATCAACTACGATTTGCCGTGGAATCCGCAACGCATCGAACAGCGTATTGGTCGTTGTCATCGTTACGGGCAAAAGCACGATGTGGTGGTAGTCAATTTTGTCGATGAAAGTAACGAAGCCGACGTACGCGTGTATGAACTCTTGGAGCAAAAATTCCAACTCTTTAACGGTGTATTTGGTGCCAGCGACGAAGTATTGGGTGCCATTGGATCGGGTGTGGACATTGAGCGACGCATTGCCGATATTTACCGACATTGCCGTCTGCCCGAAGACATTAAAGTAGCTTTCAATGAGCTACAACGTGAACTATCGGATGAAATCAACCAAAACATGGTTAAAGCCCGCCAAACCCTGCTGGAAAATTTCGACGAAGAAGTGCGCGACAAACTGCACATCCGTGACCAAGAAAGCCGTGATGCACTCAAAAAATACGAACGCATCCTGCTGGATTTAACCCAAAGCGAACTGGCAGAACACGCCGATTTTGATGCAGAAGGGTTTACGCTCAACAGTCTGCCTGAAAACCTTTCAGGCAGCCTAGGCACCGTTGCATTGGGGCGTTACGAGCTGCCGCGCAAAAGCGGTGAAGCTCATCTTTACCGCATGGGCCACCCCTTGGCACAAGCCATCATCACCCAAGCCAAAAACCGTGCCTGCCCGAGAGTGCGCCTGCAATTTGACTATCAAGCACACGGCAGCCGCATCAGCACGCTACAAGCCTATCGCAGTCAAAGCGGGCAGCTTGTCGCCAAACTCATCAGTATCAGTGCATTAAACGACACCGAACAGCATCTGCTGATCGCCGCCGTTACCGACAGCGGCCAAGCCTTGGCAGCCGACGACCCCGAAAAACTCTTGAAACTGCCCGCCCGTGTGCTTGGTGCAAGCGCACAAACAAGCATTCAGACGACCTTATCCGCCGATATCGACCGCCGCCGCCAACAACTGCAAAACGACGCCATCAATCGCAATCTGGGCTACTTTGAGCAGGAAGTACAAAAACTCGACGACTGGATGGATGACCTCAAACACGGCTTGGAGCAAGACATCAAAGAAACCGACCGCGAAATCAAAGAAGCCCGCCGCACCGCCGCCACCGCCGCCACGCTGGAAGAAAAGCTCGCTTGGCAGAAAAAACAGCGCGAACTGGAAAACAAACGCAGCAAACAGCGGCGCGAACTGTTTGACAAACAAGATGAAATTGAAAACCAACGCAACTGGTTGATTGAAGAGTTGGAAGAGCAGTTAAAGCAGCAGGTTGATGAAGAAGAATTGTTTTTTGTTGAGTGGGAGATGGTTTAAGATGCTACCATCTATGTATTTTAATGCCGACAGGTTTAAAGCCTTCGGGAGTATGTATTATGAATATTAATTCAAGAACACTTAACTATTATGTTGAAAACGCCTCTGTATCTTTAGAGACACTAAGAGATTCAATTAAAAATATAGATCTTTTTTTGAGTGGTGAAAGGCAACCGACATTCAATCAGGTATCTGATATTGCAAAGAAGCTCAATATCCCAACTGGGCTGTTACTGTTGGATAAACCAATTGAGATAAAAAGTGGACGGCTTGAATTTAGAACATTGAATTCACGCCACGTTGATGTAATTAGTGAGGAACTGCGCGATACCATTATTGAAATGGAAAGCAAGCAAGCGTTTTTACGAGAAGAAATTGACTTCACGTTAGATTTTATTGGCTCTTGCTCTGTTGAGGATGGTGTAGCCTTGGTTGCTTCAAGAATACGCAAAAAACTTCAAATCCAAGAAGGTTTTCAAAATAGCATACCCAAATCGAATTTGTTGAATTTTTTGAAAGATAGAATCAACAGTATTGGAGTGTTCATTTTTTTTAATGGCAAGGTTGGGGATAACGGGCATAGATCATTAAGCTTGAGTGAGTTTAGGGGGTTTGTGCTAGTTGATGAAAAAGCACCAATTATTTTTATTAATCAAAAAGATGAAACAATAAATGGAAGGGTGTTTACCCTGATTCACGAATTGGTACACTTGTTTATTGGGGTGGATGAGATTCTTACGGAAGTGGATGCAGGTGACTATACTTTTGACAAAACAGAGGCATTTGTAAACAAAGTAACTGCAGAAATTCTTGTGCCGAAAACCGTTTTTGAAAATTTAGTAAATCAATCACTAATTAATACTCAATTAGATGAGCAAGTTAGGGTGTTTTCGGAAAGGTTTAAAGTAAGTGAATTCGTGATTGTTAGGCGATTATACGATATGAAGTTAATTGATAAGAAAACCCACGATGCAAAGGTAGAGGAGCTGCAAAATAAGTTTGATCAATTTTTCAAGAATAAGTCTAAATCTTCATCTGGGGGTGGAGATTACTATAACAACCTAAACTTTAGAATCGATAAAAGATTTTTTAGTTATGTTCAAAGGGCATTGCAACAAAATAGGATTTCTTATACCGATGCCTTTAAGATTATTGGTGTAAGTTTTAAAGGATATAAATTTTTGGCGGAGAGTAAATAATGAAATATTTACTGGATACCAATATTTATATTAATTTTTATGAGAGGGCTTATCGTTTTGAATATTTTCCGAGTTTTTGGGAGGCTTTTGAAAAAATACTTAATCAATATGTTGTCTTGCCGAAAATTGTTGTTGATGAAACCAATAAGAGTGATGAATTTAAAGAATGGCTAGAGCAAAACTTTAAAGGGGAATATCTGAATCATAAAGATTATGCCGAAGAATGGAGACAGGTTATTCAACATATTGCCCAGCATTCTTGTTATAGCGATAAAGCATTGATTGATCCGAGAAGCTGGACGCATGAAAAAATTGCGGATGGTTGGTTGATTGCGATAGCCAAAAAAGACGGTCTGACTATTGTTACCGATGAACGTGCTAACCCAAATTTGAATGCACAGAATCCGAGTGGTGCAGTAAAAATTCCTGATATCGCAAGAGATTTTGGAATTAAATGTATTACGATGAACGAATTTTTTCAAAAAATCGGATTTAAACTCTGATTTTTTAGTAGATGAGATAGAAGCACATGAAAAACCAAAAACTAGAACTCACTTGGATAGGCAAGGACAAGCGCCCGAAGCTTGAAGCGCGGATTTTGTTGGAGGAAGCGGCGAGGTCGTATCATGCGCCGACGCGTTCGGAGCAGGCGATTTTTGATAATCGATTGATTTTTGGCGATAACTTGCTAGCTCTTAAGGCATTGGAACAAGAGTTTGCGGGTAAGGTGAAGTGTGTGTTTATCGACCCGCCGTATAACACCGGCAGCGCGTTTGCCCATTATGATGACGGACTGGAGCATTCGATTTGGCTGGGATTGATGCGCGACCGTTTGGAGATTATCAAGCGGTTACTTTCTGAAGATGGTTCGCTATGGATTACCATTGATGACAATGAAGCGCATTATTTAAAGGTGTTGTGTGATGAGGTGTTTGGGCGGGGGAATTTTATTTCCAATGCGATTTGGCAAAAAAAGTTCTCACCACAAAATGATGCGAAATGGCTGTCTGACAATCATGATCATATTTTAGTGTATTCTAAAAATAAAGAAATTTGGCGACCTAATTTATTAGCTAGAAATGATTCAACAGATAGTAGGTATTCTAATCCTGATGATGATCCTAGGGGCGTGTGGGCTTCTTCTGATATGAGTGTAAGAACTTATTCTGAAAGCACGGATTACCCTATTACAACACCATCTGGAAAAGTTGTTCGCCCTGCTGAAAGTAGATGTTGGTCAATATCCAAAGAAAAATTTGATGAATTGGTAGCAGATAATAGAATTTGGTTTGGTAAAAATGGTGGAAATGTACCAAGAATTAAAACTTTTTTGAGTGAAGTAAAACAGGGGTTGGTTCCTTTAACGGTATGGTTACATACTGACGTTGGAAATAATCAAGATGCCAAAAAAGAAGTTAAACAATTTAATTCCAAAGATGTATTTGACACTCCAAAGCCTGAAAAACTCTTACAACGCATTATCCACATAGCCACCAACCCTGGCGATCTTGTCCTAGACTCTTTCGCTGGCAGTGGCACCACAGGCGCGGTTGCCCATAAAATGGGGCGGCGCTGGATTATGGTGGAGTTGGGCGAGCATTGCCATACGCATATTATTCCGCGTCTGCAAAAGGTGATTGACGGCACGGATCAGGGTGGGATTTCCAAGGCGGTGAATTGGCAGGGCGGCGGCGGTTTTCGTTATTACCGCTTAGCGCCGACCTTGATTGTGAACGATGCGTGGGACAATCCGATTATCAACCCCGACTATAACCCTGAAATGCTTGCCGAAGCGCTTGCCAAGCTGGAGGGCTTTACTTGCAAACCATCTGAAACCTTGTGGTGGCAGCATGGCTACTCCAGCGAGCGCGATTTTATTTATGTAACGACACAAACTTTGTCTGCCGAGCAGTTGCAGGCGCTGTCGGATGAGGTGGGTGAAAATCAAAGCCTGTTGGTGTGTTGTGCCGCTTGGCGCGGTATCACTGCGGCACAGGCGGCGGAGCGTTTCGCTAATCTTTCTTTGAAAAAAATCCCGAAAATGGTACTGGCGCGCTGCGAATGGGGGCACGATGATTATAGTTTGAACGTCGCCAACCTACCGATGGCGGAGCCTGAACCGATGCCGTCTGAAAAGCTGCCTGAAAACCGCGCCAAAACTGCAAAAGGCAAAAGTGCGGTCGAAAATCAGGAGGATTTGTTTGCGGGGGGAAGCGGGTGATGAGTAAAGAAAATCCGTTGTTGCCCGTCGATTACGGGCAATGGCTTACTGAAATCAAAGGGCGGGTGCTGGCGGCGCGGCAAAAAGCGGTTTTGGCGGCCAATGCCGAGCTGATTTCCCTGTATTGGCATATCGGGCGGGATATTTTGGAGCGACAAGCGGCACAAGGCTGGGGCAGCAAAGTGATTGACCGTTTGGGGCGTGATTTGCGTGAAGCATTTCCAGAAATGAAGGGGTTTTCGCGCGCGAACTTGCTGTATATGCGCGCTTTTGCCGAGGCTTGGACTGATGAACAAATTGTCCAACAAGCTGTTGGACAATTACCGTGGGGGCATAATGTATTATTGCTTAATCGGGTAAAAAATGCCGAAGCCCGTTTGTTTTATGTGCAAAAAGCCTTGGCGGAAAGTTGGTCTCGCGCCACTTTGGAAATCCATATCAAAAACCGCTTGCATGAACGGCAAGGGCAGGCGGTTACCAATTTTACCGCCCGCTTACCTGCGCCAACTTCTGCTTTGGCACAAGAAACCCTAAAAGACCCTTATTTGTTTGATTTTTTGGGTTTGGGGGAGGAAGCGCATGAGCGCGATATTGAGCAGGCATTGGTGCAGCATATTACCCGTTTTTTGTTGGAATTGGGCAGTGGTTTTGCTTTTGTGGGGCGGCAATATCGTTTGGAAGTCAACGGCGATGAGTTTTTTATTGATTTGCTGTTCTACCACACGCGTTTGAAATGCTATGTGGTGGTGGAATTAAAAGCCACGGCATTTAAGCCAGAGCATGCAGGGCAGTTGAATTTTTATTTGGCGGCGGTCGATGCACAAATTAAAGCCCCTGATGACCACCCCACCATTGGTTTGTTGTTGTGCAAAACGCAAAACCGTTTGGTGGCGGAATATGCTTTGTCTGGTATCGATAAGCCGATAGGCATTGCCGAATATGAACTGGTACGAGCCTTGCCGGAACCGTTGGTAACCAATTTGCCGACAGTGGAACAGCTGGAAAGCGAATTGTCTGATTGGCAGGATGAAGACGGGCAAGTTTCCGAAATTTCCGGATAGTTCAAATAAAGACAAGAGATAAAAATGACCACAAGAATTCAAAACCATATTAACGGGCGCTTGTCATTGCGTGCACCGCAGGCAGAAAGTCTGGCGAAACTGAAACAAGCGCTGGATGCCGCGCCCCAAATGCTGAAACATGAGCGTGATGTCGCGGCGGTGCTTGAAACGCTGAAAGCCGAATTTCCGACCTTGCAGGAGTTTGAACGCGATTTTCCGTCGCTGTGTTTTGCCTTGGCAACAGGGGTGGGCAAAACCCGTTTGATGGGGGCGTTTATCGCCTATCTGCATTTGGCATATGGCATCAACAATTTCTTTGTGCTGGCGCCGAACCTGACGATTTATAACAAGCTGATCGGCGATTTTTCGCCCAATACGCCGAAATATGTGTTCAAGGGCATTGGCGAATTTGCTATCAATCCGCCACGTGTGATTACTGGTGATAACTACGAGCAGCAAAGCATCGGCATGGCGGATTTCTTTACCGAGGTGCGGATCAATATTTTCAATATTTCCAAAATCAATTCCGAAGTACGTGGTGGCAAAGAGCCGCGTATCAAGCGGATGCGTGAAGTATTGGGCGATAGTTATTTCAACTATCTGGCGAATCTGCCCGATTTGGTACTGTTGATGGACGAATCGCATCGCTATCGTGCCCAAGCAGGAATGAGAGCGATTAATGAATTGAGTCCGTTACTGGGCTTAGAATTGACCGCTACGCCATTTGTGGAATCAACCAAAGTGCCGATTCCGTTTAAAAACGTGGTGATGGATTACCCTTTGGCGCGGGCGATGGAGGATGGCTTTGTAAAAATGCCAGCGGTGGTTACGCAGCGTAATTTCAACGCCAAAAACCATACACCAGAAGAGATTGAAAAAATCAAGCTGGAAGACGGTGTACGCCTACATGAAAACACCAAGGTGGAGCTTTTAACCTTTGCGCGGGAAAACGGCGTGGCGGTGGTGAAACCCTTTATGCTGGTGATTGCCCGCGATACTACCCACGCTGCACAACTATTGTCTTTATTGGAATCGGACAATTTTTATAATGGGCGTTATCAGGGCAAAGTAATTCAGGTGGATTCGAGTAAATCAGGCAAAGACGAGGAAGAGATGATTGCGCGGCTGTTGGCGGTGGAAAGCGTGGACGAGCCGACCGAAATCGTGATTCACGTCAATATGCTTAAAGAAGGCTGGGACGTTACCAATCTTTATACCATTGTGCCGCTGCGTGCTGCTAATGCACGTACTTTGATTGAGCAAAGTATCGGGCGCGGCTTGCGCCTGCCTTATGGTAAACGCACTGGCGTGGAAGTGGTGGATAGACTTAATATTGTGGCGCACGACCGCTTTCAAGAAATCATTGATGAAGCCAACAAAGGCGATTCGGTATTGCGCTTGCAACAGGTGATTTTGGAGCCGGCGGGAGCGGATGAACAAAAAGTGAGCGTTACCGTATCCAGTGGCATAGAAAGCCGTTTGGGCCTGGCGGATAGGCCGTCTGAAAACGATGTTGCGCACAACGCAGAAGCGTATCAGCCGATATTTACCAGTGAGGCGGAAAAGCAAATTGCCCGTAAGGTGATGGAAGCCGCTGCCCGATACGAAGCCCGCCCGCAACAAGCGCCGACTTCGCAAACCTTATTACAAGCGGATATTCAGGCAAAAATCACCGAAGAAGTGAAACAACAATTGCAAGGTATGCAAGATGAATTATTCGTAGATGAATTACCTGATGTTGCCGCGATTGTTGCCAGGACAACACAAGTGTTAGTGAGTCAAACTATTGATATTCCAAGGATTACTGTAATACCAAGTGGAGAGATTAGTACAGGATTTTATCCATTTAGCTTGGATGTGAGCAATCTACATTTACAACCAGGGGCGCGCGAGATTCTGATTCACAACCTGCATACCGATGAACAAAGCAGTTTGTCTGCGGAGCTTGGTTTGGTTGAAAAACGTCCTGAAGACTATATCGTGCATGCACTGGTTGATTTTGAAGATATTGATTATTTTACTCAAGCAGAACTGTTGTATGATTTGGCAGGACAAATGGTACAGCATTTACGCAGTTATCTTTCCGAACAAGAGACGCTAGATGTGTTGGATAAAAACCGCCGATTGATTGCGCGGGAAATCCATGCGCAAATGATGGTACATTTCTGGGAAAAAGCCACACATTATGAAGCGCATGTCAGCCGCGGATTTACCGCGCTCAAACCCTGCCATTACACCGCATCGGCAAACGAGCCGGTGCGTTCGGTGCGCGATACGGTTACGGATAAAAGCCGCCTCAAGCAAATGCTGTTTGGTGGATTTCAAAAATGTCTGTATCCATTACAAAAATTTGATTCCGACACCGAGCGCCGATTTGCCGTGATTTTGGAACGTGATGCACAAAAATGGTTTAAACCCGCTTTGGGGCAGTTTCAAATTTATTATAAACAGGGAAATGAACAAGCAGAATACCAACCTGATTTTGTGGCGGAAACACAAAACGATATCTTGATGGTAGAAACCAAAGCTCGTACCGATATGCAAAACGCCGAAGTGCAAGCCAAAGCCGAAGCGGCAACTGCTTGGTGTAAACAGGCAACAGACTATGCTGTGCAGCACGGCGGTAAACCGTGGAAATATCTGCTGATTGCCCACGATGAAGTGGACGAAGCAAAAAGACTGGAGGATTTTTTGAGGTTTGAGCGAAAATATGACTAAAAATTGGGTATTTGATAGGCGACGCTCCAGCAAAGACAGCTTTGTTGTGTGACATCGCTAAAATATGATTATTAAAAAACACCTTGGCCTTGAACCGCACCCCAAAAGTTAGACAACCTTTGGGGTGTTTTTTGGCATTCATCGCCATCAGCCATCACTGATGGGTCGTCCCAACTTATGGCGCATACGCCTGTAGTTCTGGGTTGATGTCGTTTTGGGCGACATTGTTGGCATAGTTGCACAAAGTTGCTAGCGCCACGCCCAGCACCACATCTAGGATGTTTTGTTCGCTGTAGCCGGCGGCTTTGATGGCTGCCAATTCTTCATCAGACACTTTGCCACGCTTATCAATCAGCTGCATGGTGAACTGTGCCAAGGCTTGATATTTGGCGTTGTCTTCGATGGTGGTGCGAGCACGCAAAGCGTTTAGCACGTTTTCAGGCATTTTTAGCTTTAGGGTACCGATTTTGGTATGACCTGCCACACAAAAATCACAGCCATTGTGCGCTGCTGCGGTGATTTGTACCACTTCGATTTCTTCGGGAGTTAGGCTGCTTTTGCTGTTGATTTTGCCAACTTCTTGATACATTTCAAGTGCTTGTGGCGAGTTTGCCAACACACCGATTAGATTTGGGATAAAGCCATTGGCTTTTTGTACCATTTCTATACGCTCTTTGGCTTTTTCTGGGGCGGTTTCTAGGGTGTTGACGGTTAGACGAGCCATCTTGTTTTCCTTATAAAAAGTTAAGTGAAAGATGGGATTAGTATAGGGATGGTGATGGGCTTTTGCAAGGGGGTCTTGGATAAATTTGTCAGTGATGGCTGATTTGTACGCCACTTTATCTGCATTATAAGTCAAATGTGCTAAAATAAGCCATTATTTACCAGTAGATACACAGCATGATTGAATTTAAAGATGTGGCGGTACGCCGAGAAGGGCGACTGCTATTTAGTGATGTCAATTTACAATTACACAAAGGACAAAAAATCGGTCTGACGGGCAATAATGGCACGGGCAAATCCACCTTGTTTGCCACCATCTTGGGTGAATATGCCACCGATCTTGGGCAGGTCTCGATGCCGTCGTCATGGCAGATCGCCCATATGGCACAAGAGATTCACGCCACCGATATGCTTGCCATCGACTATGTACTGTCTGGCGATGCCGAATGGTGGCAGCTCAATGACAAAATCAGTCGCCAAGATGCACTGTCTGCCGATGAGATTGCGCCAATTTATCAGCGTTTTGAAGAGATTGATGGCTATCGCACTCGTGCTAAGGCGGCGATGATTTTATCAGGGCTTGGTTTTGGTGAAGCTGAGCATACCAAGGCGGTGGCGATGTTCTCAGGGGGCTGGCGGATGCGTCTAAATCTGGCTCGCACCTTGATGCACCGCGCTGATGTACTACTGCTTGACGAGCCGACCAACCATTTGGATTTGGATGCGATTTTGTGGCTTGAAGAGTGGTTGCAAAAGTTCGATGGGCTTGTTTTACTGATCAGTCATGACCAAGCATTTTTGGATGCGATTTGTGGACATATTTTACACATTGAACAGGGCAAAATCACTTTATATACAGGCAATTATAGCCAATTTGTCCGTACGCGTGCCGAAAGACTTGCCCAAGAACAACAAGCCTACGAAAAACAACAAGCCGTGCGATCGCATCTAGAAGACTATATCCGCCGTTTTCGTGCCAAGGCGACCAAGGCCAAGCAAGCCCAAAGCCGTATCAAACAGCTTGATCGTATGACTGAGCTGAGTCCTGTGATGGCGGATAGTGCGTTTAGTTTTAAGTTTTATGAGCCATCGCACATGGCATCCCCGCTGATTAGCCTAGATAATGCGACCATCGGCTATGATGGTGTACCGATGATTTCTAAGATAAACTTACAAATCACCCCAAGTGTCCGTATGGGTATCCTTGGGGCAAATGGTGCTGGCAAATCCACATTGATCAAAGCATTGGTCGGTGAGCTGCCACTGATAAGCGGTGTACATAAGGTTTCAGAGACACTAAAGCTTGGTTATTTTAATCAGCATCAGATGGACAGCCTAGATGATGATGCCACGCCGATGGTGATGTTAAGACGCATTGCAGGGCAGACATCGGATGCGGATTTGCGAGCGTTTTTGGGCAGTTTTGATTTTCGGGGTGAGCGGATTGATACGGTCAGCCGATTGTTCTCAGGTGGTGAGCGAGCACGGCTGATGCTGGCGTTATTAGTGTGGCAACGCCCCAATGTCTTGGTGCTCGATGAGCCGACCAACCATCTGGATCTGCAGATGCGAAATGCATTGATGCTTGCACTGCAAGACTTTGCAGGTGCATTGATTTTGGTGTCGCATGATCGTGATTTGATCTTGTCGGTGTGTGATGAGCTGTGGCTTGTGGCAGATGGTCGCTGCACGGAGTTTGTCGGTGATATGAGCGATTATGCCGAACATCTCAAAAAAGCTCGCCAAGAGCGGCAGCTTGCCCACAAAGAACAAAAAGAAGTCGCCAAACCCGAGTGCGTCACACCGCAAGCACAGACCTCTGCCAATGATGGGCTGAGTAAAGAAGAGCGACGCAAAAAAAATGCCCAAATCCGTGAACAGACCGCACCCCTGCGTAAGCAGATTGCTAAGCTTGAAAGCGAACTTGAGATGCTAGGTAGCAGACTTGATGTCATCGAAAATGATCTGTCTGACAGCGGTCTGTATGATGATGCTAATAAGTCAAAGTTATTAGAATTATTAAACGAACAAAGCGATATCAAAGCCAAAATCGACAGTACCGAAGAGACCATGCTTGCGGCGATGGATGAGCTTGAGACGCTTGAAACAGAGTTGGCATAACAAGACATGATGGCATAAGATGACAAAACATTCTGGGCAGTCTGATCATTTTGTTGATTATTATCAATTACTTGGCGTGACAAAGTCGGCTGATGTCACCACTATCAAGCGTGCTTATCGCAGTCAAATCGCTCGTCATCATCCTGACAGAGCAGATGGCAAGCCGGATGATGAGATGGCAAGTCTGCTAAACGCCGCCTATGCCACGCTCAAAGATGCTGATATGCGACAACGCTATGATAACAAGCTGATGGAGCATCACCAAAAGCTGTGGCTTGCGGACAAAAAACGCCAGCTGACAGAGAAGATCGAGGGCTTTGCCCATCGCCATGCGAACAAAGTGGGGCAAGCGCTTAAGTCGCGACTATCGCCTGAGTTTCACGATCAGCTGGGTGTGCAAGCAGGTCGCTTGGCAGGACACGCCATCAAGCACGCCAAGCGGCTGTGGCACAAGCTGGCACAAGCGCAATCGATGGACTTGCCTGATGATTTGCCGCTTTGTGCCATCAGCCTAAGCACGGCTTATCAAGGCGGACAAATCAGCCTTTGGGTGGATGGGCGTCAGCTACAAACTACGCTGCCCAAAGGCATCGGTCATGGTGAGGTGATCCAAGTGATCGATGCTGATCGCACTTACCGCATTCGCATCGCGATCGATACACCCGATGTGCAGGTGCGTGACAAAGATGTCTATTATACCGTGCGTATCAGCACGACAGAGGCGATGATCGGTACGCAAGTACAGTTGCCACCGCCGTTGTCACTACAGCTTAGCGTACCTGCCCATGCATATTATCCGACGAGTGTTCGCCTAAGCGGTCGAGGTTTGCCAAGTGACGATGGCGCTGGTGATTTGGTGGTGGTGTTCGAGCTGGATGCATGATGACATGACGACAGCTTGGTGGGTTTTTTCTGATAACTGCCCAAAATTTGACCAAACGAACCGCGCCGCTCTAGAAAAAGCAGCCCATCGCCACCATCAACTACCGCACTGCCTCTGTGCAAATTTCCCATTGATAAAGAGATCTCCATGCTAACAACCTTTAACCCGCCTTTATGGCTGCGTAATCCGCATCTGCAAACAATTTTGCCAAAATTTTTGGTTAAATTTGAGCCAAATTATGAGCGTACCTTGATCAAAGATTCGTTTAATCAAAGTGATGTGGCGTTTGACTATCTTTTGACGGATGAAGCCATCGGTGATGATGGCAAATATCACACGCCGCTGGTGGTGCTGTTTCATGGGATGGAAGGCTCAAGCCAAAGCCATTATGCGCGCACCTTGGCAAGAGCAGTGCAGGATAAGGGATATCATTTTGTGGTGGCGCATTTTCGCTCGTGTGGTGGCGTGGCGGTGTCAGGCGATGTATTTTATAATGCAGGTGATACCAAAGAGGTGCATCATTATTTAGAATATCTATCCAATAAATTTGCCACCATCTACGCCATCGGCGTCTCACTGGGCGGCAATGCACTGGCCAAATATATGGGTGAATACGGCACATCGGCACTGTGCCAAAAAGCGGTCGTCGTCTCAGCGCCTGTGGATCTATCATCAGCATCGATGGCGATGGAGCGACTGTTGGGCAGACATATTTATACGCCATATCTGCTAAATCCCATCGTCAAAAAAGCGCTGGAGAATCGCTTAAGTGCTGATGAAATCAAGCTGCTTAAGCGCGCCAAACGCATGGGCGACTTTGATGATGTCTTTACCGCACCACGCCACGGTTATCGCTCAAAAAATGACTACTACCGCCAAGCATCGGCATTGCCTTATCTGGTCGATGTGGCACGCCCAACGCTGATCATCACCGCCAAAGATGATCCGTTTTTGGGTTTAACAGCGACAGCAGGCGATGTGTCAAACCAAGTCACTTTGCTTGACACTTTGTATGGTGGGCATATTGGGTTTTTGGATTATGATTATAAAACGCGCCAATTTGACCTAAGCTTTGTTGCCAATTCCGCTTTATCATTTTTTAATAATAATTAATAATTATCCATAGGCAGGCGTGATGCGTATTTTCTTTATGGCGGTGGTTGCCATTTTATTTCAGCTGTGTACTTATGCACTGGCATCAGGCGTGCAGTGGCTCGTGCGTCCGTGGGCGTCCGATGCAATCTTAAAGGCGGTGATGATCGGGCTGTTTGTCATCAGTAATGTCATTTTGCTGCTGCTCATCACAGGTTCGTTTCGCATCGGCATGAGCTATCTGAGTGTGCTGTGGATCGCGATATTGGCGATGGCGCTGACTTTGGTGATAGGCGTTTTGGCGTCTAGGTTTGGCATCACGCTTGGGCATGGTCTGAGAGTTTTTGGTGTGGCAAGCTTTATCGGCTTGATCGCACTTGGTCTGTATAATGTCTATACGCCAACAGTTCGCCACTTAAGTATCAGCATTGATAAGCCGATGCCAGTGCCTGTGCGTATCGCTGTGGTGAGCGATTTGCATTTGGGTGAGCTAATCGGGATTAGTCATCTGGATAAGCTGGCTGGGATACTCAATGATGAGCAAGTGGATCTGCTACTGATGCCAGGTGATGTGATGGATGATGACACGGTGGCGTATGACGCCTATGGCATGGCAAGTCATTTCAAGACGGTGGTCGATGCGACAGGCTTTGGGGCGGTGGCAAGTCTTGGCAATCACGATCTATATCGCAGACAAGCCCAAGCTGACATCGTCAAAGCCATCACTGACACAGGCACGCTGCTACTCGATGACAAAACTGCTCAAATCGACATCCAAAAAGATGGTAAGACCACAAGTCTGTCCGTGATTGGGCGATTTGATGATCATGTCGCTGCGCGATTGCCGACTGCTGAGCTGATCAAACAGGTCAAGACCGATCAACCGGTGATTCTATTGGATCATCGCCCAAGCCAAATCGATGAAAACAGCCAATTGCCTATTGATTTGCAAGTCTCGGGACATACGCATAATGGGCAAATTTTCCCTGCAAATTTCATCGTGGCGATGATGAATCGTATCGGCTATGGCTACGAACAAGTGGGCAATATGCACACGGTGGTCTCGTCAGGCTATGGGCTGTGGGGCGTGCCGCTGCGTCTTGGATCGCAGTCTGAAGTGTGGATCATCGATATGGTGGGTAGTACACCAAAATAACAACCTTGTCTTGAGCGAGCAAAATTGGCTTTACATTTTATAAAATCTCGCTAGAATGAATGGGCGTATTGTGATGATGCGCCCAATTTTATTAAGGGGAATATGATGACCAAACTGTATGGATTAAATGAGACTGTCGTGCCAAACCAAGAGGGCTTATTTGGTGAATTTGGTGGTAAAATCGGACATCCTGCACTCTCAGCGGCGATGCAAGAGATCGAAGATGGCTTTCGTGCGATGATTGCTGATGATGGATTTTTGAAAGAAATCGAAGCGCTGCAGCTGCACTATGTCGGCCGTCCAAGTCCGATTTATCATGCACGCCGACTGTCTGAGCATCTGGGCGGTGCACAGATTTATCTTAAGCGTGAAGATCTGAACCACACAGGCTCGCACAAGATTAATCACTGTCTGGGCGAAGTGCTACTTGCCAAACGACTTGGCAAGAAAAAAGTCATCGCTGAGACAGGTGCAGGTCAGCATGGTGTGGCACTGGCGACAGCGGCGGCACTACTTGGGCTTGAGTGCGAAATCCACATGGGTGTCGTGGATATCGCCAAAGAACATCCGAATGTCTCTCGCATGAAGATTCTGGGTGCAACACTGGTGCCTGTCTCTCGTGGCGCTGGCACGCTCAAAGAAGCGGTGGATAGTGCGTTTGAAAGCTATTTGAACCAGCTGGATGACAGTATGTTTGCCATCGGTTCGGTGGTGGGGCCTGCCCCTTATCCTGAGATGGTGGGGTATTTTCAGTCGATCGTCGGACATGAGGCGCGCCGTCAGTTTGGCAAATTGACAGGCGGACTGCCTGATGTGGTGACGGCGTGTGTGGGCGGTGGCTCGAATGCTTTGGGGTTGTTCAATGCGTTCTTGGATGATGGGTCAGTGCGTAAAGTCGGTGTTGAGCCAGCAGGCGAGGGGCTTGACAGTCATCATCGTCATGCAGCGACTTTGACTTTGGGTGTCAAAGGTGAAATCCAAGGGTTCAAATGCTATGTGCTACTTGATGAGAATGGCGAGCCTGCACCAGTACATTCGATTGCATCGGGTCTGGATTATCCAGGTGTCGGGCCGCAGCACAGTTATCTTAAGGACAGCGGTCAAGTGGAATATCAATCAGCCACCGACCAAGAGTGTCTAGATGCCTTTATGCTACTATCACGCTTGGAAGGCATCATCCCTGCGCTAGAGAGCTCGCACGCGGTGGCGTTCGCCATCCGTGAAGCCAAAAAGCTTGGCAAAGACCAAAAAATCTTGGTCAATCTATCCGGCCGCGGTGATAAGGATTTGGACTTTGTTTTAAGTCAGATTGAGGTGTGATGCACTGATTGCATGGCATAAAAAAGCGGAAAGTAATTTTTCCGCTTTTGTTGTCTTAGCTGTGTCAGTCTTTTAGCCCAAGCACATCTTGCATGGTATAAAGACCAGCTGGCTGTGTGGCGACCCACTCAGCAGCCCTGACCGCACCTGTGGCAAAGGTGGCGCGGCTTTGGGCTTTGTGGGTGATGGCGATGATTTCACCATCCATGATGAATTCGACCGTATGCTCACCGATGATTTCACCACCACGGATGGCGTGCATACCAATATCGCCCGCTTGGCGTTTGGCAGCGCCATGACGGCCGTGCACTAGGGCGTTTGGCAGATGCTGACCACGAGCGTCGGCGACGGCTTTTGCCATCATCAGTGCTGTGCCTGATGGCGCATCAATCTTGTGCTTGTGATGGTGTTCGATGACTTCAACGTCAGCATTGAGTCCAAGCACGCGTGCGGTGGTTGCAAGTAGGTTCAGCGACAGATTGACGCCAGTTGAGTAGTTGCCCGCATAGACGATGGCGATATGTTCGCTGGCGGCCTTAAGCTTGGCTTCTTGGGCATCAGACAGACCAGTGACACCCATCACCAATGGCACTTTGTGCGCAAGACAGGCATCAAGCACTTCATCGAGCGCTTCAGGTAGGCTAAAGTCAATCAGCGCCTGCACGCCATCAAGTGTGATGGTGGACAGTGGCACACCTGTTTTATTCACTCCGATAAATTCCCCAGAGTCTGCACCGATTAGGCTTGAGATACTGCGGACGAATGCTCCTTTAAGCGCTGTATTGGGATTGTTCAGCGTAGCCTCAATAAGCATTCGACCCATACGACCTGATGCGCCCATGATACCGATATTGAGTTGACTCATAATGACATCCTTATGATGGTTGTTTTGATCGTTTGATTATACCCATTTTAATTTGTTTTTTCATCCAATTTTAATACATTGAGCGCCTGCTCGATATCTGCCATCAAATCACTGACATCTTCTAGCCCGATACAAAAACGCACCAGATAGCCATCGGCAAGATGGTGATGAGTAAGCCGACGCATTTTTTTGATGTCATACAGCATCACAAGGCTCGTCGCTCCGCCCCAACTAAAGCCGATTTTAAATAGCTTTAGCGCATCGACAAATCGGCAGACATCCGCCCATGAGTAGCGCTTGTCCATGATGACACTGACTAGCCCTGCGCTTTTGGCAGTTAGGCAGTTTTGTTGCCAAAATTGATGGCTGGCATTGTCTGCCGTCGCAGGGTGTAGCACTTGGGCGATTTGTGGTTTATTTTTTAAGAAATCTAATAATTCTAAGCAAGTCTCTGACTGCTTGGCATAGCGCATCGCCATACTTGGCAGGCTGCGATATACGGTGGCGCAGTCATCAGCGGAGACGCTGATACCTTGTCTTGCGTGCGTGCGTAGTAGCTTGGTGTGCAACGCCTTATCCTTGGTCACCACACTTCCCATCAACACATCACCGCCGCCGCTTGGGTATTTGGTCAAGGCGTGCACAGCAATATCAACAGCAAGGGCTTCATCACCGATAGCAAACGGACTAAAGGCAAGCGATGCGCCCCAAGTATGATCAATCGCTGTTAAGATACCATGTGCTTTGGCTTTTTTGATGAGTCCTTGTAAATCAGGAAATTCTAGCGTCACTGAGCCTGCTGCTTCTAGCCAAATCAGCTTACACTGTGCCGATGGCTCAAATGTGCTGGCATCCAGTGGATCATAGACTTTTGGGATAATGCCATAGTTATTTTGTAAAAATTCTACATGATCAGAGTTTGGGCCATAGACATTATCAGGCAGCCAGACTTCATCGCCTGTACTTAAAAAGGTGCTATTAACCAAATTAATCGCCGACAGACCACTAGGCGCAAGTAAGCAATACTCACCGCCATCCATCCGTGCAATCTGATCGCCAAGCGTATAAGTCGATGGCGTACCATGCGTGCCATAGCTATAATCATAGCGATCTGTCCAATGACGGTTAAGCAGCTGAGCGGTGTCCTTGAACACGATCGTCGATGCTCGATACACGGGTGGCTGTAGGCTGTCGATGTACTGTGGCGCATGACGGGGATCGTGAATCAGTGCGGTTTGGGTTTTCATATCCGATTTGCCAAATTGACCAAAATAAAAAGCCATCATACTGAGGATATGATGGCTTTGTCAAATGCTTAGATGCTAAATACTTAGTCAAAATAATTAGTCGAACAAGTCTTTGACATCGTCTTTGAGTCTGTCAAAAAGCCCTTTTTTCTGCTCACCGCTATTTTTCTCGCCCAGACTGGCTTGTAGCTGTCGCATCAGTTCTTTTTGTTCAGAAGTCAGATTGACAGGCGTCTGCACCACGATACGGCAAATCAAATCACCTTGCATATGTCCACGCACAGTGGTGACGCCTTTACCGCGCACTCGCAGTAGCTTGCCTGATTGTGTGCCTTCGGCGATTTTGACTTTGATTTTGCCATCTAGGGTTGGCACTTCGACCTCATCACCCAGCGCCGCTGTCACCATCGAGACAGGGACATCCATGTGCAGATCTGCGCCACGACGAGTGAATACATCATGTGGCTGCACACGCACCTCGACATACAGATCGCCATTAGGCATGCCGCTGTCGCCTGCTTCACCCTTACCAGCCAGACGCACGCGGTCGCCATTATCGACACCGGCAGGAATCGAGACTTCCAGCGTTTGCTGTTCGCTTTTTTTGCCTTCGCCATGACAGTCAGGGCAAGGGTTTTTGATTTGTTTGCCGGTGCCATGACACTCAGGGCAAGTCTGCTGCATGACAAAAAAGCCTTGTTGCATCCGCACTTGACCTTGACCATGACAAGTGCCACAGGTGACGATGTCGCTGTCTGATTTGGCGCCTTTGCCATGACAGGTGCCACAGGTGACAGATGTTGAGAAGGTGATTTGTTTTTTGCAGCCTTTGACCGCTTCTTCGAGGGTCAGGCTGATGTTGTACAACAAATCCGCACCACGGCTGGCACGACGACTTGAACCGCCGCCAAAGCCGCCAAAACCACCTGCACCGCCAAAGGCTTGGCCAAAAATATCACCAAAGATGTCATTAAAATCACCACCAGCAAAACCACCACCGCCAAAGCCGCCTGCGCCCATGCCCTGTTCATAGGCATGATGGCCGACGCGGTCATAAGTCGCGCGTTTTTCAGGATCGCTTAGGGTTTCGTAGGCCTTGGAGGCTTCTTTGAGCTTTTCTTCGGCCTCTGGGTTGTCTGGGTTGCGGTCGGGGTGGTATTTCATCGCAATTTTACGAAAGGCTTTTTTGATTTCTTTTTCGTCTGCGGATTTATCCACACCCAAAATGCTATAAAAATCTTTACTCATGACAAAAACTCAATAAAAAACACAAAAATATCCCTAAATATGGCGTTTGTTGCTTCATTTATCAAGGCAAATCAGGCAAATCTTGTGTAAATTTGCCTGCCTTTAATGGATTAAATTCAGCGATCAAGCGATAGCGGCAGTTTGGCTTATTAGTTTGGCTTATTAAGGGTGCGAAAGTTTATGCGCGGTATTAGGTTTCACATGAAACATCGCACCTAAAGACGGCTTGAATATGGCAAATCAAAAGCATCTTAGCGCAGACCTAAGAAATGATACAATGCCTCACCTTGTAGATCACCAGTGAATAGGCTGCCATCAGCGCGATACACTGCAGGGGTCGCGGTGACATCGAGCGCCAAAATGTGCCGCGCGGTGTCAGCGAGCGGGTCGGTGCCTTGGCAGACAGCGCGGGTGGGTGTGATGCCTTTAAAGGCGGCAGACAACAGGGTGCTGCGTCTGGCGTTGTCTGATTCGCACCAGATTTGGCGCATCGGCTCGATCGATTCATCATAGACTGGATAGCCGATGACCTTGGTGGTGATGCCTTGTAAGGACAGCTCTTCGATGCGATCGTGCAGGATTTTGCAATAAGGGCAATGGATGTCGCTGACCACATACAGTACGGCGCGTTCAGAAGTTTTGGCAGGATAAACAGCCATCATCGACGGCTGTAAGCTGCTTAGAATGTGTTGGTTTTTGGCGGCTTCAAATATCGGTGTATGTTCTTGAAATTTACCGCCTTTAAGGCTGGCCATCATCCCATCCATCAGATAGCGGCCATCATCACTCACTAAAAAGGTGGTATCACCAAGACTTGAGATGCCCCAAAGTATGCCTTTAATGCCAGTATGATAAAAGGCGGCACCGTCGTTGATGTCGCGCATCGCGGTCATGTTCGCTAACAGCGCTTGCTTATGGGCGGTGCTGACAGGGGTGCCTATCGGCAGCGTGCGACGCACTTCAGCAGCGATGGGTGTGATGGGACTTGGGTTGGCGCTTGCTGTGCCTTGGATGAGGTAGCCTAGGTCATCACTGATCAAAAGCTGACTGCCGCCTGCCAAGGTGATCTGCCCAAAGCCTGTCAAGTGGCTTGGCTCGATGTGCGTGATGGGTGTGGACAGACCTGCTTGGCTCAATAGCTGCTTGATGTGGCTGTGGTCGATGGTGTCGGCTAAGGCAGTACTTGAGGCGACAGACATCTGTAGGCATAAGGCCAGTGCTAGTGCATGTAAGTTTTTCATTGTTTTATCATCAAAACTGTGCAATCTCATCAGGCTTTAGGAAGCGGCATTCACCCATCTCAAGCCCATCTAGGCTAATCTCACCGATGCTGGCTCGGTGCAGCTCGATGACTTTATTACCAAAATATGCCATCATCCGCTTGACCTGATGATATTTGCCTTCGGTCAAAATCAGTACGGCGTGTGTCTCATCGACGAATGATAATTCGGCAGGGCGAGTTTTTTCGCTTTCGCCTTCAAGCAAGATGCCGTTTGCTACTTGTTTGATGGCGTGTGCTTGTGCGTCAGCATCCATTGGATCGGCGAGTGTCAGCTCATAGCGTTTTGGTTGATGGCGTTTGGGACTGGTGACACGGTGCAGCCAAGCGCCATCATCGGACAGTAGCAGAGCGCCTGTGGTATCGACATCGAGCCTGCCTGCGATGCGTAGGCTATCGACTTCGGGCACGGCGATCAAATCGGTGACAATCGGGTATTCTTTGGCTTTGAGCGTACATTCAAAGCCGTCCGGCTTATACAGCAAGATATAGCGGTTGCCTTCAGCGACTGACAAAGGTTCACCTGCCCACAGTACTTCATCACAAGCGACATCGATGTGGTGGCTTGAGTCTTTGATGGTGATGCCGTTGACGCTGATTTCGCCAGCGTGCAGGACTTTTTTGGCGTCTTTACGGGACAGTTCGGTGGCTTTGCTTAAAAATTTATCCAAACGCATGAAATTTTCCAATGATAAATAATGCTAGTGTAGCATATTTTTGCCAAGCGTGCTGATGCTTGATGATTTGTACAAATCGCTAAAGTATGGGAAAATAAGGCAAATCCACCACCAAACTTATCCTTGTGAGCTACCAAACCCCAAGCGCACCGTGCGAAGCGGTCTATGAAATCAAAAAAAGCGAGTTTTTGGCATTCGCCTATCCCATCGATAGCCGTGAGCAGGCGATGGGTCATGTGGCGGATTTACGAGAGCGTTATCCTGATGCACGCCATCACTGCTTTGGCTATATCATCGGCGATCCCAATAACACCACCAGTGCAGGCTTTGATGATGATGGCGAGCCAAACGGCACGGCAGGCAGACCGATTTTGAATGTCTTACAGCATAAGGCAATCGGCAACTGCATCATCATCGTGGTGCGGTATTTTGGTGGGATTAAGCTTGGGGCAGGGGGATTGACTCGTGCGTATGGTACAGCTGCACAGATGGCGGTGGATCAGATGACGCTGACGGCATTTGTACCAAAATCAACCATCAGTATCGCCACCAACTTCGCCCATGAAGCCCAAGTTCGCTATCTGATCGGTGCGGTGGCAGGCGAGATCGTCTCGGTGGATTATGCGACGGATGTCATCATCGATGCGCAGATGGATGCAGCACGGGTGGATGAGTTTGTGGCAAGTCTTGGGGTGTATGCAGCGGTGGTGGATGACTGAATATACCGCTTGATAAAGCTTTATGACTACAGCTCCCAAAGCAAAAGCCACAAGTTCTCACTTGTGGCTTTTTTGGTGCATATCCTGCGTGCATCCTTACGGTGTTTCCATACGAACAGCTGATCATCCTTGCTTGATACATCCTGTATCGTTTTCCATTGCTGTTATGCGTATTATGTCAAAATGACAGTGCCGTAAACAGTGGCAAAAATCGGCAATCTGTGTACGAAATTTCTTACAAAGCATCCATCAAACCACTTTAAACTGCGTAAAACCCCACTTTCTCCATCACAAAATCCAAAAACGCACGCATCACCGAAGATGGATAACGATGTTTCAAATACAACAAATGCACAGGATAAGTCCGCATCGGGTAATCGTGCAACACTTCCACCAAGCCATATTCTTCAATCAAGCGATTGGCCATCTGCTTGGGCAAATAACCAATGCCACGCCCTTGACGGATAAAATACGCCACCGCATACACATCGTTTGATGCGAACACATAAGGCAAATGAAGCGTCTTATTTTCTAATGAAATCATCAGCTCTTTTTGTTCGGCTTTGGCAAAGCCCACACAAGGAAAATGCACCAAATCATCAGGCGTCATCGGGGTGCCGTATTGTGCCAATAAATGCGGATGGGCCACGCATTTGGTTTTTGCTGATAGCACCAATCGTGCCACCGCATTATCGGTATGCAAATCCCCTGCCCGAAACGCAAAATCAATATTATCTTCCACCAAATCCAAAACTCGGTCAGTAATTTGGCAATGAACTTGAACTTTGGGATATTGAATACAAAATTCATCCACCCACGCCCACACCTCTTGCAAACCTGCAAAAGTAGAAATCCGCAGTTTTCCGCTAATTTCTTGATGCTCAGAGAATGCCTTTTCTACTTGCAATAAATTATCAATGTTTTGATACACTTGCTCATAAAGCTTTTGCCCTGCCATTGTCGGCTTGACGCCTGATTTTTTGCGGTCAAATAGTTGAATATTGAGCGATTTTTCTAATTCTGTAATTTGACGGCTAATGGTGGCAATCGGTACATTCAGCCGTTCCGATGCTTTGGATAAACTGCCGTCTTGGACGACAGAGACAAATAGAGATAAGGCGTTTAGGTTCATAAGGTTTTCATTTTTGGAAAGTAAGTTTCCATATTATGCTATTCTTATTTGAATTTCAATCATCTAAAATGCACTTATTTATCAAGCAAACAGGGCTAATCCAATGAAAAAACTCATCTTATCGGTGCTTGTGGCAAGCGTGGCATTAACAGGTTGCCAAAGCGTATCCAGTGCCGCACAAAAAGCCGAAACAAGCGTCAAATCAGTGGTTCAATCCAAAACTGAACGCAATAAAGCCAATGCCATCGCTTTTTATGATTTGGCATTTAATCAGCACAAAGTCCAAGAAGCCGCCGATAAATACATTGGCGATGTGTATTTACAGCACAATCCAATGGTGGCGGACGGCAAAGACGCCTTTGTCAAAGGCATTGGTGGATTTGTCAGCCAAGCCCCACAAGCTCGCTCACACATCAAGCGTGCGATTGCCGAAGGCGATTTGGTGGTGTTGCACATTCATAGCCAACCAACGCCAGACAGCTTGGGCAGTGCGGTGGTGGACATTTTCCGTTTTGATGAAAATGGTAAAATCGTAGAGCATTGGGACGTTCTGCAAAATGTGCCAGCCAAAACCGCCAGTGGTCGCAGTATGTTTTAATCTTGTAAAGCGTAAAAACACCGTTTTTAGAAATAAAAGCGGTGTTTTTGTTTGGGAATTTTGCAAATATTTTCAGGCTGCCTGAAACGCCCAACATCTCCCCCCCCCCCATCCCATTTTTCCACAAAAAAATCCATCACCACCTGTACATTCACAGGGCGATACGCACTTTGTGGCGTGAGAATAAAAAGCGTACCCGAATTGGTTGATGAATTAATGGGATGATTTGAAAAATACACCACCGTTTATGATGATAAATAGTGGTTTTTATCCGCCAAAACTTTTCCTAAAACTTTGTGGTGATACGCCAAAGCGTGTCTTGAATTGCATTCTAAAATGGCTTGCCGTACCAAAGCCTGTTTGATGGGCGATAACTTCAATGGAAAAATCTGTACTTTCCAACAGCTCTTGGGCAAGGCTTAGGCGTTTGGCGGTCAGCCACTCGGTTAATGTCATGTGCGTGGCGGATTTAAAATGACGATGAAAACTTCTTTTGGATAAATGTACTCGCTCTGCTAATTCATCAAGCGTATGGGGTTTGTCCAAATTATCGCTTAAAAATTGCAATAATTCATTGATTTTTTTATCTTTTGCGTGGCTAATTGGGCTGATAGCATTGAACTGGGCTTGACCGCCTTCACGGTGCGGTGCAGAAACCAAGTTCCGAGCCAACTCATTGGCTACCTTTGCCCCATACAGTGTACGGATAAAATACAAGCAACAATCTAAGCCTGCAAATGCCCCAGCTGATGTCAAAATATTGCCGTCATCAATATAAAGCCGATTGCTATCTAATTGAATATTGGGAAATTTATCCTTAAATGCTCGCTCACCCGCCCAATGCGTTACCACCGTTTTATCCTGCAATATATCCGCAAAAGCCAGCACAAAAGTGCCATAACACAGCCCAATGATTTTTTTGCCTTGTGCGTGGGCAGTTTGCAATTTTTGGCATAATTTGGCACTGGGTGCATCGCCCATAAAGCCACTAATCACTATGATGTCCGCCGTGCCCAATAGCGACAAATCGCCATTGACCGCAATTTTTGCACCAAATTCGCTGACAATCGCCTTGCCATTGTCGCTACATACCCCAATATCAAACAGTTTTTGCCCTTGAATAAGTGGCTTGAAACAGCGAAAAGGGAATATTAAAAACAAAATCGTTACAGCCGTTTTGGGCGTAAAGGATAAGTTTTGGTGGTTGATGGGTGACAATCATTTTGGCAAAAGCTATTATTTCACATCATTTTTGCCAATCGTAAATTCACCAATCAGCTTTCGCTCTGGCATTAGATAATAACGATAAACTTGTTCTACGCCCCTGTTAATCATTGCTAATGCGGTTGGCGTTCTCTTGATTTCATTGATGCGAAACTGCTTACCTGATTGCAGATGAGCCTTAATTTGGCTGTCGGTACTATGTCTTACTTTACCGCCACATTGGTCATCGAATAATAAATTATCAAAAATAACTTGATTGTCTGATTTGCTGATTTGCACTTTGGTGCATTGGTCAATCATTTTATTATGATATTTGCTCGTAGCTTGTGCATATAATAAATCCGCCAATTCATTGGGTGTTTTCCCTTCTACAATACGAATAAAATCTGAATTGACTTGTGTATTTAGTTGTGGAGTTGATTGGCAAGCAGTTAATGCCAATAATAATGGCAAAATTAAAGTGGCTTTATTCATACATTTTCTCCGATTAAAAACTAATTACTGGCACTCATTATTATACCAATTTCACATCAAAAATAAAAATGGCAAAATCCTTCTTTCACCTTTTACCAAAGACTATAAAATCCGTGTATTATCAATCCTTTGTACCGCACCGACCGAGCTGATTCATCAAATCGCACTTGGGGCATTGGCAGATAGAGGTTGGATTGAAGTCGTTTGAGTTGATAACAATAAGCACCGTTTGGAGCAATTCAAGCGGTGTTTTTGTTTAACCCACAAGTCCCCTTAAAATCGGACAATCAGACCCTTCATCGCCAGAACAGGTATCGCTCCACGCTTGTAAAGTCTGCTCCATTGACTGTAATTCATTGATTTTATTTGATAAAAACGCAATATGCGTGGCGGTTAGGCTTTTGACTTCACAGCTTTTTCGGTTTGGGTTGTCGTTGAGTGCCAATAGCTCGCCAATTTGTGAGAGCGAAAAGCCGACACTTCTGGCATTGGCGATGAATTTTAAGCGGTTGATGTCGCTTTCATTATAAATCCGATAACCTGTTTCACTGCGTAAGGTGTTGGTTAATAAGCCTGATTTTTCATAATCACGGATTTGTTTGATAGAAAGCCCTGTCAATTTGGCGGCTTCACCGATGTTCATTGTTGCTCCTTATTGAGTGGTGTGTAAAAAAATGTTATCAAGTAAAAATAACCCTTGACCCTAACTCAAGGTTAGGGTTTATGATACGCACATCAAAACAAAAAAGCAATGCTTTTAATCGCTTAAAAGCACTTTGTTTTAATAATCCACTTTAACTTAACATTCGGAGAAACTGTTATGAACGCTGATTTTGTTCAAAACCGACACGCCCATTGCGGCTGCCAGTCTTGCACGGGGCAAAACTGCCGTCCGGACTGTCAATGCCAAAACGGCAAGCCCTGCATTTGTAATGACTGCACTTGCAACGGCTGTGCGTGTGAATCGTAAAACCAAATAGTGAAATGGACATTGGGCGAATCTGTCATTTGCCCAATGTTATCAATGCCCATTTTGACAAGGAGAATCCAATGACATTCATCAAAAACCGTGCCGTACATCTTGTCGCTGCCGCTGTTGTTTTGGCGACTTTAACCGCTTGTGCCGGCGGAAAAAACGAAGTGCCGACGCACTCGATGGACAATAACCACACCCAAACCACCCACGACAGTCCAAATAACCAAAACGGGCACGCAGAGATGAACCACGCCAATATGAACCACTCTGCTATGGCGATGGACACTCAAAATGCTCCGCCCCACACCCAAGCCTATCTTGCAATGATGAACAAGATGGGCGATGAGATGAGCAAAGCGGGCAATCTTGCCGATGCTGATACCGCTTTTGCCAAAGGTATGATTCCGCACCATATCGGAGCAGTTGAGATGGCAAAAGTACAGCTTGAATTTGGCAAAGACGAAACAATGAGAAAACTTGCCCAAGCGATTATTGATGGGCAACAAAGTGAAATCGACCTGATGAACGCTTGGCTGGCGGGTAAAGACACCGCAACCCAAAACCCGCAATCCCCGCACGCCAAGGCCTATGCCACAGGCAAGGCGCACCACGAGGCGATGATGGCGGCAATCAATGAGCCAAACCCTGATGTTGCCTTTGCCAAAGCAATGATTCCGCATCATCAAGGGGCGGTCGAGATGGCAAAAGTGCAATTACAGTTCGGCAAAGACGAAAAAATGAAAAAGCTTGCTCAAGACATCATCAAAGCCCAAGAACCTGAAATCAAGCTGATGCAAGACTGGCTAAAACAGTAGGGGCAATAAGGCAAAAACACCGCTTTTGATAAAGCGGTGTTTTTGAGGTCGTCTGAAAACAGGTTTAAGGCTTTTTCAGACGGCATTTGGGGTTTTCAGGCAGCCTTTAAAACAAGCCCCAAGGAAATGATGATGCCGACTTGTCGGACACATCGGCAAGCGATGTTCTGAACCTTCTGCTTTTTCAGACGGCATCGGTATTTGCAGGCAGCCTGAAAAAACCGTCATTCTGACCGGCCCAATGCGTACCTGCTTTTTCGGTAAACGACCGGTGATGACCCTATGAACCCAACAGGAGAAATTGTGATGAAGCAAGAAACACACAAACCGCCCAAACACCACGAGTGCCGACACGGACACGGACAGCACCGCCCTGTGCAGACACCGTCCGATGCAGCGGCTGCTTCGGGCTACACCTGCCCGATGCATCCGGAAATCCGGCAAGACCGCCCCGGCAACTGCCCTCTTTGCGGTATGGCATTGGAGCCGCTGATGCCTGAATTGGACGACGACAATCCGGAGCTGCGTGATTTTTCCCGACGCTTTTGGTACACGCTGCCCCTGACGGCGGCAGTGCTGGTGCTGGCGATGTTCGGCGAGCATCTGAACCTGATGGATATGGCCGCACAAAGCTGGGTAGAGCTGGTGCTGTCGCTGCCGATCGTGCTGTGGGCGGGGCTGCCGTTTTTCTCACGGGGTTGGCAGTCGCTGGCAAACCGTAGTCCCAATATGTGGACGCTGATTGCACTGGGAACGGGTGCAGCCTTCGTTTACAGCGTTGTTGCCACCGCTGCACCCGACATCTTTCCGGCATCGTTTGTATCGATGGGGCGGGTCGGCGTGTATTTTGAGGCGGCGGCCGTCATCATCTCGCTGACCTTGCTCGGCCAGATGCTCGAACTCAAAGCCCGGTCGCAGACTTCGGCGGCAATCAAGACCCTGCTCGGACTGGCGCCCAAAACCGCACGGCGTATCGGCCCGGGCGGTGCTGAAGAAGATGTGCCGCTCAGCCACATCCACATCGGCGACCTTCTGCGTGTGCGCCCCGGCGAAAAAGTGCCTGTCGATGGCGTGGTGGTTGAGGGCGCAAGCTCGGTAGATGAATCGATGCTGACCGGCGAGCCGCTGCCGGTGCGCAAAGCCACCGGCGACAAAGTCATCGGCGCCACGCTCAACACCGGCGGTGCGCTCGTCATCCGCTCCGAGCGCATCGGTTCGGAAACCGTGCTTTCGCAGATTGTCCAGATGGTGGCCCAGGCGCAGCGCTCCAAAGCACCGATGCAGCGTATGGCCGACGGGGTGGCAGGCTATTTCGTACTGGCGGTTGTCGCCGTCGCCGTTGCCACTTTCTTTGTCTGGGGCGTGTTCGGCCCGCAACCGTCTTGGGTGTTCGGGTTGATCAACGCCGTTGCGGTCTTGATTATCGCCTGCCCCTGTGCACTGGGACTGGCCACGCCGATGTCGGTGATGGTCGCCACAGGACGCGGGGCAGGCAGGGGCATATTGTTCCGTGATGCCGCCGCTATCGAAAACTTGCGGCGAGTAGACACTTTGGTGATTGATAAAACCGGCACACTCACCGAAGGCCGACCCGCCTTTGACCGTGCCGTTGCGGCAGCAGGCTTTTCCGCCGAAGAAGTGCTGCGTTTGGCCGCCAGCTTGGATCAGGGCAGCGAACACCCGCTGGCCGACGCCATTGTGCAGGCCGCACGGGCACAACAGCTGAAGCTGAGCAAACCCGAACAGTTTGATTCAGGCAGCGGCATCGGCGTGAGCGGCGTGGTTGAAGGGCGTGCGCTGGCACTGGGCAACACGGCGTTTATGCAGCAGAACGGGCTTAGCGTCGAACCACTGATCGAGCAGGCCGAATCCCTGCGCAGTGAAGGTGCCAGCGTGATATATCTGGCTGCGGACGGACATCTTGCGGGACTGCTTGCCGTCTCCGATCCTGTAAAAGACAGCACCCCCGAAGCATTGGCCTCGCTCAAAGCAGCCGGCCTGCGCATCATTATGGCAACCGGCGACGGATTGACCACGGCAAACGCCGTGGGCGCAAAACTGGGCATCGACGAAGTGCACGGCGAAGTCAAGCCCGCCGACAAACTGGCACTGATCGAGCGGCTTCAGAACGAAGGGCGGGTGGTCGCAATGGCAGGCGACGGCATCAACGATGCCCCCGCACTGGCCAAAGCCGATGTCGGCATCGCAATGGGTACCGGCACCGATGTGGCAATGAGCAGTGCGCAAATCACGCTGGTCAAAGGCGATTTGCGGGGTATTGCCACCGCACGCAAATTGTCTGAGGCCACCGTGCGCAATATGAAGGAAAACCTGTTATTTGCCTTCTTATACAACGGCCTAGGGGTTCCCGTTGCCGCCGGCGTGCTGTACCCCTTTACCGGCTGGCTGCTCTCGCCGATGATTGCCGCACTGGCGATGAGCCTAAGCTCGGCATCCGTGGTCGGCAACGCTCTGCGGCTGAACAACAGCAGGCTATGAGCGTAAAGAAACGGCAAGAAAACTTTACCCGGCGCCCACAAAAAAGCCCTTGACCCTAACGTAGGGTAAGGGCTTACACTGAGCCCAAGTTTTCAAAAAACCGTTTCACCCAAACCTTTAAGGAGACCGACGATGAACACCCTAAGCAAACTGGCAAAAAACAAAAAAGCCCTGTTGGTATTGGCGGCTGCCGCCTTCGCCGTCATCGCCTTTGCCAAGCCCGCACTTTTGCCCTTCGCCCTGTTGATGCTCTGCCCCCTGATGCACCTGTTTATGCACGGCGGACACGGCAGCCACGGCACGCACAATGCCAAAACCGAAGCGGTGAAGATAACACACCGCCCCAATCTTGACACAGGAGACAAATAATGGATCGCAGAAAATTTTTACTCTACGGCATCGGCATCGGTGCGGCGGGCGCGTCTTGGTATGCCTTGTCGCGCTTCGGAATGAACGGGCAGCCTATGGATATGGGCGGCCAAGGGCACCAAATGGCGTCCGGCACGATGGGCGGTATGGGCAATATGCAGGGAACGGGAAAACTGATGCCGTCTGAAATGATGCCTTCGGGCCAGCCGCTTAAAGATTTGCCTAGGCTTGCCAACGCTTCATCGCAGGCGGGCGTGTTTCAGGCAGCCATTACGGCCGCGCCGGTGAAAATCACAATGGCGGGCGGCAAAGAAACCGAGTTTTGGGCGTATAACGGGCAGCTGCCCGGGCCGCAGATTGAAGTGTACGAGGGCGATACGGTGGAAATCACCGTAACCAACCGCCTGCCGCAGCCCACCACCGTGCACTGGCACGGGCTGGATGTGCCCAACGACGCCGACGGTAACCCACAAGACCCGATAGAGCCGGGGCAGAGCAAAACCTACCGCTTCACCCTGCCCGAGGGCAGCGCCGGCACTTACTGGTATCACCCGCACCCGCACAATTATGTTTCCGAGCAGGTCTACAAAGGGCTGGCCGGTACGCTCATCGTCAAAGCCAAAAACGATGTGCTCGCCCACAGCGAACAGCACTGGCTGATTTCCAACTTGCGCCTGAATGAAGACGGCAGCATTCCGCCCAACACAATGCTCGACTGGATGAACGGGCGTGAAGGCGAATTCGTGCTGATTAACGGGCAATACCGCCCGAAAATCAAGCTCTCCGGCAACGAGCGCCTGCGTATCTGGAACGCCACCAGCGCCCGCTACCTGCGCCTGAAAATCAAAGGTGTGCAGTGGATTGTGGTCGGCACCGACGGCGGCCTCTTGGAAAAACCGCTTGCCCCCGCCGACGAGCTGTTTTTAGCCCCCGCCGAGCGGGTGGAAGTGTTCGCCGTCGGTCAGGCGCAGACCACGGCCGAACTCACCAGCCTGTACTACGACCGCCGCAAAATGATGGTGCAGGAAAAAGCCGCCGACCTGAACCTGGGCGAAGTGCAATTCACCCCCGCCGATGCCGCCCTGCCTGCCGCCTTGCGCACACTGCCTGCGCTGCCTGCGCCTGTGGTCAAGCGTGAAGTGGTGTTCAGCGAACAAATGAAGCCGATGCAAAACACGCAAAGCCAAGGCGGTATGCAGGGAATGGATCACGGCGCAATGGCGGGTGAAATGGCGGGCGCGATGCAAAACACCATTCCCCAAGATATGGTAGGCGTGTTTTTGGTCAACGGTAAAACCTTCGATATGAAGCGCGTGGACTTTGTCGGCAACGAAGGCGATGTCGAAGAATGGACGCTGGCCAACCAAAGCCATATGGATCACCCCTTCCACCTGCACGGCACGCAGTTTGAAGTGCTGCAAACCAGCCTGAACGGCAACACCGCCCCCGCGCCTTACCGCGCCCGCAAAGACACGGTCAACCTGCGCCCGGGCGAAACCGCCGTCATCCGCTTTATCCAAGGAAACAAGGGTCTCAAAATGTTCCACTGCCATATCTTGGAACACGAAAATCTGGGAATGATGGCAATGTTGCAAGTGAAATAAACCCCGAACCGCTTTTTCAGACGGCCTTGCTTGATTAAGCCTGCCTGAAAAATCCCCAAACCACTTAACCCACGACGAGGCAAAACAATGAACAAATCCTTTTTTGGCAAAACCTTGGCCCTATCAGCCGTCTTGGCAAGCGTGGCAGGCGTAGGCTGGATGCTCGCCAACCCCGCCCCCGCAGAGGCCAAACCTGTACTGGAAGTGTACAAAAGCCCAAGTTGCGGCTGCTGCGGCGAATGGGTCAAGCATATGCAGGACAACGGTTTTAGCGTGAAAATCCACGACACCGGCAACAGCCAAATCCGCACACAAATGGGCATATCGCCCAAATACGGCTCCTGCCACACCGCCGTGATTGACGGCTACGCCGTCGAAGGGCACACGCCCGCATCAGAAGTCAAACGCCTGCTTGCCGAACGCCCCGACGCCGTCGGCATCGCCGTGCCCGCAATGCCCATTGGCTCGCCGGGAATGGACGGTGAAGCGTACGGCGGCCGAAAAGACCCCTACGATGTGCTGCTGCTGGGCAAAAACGGCACGCACAGCGTGTACCAAAGTTATCCTTGAACGCTCGGCAAAAAAACCAGCCTGAAAACGCTCATCGGTTTTCAGGCTGAATTTTTCTCATCAAAGCGTCAAAAACCGCTGTTTTTTACCACCGATAAGTGCTTCTTGCGGTAAAAAACAGCGGTAAAACGGCAAATTGTGTTTTTTAAGACGGCCTTCTTAAATTAAACCTGCCTGAATTAACCCTGCCTGAAAAAACCGCCAAAAAACTTTGTCAGCCCTTATCCTCACCGCTCTCCGCCAAGCCTTTTAAAATCGGGCAGTCGGGGGCGTTGTCGCCGGTGCAGGCGTCGCTCCACGCCTGCAAGGTGGCTTTCATCTGTGTCAGTTCTTCGATTTTCTGGGTCAAAAATTCAATGTGCATATTTGCCAACGCTTTGACTTCACAGCTTTTGCGGTGTGGATTGTCTTGCAGTGCCAAAAGCTCGCCAATTTGGGCAAGCGAAAAGCCCACGCCCCTTGCTTTGGCGATGAATTTTAGGCGGTCAAGCGTATCATTGCCATAAATACGATAGCCTGATGCACTGCGTGAAGTGTTTGATAACAAACCGACTTTTTCATAATCACGGATTTGCTTGATGGACAGCCCTGTGGCTTTGGACGCTTGACCGATGTTCATTGTTGCTCCTTGTTTTGGCGTTTGTAAAAAATTGTCAATCCGCAAAAATAATCCTTGACCCTAACGCAAGGTTAGGTTTTATGATACGCTCATCAAAACAAAAAAGCAATGTTTTTAGTGGCTTAAAAACGGTTTTTGTTTTGATAATCAACCTTTAATTTGGAGAATTGTTATGAACGACATCATCAAAAACCCAAACGCCCACTGAGGTTGCCAATCTGTTACCACTGGATTTGGCAATGAACGACCATCTAAATAACGAAAAATTCGCCACTTTGCCAAACGCTTTGCCTACCAACGACAAAACCGCAGGACAAATCCACGCAGGTGATGTAATGCTTTATCAAGGCGATACGGTTGTGATTTTTTATGAAAGTTTTCACAGCAATTATCGATACACCAAAATCGGACGAATCAGCAATGCCGACGCACTCAAACAAACACTTGGGCGTGGCGATGTGGTGGTAAAATGGAATGCAAAATAAAAAATGCCGTTTGAACAATGTTTCAGACGGCATTTTTGTTTTCAGCCAGCCTGAAACGCCCAACTTTTCTATTTTGTATTTTTCTAAAAAAAATCAAATAATTAAAAAATATTTCCATACTTACAAAAATGTAAGTACTATCAAAATATTAACAATCACACTAAAATATGGCACAAACCATATCCATATTATTTTAGGATCTTTCATGAGCAAAATTTTAGTCATCTCTGCTCACCAAGATTTAAATCAATCGGTCAGCAACCAGTTGATTTTACAAGAATTGGAAAACCATTTTGGCGACAAAATCAGCGTTCGCCGTTTGTCTGATTTGTACCCTGATTTTAAAATTGACGTGCCAGCCGAACAAAATGCGTTGGTGCAAGCCGATGTGGTCTTGTTCCAATATCCGACTTTTTGGTTTAACACCCCTGCGATTTTGAAAAAATGGTTAGACGATGTGTGGCTCTACGGCTTTGCTTATGGCGAAGGTGGCGACAAATTGCACGGTAAAAAATTGCTCGTTTCTACCAGCACGGGTTCACCAGAAGGTGTTTATAATGGCGAAATCGTGGCAAAAATTGAAGATTTGGTTAAGCCCGTTAAGCATTTGGCTTTGTATTCAGGCTTTGAATGGCAAGGCGTGTACCCACTTTATGGCGCGTTGTACATTGCAGGCGTGCATAACGATGAACATTTGGCACAATTGCAAAACAATGCCAAAGCCCACGCCAAAACTTTGATTGAAAAATTGGAAAGTTTGGTTTAATTTTAGGTTTAACAAACACCGTTTTTAGAAATAAAAGCGGTGTTTTTCATTTTCAGCCAGCCTGAAACCCCCAACTTCTCCCCCCGTCCCATTTTTCCACAAAAAAATCAATCACCGCCTGCACATTCACAGGGCGATACGCACTTTGTGGCGTGAGAATGGCAACACAAATATCAGTGTTATCGCTGGAAACGGGTGTATCAGTCAAAATCGGAACAAGTTTGCCTGTTCGCATTTCATCTGCCACCGCCCAATCAGGCATCATCACAATACCTGCCCCACAAATAGCCATTTCAATCAAACTGCCTGCATTATTGCTCATCATTTTTTCTTTGATTTCAATAAATTGATTGGATTTTAAATCTTTAAATCGCAATACGCCCAGTTCGCCACGATAAAACAGCCCGTGATGATGTTTTAAATCCGCCAGCGTTTTGGGTGTGCCAAATTCCGCCAAATAATCGGACGATGCCAGCAGAAAATGGCGTTGGCAAGCGATGATTTTTTGCTTTAAATTGCTATCAGTCGGCACAGCGACACGCACAATCATATCTGCCATTTCGCTATAAGGGTCAATAAAATCATCGGTTTGGCTTAAATGAATGTGCAATTTTGGATAGCGTTTGGCAAGTTCGCCTAAATAGGGAGCAATGTGTTTTTGCCCAAAAAACACAGGGGCGTTAATGTGAATTGTGCCATTGGGTTCTTGATTTTTATCGTTAAATTCATCTAGCAAATGATGAAATTCGCCTAGTATGGTTTTGGCGTGGGTGGCAAACATTT
Organism: Moraxella porci DSM 25326; assembly: GCF_002014855.1. Classification (GTDB taxonomy): domain Bacteria; phylum Pseudomonadota; class Gammaproteobacteria; order Pseudomonadales; family Moraxellaceae; genus Moraxella; species Moraxella porci. The sequence continues at coordinate 145,912 of NZ_MUYV01000011.1, read as the reverse complement.
CGCCTGCCTGCGTCAAACTCATCGCCCGTGTACTGCGATAAAACAAGGTTTGCCCAAAATCATCTTCTAATTGCTTGATTTGACGGGAAATGACTGAACTGGCGACATCGTATTGACGGGCGACTTCGGAAAAGTTTTTTTCTTTGGCAACGGCTAGGAAAATTTCTAGGGCGTGGAATGTGGTGTTTTTCGGGTTCATTTGTGTGATTTTAGCAAAGGTGTTTTGTGATTGATGTTATTTTAGCAAATTAAATAAACCATTAAAATAAGCACATCTTTTTTATAATAAGGTCAAAATCAATGAGCAAACAAATCCAATTTACCCAAACAGGTTCGCCTGATGTCTTACAAATCGTAGATGTGCAAACACCTGCTCCGAAAGCCGATGAAGTGCAAATTCAAATCCACGCCATTGGCTTAAACCGTGCCGAAATGATGTACCGTGAAGGTGCGTATGTGATTGACCCAGTATTCCCTGCGACTTTGGGTTACGAAGGTGCTGGCGTTGTAACAGCGATTGGTAATGATGTGAGCGAGTTTTCCATTGGCGATAAAGTAAGCATCATTCCGTCCTTTATGTTTACCGAATACGGCACTTATGGCGAACTTATCAATATGCCCAAACACGCTGTTGTCAAACATCCCGACACGCTGACAATGGAACAAGCGTCCGCCAGTTGGATGGCGTTTGTTACCGCTTATGGCGGACTTTTGGAGTTTGGCAAAATGCAAAAAGGCGATGTTGTAGTGCTGGGCGGAGCAACGAGTTCGGTCGGCTTGGCAAGTATTCAAATCGCTAAAATGCAAGGGGCAACGGTTATCGCCCTGACACGCACACACGCCAAAGGTGATGTACTTTTGGAAAAAGGGGCGGATTTTGTGGTCGCTACAACCGAAGATGATGTTACCGCAAAACTTCTTGAAATCACAAACGGTAAGGGGGTGAATGTGGTATTTGACCCTGTGGGCGGACAAGGGGCATCACACATTTTTCACGCAATGGCACAAGACGGTCGCTACATCATTTACGGAGCATTAAGCCACGATGATATTGCCGTGCCCGTATTCCCAATTTTAGGTAAACATTTGACCGTGCGTGGCTATGAACTCTTTGAAATCACTACCGAACCTGACAAACTGGCAAAAGCCAAACAATTTGTCTATGACGGCTTGGCAAGCGGTCAATTACGCCCAGAAATTGACAAAATCTTTGCCTTTGATGAAATGGTCAAAGCCCACGAATATATGGCAAGTAATCAACAGATTGGGAAGATTGTGGTTAAGGTTTGATTGTTTTTAAATGAAATGCCGTTTGAAAATTTTCAGACGGCATTTTTTTTGTTTTAGGTAGCCTGAAATTTATTTATGTTAATTTAGCAAAGGTGTTTTGTGATTGATGTTGTTTCAGCAAATCAGAAAGATAATTAAAATATACGCATCTTTTTTATTATACAGAGAATTTTTTATGAATAAACCACTTTCTCCGACTTTCTCACAAGTCTTCCAACAAAATAAGCTGACCTTTGGTTTAATCGCTCCCTTTAAAGGCTATGACAAACATTTACCCGATGAATTAACCGACATTGGCGACACCGCAAAGCTGGCTGAAAACTTGGGATTTTCGGCATTGTGGGTGCGAGATGTGCCATTTTACGACCCAAATTTTGGCGATGTGGGGCAAGGGCTTGATCCTATGGTTACGCTTGCGTTTTTGTCTGCCAAAACCGATAAAATCGCACTTGGCACGGCAGGGCTGATTGCACCACTGCGTTCGCCCATTCACATTGCCAAATCTGCGGTTAGTGTGGATAAACTCAGTAACGGACGGTTTTTATTGGGCTTGTCCAGTGGCGACCGTCCTGTGGAATATCCTGCTTTTGGGGCAGATTTTGCAGGGCGTGCCGAAGCGTTTCGTGAAAGCATTGAGCTGATTAAAACCTTGACCGAACAGCATTTTCCGAAATTTAACGGCAAGCATTATGGAAATTTATCGGGTAATTTGGATTTATTGCCCAAACCTGATTATCCTTTGCCGATTGTGGCGATTGGGCGAGCAAGGCAGGAGTTGGAATGGCTTGCCAATGTGCCTGATGCATGGATTTGGCACGGCGTGAACCCCGATGATACGGCAAACATCATTAAAACCCTTGCTGATTTACGCCAAAAAGACACGCCGACTGCGTTTGGCTATGCCCAGTTTGTAGAAGTAACGGACAATCCGAATGAACCTGCACGATTGTTTAATAACAATTATTTGCGTGGCGGTGCAAAAGGCTTGGCAGATTTTTGGACAAAAGAACAAGAAAAAGGTGTGACGCATTTGGCATTAAACTTAAAACCGACCAATCGCCCTGCTGAAGAAGTGTTGCAGGAATTGGCAGAGTATGTTTTGACGAAATTTTGATGAAAAAGCCGTTTGAATTTGGGTTCAAACGGCATTTTTGTTGTGATAAATTGTTCAGGCAGCCTGAAATCATTTTGGGCAACTACGCCAAATTATTCAGAATATTTTGCGGTCGCTCAAACAATAAATGACTCGGTGCTACTTAAAATCGCCCATCACGTTCCAGCACCAACTGCGGTACGCCCGACACGCCCAGACGCTGCGTGAGTCGTTGCCCGAAGTTGATTCTCGCCAACAATGCTTGTTCGGTTTGTGGGTCGTGCAATTTTGGCACGACATCGCCCAAACCTTGTGTGTGCAAAATATCAGCAATCACGTTCAAATCGGCATTATCACGCCCATCAACATAACGTGCCGTTTGCAAGGCACTCAGCACATTAATTTCTTGTTCAGGTGCCATTTCACGGACAGCCGTCAAAGCCAATAAGCTGTTTTGTGAATCAAATTGCCCACCGCCTTGCAACACATTTTCACGATAAGCGGTGCTGAATGGTTGTCCTGTTAAGCGCTCGATACGCTCATCGTTGCCCCATGCGTATTGGGCAAAATCCGCGTCCATCACACGACCGCTACGGAAAAACAAACCCGTTGGCGTAAGCTCCACAGGATATTGAGACGCAACCGTTTCTAACGCAGGTTTCGCCCCGTAGCACCAACCGCATAAAGGGTCAAATAAATAATAAACTTTCATGATTTTTCCAATTTTCAGGCTACCTGAAATGGCTTTTACCACTTCATCTCACCTTTATTCACTTTTGCACCTAATTCCAAATTGAATTTGGCAGGTAAATTGGGATACGCCTTATCCATCGTGGCAATGACGGTGCTACTGTCTTTGCCCTTTAATGCTTGCTCAAAAGTTTGCAAATAAGTTTTTGTAAAATCAATGGCGGTGCTATCCAATTCCGTGCCTTGTGCCATATGACCTGCAATCACTTTTTGCGGATTTAACGCTTTCATCTCATCTAATTGGGCAATCCACGCCTGACGGTATGATTTGGTTTGCGTATCGGCAGTCCAAACGTGCATATTGCCAAATACGCCAATATTGCCAGTAATCGTTTGAATAGACGGTATCCACACATAAGGGCGATGTGCCAACAGACCTTTTGTCCCACGAATTTCAATGGTTTCGCCTTCCAGCGTCAAAGTTGTACCGTTTAATGCCGTTGGTAAAATCGGCTTACGGGGTGCATTTGCTCCCATTTTTGGCGACCAAGTGGCTAATTTATTGGGTAATTTCGCTTCAATCTTTGCCAATACCGCAGGTGTCGTAACCACTTGAACATTTGGGAAAATTTCTTTAATGGTTTCTACCCCAAAATAATAATCAGGGTCGGCTTGACTGACTAAAATGGTGGTCAGCGTCTTTTTGCTGTCCAAAATATCGGCAGAAATACGCAACGCGTCCGCACGAGTAAACCCCGTATCAATCAAAATGGCTTCTTTTTCTCCTGTTACCAATGTGGAAGTAACATTAAAACTATTGCTATCTGCTTGATACACTTTCACATTTAATTCAGCGTGTGCAGCAGCAGAAAGACCTAATGTTAATGTTAAAAAGACTGTTTTCAAGTTCATACTATTTACCTTAAAAGTTAAAAAAATCATTGAATATGTGTATTATAATGAAATAAAATTTACGAAAAATACCGATTTTTGAATATTACTATTTCTTAATTTGAAATAATTAGGAGTATACATGGACAAATTAACCGCCATCAAAGTGTTTTTATCGGTTGCTGAAACAGGCAGTTTTACCGCCACCGCCGACCGTTTGGATATGTCCAAACCCATGATTACACGGCATATTGCCCTAATGGAAGAATGGCTCAACGCCCGTTTGTTCCAACGCACCACACGGCAAGTGCAATTAACAGACGCTGGCGAACAAGCCGTGATTGTTTGCCAAAAAATGTTGGCGTTAAGTATTGAATTAGAACAGGAATTATCAGCACAACAAGGCGATTTGCGGGGCAATATTCGTTTGAGCAGTAGCGGTTCGTTTGGAACAACTCATTTGACCAAAGCGGTCAATGTGTTTTTGCGTGAACACCCCAATTTAAACATTCATTTGGAATTAAGCGATAAATTGCTGGATTTGGTGGCTGAACGCATTGATTTGGCGGTACGCATTACCAATCAACCCGACCCGAATTTAGTGGCACGCAAATTGGCGGATTGTCATTCGTTGATTGTCGCCACGCCCGAGTATTTGGCATGGTTTGGCACGCCACAGCACCCCGAAGATTTGCGACATCATCGCTATTTGACCCATGCCAATATCAACCGCAAAGAATGGTATTTTTATCAAGAAAATCAAGAAGTCGTATTAGAATTAACCAGCCAATTAACCACCAACGAAACCACGGTTTTGTTAAACAGCGTGTTGTCGCATAGTGGCGTGGCGATGTTGCCGAAATATTTGCTGGAAGATTATCTGCAAACTGGGCAACTGACTGCTGTGCTAACCGATTGGCAATTACCCAAATTCACGATTTATTTGCTGTATCCGTCTCGGCATAAATTGCCGTTAGCGGTACGGAGGTTGGTGGATTTTTTGGTGGGGTATTTTGAAGATAGGGCGTGGTAAGATGAATATCAGAAAAATCAACCTATTGGTGTTTTTATCTTTAATTATTCTATAAATTAGGATAATTAAACCACTTGGAAAACCAAAAAAATATTGATAAGATATACAAAATGTATCTATTATTTAGGAGATAAAATATGACAACAGCAAAATTATTTTGGAGCGGTAATTCGCAAGCGGTGCGGTTACCCAAAGAATTTCGTTTTGAAGGCAAAATGGTCAATATCCGTAAACAAGGTAAACAAGTCATTATTGAACCGATTGTTAATGATTGGGCATGGCTAGACGATGTACAAGGCTTTGATAAAACAATGGAAAAAGCCATACAAGAATTGCGCAACGAACCCGAACAGGAACGCGATTGGAGCATGTTTGAATGAAATACCTATTAGATACCAATATGGTCATTGCCATCAGTAGACGACAAGCCAATATCATCAACAAAATCCGCCAATATCAGCCAAGTGATTTTGTATTGTCCAGCGTGGTGTATTTTGAATTGGCATTTGGGGCGTATAACAGCCAAAAAGTGCAGGATAATTTACGCACTTTGCAGCAGTTACCATTTGAAATTTTGCCGTTTACTCAACAAGACGCTTATCACGCAGGGAAAATTCGTGCCGATTTAAAACAAAAAGGCACACCGATTGGTGTCTATGATGTGTTGATTGCAGGACAAGCCATTGCCCAAGAGTTGATTTTATTAACCCATAATGTGAAAGAGTTTGAACGAGTAGATGGGCTTAAATTTGAAGATTGGTTGGATTAAGAATATCGCTATAAATAGAAATAGGTAAAATAATATGTCTAACTTAACGAACAAAGAAAAAAGAAAGCTAGAAGCACTATTTGATATGGCTAGTGGCTATGTATTAAATTTTAGCAACCGTACTTTTGAGGAGTTTTTATCAGAATTTCATATTGAAATTTATAATGATAAATATGCTATGAATGGCGATTCAAAAGCTAAACGTATGCGTGCTTTTTGGGACTTGGAAACCAATTATTTAGTTGGTACTCTTATCAAAGAGTTAATTGATTATGGCTTGGATGAAAATTTATTTACCAATGTAGAACAAAATTTAATAGATGATTGCTTAAAAATATCACAAAGGTTGATTTCAGAACAAAAAGTCTGTGAAGCTGATTCAATAAAAGCCATTAAGTCTGAAAAAAATTTTGAACTATTGGTCAAAGAGATAAGACAGGCGATAGAAAGCAATGAGCCAGAAAAAGCACTAGATAGGCTACATACTTATACCATTAAATTTGTTAGAGATATTTGTAAAAAATATGCTATTGATACATCTCAAGACAAACCATTACATAGCATCTTTGGAGAATATGTTAAAGAATTAAATAAAAATAATCACTTGGAATCTGAGATGACGGAAAGAATATTGAAATCAAGTATTTCTATTTTAGAAAAATTTAATGAAGTTAGGAATAACCAAAGTCTTGCTCATGATAATGTTGTATTGAATTATGAAGAGAGTTTATTGATATTCAACCATATTACAGCTTCTATTCGTTTTATATCAAAATTAGAAGAAAAAATTCAAGTTAAAGAAAAATTATCATTAGTAAATGACAACTTTTTCTTTTAATTTGCATATTAAAAATAATCTATCATTTCTTTAAAAGCACCATTTACCTTCACAATAAATGGTGCTTAAATCAATCATTTTACTTCAAATATACCATTTTATTTTTATAAAAATAGACTTCCTGAGAAACAGTAATTTCAGTTTTTGAAATGTGCGTAATTACAAAGTTTATCTAAATTCTAAAACTAGCAAAAATCGTAGTTTCTCAGTAAAGCTATTAAAGAATAATCAATGTAAGCAGTGCTAACCGATTGGCAATTACCCAAATTCACGATTTATTTGCTGTATCCGTCTCGGCATAAATTGCCGTTGGCGGTACGGAAGTTGGTGGATTTTTTGGTGGGGTATTTTGAAGATAGGGCGTGGTGAATTTATTTTCAGGCTGCTTAAGCCGTAAAATTTAAAAAAATGCCTTTTGAATGTGCTGTTCAAACGGCATTTTGATTTATTTAACAAGCACCAATTGACGAGATGCTTCGCCATTTTGCACTTGATATACCACTTGTTTGGTGTATCCTGTGGCTTTGCCATTGATATATTCAGGGAAACGCTGAACTAAATCATGTTCCACCAAACTAAACTCATCACCACCATGATAATAAGCGCGTAACTCAGGATGATCTTTGACAGGGGTAAAGCTCATTTGGCTTAAAGATTGATTGCCATTCACCGAAAATGCCAACACATCACCATAAAAAGGTTGTTTGATATATTGTAGATAAATCAAAACTTCTGGATAACCATCACGGTTCATATCTGTAATGTCAGCATGGGTGATGCGTTGATTTTTGATCGTGAAATTTTCATTAAATTCATGACTTAAACCACTGGTACGCACATTCACCGCATCATCTTTATGCTCAATAAAAAAGCGGATATTTTGTAAATATAGAGTTTGGGCGTATTTTGTGGTGTCAAGCCCTGTACGGTCAAGCTCGGTAACTTGTTTGTAAGTGCCGATCAAACTGCCACCGCCTGAACAATACATCATCGCTTTATGACGGTTGCTGTCTTGGGCTGGTGTGATGTTAATACTGTTGGCATTTCTTGTCAGATTAAGCGTCATATCGCCTTGTCTGATTTGGTAAAGATTGCTACTGATAGGGTGAGCAATACCGTCAAATGTGCAAGTTGGTTTTTTCTTATCAATGCGAGAGCGGATTTGCACTTTCAGCGAGTTGTTGGCTTGCCGAGCGGTTTCAACGGCGACCCAGTCATAGCCTTGATGGCGGTTGTGATAATCATCACTAACATAGCTTTGGGCTGTGGCATTGGCTGTTTGTGATGATATGACTTGTGGTGTGGTGCAGGCACTTAGGGCGGTGGCAGCCAGACTTGTAGCCAAAAGTGTGATGGTATGAAGTTTCATGATGGCGGCTCAAAAATGGATTAAATATCATTGTCATTGATCGTTATGATGTCTGCCATGATGGCATAATTTGACCGATCTGTGTGTAAAAATCGGTAAGTGTTTATCAATGCTTGGTAAGAAATCGATGAGCCAAAGACGGCTCATCAATCGCTTACCCTTAAGATGATGTTTTGGCTTGCCGATTCAGCCACGCCACCAGCGACAACATCACAGGCACTTCAACGAGCACACCCACTACGGTTGCGAGCGCCGCACCCGAATGCAAGCCAAACAACGAAATCGCCACCGCCACCGCCAATTCAAAAAAATTACTCGTGCCAATCAAACACGCAGGCGCAGCAATTTGATGGGGCAATTTCAACCATTTTGCCAAACCGTGTGCCAAAAAGAAAATCCCATAAGTCTGCACCAAAAGGGGTATCGCAATCAGCACAATAATCAACGGATTATCCAAAATCGTTTGCGCTTGAAAGGCAAACAACAGCACCACCGTCAAAAGCAAACCCATGATAGAAAACGGTTTTAATTTTGCCGTAAATTGCGTAATTGGGCGGTTTGATTTTTGCAACATCTGCCGTGTTATCCATCCTGCCACGAGCGGCAACACCACATACAAAATCGTGCTATACAACAGCGTTTGCCACGGAATGTCAATATTGCTCACGCCAAGCAAGACGCTGGCAATCGGTGCAAACGCAAAAATCATAATCAAATCATTGATAGACACTTGCACCAGCGTATAATTCGCGTCCCCTTTGACGAGCTGCGACCACACAAACACCATCGCCGTACACGGTGCCACACCCAGCAAAATCATGCCTGCGATGTATTCGGTTGCCGATTGTGCATCTACCCAATTGGCGAAAAATACCCGAAAAAACAACCACCCAACGAGCGCCATCGTAAACGGCTTAATCAACCAGTTCACCACAATTGTTAAAGCCAAACCTTTTGGTTTTTTGCCAACGTCTTTGATTGCCGACCAATCAATTTGCACCATCATCGGATAAATCATCAGCCAAATCAGCACCGCCACAGGCAAATTGATGTGGGCAATCTCAAGTTTGGCAATGTAGCCAAAAGCATCTGGCATCAGCACGCCAAGCAGCACACCACAAGCAATCGTCAATGCCACCCACACACTCAAATAACGCTCAAAAATCCCCATTATTCGCCCCCTTTGGCGATGATGTCGCCATCTTCTTTCACAAAATCGGTTAATAATGGCACAGGCGAAATGTCCAAAAACACTTCGGACGGACGACACAAGCGTACGCCTTTTTCGGTGATGACAATCGGGCGGTTAATCAAAATCGGGTGGGCGAGCATCGATGCAATGATGGCATCGTCGGCAAGTGTTTCGTTATCCAATCCGCAAGCTAGAAATTCAGGCACATTGGTGCGTAATAATTGGCGTGGCGTGAAATTCATTGCCGACAATAAGCCACGCAAAGCGGCCTCGGTGGGCGGATTGTCCAAATAATGAATGATCTCAGGTTCAATGCCCATGTGGCGAATCAGTGCCAAGGTATTGCGTGAAGTGCCACAGTTTGGGTTGTGGTAAATGGTGGTAGTGTACATGGTTGTACCTTTCAATAGTTCAAGAAATTTTGAAATATAAGGGTGCAAGGGTACATTAAATATTTACACCATCATTGATATTGTTCCGATGCTTAATCTAAATGTCTAATCCACCCTAGGCAAAAATTAGCAACATTGCTCGTGGCTATCACGGCAACAGTTTTCGGTCAGAAATCGAGTCAAATCCATCATCAAATTTAAATTGGCATAATAGCGGACAAATCGTCCTTCTTGCCGACTGTTTATCAAGCCTGCATGAGTTAAGGTTTTGAGATGAAACGATAAATGATTGGGTGCAAGAGTTAATTGTTTGGCTAAATCGCCTGCAATCATGCCTTGTGTCCCCATCGCGGCAAGCGCCTGAAAAATCGCCAAACGAATGGGCGATGACAGGCTTTCAAATAATTGGCTGGCTCGTTCGGTGTTCATGATGGATGACATGGATAACATAGACTAAGGTGCGGCTATTATAAATCGATGGCGATGATATTTCAATAACTCTTGAAATGATGTCTTGCCCATGCATGGCTTGTGGTCACGCCAAAAGCAAAAGCCACAAGCGTTGACTTGTGGCTTTTTTGGTGCATATCCTGCGTGCATCCTTACGGTGTTTCCATACGAACAGCTGATCATCCTTGCTTGATACATCCTGTATCGGTTTCCATTGCTGTTATGCGTATTATGCCAAAAATGACAGCGTCGTAAACAGTGGCAAAAATCGGCAATCTGTGTACGAAATTTCTTACACGCTACAGTCGGTCATATCACCACCTTAGCAAACCCATCCAAAGGGTGAAGGAATGCTGGATGTCAAAGAAAATCAGTTGCCTTTTTGGTGCGATTGATGAATAATAAAAGCAAAATGAGATGATCGATAACATGTCTTAATGCAATTTTATGGCCAAAAACCAAAGGGAGAAACCTTATGCAAACCGACGCTTATAAACAAGCTCTGCTTGATCTGAAGCAAGAATACCAAGCACGCATCGACAAAATCAGTGATCACATCGCCCATCCTCAAGATCAGCTGCAGCAGCATTGGGATGACCAAGCCGTGGCAGCCAGCCGAGATGAGATGCGAAAAGCGTTATTAATCGAGGCAGAGCAAGGTCTGGCGCAGGTCAATGCTGCATTGCGTCGCATCGAAGAGGGCGAGTATGGCAGCTGCATCGAGTGCGGTGAGCTGATCGACGAAAAGCGTCTAAACGCTGTGCCATTCACCGCATACTGCATCGATCACGCACCATAATGAGCGATGCGCGCACTCTGATGCGTCAGGGCGTGTCACCAAGCAAGCTGTATCTGCCAAAGATCGACCCTGTGCCTGATTCGATCTTTGTGTATCTGTGCCAGCGTTTTGGGCATATTGGCGAGGCGGTGTGGCGTCAGCGCTTTGATGATGGCTTGGTGATGGATGCTTTTGGCACGCCGCTGACGCTCGATGCGCGCTATCAGCATGGCACCAGCATTCATTACTATCGGCAGCTGCCCGATGAGGCGGTCGTGCCGTTCGCGCATCGAGTGATTTTTGAGAATGAGCAGCTGATGGTGGTGGACAAGCCGCATTTTTTGACCGTTGCGCCTGCTGGCCGCTATGTGGCGCAGACCCTGCTGACCCGACTCAAGGCACACACGGGTAATGCAGAGCTGTCGCCGATCCATCGGCTAGATCGCGAGACGGCAGGCTTGATTTTATTTGCCAAGACCGCATCGGCGCGCTCGGCATATCAGGCGCTGTTCGCCGATCGTGCCATCACCAAAATGTATCATGCCATCGCCCCATATCAAGCAGATCTGCAATTTCCGATGTCGCTGAGACTACATCTTGAGCGTGGCGAGCCATTTTATACCATGAAAGTTGGCCAAGGCGCGCCCAATACGCATACCGATATTGCTCTGCTGCAGATCAGTGAATGCGGCGGATTTGCCAAATATGCGCTAAGCCCAAGTACAGGCAAGCTGCATCAACTGCGCGTGCATTTGCATCATTTGGGTATTCCCATCTTGCATGACAGTTTTTATCCTGTGGTTGCGCATAAGGCTGAGGATGATTTTGGTCAGCCTTTACAGTTGCTAGCCAAACACTTATCCTTCATCGATCCTTTTAGCGGTGAGCCGATGGCATTTGAGTCAGGTTTTGAGCTTGAATTATCACAATTTATATGACCAAATGAAGAGAAAAATGGGCATTGTTTGACAAAATTACCCATAGATATTGACAAGTTTTTTGCATCATTGTACAGTAAATTGACGTAACCAAATTAAGGAGTGATGACATGGCAGCGACAGAGTTTGTGACTTGTGATTTGTTGGACGATAACAGTGATAAAGCCATCGGCGTGGTCAGTCCCTACATTGATGGTAAGAGCTTTAAGAATTATGGCGGCCGCACAAGCTTTGGCGGTCAGGCTGTGACAGTCAAGTGCTTTGAGGACAATTCGCGCGTCAAAGAGCTGCTTGCGACCGATGGCGATGGCCGAGTGCTGGTTGTTGATGGTGGTGGCTCGATACGCTGTGCGCTACTGGGCGATATGATCGCTGAATCGGCTGTCAAGCATGGCTGGGCAGGCGTGATCGTCTATGGCTGTGTGCGTGATGTCGATGCGATGCGCCAGATGGAGCTCGGTGTACAGGCCTTGGCGAGCATCCCCCAAAAATCCACCCGAAAAGGCATCGGTGAGGTGGGCGTGACATTGCAGTTTGGCGGTGTGACTATCCGCGATGGTGATTATGTTTATGCCGATAATAATGGCATTTTGGTCGCTGCTGAACCGCTGATTTGAATTTGACATGCTGTTTCGGTTGTTTGGTGATTGAGCCCAGCCTGATTGCTCAGATCATTATCAGCGATTATTGATAATAGACAGATAACTATGCCCATCATGGCCGCGCGCGTGATGGGTTTTTTGTTGATGGCAGCTATTAAAGCCATGGAGCGCCAATTGGATTGAGCCAAACCAAAAGTAGGGCTGATCATTCCCAAATTATTGTAATATTTGTGCAACAAATTCTGACTTTATCTTTAAAAAGTGGTATAGTAGAGCAATTTATTATGGGCGATGCTCATTTGTTAATTAGGAGTCGTTATGCGTTCGATTGTGGATGCTTATTTGCGTTTGGGCTTGGTGCCGTTGATCATTTTGGCCTTGGTGGTCGGAACGATCATTGGCGTTGTTGCGCCTAGTTTGGGTGCCAGTCTTGGCATTTTGGGTTCGATTTTTGTGGGGGCATTAAAAGCAGTCGCCCCTGTGTTGGTCTTTGTACTGGTGTTGGCAGCGGTATCGAATCAGCGCATTGGTGCTGATACGCGCATCAAGCCGATCATGCTGCTGTATTTGGTGGGTACTTTTTCAGCAGCATTGGTGGCGGTGGGTGCCAGCTTTATGTTCCCAACAGAGCTTGTGCTGGCCAATATGCAGGCAGCTGAGCAAGCCGCACCACAAAGCTTGCGCGAAGTGCTGACCAATCTGTTGATGAACCTTGTTGCCAATCCCATCAAATCATTGGCAGAAGCCAACTACATGGGCATCTTAACTTGGGCGGTGCTGATCGGTCTGGCGCTGCGCCATGTGACGGATACGACGCGCCAAGTGGTGTCTGATCTGGGTACGGCTGTAACCAGCGTGGTCAAATGGATCATCGCAGTGGCACCGTTTGGTATTTTGGGTCTGGTGGCTTCGACAGTTGCCGAAACAGGCCTGGATGCGCTGCTTGGCTATGCGCGCTTATTGGCTGTGTTGGTGGGTGCGATGTTGTTCATTGCGCTGGTGGTCAATCCACTCATTGTCGCCATCATGACGCGCAAGAATCCTTATCCACTGGTGTTCACTTGCCTTCGCGAATCAGGCGTGACTGCTTTCTTTACGCGTTCATCAGCGGCCAACATTCCTGTGAATATGAACTTGGCGCGCAAGCTCGGTCTGAGTGAAGACACCTATTCGGTGAGCATTCCTTTGGGTGCTACCATCAATATGGCAGGTGCGGCGATCACCATTAATGTACTGACTTTGGCAGCGGCACATACGCTGGGTATCGAGGTCAGCTTTGGCGCAGCCTTACTGCTTGCCATCGTTGGCAGCTTGTCGGCGTGCGGCGCCTCAGGCGTGGCAGGCGGTTCACTGCTGCTGATCCCACTCGCTTGCAGCCTGTTTAACATCCCAAATGACATCGCCATGCAAGTGGTTGCCATCGGCTTTATCATCGGTGTGGTGCAGGACTCTGCTGAGACTGCGCTGAACTCATCGACCGATGTGCTATTCACCGCAGCGGCCGATCCGAAATTCGCGCATCGCGGCTGATGTGATTTTCTTAGAGCGCCCTGGGTTTTCTCGGGGCGTTTTTTTTGCGTAGTTAAAAAAATTTTATGTAAAATTTGCCTAAATTTTGAACAATTTTTAAATTTAATTAATAAAATCAATATATTATAAAAATCGCCCCAAAAATTTTCAATTTTTAAAAATAGTATACTATTTTTACTTGTTATTGACATAACAAGTAAAAATAGTATACTATTTTTACTTGTTATTGACATAACAAGTAAAACAATCTCTGGTTAAAAATTTTGCCCAAGACGAGGACAGGTGCTATGACCAAAAAATCAGCCGTATATCAAGAATATCTGATTGCTCAAGATGTCAGCGGCAGTATCAAAGTGCTGCGTAAGTTTGACAATGTCAAAGCAAGCCTTCGAGCCATCGCTGATGAAGTGGGCTTTGAATACGATGATGCGTGGACGACTCGTCAATTTGGCACAAAACTTATCAAAGAATATGGCGAAAATGGCATCGCTCAGATTGGTGAATATGGTGTACAGGTACTTGATAGCGGTAGCATTGAGAGCTTTCAGCTGTATGACAATACCAAAGCGGCACTGCGTGAAATCGCTGATTCGATTGGCTTTGAGTATGACGATGGGTGGAATACTCGCCAATTTGGCTCAAAGCTGATTGATGCTTTGGCATAAATTGGCAGATAAATTTTTAGCAAACATCACAATAGGAAATCAATCATGAGTAAGAAAATTATCAAAGCACAAGTCACGGGCAAGCATCAAAACCGTACGGCACTTGGCATGATGACTGCTTTTGTCGCTATGCATCCATCGGTCAATACATCAACGCTCAAAGAGATGTTCACCACCAAAGATGTCTGCCCTGACGCAGGCATCAGTCAGCTATTTTATAGCAAAAGCGAAATCGAGCAAGAGCAAGCCAATGGCAACGAATGGTTCATTAATGATAATGCTTGCTTTACCAAAGATGGCGAATGGCTGACTTTGGGCAATGGTCGTAAGCTTGCGTTCAACAAAGTATGGACAGCAAAAAGCCTAGAAAAACTACAAACTGCATTGGCGGACTATGGCATCACAGGTGAAGTCGGTACGGTGGATAAGTCGGCGACAGCAGGCTTTGAGATTTGCTTTGAATCTGTTGAAGTGCAAGTCACTGGTAAATTCCAAAACCGCACGGCACTTGGCATGATGGCGGCGTATGTTGCACTAAATCCATCATTGACCGCAGAAGAGCTAAACGAACAATTTCCAATGAAAGAAATCTGTCCTGATGCAGGTGTCGAAAAACTGTTCTTTAGTGAAGATGAAATTGATGAGCTGATCGCAAGCGGCAACGAATGGTTCATCAATGGCAATGCCTGCTTTGATAAAGATGGCGAATGGCTTGAACTTGGTGATGGCCAAAAAGTGGCTTTCAACAAAGTGTGGACAGCAAAAAGTCTAGAAAAACTACAAACTGCATTGGCGGAGCATGGCATCACAGGTGAAGTTGGCTCGGTGGATAAATCAGCTGTAGCAGGTTATGTTATTGATTTTGACAATAGCACACAAACCATTGTATTTTAATAAAATTTTTATCTATTAAAGGAAAAGTTGTGAGTAAAAAAATCACCAAAGCCCAAGTAATTGGCAAAAGCCAAAACCGTACTGCACTTGGCATGATGGCAGCTTTCGTTGCGATGCATCCATCAGTTACGGCAGCAGAACTACGCACCAAATTCCCAAAATCACCGATTTGCCCTGATGCGGGTATTGATCATTTGTTTTATACCGAGAGTGAATTTGCAGAGCAGACTTCTGATTGGTTCGTCAATGGCAATGCGTGTTTTACCAAAGATGGCGAGTGGCTGACTTTGGGCAATGGTCAAAAAGTCGCGTTTAACAAAGTGTGGACATCAGGCAGCCTTGAACGCTTGCAAGCTGAGATGGCCAAGTACGGCATCACAGGCAGTGTGGGCACGGTATCTAAATCTGCACCGGCAGGCTATGAGATTCGCTACGAATACGCCGAAGAGAAAAAGGGCGGTATTCCGATGTGGTTCTGGCTAATTATCATCATCTTGGCGGTGGTTGGTTATGCTGTGACCAATATGATGGCAGGCTAATTTTTATTAATTGATAAGGAAAAAATTATGGCACTAAGTACTAAAGTTATTGCACCGTTTTTGGGTGCATCTGTTGTAGCGGGCGAAGGCGTTTATGACGAAATCGCTCAAGGCTGCGTTATCGGTCTGGCTGATGAACTGGGTTTTGCTGATCTTGACGCTGCTGTGGCAAGTGAAGTTGATAAGATCTCAGCGATGGATGATGATGCGTTTGATGAGTATCTTGCCGTAGCTGCTGAAGCGGTTGCTGACCAAGAAGCGGTATTGCTGATTTGCTTAAATGTCCTAGCAGCTGATGGCGTGATCAGCGTCAATGAGCTGGCAAATTATTTTACATTTGCAGATATTTTGGGTGTCTCAGAAGATCGTGCAAGCGAAATTTTTGATGACTTTGTCGATGAAATGGATGACCTAGTCATCGAAGATGAAGAGTAATTAAGGGAGAATATGTGATGAGCACTCTAAAAAGAACCGCCAGTGGTAAAGTGGATAAGCGTACCAAAGAGTACAAAGAGTTGGTTGAGCGTGCCAAAAAAGCTCGCCTAGCAAAAGCAAAAGCTGCTAAAGCGGCAGAAAAAGCAGCGGCAAAACCTGCTGCAAAAACCACCACCAAGACAACTGCCAAAAAGCCTGCGACTTCAAGCGTGAAACGCCGCGCAGACGGCAAAGTCGATCTGCGTACCAAAGAAGGTAAGGCAGTCGCTGAGCGCATGGCTAAAGCTCGTGCAGCTCGCAGCACAGAGCAAAAAGGCATTGCAAGCCTGCTTAAAAAGCTGCTGAAGTAATCCAAATGCAGTAGTCAGCCCAAGTCATGAGTTTTTGTGGCTTGGGTTGTTTTATATTCACGAGTCAAAATTAGGATTGGATATGGTAATCGCTTTATTTGTACTTTCTTTGATTATTATGATGTTCTTGATTTTGCGCATTTGTGACCTATTGCCGTGGGCGAGTACTGCCTTTGTCCGCGCAGTGATTGTGTCGGTGTGTTTGACTGTTTATGCGTATGGGTATGACTATGTTGTCCAAAGAATTTTTGGTTTTGAGAACGACTTTATCGGTGCAGGCATGCTGTATCTTTTTGCAATTGGCTTTGTGGCTTTGTTCTTTGTGTCATTGCCATCTGCCACTCGCAAAACCAAAAGTGGCAAGGCGGATAAGCGATTTAAGCAGCGGTACAAGCCGCAAAGTGAAGATGATTTGCATTTGACAGCCTTTTCCCTATCGATGGCGATCAGCTTATTTGTCGTGCTATATCTTGCTAGGAAGATTGTTGGTTTTATTTAAGTGGTAACAGCTTTAATGGGTGATTGGAGTGGTGTATGGGATTTCGTTTTAAAAAGAGTTTTAAAATCATACCGGGGGTAAAGCTGAATGTCAGCAAAAAAGGCTTAAGCAGCGTATCCTTAGGTGGTAAAGGCGCATCGATGAATTTTGGCAAAAAAGGTCGTCGTACCACCGTAGGCATACCAGGGACAGGAATGTCCTATACCAGTAGCAGTCGCCGCCGCAGAACTCGTAAGAAATCATCAGGCGGCTGTGGTGGATTGATCCTACTGATCATCATCGTGATGGTGGTGGTTTGGTTATTTTTCTAAGATTTCATCCCCATCAGTACCCCATCCCATGCTTGCCATATGGCATCATCCACCATCTGCCCAAAGATCATCTCAAGACGGCTATCGGCTCTCTCGTCAGTGTCGCTGATGCTGATGCCATCGGGGGCGATATTGAGCATCAGCCAGCCTTCGGTGGTGTGGATGATGCCTTTGATACGCAAATAGTCTGGGCGAGACAGTAGCCATTTTTGCAGCTCATAGCTATCAAACTGCCAATCACTTGGCAGTCGCCATCCGCCCACATGATGCTCGCCGATGCTTTCGTGATAGCGGTAGGGTAGACTGATTGGCTCATCTGCCTTGTTATTGGTGTGTTGTTGATGGGGTGCGGTCAGTGCGACCGTGCGAGCAGGGGTGGTACTATGATGTGCCAAATCAAGCAGTGCCTGCAACTCATCTGGTGTGCCAGTCAAGATGATCTTGGCGTGTGGATTGATGGTACTGACCCATGCTGTGAGTGCATCGATGTTGATCTCATCGGTGCGGTTACACACCACCACATCAGCGTGACGCACATGGGCGATATAGCCGTCGTGCGAGCGGTATTTGTCCTGTACCCACTGTGTGCCTGATAGTACACAAAGGACGGCACGGATATTCAGGCTGGTTTGCCAGTGTGGCTGGCTCAGCTGACCGAGCAGCTCATCAGGATGTGCAAGCCCTGTCGGCTCGATGATTAAGCGATCAGGCTGATGCTCGCCAAGCAGCCGCACTAGGGCAACCTGTAGGGGTAGCTGACTGCTACAGCAGATACAGCCGCCGCTCACTTCTTTGATGGCGATGCCATCATCCTGTGCAATCAGACCGCCATCGATGCCAATTTTGCCAAATTCATTAATCAGCAGCGCCCATCTGCCATCACGAGCTTTATGCACGATCAGCTGATTAATCAGCGTGGTTTTGCCTGCGCCTAGAAATCCTGTGATGATGGTGGTTGGTGTGCTGCTGATTGGCTGTAGGTTCATGGATTTTCCCAACATTATGAATAATCATCTTGAGAGTTTGGTGGTAGGTTTTTGATAAATTGGCTCTTATTTCCATTCCAAGCACATTTTATACATTTGCCATGATGGAATACATGGTTGCATTTAGGATGGTTGTATAAAATAAAACCGCATTCTGGGCAAAGTGATTGCATGATGGATGACTTGGCAAAATATGAACTACCACATTCATCACAAATTTTTAATTCATTATCCATAATTTTACGAATAAATAATAATTGGGGCAAAAACGCCCCAATTGATGAATTGCTTAGATGGTATCAATCAGCTCTCAGCCCCATCTGGCACGAACACATAGCCCACACCCCACACGGTCTGAATGTAGCGAGCCTGTGATGGATTGTCTTCGATCAGACGACGCAGGCGAGAGACTTGCACATCGATCGAACGCTCCATCGCACCCCATTCACGGCCGCGCGCCAGATTCATCAGCTTATCACGAGTCAGTGGCTCTCGTGGGTGCTGTACTAGGGCTTTTAGGACGCTAAATTCACCCGTGGTTAGCGTCACCACATTGCCATCACGCTTGAGTGTACGAGTCGATAGATCTAGTGTCCAAGGGCCAAATTCCACCACTTCGACTTGCTGACTTGGCGCACCAGGCAGCTCACGGTTTTGGCGGCGAAGCACGGCTTTGATACGGGCAAGCAGCTCTTTTGGGTTGAATGGTTTTGGCAGATAGTCATCAGCGCCTGCTTCTAGTCCTGCGATGCGGTCAGCATCCGAGCCTTTTGCGGTCAGCATGATGATCGGGATGCCGGCATTGTCATTACGCAGTCGCTTGCAGATGGCGATACCATCTTCGTCAGGCAGCATCAAATCCAGTACAATCAGCGAAAACATCTCACGATCAAGCAGCTTATCCATCTGCTTGCCATCGTGTGCCACACGCACCACATAGCCATCATCTTCCAAAAATCGCTGCAGCAGTGCACGCAGACGCGCATCATCATCGACGACCAAAATGCGATGAGCAATGTTATCAAGAGCTTCTGTCATGTCATTATCCTTACAATCAAGCGGCAGGTTGCCTTTGTCTTAGTGTACAATATTGCACACAAAAATGTAACTAGTTTTGTGTTAATTTTGGTCAATTTGCCAAAAAGTTATGCATGATTTTGCTTATCATAGCACGGCTTTGGACAAATGCTTGAGTCTTTTATGGGGGTTTAACAATTTTTAAACAAGTATGCAAAAAAATTGGTCATCATGACTTGTCTTTGGCGTGTTTTGTGGGTAATTTTGCGTAAAACTTGTTATAATGGGCGAGTTTTGCCCTGATGTGGCGTCATTGTAGAAAACCATTATGACTGATGTTATGACCGATGTAGCAGACCCAATTAACCATCAAGCCATCTATGATAAGCTTGCCAAAGATCACGCCGTCAAGGCATCACAAGTGCAGGCATTTGCCAAGCTGTTCGACGAAGGTAACAGCGTGCCGTTTATCGCGCGTTATCGCAAAGAGCAGACGGGCGGTTTGGATGATGAGCGATTACGCACGCTCGAAAAATCGCTCGTCGCTGAGCGAGAATTGGCCGCTCGTCGCTTAAAGATTTTGGATTTATTGGCTGCCCAAAATGTGCTCAATGATGAGCTGACAGAGCGTGTCAATGCTGCCAATAGTAAGCTTGAGCTTGAGGAGATTTATCAGCCGTATCGTCCACGCCGCCGCTCGATCGCTGCCAAGGCAAAATTGGCAGGGCTACTACCGATTGCTGAGGTGATTTTGGCAGGGGCAAAGCCAAGCGAGGCATTGGCAGGCTTTGTGGCACCAGTGACGCTGACTGATGAGACAGGCGAAAGCTTTGAGGCAGGCTTTGAGGATTATGACAAGCAGCTGGGCGGTGTGCAGGCGATTATCTTGGATGACTGGGCGACGGCACTAGAGCTGCTTGATGAGGTGCGAACCGGCTTTAATGCCACCGCATCGATTCGCTCAGAGCTCATCGGCGAAGAAAAACGAGAAGTCGGCGAGAAATTCAAAGATTATTTTGAGCATACCGAGCCATTTGCCAAATTGTCCAATCATCGCTTGCTTGCGATGTTGCGTGGTCGTCAGCAAAATGTACTGGTGCTTCATGTTGATGGCGAAGATGAGCCATTCATCACCAAGATTGCTCAGCATTTTGGGGTGGATCAGAGTGCGGAGAATGGCGAATTTTTATACGACACCGCCAAAAAACTTTGGACGGCCAAATGGCGTGCGCAGATTGAGCATCGCTTATTGACCGAGCGCCGCTTGACGGCAGAGACGGATGCGATTGCGGTATTTGCCGAGAATCTAAAGCATCTATTGATGGTCGCGCCTGCTGGTCGCAAGGTAATTTTGGGCGTTGATCCAGGGATTCGTCATGGCGTGAAGATGGCAGTGATTGACAGTACGGGCGATGTGTTGGCGACGCAGACGGTGTATCCGTTTAATCCTTATAATAAGGTTGATGAAGCCAAAACTGAGATTGCAAGTCTTATCCAGTCACACAATGTCGAGCTGGTCGCTATCGGTAATGGCACCGCCAGCCGTGAAACCGAAGAGCTGGTCAAATCAGTCATCGCTGAGCGTCAATTGACCGCCAAAGCCCTTGTGGTATCAGAAGCGGGTGCGTCGGTGTATTCAGCCAGCGAAATCGCATCAAGCGAATTGCCTGACTTGGATGTGTCGGTGCGTGGGGCGGTGTCAATCGCTCGCCGTCTGCAAGATCCCTTATCAGAGCTGGTCAAAGTCGAGCCAAAGGCAATCGGTGTCGGCCAATATCAGCACGATGTCAATCAGACTGAGCTTGAGGCAAGCCTTGATAAAGTCACCGAAGACTGTGTCAATGCTGTCGGTGTTGATGTCAATACCGCAAGCCCTGCAATCTTGGCACACATCTCAGGCTTGAATAAAAATGTCGCTCAGCAGATCGTTGAGTATCGTCGTGCCAATGGTGCTTTTGTCAATCGTGAACAGCTGAAAAATGTCCCACGACTGGGTGTGAAGACCTTTGAGCAAGCGGCAGGCTTTTTGCGTATCAAAGATGGTGATGAGCCGCTTGATGCCACAGGCGTGCATCCTGAGAGCTATGGTCTAGTGTATGAGATTTTGGCTAAGCATGGCAAATCGCTTGATGAGGTACTGGGCAATGAGACTGCTGCCAAAGCACTCAATGACAGCAGTGACAGCTTTAGCCAGCTTGCCACAGTGACGAGCGAGCTTGCCAAGCCTGCACACGATCCTCGTGGTGAGTTTCGCACGGCGAAATTCCGAGATGATGTCAATGAAATCAAAGATCTACAAGTCGGCATGGTGCTCGAAGGTGTGGTGACCAATGTCACTGCCTTTGGTTGTTTTGTCGATGTGGGCGTACATCAAGATGGTCTGGTGCACATCTCTGAGCTGTCTGATGACTATGTCGAGAATCCTGCCGATGTCGTCAAGCCCCAAGACATCGTCAGCGTGCGTGTCATCTCAGTGGATGAGGCTCGTGGTCGTATCGGCTTTAGTATGAAATCTGAAAAATCTGCCAAAGCTGATCAGTCAGCCAAGGCGGATAAAGCAGATAAATCGGCAAATCATAAGCCCAAAGCAGATCGCAAACCTGCTCGCCAAGACCGTCAAGACAAGCCAAAATCTACTGCCAAACCTGCCAAAGCGATGGGCAGCTTTGGTGCACTGTTACAGCAGGCAGGATTGGGCAAATAAGTTGCTCATCTGACTTGCCAAGCCCATCAAGCGTGATTGCTTGATGGGTTTTTTGTTTGATTATTGGCTGATACCACGACTGCCAAGCCACTGTTTCATCAGTGCAATCTCTGGGTCTTGGGCGTCGATGATGCCTTGGGCAAGGTTTTTGATTTGATCATCTTGACCGTGTTTGAGCTGGATTTTTGCCATTTCGATTGCCCCTTGATGATGCGGAATCATCCCTTGGGCAAAGGCAATATCAGCATCTTCGTGATGCACCCCTGTCATCATCGCATCATGCATACTCATGTCGCTAAGATAGGCTTTGGCGTGCTCGCTATTGGCATCGATGACATCTTTGTCTTGGGCGGTGGTCAGCCAATTTTGCATAAACTCAATCTCTGTTTGTTGTGCTTCAATGATGTCTTGGGCAAGCTTACGCATGGCAGCATCTTTGCCGTATTTTAGCTCGATCTGTGCCATCTGTATCGCCCCTTGGTGATGCGGAATCATCCCTTCAACGAAAGCGACATCAGCATCGGCTTTGGTGGCGGCTGTCATCATCGCATCGTGCATGGTGTTCATGGACGACATATATTCGCTGGTGTGTGCAGCCATCGGCATGGTGGTATCGTGATGGGCGTGTGCTGAGTGCTGCGCGTCCTGTGCATTTTGTGTGCTTAGTGCAGCTGTTTGCTCGGTGCTGGTGGTGGGCTGACTACAAGCACTTAGGGCAGTAGCAAAAGCGATGGCAAGCAGAGATTTGTTGATGGTCATGTCAGACTCCTTGGTAGTGGTTGATCGTATTATTATAAACCCATGCTTTTGGGCAGGGTCAGTGTTTGTGTGTAACACCTTCTTGCTAGGATGTACGCTCAGGCGATTTGGTCAGTATGGTGCTAGAAATGATGACATCTATCGCACAAAAAATTTCCCCAAGCGATCACTTGGGAAAATTTTTTATAGTAAATCCGTTATGAATCGGATTATTTACGCTTATCAACAGGGACGAACTCACGGTGTGTCTCGCCAGTGTAGCGTTGGCGTGGACGACCGATTTTGAACGGCTCTGAGTGCATTTCAGTCCAGTGGCTGATCCAGCCCACAGTACGCGCTAGAGCGAAGATCACGGTAAACATTGAGGTTGGGATACCGATTGCTTTTAGGATGATACCTGAGTAGAAGTCCACATTTGGATATAGTTTACGCTCGACAAAGTATGGGTCTTCTAGGGCGATTTTTTCAAGTTTCATCGCAAGCTCAAGCTTCGGATCGTTGATGCCCAGTGCGCCTAGTACTTCATCACAAGTCTCTTTCATCACTTTGGCGCGTGGGTCGAAGTTGCGATAGACGCGGTGACCAAAGCCCATCAGCTTCACTTCTTTCTTCTTCACTTTTTCCATGAATTCTTCGACATGCTCGACTGAGCCGATCTCATCTAGCATCTGTAGGACAGCTTCGTTCGCGCCGCCGTGTGATGGGCCCCATAGTGCCACGATACCGGCTGCGATACACGCATATGGGTTGGCGCCAGTTGAGCCAGCCAAACGCACGGTAGAAGTTGATGCGTTTTGTTCGTGGTCAGCGTGTAGGGTGAAGATTTTATCCATGGCTTTGACCAGCACTGGATTCACTTTGTAGTCAGGCTCACCTGGGGTCGCGAACATCATGTATAGGAAGTTTTCAGCATAGCTGAAGTCTTTGCGTGGATACATGAACGGTTCGCCGATTGAGTATTTGTAGCTCATCGCTGCCAAGGTTGGCACTTTTGCGATCAAATCAACAGCAGTATTATCGCGATGCGCTGGATCTGAGATGTCTAGGTGGTTATGATAGAAAGCGGATAGCGCACCGACGACACCAACCATGATGGCCATTGGGTGAGCGTCACGACGGAAACCTTCAAAGAATTTACGCAGTTGGTCATGCACTGACATATGATCAGAGACGCGCGCGTAGAATTTTTCTTTTTCTTCGGCAGTTGGCAGGTCGCCATACAGTAGCGCATAGCAGACTTCTAGGTAGTCAGCATTTGATGCCAGATCATCGATGGCATAGCCGCGGTGTAGCAGCTCACCTTTTTCGCCATCGATATAAGTGATGGCTGACTCAACAGGTGCAGTCGCCATAAAGCCTGGATCATAAGTCCATAGACCAGCTTTTGCCACTGCGCTGATGTCTAGTACAGGGCGGCCCAGCGTGCTCTCCAGCACTGGCATATCATATTCGGTGCCATCAACGGTAAGAGTAACTTTCTTTGACATAATAGACCTCGTTTGGGTTAGATAACGCCTGAAAACCTTGTATTGCACATGACAAAAGTCACCGAACTTCCTTGTGGGTGCTTGATGATGCACCATACAATCAGACGAATAATTTCACACGAATCGGCTAAGCCGTCAGCCAAAATCCATGTGGCATCCTTGTTTTGTTATCAATTTCACACCTGTAGGCAGGCGTACTCAAGTGAGCATCTTGGATAATACAAAAACTTTGGCAAACTTACAAGCTTTTTTCGCATTTTAACAAAATTTTAGTAAACGAATATCCACTGCTTCGGTTTCGATTTTAGGGGGAATCGCATCACTTGGCAAGCGCTTTTGCTGCTCTGACACGCTTTGTAACAATTAAAACTGCGCTCAAACTGCATAAATTGTATTATTTTTTAAATAAATCACGGAAATTTTGCACAAAATATAGGATTTTGTTTGTAATTATCGTGCAGCCGTTTTATAATTTAAATTATTTATGACCACATTTCCATAAACGATAATCACTTGCAATAAGTCATTGCAGAGGAATGGTTAAGTTTGCCCAGTAAGTTTGACCAACCCTGTGTTCTGATCTGAGCAAGATCGTGTGGATTTTTGTAATTTTGGTGCTCGCTGCACGCATTGTTATGACACATCAAATGATGATTGGTTATACCTGTGTGCTCATTAAGCTGAATGAACTTTGACCGCTTGGCCATCACAGTCATCGCTTAATCAAAAGCCAGCTACTTCTTGCCATTGTTCGGCGTAAAATTAGATGAAGGATGCCCGCTGTGAAAAGCAACCGACCGATTAATCTACCATTAAGCCAAGTCATCGCTGTGAACTCAAAGTCACCGATCGCGATGGCGTCTATTTTGCATCGTATTTCTGGGATTGTCCTGTTTTTATTGGTTCCTGTGATGCTTTGCATTCTGCAAACTTCTGTGTCATCGCCAGAGGGTTTTGATACTGTATTTAACAATGTTGCTCTGCGCTTTGTTGCTTGGATTTTTGTGGCTGCCACTGCGTACCACTTTGTCATGGGTATCAAGCACTTGCTGGCTGACCTAGGCATGAACGAAGAGTTTAATTCTGGCCGTACGGCGGCTGTGATCAGCTTTGTGATCGCTGCTGTACTGATTGTCGCATCGTTTGTATGGGTGATGTTCTAATGAGAAATAATTCTGGTATTAAAAGTGCGACTGGTCTAACAGGCTCAGGCTCGCGTGATTGGATTTTGCAGCGTATCAGTGCTGTCGTTTTGGCGGTGTATAGCGTTGTGATTGTAGGATTTTTCCTATTTAATGATGTAAATTTTGATGCTTGGCGAGGATTTATGCTAAGCCTGCCAATGAAGCTATTTAGCTTGGTTGCGATTTTGTCTTTGGTATTCCACGCATGGGTGGGTATGTGGACAGTTTTGACTGACTATGTCAAATCATCAGGATTGCGTTTGGTGATTCAGTCATTGGTCATTATCGCTGTTTTGGTGTATCTATTCTGGGGCGTGATGATTTTTTGGTAATTGACCATTGCATTAGCAATTTGGTAAATTTGCCCCATCAACACCAATAAAAACATAATTAGGAATAAACATGGCAACACAAGATACTGTAATCAATAATATCCCAACGCTAAACTTTGACGCAGTCATCGTTGGCGGTGGTGGTTCTGGTATGCGCGCTTCTCTACAGCTGGTTAATGGTGGTATGAAAGTTGCGGTTATTACCAAAGTTTTCCCAACCCGTTCACACACAGTCGCTGCCCAAGGTGGTATCGGTGCGTCATTGGGTAATATGAGCAATGACAACTGGCATTTCCATTTTTATGACACTGTCAAAGGTTCTGACTGGCTAGGCGACCAAGACGCCATCGAATATATGTGCCGTGAAGCGCCAAAAGTCGTGTATGAGCTTGAACACATGGGTATGCCATTTGACCGTAACGCCGATGGTACCATCTATCAGCGTCCATTCGGTGGTCACTCAGCCAACTACGGTGAAAAAGCAGTGCCACGCGCTTGTGCGGCAGCTGACCGTACTGGCCACGCACTATTGCACACACTATACCAAAAGAACTTAGAAAAAGGCACTCAGTTCTTCGTTGAATGGATCGCACTTGATCTGATCAAAGATGACGAAGGCAACATCAACGGTGTCGTTGCACTAGACCAAGAAACTGGTAATATCTCTGTATTCCAAGCTCAAACGACCGTCCTAGCGACTGGCGGTGCAGGTCGTATCTTCCGTGCATCAACCAACGCCTACATCAACACCGGTGACGGTCTAGGCATGGCGGTGCGTGCTGGCATCCCGCTACAAGATATGGAATTCTGGCAATTCCACCCAACAGGCGTCGCTGGTGCTGGCGTACTGTTGACCGAAGGCTGCCGTGGTGAAGGCGCAATCTTGCGTAACAAGCATGGCGAACCATTCATGGAGCGTTATGCGCCAACCCTAAAAGACTTGGCACCGCGTGACTTCGTTTCTCGCTCTATGGACCAAGAGATCAAAGAAGGCCGTGGCTGTGGTCCAAATGGCGACTACATCGTGATGGATATGACCCACCTAGGCCATGCTGAGATTATGAAGCGTCTGCCATCGGTATTTGAGATCAGCCATAACTTTGCAAACGTTGACATCACCAAAGAGCCAGTACCTGTTGTTCCAACCATTCACTACATGATGGGCGGTATCCCAACCAACATCCATGGTCAGGTCACTGTACCAGTGCTAGATGGTGAGCGTGATGAGCAAGGTCTATATACTGAAGGCCGTGTGATCAAAGGTCTATACGCCATCGGTGAATGTGCGTGTGTGTCTGTACACGGTGCAAACCGCCTAGGTACCAACTCACTGCTTGACCTTGTGGTATTTGGTCGTGCAGCAGGTCAGCACATCCTTGATGAGTTCGCTAAGTCTGATCGTGGCTACAAGCCACTAAACCCACGCGTACTAGACTTCACTCAAGCACGCCTAGACAAGCTACAAAACTCAACTGAAGGCTACAATGCTCAAGAAGTGGCTGATGAAATCCGCTCAATCATGCAATCACACGCTGGTGTATTCCGTACCCAAGCCTTGATGGATGAAGGTGTTGAGCGCATTATGGCACTGGCACCAAAAGTTGAGCAAATCCACCTAAAAGACAAGTCAGCGGTGTTTAACACAGCTCGTATCGAAGCGCTAGAAGTGGCGAACCTTTATGAAGTGGCAAAAGCAACCATGCTATCAGCATCACTACGCCATGAGTGCCGCGGTGCACACAGTGTTCTAGATTATGAACGCCCAGCAGATGACGCTGAAGCACCACTAGGTCGTGATGACAAGAACTGGATGAAGCATACCCTATGGTACTCAGAAGGCAACAAAGTCATCTATAAGCCAGTTCGCAAGAAGCCATTGACTGTGGATTACTGTGAGCCACGCGTTCGTACCTTCTAATTGACATTTAACATTTGGATTTTTGGGCGTTTTGCATAAGCCTACGCCCAAGTATTTTGCGGAGAAAGACTATGAGTCGTGGAACTCGCACCGTTGAAATTTATCGCTATGATCCTGATAAGGACAAAGCCCCATATATGCAGACCTATCAGATCGAGCTACTTGAATCTGATCGTATGCTACTTGACGTGCTACTACGTCTAAAAAAACAAGACGAAACGCTAACTTTCCGCCGTTCATGCCGTGAAGGTATCTGCGGTTCGGATGGTATGAATATCAATGGCAAAAACGGTTTGGCGTGTCTAATCAACATGAACACCTTGCCAGAGAAGATTGTGATTCGTCCACTACCTGGCTTGCCTGTGATCAAAGACTTGGTCGTCGATATGAACCAGTTCTATGAGCAATACGAAAAAGTTCATCCATATTTGATCAACAATCAGCCTGCACCACCAAAAGAGCGCCTACAATCGCCAGAAGATCGTGAGAAACTGAACGGTCTATATGAATGTATCCTATGTGCGTGCTGTTCAACTTCATGCCCATCATTCTGGTGGAACCCTGATAAGTTCCTAGGCCCATCTGCACTATTGAATGGCTACCGTTTCATCATCGACAGCCGTGACAGCGACACCCAAGCTCGCCTAGCACGCCTAGATGACCCGTTTAGCCTATTCCGCTGCCGTGGCATCATGAACTGTGTATCAGTATGTCCAAAGGGTCTAAACCCAACCAAGGCAATCGGCCATATCCGTAGTATGCTACTGGATCAAGCAGGTTAATAGCCTTGATCAGCATAAAGCCGTGTCGTATGATGCGGCCTTATTTTTTTGGTGAAAGGGATAATTGATGACTGCAGGCACAGTGATCAAATCTTAGACATGGATTATGTTGATTGTTATAATAAATTATGCCAAAAAATCATAAAAAGTGCACATTTGTACTGACAAATCCATCAATTTTCCAAATTGTCACAAAACTGCAAGAACATTTAGTATTTTTGCAAAGATTTATCTGCCTCAAAACGCTATCACACCCTTGTTATCTTGATGCAAATGGCGTACACTATGCAGTAATAGCATTAATTTTTGATGCAAATTGATGACCAAGCAGGCGATCACGCATGACTTGGTGCACCCAACTTTTACTCATAAGATGGCGAAAGACTAATGACAAATAGTAAAGATACGGTGGCATTTTCAAACACCGAGTTGGCAGCAGACAGTGCCGCCTATGTCGAGGCGCTGTATGAACAATATCTTGCAGACAATGACAGCGTCAGCGAAGAGTGGCAGCGTTATTTTGCGGATTACCGTCAAGATACAGATGCGCCGCACAATGCGATTAAAGAGCAATTTTTGCTACTGGCGCGCAACCAAACGGGCGCGGCTGCGATTGCTGCAGCGACACCGACTGGCGACTGCGATCCAAAGCAAATGGCTGTACAGCAGCTGATCTCATCTTATCGCCGTCGTGGTCATCGCATGGCGAGCCTGGATCCACTGGGGCTACAAGACCGCCCACAGTTGCCAGAGCTGACTTTGGCATATCATGGTCTGTCTGAAGCGGATCTAGACACCACATTTCCAACCAATGATCTTGCGATCGGCAAATCTGAAGCTAAATTGCGTGAAATCATCGAAATTCTTGAACGCGTCTATTGTGGCAGTATCGGTTATGAATATGTGCATGTATTCACTGCGACCGAAAAACGCTGGTTTGAGAACTATATTGAGTCAAATCAAGGTCATATCCGCTTTGACAAAGCCAAAAAGCTTGAAATTTTTGAACGTCTAACAGCTGCTGAAGGTCTAGAAAAATACCTAGCGCGTAAATACACAGGCGTGAAGCGTTTTGGTCTAGAAGGTGGCGAAAGCTTTATTCCTGCGGTACATGAGATGGTACAGCGTGCTGGTGGCTACGGCTCAAAAGAAGTCGTCATCGGCATGGCACACCGTGGTCGTTTGAACTTGCT
Source organism: Moraxella porci DSM 25326 (assembly GCF_002014855.1). Taxonomy (GTDB): domain Bacteria; phylum Pseudomonadota; class Gammaproteobacteria; order Pseudomonadales; family Moraxellaceae; genus Moraxella; species Moraxella porci. The sequence continues at coordinate 116,002 of NZ_MUYV01000011.1, read as the reverse complement.
TGTCAATATTTTGGGTAAAAACCCAAGCGATCTATTTGATGAATTTGATGGCAAAGTACAACCAACGGTTGGTTCAGGCGACGTCAAATACCATAATGGTTTTTCATCAAACGTGATGACTCCAGGTGGCGAGATGCACTTAGCATTGGCATTCAACCCATCTCATCTAGAAATCGTCTCGCCAGTGATGCTAGGCTCGGTGCGCGCGCGTCAAGCCCGTCGTTCTGAAGAATACGGCTATGACATCGACAACAGCACTGTGATGCCAATCGTCGTGCATGGTGATGCGGCGTTTGCAGGTCAAGGTGTCAACCAAGAAACCTTCCAAATGTCACAAACTCGCGCCTACAAAACTGGTGGTACGGTACATATCGTCATCAATAACCAAGTAGGTTTCACGACTTCTCGCCCAGAAGATGCACGCTCAACTGAGTACTGTACTGATGTAGCCAAGATGGTTCATGCGCCGATCATCCATGTAAATGGTGATGATCCTGAAGCGGTGGTATTTGCTTCTCAATTGGCTGTCGATTATCGCCGTGAGTTTGGCAAAGATGTGGTGATTGATATCGTCTGCTATCGCCGTAACGGTCATAACGAATCAGATGAGCCATCGGCAACTCAGCCACTGATGTATGCGGTGATCAAAAAACTACCAACCACTCGCACTCAATATGCTGACAAACTTGTCGCAGCAGGCGTGATTACTGCCGAAGAAAACGCTAAATACGAAGATGATTATCGTGTCGCTCTAGACAATGGCCAAAACGTCGCAAGTGGCTGGGTCAGTGAGCCAAATACCGAACTGTTCGTGGATTGGAAACCTTACTTGGGTCACAAGCTAGAAGATAACTGGGAAACTGGTGTCGATATCAATAAGCTAAAAGCTTATGGCGAAGCGATGGCAAAAATTCCAGAAGGCTTCACCTTGCAGCGTCAAGTGGCAAAAGTCATCGAACAACGTCTAGCCATGCAAACTGGTCAAGAGCCATTGAACTGGGGTGCGGCTGAGACTTTGGCTTATGCAAGTCTGGCTGATGAAGGTGCATTGGTACGTATCACTGGTGAAGATGTGGGTCGTGGTACATTCTCGCATCGTCATAGTGAGCTGTACAACATGAATGACGGCAGTATGTACATTCCGCTACAGCACATTTCGCCAAACCAAGCCCGTTTTGCGACTTATAACTCGCTGCTATCAGAAGAAGCGGTATTGGCATTCGAATACGGCTATGCAACCACTGTCCCAAATGCTTTGATTATTTGGGAAGCGCAGTTTGGTGACTTTGTGAACGGTGCACAGGTCGTGATTGACCAGTTCATCTCATCAGGTGAGACCAAGTGGCAGCGTCTGTGTGGTCTGACCATGCTATTGCCACATGGCTTTGAAGGTCAAGGCCCTGAGCATTCATCAGCGCGTCTTGAGCGTTTCTTGCAGCTATGTGCCGAAGACAATATGCAAGTCATCACGCCGACGACTCCTGCGCAGATTTTCCATGCATTGCGTCGCCAAGTGGTTCGCCCAGTGCGTAAGCCGTTGATTGTCATGTCGCCTAAGAGCTTGCTACGTCATCCATTGGCGACTTCTGAGCTGTCAGAATTGGCATCAGGTAAGTTTGAAACCGTATTGCCAGAGATTGATACCATCGACAACAGCAAAGTGACTCGTTTGGTGCTGTGTGGCGGTAAAGTTTACTATGATCTACTTGATCAGCGTCGCAAACTGGCTCAAGAGCACGTGGCAATCGTTCGTATCGAGCAGCTGTATCCACTACCAGAAGCACGTATCCTAGAAGAGATCGCTAAGTATCCAAATCTAGAAGAGATCATCTGGTCACAAGAAGAGCCATTGAACCAAGGTGCATGGTACTATCTAGCACCAGAACTATATCGCATCGTGGTGCCTGCACCAACCAAGGCAAAAATCATCGCACCATCAGCTCGCCCAGCGGCAGCTGCTCCTGCGACTGGTTCACCGAAGATGCACGCAGAACAACAAAAAGCCCTAGTTGCACAAGCGCTTGGCGTGACTGTTGATGAGCTACAATAATTGATCCGCAGCCAAATCATTTGACTGGTTTGGCTGTTACTTTTACGACTATAAATTAACAAATTTATAAACTTGAAGGAGTTTATTATGGCTGAAATCAAAGCCCCAGTATTCCCAGAATCAGTTCAAGATGGTACGATCGTTGAGTGGCACGTTGCCGAAGGCGAAGCAGTGAGCCGTGACCAGCTATTGGCTGAAGTTGAGACTGATAAAGTTGTTCTAGAAATCGTTGCCCCTGATGATGGCGTGATCACCAGCATCGTCAAAAATGTCGATGACACTGTATTGTCAGCAGAAGTGGTTGCAACTTTTGAAGCGGGCGCTGCCGCACCAGCAGGCGAAACCAAAGTGGCTAGCAAAGATGAAGCTGATGGCAACACCACAGTAGATCCTGCATCTGTTGCTGCCCCAGTACAGCCAAAAGCTGACACTGGTGCTGAAGGTGATTTTAAAGATCAAAGCCCAGCTGTGCGTAAAGCTGCCAAAGAAACTGGTGTAAACCCTGCTGATGTCCAAGGCTCAGGCCGTGGCGGTCGTGTGACCAAAGCAGATATGGTGAACCCAACCCTAAAAGGTGTCAACGGTCAAGTGATCGCAACAGCTGTTGGTCAGCGTATCGAAAAACGCGAACCAATGACGCGTCTTCGTAAGCGTATCGCTGAGCGTCTATTGTCAGCTACCCAAGAAACTGCAATGTTGACCACTTTCAACGAAGTGAACATGAAGCCATTGATGGATTTGCGTGCCAAGTACAAAGATCGCTTCGAAAAACGCCACGGCGTAAAACTTGGCTTTATGTCACTATTTGTAAAAGCTGCAACCGAAGCACTAAAACGCTTCCCAGCAGTGAACGCATCAATCGATGGCAACGACATCATCTATCATGGCTACTATGATGTGGGCGTGGCAGTATCTTCTGACCGCGGTCTGGTCGTACCTGTTCTACGCGACACTGATGTGATGAGCATGGCTGATGTTGAAGCAGGTATCCGTGACTATGCAATCAAAGCGCGTGAAGGCAAACTATCTATCGAAGAGATGACTGGTGGTACTTTCACCATCACCAACGGCGGCGTGTTCGGCTCACTACTATCTACTCCGATCATCAACCCACCACAAACTGCTATCCTAGGTATGCACGCAATCAATGAGCGTCCAATGGCAGTCAATGGTGAAGTGGTTATCCTGCCAATGATGTATCTTGCACTATCTTATGACCATCGTCTAATCGATGGTAAAGAAGCGGTACAGTTCCTAGTGACCATCAAGGAGCTGATCGAAGATCCACAAATGCTACTACTAGACCTATAATGTCTGTAGTGTAATTCATACAAAGGATTGTCAGCCGATGGCTTGGCAATTCTTTGTCCATTTTATAAATCGATAATAAAGAGTGTGTTATGAAACAATCATATGATCTAGTCGTCATCGGCGGTGGCCCAGGTGGCTATGAAGCGGCAATCCGTGGTGCACAGCTTGGCTTTAGCGTCGCGTGTATCGAAAAGCGTGTACACAAAGGCGAGCCAGCACTTGGTGGTACTTGCTTGAATGTCGGCTGTATCCCATCAAAAGCATTGCTTGACAGCTCACATCGTTATGAAGCAACCAAGCATGAGCTGGCTGAACACGGCATCACCACAGGCGAGGTGAATATCGACATCGCCAAGATGCTTGAGCGTAAAGATGCCATCGTCAAAGGCCTAACTGCTGGTGTGGCAGGCCTACTAAAAGGCAATGGCGTTGATTGGCTACAAGGCTGGGGTACGCTAGTTGATGGTAAATCTGCTGAAAAACAAGTGAAATTCACTTCACTAGCAGGCGAAGAGTCTACCATCACGGCTAAGTATGTCATTCTAGCAGCAGGTTCTGTGCCAATCGAGATCCCAGTAGCGAAGACTGATGGTGAATACATCGTTGATTCAACAGGCGCACTAGAGTTCGCTGAAGTGCCAAAACGCCTAGGCGTGATCGGTGCAGGCGTTATCGGTCTTGAGCTTGGTTCTGTATGGCGTCGCCTAGGCGCTGAGGTTGTCGTTTATGAAGCGATGCCTGAGTTCTTGGCAGTGGCTGATAAAGAAATCTCAAAAGAAGCAGCCAAGCTACTGAAAAAACAAGGCCTAGATATCCGTGTTGATACCAAAGTGACCAATGCTGAAGTGGTTAATGGTGAAGTTGTGGTTACCACTGATGTGAAAGGCGAAGTGAAAACTGAAACCTTTGACAAGTTGATCGTTTGTGTAGGCCGTCGTGCTTATAGCGAAAAACTACTTGCTGAAGGCTGTGGCATCGAGCTGACTGAGCGTGGCTTGGTGGCAGTCGATGATCAATGCAAAACCAACCTAGACGGCGTCTATGCCATCGGCGACCTAGTGCGTGGCCCAATGCTTGCACACAAAGCGATGGAAGAAGGTATGATGGCGGTTGAGCGTCTGCATGGCGAAAAAGCACAAGTTAACTACGACACCATCATCAGCGTCATCTATACCCATCCTGAGATTGCATGGGTAGGTTTGACCGAAGAAGCAGCCATCGCTAAGGGTTATGAAGTGAAAACTGGTAACTTTAGCCTATCAGCGAACGGCCGTGCGTTGGCACAGGGCGAAGGCATGGGTCTGGTGAAAGTTGTGGCAGATGCCAAAACTGATCGCCTGCTAGGTATGCACATGGTCGGCGTTGGTGCTGGCGACATCGTCCACCAAGGCATGATTGCGATGGAATTTGTATCTAGCATCGAAGATCTACAGTTGATGACATTTGCTCACCCAACCATCTCTGAAGCGGTACATGAAGCAGCACTATCTGCTGATGGTCGTGCGATCCACGCTATCCAACGCAAAAAACGCAAGTAATTAATGTAATACATTAATTTAACTTAAGTTTTATACACCCCAAAAGTTTGAAGCTTTTGGGGTGTTTTTGTGGCAAAATAACATAAAAAAATCACGACGGTTGATAACAGGAGTTTTGATCAGATGGCGAGCACATCACGCAAATCCAATAAGCAAGGGGCGATTTACTTGCTTGAAATACTTAAGAAAATTCCCAAACAGCCCAAAAGTATCAGTTGTGGCGAGCTGCATCACGCACTGACAGCACAGGGCTATACACAAAGCTTGCGTACATTACAACGGGATTTACAAGTACTGTGCGATGCGTTTGGGATTATGTGTGATGATCGTCAGACGCCTTATCGTTATCAGTGGTCAGCACAGTCTCGCGGATTGAGCATCTCGCAGATGAATGATCAAGAAGCGCTGCTATTGCAGTTGGCATATCAGCATCTGAAGCATTTTTTGCCAAATTCTGCCAAGGCATCATTGGAGTCGCTCTTTATGCAAGCAGGCTATGAGCTGTATCATCGGGATGCTGGCGATGATCACGCCAAGACATGGATGAAAAAGGTGGCGATTGCACCGATGGCTCAGCCGCTATTACCACCTGTCATTTTGCCTGAAGTGCTCGAAGCGGTCAGTGCGGCATTGTATGACAACCGATATTTGAACATCACTTATGCCAATCAGGCTCAGCGTCGCCACAATTTTTGTAGTGAATACAGTGTGAAACCACTGGCACTCGTGCAGCAAGGGAGCAATCTGTATTTGGTTGCGCAGTTTGATGGCTTTGATGATATTCGCCATTTGGCACTGCATCGCTGTCAGACGGCATCGGTGTCATCCTTGACATTTGAGTACCCAAGTGAGTTTGATTTATCGGAGTATATCAATCAGCAGGCAGGGTTTGGCTTTGGGCGAGAGCGGATTTGTCTTGAGTTTTGTATTGATAAGATCGAAGGATTTCATCTGACTGAGACGCCTTTGTCAGCAGACCAAGTGATACAGGCGCATGATGGCTATTATCATGTCCGTGCCACTGTGATGGATAGTGATATGCTTGATCGCTGGCTGAATGGCTTTGGCAAGAGCGTGTGGCAGGTGAAGAAGACAGTGGTGTGATGTGCGACATAAATTGTCGCCACATGGTGTTATCATGATAAAAAATAGCAGGAGAGTGTTATGAGCAAGACAGACTCAGATCCAAAATTGGGCGTCTATAAGATCAATGAGGTGTATGAAGAAGATCTATCCATCCCTAATTATCAGCGGCCGTATAAGTGGCGTGTGGAGAATGTACGCCAGCTACTTGATGACCTAAATCATCATTGTATCAATCAACCAAACAGCACCTATCGTCTGGGTACTTTAGTGATTCACAAAAATCAAGATAAATATGACATCGTTGATGGTCAGCAGCGCTTAGTAACTTTGGCGTTGATTTTGCATCGTTTGAAAGATACAAGCATTGATGCATTTTTGGAAAAAGATCAATTCGCCCACCCAATCAGCCAATACAATATCTACCATAATTATCAACTGATTAAGCAATATCTGGGCGCATTGGATGACAATAGTAAAACAAGCTTGCGGGAATTTATCCAAAAGCAGTGTGAGTTTGTGTGGATTGAGCTGACCAATCAAAATGAAGCGTTTCAGTTTTTTGATTCACAAAATGCTCGTGGCAAAAGCCTTGCGCCGTATGATTTGCTCAAAGCGTATCATCTGCGAGCCATCCCATCCGATCACCCAAATAAGCTTGACTATGTCATGCGCTGGGAGCGGGCTATTGATGGTACGCCAAGCTTAGATCAAGTCATCAGCAAGACATTGTTTTGCTTGCGTCAGTGGTCAAAATCTCGTCGGGCAGATGAGTTTACGGCCAAACAGCTGCCTGTGTTTAAAGGTGTGACGCTTGATGACCCTTACCCCTATCTCAATGCTGTGCGTGCCAATTTGGCATTATACCAAGAGCATCAAGCAAACCCATGGCGTATGGTACAGCCACCACCCTCACCATTTCAGACCACGCAGCCATTGATTGATGGTGAGTTGTTTTTTATGTATATCGACCATTATGTGCAAATGTATCAGCGGTTGTTTGATAAAGATCAAGGTGCGTTAAATGGCTATTTTTTCACCTATGGTGCCAGCGAAGACAAAAAGCAAATCAGCTATTTGAAAGCGATGGACTATGATGGTTCGCATCGTACAGGTGATGGCTATTTACGCATCTTATTTTATGCGATGGTATTGATGTATTATGATAAATTTGAGACACATGGCTTGGATGTGGCATTATCACGGATTTTTAATTGGGCGTTTCAAGTGCGTTTAGACAAAGACCGAATTGATTGGGGTGCGATTGAAAAAATCGTCGCTGAGCGTGATGGTTTGTTTGATGTGTTGTTGCACGCCATCCATCCTGAACAAATTGCCAATTTTATCGTGATGCCTTTATCTGAGCCTAATGTCAAATATGTCAAATCCGAGAAATTGGCAGAGTATCTATCAGCACTAAAGCCGTCATCATAAGAGGAAAAGTTATGAGTGAAGCAGTCAAATTATTAACCATCGAGCAGCTATTAAGCCAAGAAAGCCAAGATCACTATCTAATCCCCGTCTATCAGCGCAACTATGCATGGGGCGGTGTTGAGATTGGGCAATTGGTTCAGGATTTGTATAAAGCGTTTGAGCAGGATAAGGACAAGGCTTATTATCTCGGTACTTTAGTGGTGCATCACCGAGCTGATGGCAGGTATGAAGTCATTGATGGTCAGCAGCGATTGACAACTTTGCATATTTTGAACAAATGTTTATCAAAGTTTGATGGCGGTCTTACATTGAGTGAAATTCAATGGGATGCAGAACAAACCAACCTTGACTTTGAATCTCGTCCAGAGTCCAAAGCACAAATTGATAATCCAGCGGTGGCGATAAAAGCCGATAGCGGTATCGCTCATGGCTTTGAAGCAATGTGGCAGGCATTGATCAATCTTAAAAATTTAGAAGATGCAAAATTGAAAGATCGCGAATTAATTGATCAATTTAAAGAATTTATCAATAAGCAAGTAAAAATCTGTCGTACCATCGTACCCAAAGATACGGATCTGAACCATTATTTTGAAATCATGAACACACGCGGCGAACAGCTTGAAAAGCATGAAATCATCAAGGCGCAGTTGATGGGTAAATTAAACCAAGAAGACCAAAAAGCGTTTGCGACGATTTGGGATGCCTGCTCGGATATGAGCCGCTTTGCGGTATCGGGCTTGCCGACTCAGATGCGAGAGGAATTCTTTAAACAGAAATTTATTGGTCAATACAACTTAGGATTTGATGAATTTAAAAATTCAATACAGCCAACGGAAGGGCAGCAGGATAATGAGGAAGCTGATGACTCAGAGAATCAATCGAATGCCGAGAAAGACGGAGACTCACAGAATCAATCGAATACCGCAATGCCAATACTAAGTTTGATTGATTCAAATAAAAACCCATCCATCAACAAACCCGAAGATAAGGATAATACCGATGATGGCAAATACCAATCGGTGATTGATTTTCCAAACTTTTTATTGCATGTGCTAAAAGTGCGAGCAGATGACGCAGAAAAAGAAAAAATCAGCTTGGATGATGAGTCTTTGCTGACAGCATTTGAACATTTGACAGATGCAGATGCAGATGCAGATGCAATAAAGCAATTTGTGATGGATTTATTAAAATGCCGTTTGTTGTTTGATTATTATGTCATCAAACAGGACAATCGCAAGGCAAGTGACGGGACGGAGGTTAAATGGGCGATTTTACAGCCTGAGCTCAGTAATAATAGTATCTATGCCAAAAATACTTTTCAAACCAATCAGGGTGGGGAGTCTACATTTAATGAGCAACTGGTGATGGCGCAGGCGATGTTTCATGTGTCGCACTCGAGTCGTATTTATAAAACTTGGCTACAGGATGTTTTGGCGTATTTGTGGAAGAATTATTCGTCGATTCAGAATGGCGGTGAGGCATTTCTTGATGAGCTGCATCGTTTGGCGCATAACTATTACAAAAAGCAGCGGGACAAACTAAGCTATCCTAATGTGTCTTATTTTATGCTTAATTATGTTGATTATCGTTTGTGGTATGAGTGGAAACAGGAATGGAAACAGGCTGGGCAGAAAGGTGAACGAGATTTTTTTGAAAAATACGCACCAAATCAAAACTCCAGTGCCAAAGAACTAAAAAAGGCTTTTGATAAGTTTGTCTTTATGCATCGTTCATCGATTGAGCATTGCTATCCACGCAATCCAGAAGATGATGCCAAAAAAGTGGATGAGCGTCAATTGGATGAGCTGAATCAATTGGGCAATCTGTGTTTGGTGAGCCATAGTGAAAACTCACGGCTATCCAATCTGCTACCTGATGCAAAACGAGGAAAGGTCATCGCACGGCTCAATAGTGGGCGTAGCACCCAAAGCCTAAGTCAGCTGATCATGCTGATGCATGAAAAATGGGAAGTAAGTCAGATTGATGGGGAAGTAAGTCAGATTGATATCTATACAGGCGAATTAAAAAACTTGATCGAAAATCAAATTGAAGCTATTGCTCAATAATAAATAACCGCCATTGTGCGGTTATTTTTATGCACTCTCCTGTGCGCGACACAAAATGTCGCACTGTGTTGTTATACTGCCCTCGGTGCCTAGTAATAAAAAAGGTGATTGTCTTACCAATAGCAAGTCTGTGCTTGATATGATCAGCAGGTGCGATCTTGATGAAAAAACCTCATCTGTTGCAACCGATTGGGTTTGCGGTGTGATCCAAAGGTAGTAATACGCTGTTAAGAGCAGTTATGATTTATAAGATTTACCTATAAATTACAGCACAGATCGGCCGCAGATTATGCATCATCCTTGTCTTAATTATGCAGATAATCCGACATATTTATCAGAAAAAACATAGAATCAACCAAAGTATGATGGCTAAAACTTTAGACAAGGGCTGATTTATAAGTTATTTTTCTGATAATAGTAAAAATATCTGAAATGGTGACAGGTGGTGCCGATGGGTATTTTTTTATTCCAAAATTGCATAAAAATTATAATGATTTTTTAAGAAATTGGCTTTTACTTTAGACCGAATTATGGTTTAATTTAGTAAATTTAGAAACAATTAGCAGTAATTGGCAACAATTTTTATACATATCAGCTTCAATAGGATTTTGTGATGAATAAAGTATTTAAAGTAGTGTTCAATTGAACGACTCAACAATGGACAGTGACATCTGAGCTGGCTCGTGGTGCGGTCAAATCATCAAGCAGCGAGGTCAAAAAACCATCCTTAATAAAGGCGGTGAGTACGGCTGCACTGGCTGGTGGCGTCTGCATCGGTGACCGCGTTGGCTTTTGATGATCTTGAGCTTGATTTTGAAATGACGGATGAGCAGTATCATAAAAATGTCGCCGCTCAGACAACGCCTTCTGCGCCAAACACGACGCCTGTGACGACGCCTTCGCACACCGTTGAGATCGATGGTACTGTGCTGCCACCAGCGACCAGTCCGACGCCTGTGCATGAAGTTGTGATCGATGGTGAGGTCTTGGCACCTGCACCAAAAACCAAACCGATGCCAAGCACACCTGTGACACCGCCGACTTCTGGGCATAATGTGACGATCGATGCTGGTCCAAATGAAGTGACAAATCCGACGCCAGACACAATGCTTGCGACGGTGGCTTATGTCGATGCACAAAATCAAGTGCAGGATGCAGCGATCGCAACCAAGGCCGATCAATCAGCTTTGAATGACCTTAGCCAAACTGTCGATGCCAAGGCCGATCAAGTGACGCTGGATGCGCTGAATGAAAAAGTCAAACAGATCGACAATGCCAAAGCAACCAAGCAATCGGTAAGTGCTGCGACAACGCGTATCAAAGAGATCCAGACTCAGTTAACCACCTTGTCTGAACAAGTGGATACTAAAGCCGATGCTGCCACTGTCAATGATTTGACTACAAAAGTAGAAGCTAACACCCAAGCAATTGCTACCAAAGCCGATGCCACAACTGTCACTGCTTTGACCGAAACCGTCAATACCAAAGCAGGTAAAGAAGAGGTATCAGCAGCACTTTCTCAAGTTGCTAATCATGCTAAAGGTTATGCCGATCGTCAAGATGCTGCTATCAAAACACTTGCAGATGCTGCTCAAGCTACTGCTGATAAAGCACAAAAAACTGCTGATGCAAACACTCAAGCAATTGCAACCAAAGCAGATACTGAAACTGTAAATGCTTTATCTACAAAAGTAGACACCAAAGCAAGCAAACAAGAAGTATCAGCAGCACTACTCAAGTTGCTTCACACGCAGAAGGTTATGCGAATCGTGTTGTTCGTGATATAAAAGTGGATATTGACAAGGCTCAATTGGTTGCAGAAGCTTCAGCAACCACCGCCAAAGCGTCACAAGATGCGGCAGCTCAATCGGCAAGCACTGCCCAAGCCGCTCAAGTTAAATCAGCTGAACAAGCAGCTGCCGCTGCAACTTCAGCTAATAAAGCACTGACTGCTCAATCAGCTGCTGAAAAATCAGCCCTTGATGCCAGTGCTTCAATGAGTGCAGCAACTCAACAAGCAGCTGCTGCCAACACTTCAGCTGCCAATGCCACCCAATCAGCGACAACTGCTGCAGAACAAGCTAAAACCGCAACTACAGCTCAAGCTGCATCGACCCAGTCTGCAAGTGATGCTCAAAAATCAGCCACTGCCGCACAACAAGCACAAATTGCTGCGACTGCATCTGCGACAAAAGCAGCTGATTCAGCTCAAACTGCCGCTACTGCTCAAGTTAAAGCGACTGAACAAGCAGCGGCTGCTGAACAATCAGCAACCGCTGCAGCTGGCGCACAAACTGCCGCTGCAACTTCAGCTGATAAAGCCCAGACCGCTCAATCAGCTGCAGAAACTGCAGCAACAGCCGCTAAGGCTTCACAAGACGCCGCCAAAGCCTCTGCAGAAAAAGCAGTTGAGCAAGTCATCTTGGCTACCGAACAAGCACAAGTTGCCAAAGCATCTCAAGATGCTGCTAACACATCAGCACAAGCTGCTTTAGCTGCTCAAACCCTTGCAACCACTCAAGCTGGTCTTGCTCAAAACTCAGCAACTGCTGCCAATCTATCAGCCGATGCCGCTAAAGCTTCAGTGCTAGCTGCTGAACAATCAGCAACCGCTGCAGCTGGCGCACAAACTGCCGCTGCAACTTCAGCTGATAAAGCTTTGACCGCTCAATCAGCTGCTGAAAAATCAGCCCTAGATGCCAGTGCTTCATTAACCGCAGCAGCCGACCAAGCAGCTGCCGCCAAAACTTCAGCAGCCGATGCCGCCCAATCAGCAACAACTGCTGCAGAACAAGCTAAAACCGCAACTACAGCCCAAGCTGCATCGACGCAGTCTGCAAGCGATGCTCAAAACTCAGCCACTGCCGCACAGCAAGCACAAACTGCTGCCACTGAGCAAGCTGCCGCTGCCAAAGCGTCACAACAAGCCGCATCTGCATCGGCCGCCACTGCCAGCGAACAGGCAAGCGTCGCCCAAACTGCTGCCACTGCCGCCACCGACTCAGCGCAGCAGGCCAAAACCTTGGTGGTCAATGCTCAGCAGCTGGCCAGCGAAGTACGCACCACCGCAGCCAATGCTCAGCAGCTTGCCAATCAGGCAAATATCACCGCAGCCAGCGCTTTGAGCATCGCTGAAAATAAAGCCGATGCCGGTGTGGTGACAGCACTGGGTCAGCAGGTGGCTGCACACAGTACAGCGATCGAGACACTAAACACCCAAACGCTGCAACACACTCAAGCCATCAGCCGCTTGGACACCCAAGTCGGTGCGCTTGACAATAAAGTCACCGAGCTGTCTGGCAGAATGGATGTGCTAGAAAAAGACTTTGAAAGCGGTATGGCGGCGAACGCAGCATTGAGTGGTCTGTTCCAGCCATATGGCATCGGCAAATTTAACGCAACTGCAGCGATTGGCGGCTATCAGTCACAGCAGGCCGTCGCCGTCGGCGCAGGCTATCGCTTTAATCAGAACTTTGCTACCAAAATGGGTGTTGCCACCAGCACCAATGGTGGTGGTACAGCCTATAATGTCGGCGTTAATTTTGAATGGTAATTCACCATCATAAAAAAACCGAGCCATCATCAGCTCGGTTTTTTTATTTATAAATACTTATTATTTAAACTTTACTACACCCACGCCATCGGCTTTGGCATTTTGTTCTTGGATGATGGCGGTCTCATCAGGGGTGGGGCGGTGTTCGCTATGACCGCAGTCGATGCACTCGATGTACTCATCAAAATCAGGCGTGAATACCTGAATCTGCACGATGACATCGACTTTTTTGCACGATGGGCAAGCGACGCCAGCCAAGAACTGCCGCTTTGGGCGAGTGGATTGATAGCGCATCTTAAGCCTCCAGATTGCCGGTGATGCCACGATGGCGCAGCAGGGCATCGGGTGTGGCAGTGCGACCACGGAAGGCCAGATAGTTATCCTTGGCGTCACGCGAGCTGCCACGAGCCAAAATCTCAGCACGGAAGGCACGGCCAGTGGCGGGATTAAAGATGCCATCTTCTTCAAATTTAGCAAAGGCATCCGCCGAAAGCACTTCTGCCCAGATGTACGAATAATAGCCACAGGCATAACCACCAGCGAAAATATGGCTAAAGCCATTACCAAATCGCTGATAAGCAGGCGGCATCACCACCGCAACCTCTTGGCGGACGGCATCGGCGACAGACAGGATGTCTGTATAGCTGACATGGCCAAAATTTGTCATCGTAGCGGTATGCAGACGCAAATCATACAGCCCAAACTCCATCTGGCGCAGAATCTGCATCCCTGCTTGGAAATGTTGGGCATTTAACAGCGCGGCTTTTTTGTCGCTTGGCAATGCCTCACCCGTATCGACATGGCGGCTGATCAGCGCCAAGCCCTCATCAGTGATGGCAAAATTTTCCATAAACTGACTGGGCAGCTCAACAGCATCCCACTCCACGCCATTGATGCCAGAGACCTCAGCGACATCGACCTCAGTGAGCAGATGATGCAGCGCATGGCCAAATTCGTGGAATAAGGTAGTGACCTCATCAAAAGACAGCAGGCTTGGCTTATCACCCAATGGCGGGGCAAAATTGCCCACGATCACACCCGTCGGCAGCTGCAAGTCATCGCCCGCTTTGCGCCGAGACCCAAAGCCATTTAGCCATGCGCCGCCTTGCTTGCCACTGCGCGCGAACAGATCCAGATATAAACCGCCAAGCAGCGTATCATGGTCATCATCCATCACTTGACAAAACAGTACATCCTCGTGCCAAGCGCTGTAGTCGCTTTTATCCACCATCGCAAGGCGCACACCAAACAGCGTGCAAAAAATTTCAAACATGCCATCTAAGACCACAGGCAGCGGAAAATAAGGACGCAGCTCATCTGAGGTGAGGCTAAATTTAGCTTGGCGCAGTTTTTCGCTGACATAGGCGACATCCCAAGGCTTGAGCTCATCAATGCCCAACGATTTGGCAAAGTCTTGTAGCTCGGCATATTCCGCCATCGCTTGTGGCTTGGCAGCTTTTGATAGGCTTAATAAAAAGCGTTCGATTTCATCGCTGCTGTCAGCCATTTTGGGCGCCAAAGAGTACTCGCTGTAATCGTTTAGGCCAAGCAATTTGGCTTTTTGGGTGCGCAGATTTAAGATATCGACCATCACCTTGGCATTATCAAACGCTGTGGTATCAGGGCTTTGGTCGGATGCGCGCGTATTATAAGCATGATACAGCTCTTCGCGCAAAGATGCATCGTGAGCAAACTGCATCACCGCCAAATACATCGGCACATCCAGTGTCGCTACATAATCAGTCGGCGTTTTGGCATCGGGATGGGCAGCGCGGTAAGCATCACCTGCGGCCTTGAGCAGCGCCAAGCCATTCTCACTTATCCCCGATAACTCATCAGCGGTCAGTGGGCGAGCATAGTGGCGCGTGGCATCCATCACATTGTCGGCAAATTTGGCAGAAAGTAGGCTAAGCTTGCTTTGGATGTCGCCAAATTCTGCTTTTTTGGCATCATCGAGCGCCACGCCTGAGCGGATAAAGCTTTGTAATTGTTTATCGATCGCTGCACGCCACGCATCGGTCTGATAATCGCTTGGTAGGCTGTCAAATTGATCGCTGACCAGCTGATATAGCTGATACAAGGCAGTCGATTGCCCCACGCGTGTGCTAAAGTCGGATAGTTTGGGCAGCATCTCATGATGGGCTTGGCGAATCTCATCGGTGCTTGCCACGCTGTTTAAATGGGATAATGCCCCAAAATAGCGCTCGATGGCGACATTGGATTCATCGAACTTTTCTATGAGGGCGATGGCGGCAGTGGCATCGGTTGGCAGTGCATCAGTTTCAATGACATCCAAAGCTGTGATGGCATCGTGTAGTGCCGCTTCAATGAGCGTCATCAAGGTGTCGGGCGTGGCCTTGGCATAGTCAATCAGCTGTAGGCGGCCATCAAGTGTGGTGTTTGTTAAATCAATCATCATTTTCCCCGATTTTTGTATTTGATGGCATATAGATGCGTTCGATTTTCGATTTTACAAGCAAATCAGCAGGTAAATGATAACATGAATTCACACCAAATCGCTGCCATCGTGCTAAAATACGCTGCAAAATTTCATCCAAATTCACGGATAAGCACGCATGAACACCATCACCATCACCAGTTATAATATCCATAAAGGCATGTCGCCGATGAACCGTTTGGTGCGACTTTTGGGCATGAAAAATGCGCTGGCACAAATCGATCCTGACATCATCTGCCTACAAGAAGTCCAAGGGCAAAACCTAAAGCGGGCGCTAAGTTTTGCTGAATTTCCCGATGGTGCGCAGCATGAATGGTTTGGCGAGTTTTTGGGCGTATCCTCAAGTTATGGCAAAAATGCCGAGTACGAGCATGGTCATCATGGTAATGCCGTGCTGTCACGCCATCCACTCGACCCTAAGCACAATCTGAACATCACCGTCAATCGCCTAGAAAAGCGCGGCGTGCTACACTGTGAGGTGCATCCTGAGGGTTGGCCGAATCCTGTGGTCGTGCTGTGCTGTCATTTAAATTTACTACATAAAGACAGGCTAAAACAGTATCAAGCCATCCGTGAGTATATCGCCACATTGGATGCACAGGTGCCATTGATTTTGGCAGGGGATTTTAATGATTGGTCAAAAAAGTCTTGCCAAGCATTGTCAGGACTTGGGCTGGTTGAAGTGTTTGATGCCTGTCATGGTGCATATCCTGCGACTTATCCTGCCAAGATGCCTGTGCTGAGTCTTGATCGTATCTATGTGCGTGGACTGCAGGTGCATAATGCGGTGGTGCATGGCGGTGTGCCGTGGTCAAATTTATCCGATCATCTGCCAATCAGTGCGGTGGTGTCATTAGTTTAATTGAGTAATATTGAAGGAAATCTTATGAAGCAATGGGTCTTAGCCAGCAATAACAAAGGTAAGCTTGCCGAATTTCAAGCACTGTTTGATCAGGCAAATCTAGGCGTTCAAATCATCAGCCAAGGCAGCTTAGGCATTGATGATGCCATCGAAGATGGGCAAAGCTTTGTCGAAAATGCCATCATCAAAGCCCGTCATGCCTCGGCTGCCAGTGGCCTACCTGCCATCGCTGATGACAGTGGCCTGTGCGTGCCTATCCTTGGCAATGCCCCTGGTATCTACTCGGCGCGCTATGCAGGCGTGCATGGTGATGATGCCGCGAACAATGCCAAGCTGCTTAATGATCTGCTGCCACATCGAGCGAATGCACCGATTGCAGGGTTTTTTGTCTGTGTGCTTGCGATGGTGCGTCATGCCGATGATCCACTGCCACTGATAGCCATTGGCAAATGGCAGGGCGAGATTTTGGATGCACCGCGTGGCGAGCAGGGCTTTGGCTATGATCCGCTGTTTTTGATCCCAGATCTTGGCAAATCATCGGCTGAGCTCAATAAAGCAGATAAAAATGCCATCAGCCACCGCGCTCAGGCGATGGCACAATTATTGGCACAGCTTTAAACATCAGATAGTCAATTAGCCACCATGAAATCCGTGAAAAATCAATCACTTTTGGTATTTATGGGTGATATTTTGTCAAAATTTACAATGAAACTTTTGGTGTTTTGGTTGTAATTTTTGTGATGATTGGCTATACTGTGTTACTTTTAGTATTTTTATGTGCTTATTGTTAATTATCATTAAAAAATTAAGTTAGTTATCATTGGCACAGCCAGATTTTTGGTCAGTTTTTGACCGACCTGTTTTGTTTTTTATTTTAATATTAAGGTGAGTTATGAGCGATCTACAAGTATCTGTGAATGTCATCTCTGACAAAGAAACACAGCTAACCGTTAAAGTGCCAGTGGGCAATATCCAAAGCAAAGTCGAAAGCCGTATCCGCAGCGTCGCTAAGACTGCTAAGATTGATGGCTTCCGCAAAGGTAAAGTGCCAGTGTCGCACATCCGTGCCCAATACGGCGCAGGCATCCAGCAAGAAGTGATCAACGATGTGATTCGTGACACCGTATTTGAAGCTTTGGCTGCCGAAAAAGTACGCGTGGTTGGCGTGCCAAACATCGATGATGTCAAGCTAGAAAATGATTTCTTGGTATATCAAGCGACTGTTGAGACTTTCCCAGAAGTGGAAGTTAAAGGTCTTGGCGAGATCGAAGTTGAGCGTCAAGTTGCAAGCGTCTCTGACGAAGATGTCGATGTGATGATCGAAAGTCTACAAAAACAACGCCAAACTTTTGAAACCAAAGATGGTGCAATCGAAGATGGCGACCAAGCGACATTTGATTTCTCAGGCTCAATCGATGGCGAAAAATTCGAAGGCGGCAGCGCTGAGAACTACAACCTAGTCATCGGCTCAGGTCGTATGATTCCAGGCTTTGAAGATGGCATGAAAGGCATGAAAGCTGGTGAAGAAAAAACCATCACCGTCACTTTCCCTGAAGACTATCAAGCAGAACACCTAGCGGGCAAAGAAGCTCAATTTGTCATCACTGTCAAAGAAGTCAAAGCAGCTGCATTGCCTGAACTAAACGACGAATTCTTTGCACTATTTGGTGTGACCGAAGGTGGTCTTGACAAGCTAAAAGCCGATGTTCGCAAGAACATGGAGCGTGAAGTTAAGCACGCAGCACGCAACCAAGTCAAGCAAGCGGCATTTGATGCACTGCTAGAAAAGAACGAATTTGATGTGCCAAAAGCGATGCTAGATCAAGAGATCGATCGTCAGCGTCAAATGATGCTAAACCGATTTGCACAGCAGTTCGGTGCCAACCCAGCGACTTTTGATGCAAATATGCTACCAAATGAGCTATTTGAAGACCAAGCACTTCGTTCAGTGCGCCTAGGCGTATTGGTCAGCCAACTCATCGAAGCACAAAAGCTAGAAGTGGATCAAGAGCGTGTTTCTGCGTTCATCGCTGAGGCTGCTGAAAACTACGAAGACCCACAAGAAGTCATCGACTACTATACCAACGACAAGCAACAACGCGCTCAAGTTGAGTCTGTGGTGCTAGAAGATCAAGTCGTGGATTATCTACTGGGTCAAGCCAAAGTGACTGACAAAGAAGTCAAGTACCAAGAGCTATTGGCGGCAGCACAACAACAAGCCATCTAATTGCCCAGTACTTAGACGGCTAAAAGTTGAATTTAGCAAATTGACAAATGCCCCAAAGCGTATGCATTGGGGTTTTTGTTCTCAAGTATGGCAATTTACTCAATACAATGTTGGAAAAATTATGAATATCAAGCAAAATCCTTTTTATGATCAGCTGGCGGATGCTTATCATGCACCACAAAATGCACTGGTGCCGATGGTCATTGAGCAGTCAGGCCGTGGCGAGCGTTCATTTGACATTTTCTCTCGTCTATTGCGTGAGCGGGTGATCTTTTTGACTGGTCAAGTCGAAGATAATATGGCAAATCTAATCGTCGCTCAGCTACTGTTCTTAGAAGCGGACAATCCTGAAAAAGACATCCATCTGTATATCAACTCACCCGGCGGTGTGGTGACGGCAGGTATGGCGATTTATGATACGATGAACTTCATCAAGCCAGATGTCTCAACCATCTGCCTAGGTCAAGCCGCATCGATGGGGTCATTCCTATTGTCAGCTGGCGAAAAGGGCAAACGCTATGCACTGGCGAACTCTCGCATCATGATCCATCAGCCGTTGGGCGGATTCCGTGGTCAGGCATCGGACATCGAGATCCATGCTCGTGAGATCATTGAGCTAAAAGCCAAGCTGAACCGCCTATTGGCCGAGCATACCGGTCAGCCTGTGGAGAAGCTTGAGCGTGATACCGATCGTGATAACTTTATGAGTGCCGAACAAGCCAAAGACTATGGCTTGGTCGATACTGTCCTACAAAAACGCCCAAAAGAATTATAAGAGAAGAGTGCTATGACTAAAACACAAGTGCCAAGCTGCTCTTTTTGTGGCAAGAAAAAAACCGAAGTCGAAAAACTCATCGCAGGCACTGATGCCAATATCTGCAACGAGTGCATTGAGGTATGTGGTGATTTATTGGGCAATCAAAAAGTTGATAAGGATCAGCCTGCCAAAGCCAAAAAAGCAGACGACCGCAAGGCAGAAAAATCAGCAAGCGATGCCGATGACTGGTTAAATCAGCCTCTGCCAAAGCCAACAGAGCTGCGAGCGCATCTGGATGACTATGTCATCGGTCAAGATGCTGCCAAAAAAGCGCTGTCGGTGGCGGTCTATAACCACTATAAGCGTCTAAAAGTCGCCCAAAGTGAGATCGCTGATGCTGGCGTGGAGCTTGCCAAGAGTAACATCCTATTGATCGGGCCGACAGGTTCGGGTAAGACCTTGCTGGCCCAGACGCTTGCCAAGATGCTTGATGTGCCGTTTGCGATGGCGGATGCGACGACCCTGACTGAAGCAGGCTATGTCGGTGAAGATGTCGAAAATATCGTCCAAAAATTGCTACAAGCAGCGGACTATGATGTCGAAAAAACCCAAAAAGGCATCATCTATATCGATGAGATTGATAAGATTTCTCGTAAGAGCGAAAACCCATCCATCACCCGTGATGTCTCAGGCGAAGGCGTGCAGCAAGCACTACTAAAGCTCATCGAAGGCACGGTGGCAAATATCCCGCCGCAAGGCGGTCGTAAGCATCCACGCCAAGAGATGATTCAGGTGGATACCAGCAATATCTTGATGATTGTTGGTGGGGCGTTTGCAGGACTGGATAAAGTCATTCGTCAGCGTACCGAGAAGACAGGTATCGGCTTTAATGCCGATGTCAAGGCGGCGGATGAATCAAGCATCACTGAGCTGTTCCGTGAAGTGGAGGTTGAGGACTTGATTAAGTTTGGTTTGATTCCTGAGCTGATCGGTCGTCTGCCTGTGATTGCAAGTCTTGAAGAGCTGGACGAAGCGGCGTTGGTGCAGATTTTGACCGAACCAAAAAATGCACTGGTCAAGCAGTATCAGTACCTGTTTGATATGGAAGGGGTGAAATTAAGCTTTGAGCCTGATGCACTGACCGCCATTGCTAAGCGTGCCATGACTCGCAAAACTGGCGCCCGAGGTCTAAGATCGATCATCGAAAATGCCTTGATGGACACCATGTACGAGCTACCAAGCATGACCGATGTCAGCGAAGTCATCGTCACCCAAGATGTCATCGAACAAGGCGCTAAGCCAACGATCAAGCACAAATAAGCAAATCAGCTTGGCATGATTAAGCCCATCGATCATTATATCGGTGGGCTTTGTTGATTATTCGCCAGTCGGAAAGGGGCGTAGCCTATCGGCATCGATCCATGCTTGCACCCATGTATCAGGTGGTATGCTAAGCTCACCCATCCCAAGCGCATCCAAGACTTGCTTGGTGTCAATAACTTTGCCTGTCATCAGATTGGTGACGCCAGTACGCAGCAGTGCATGAGAGGTCGGCACGCCTTTAGCATACATCGTCTGTTCGATATAAAACCAGCGTTCATCGATGGCGCAGATGCGTGTCTTGATGGTGATTTTATCAAATAAGCGGATGCGTTTGCGGTACTGAATGGTGCTGCCTGCCACCACCAGTCCCCAGCGGTTGGTGAGGAGTTTTTTGCCCAAGCCTGTACGGATGGCAAAATCATTGCGTCCCAAATCAAACAGCGTCAAAATCCGCCCATTATTCATCTCAAGAAAATTATCAATGTCATTGACATTACACACAAAGCTGACTTCGCTGGTGTCAGTCACGCCAAGCGTCTCGCCTTTTAGTGTGTGATAGATGCTTTTGCCGATGCCTGTGCCAAGGCGGATAAATGGGTACATGGGTGATTCCTAATGTATGTAATGAGATTTGCCCATGATAGCAAATTTTACCCAATTTCCATAGGGGAATGATGACTGGTGGGTCGTAGAATTCCCAAGTTCTAGAATCTAAAAAGCCTAAAGAATAAAATGTAGACTTACAAAAAAGAACCAAATACAAAATCAATTTGACGCCTTATATGATAAACATCAAATTGATTTTTTTGATAAATGTCGCCGAACAGAAGCTGTCAAGATGCTAAATTTGATAGTTGCCAGATGTTATTTTATGATGTTGATTTCGGCAGTAGGAAATCTAATGCCGTCAATATAAACTTGATGAATATATTTACCAGTCGGCGTCTCTGGGTGAAATTTCCAGCAGTTATATATGCCTTCACCATTTTGATTGACACTAGTACCCAAGACGACAGCATCATTTTGGCTTCCAAAGATCTCAAACGGCATTGTTGATTTGGCTTGTAGTCGAGCACCATTTAAGCCGCTAAAAACTTCGGTGGCATTGTAGGCACGATAAGGGTCTAAATTGCGCACAGACCAACAAAACATATCTCCATCTTTAATGGATATGCGTTTTGACCATTTGCTTGAGCCATCAGAGTTTAAAAAATCATATGAAATAGTGGGTGATGACGGATAATAGCCGTAATATCCGCTTTGTCTATTGGCTTGCCTTGCTGCTTCTGCACCCCTTTCGTAAGAGCCGAACAAGTCGGGAATAACAATAGCCTGAGCGGTTGGGATGCCAAGCGTAAGCAAGGATGCAAATAGTGTGAATTTTTTCATGAGATTACCTTTAGATGCAGTAATTAGTTGTATTATCGCTAAACCGCCATTTGCGACCATTTTGGTCATTGCCTTCGGTTTGGAACATCATGCCGCCTAGAACATAAGGTGATGTAATTTCGACCACGGTTGTGGGCGCATTTGACCAATTGATAAATGCATAGTTGGCGTAACTTTTGATATTTGGGTTGTAAGCACCACGTGATAATTCCATGCCGCTATAGATCTGAATAGTCATGGCTTGAGAACGCGTCCATTGAAAACCGCTCTGATAGCTGCCACAGACTTTTTTGACTTCATAAGCATAAGCTTGACTGCTCAATATCAAAAGAGCACCTGCTAATAGTAATTTTTTCATTGCGACACCTATCATACTAGTAAACATCCTGGGCTGTGGTCAGCGACTCGCCACTGGCGACCGCCCTGATCCACACCAGTTGGGCTAAGCAACAATGAGCCGCTATACATACCATCAAGCTTGATAACGCTGGCTTGACCATAATCCCACCAAATGACCACATAACTGGTGAAAAAATTGGCAAACAGGCTTGATTGGCCTATGGCTTCAAAGTATTCTTGTTCGCTGTAGATTTGTGCTTGCAATTCATAGGCTTTTGACCAACCTTGTTGGGTTTGGTATTTGGCACAGATATTTTTGACTTCATAGGCGTGAGCGTTAATACCAACCGTAAGTCCAATTAAAGACAATGCGAGCGTTTTTAAAATGCTTTTCAAAATGACTCCAATGACTAAAAAATAATCAATAATCCAATGGTGACGAAACAAATTTGTCTTGGCTGATGGTTTAATGATATGATAACTCTTGCTTAATTTCTACCAACTCATAATGTGCAAACGCACCCACTGCCAGTAGGTTTTTTATGATGATTTATGACACAATTCGAGACTATCGAGAAGAACGCCAATGGTCGCAAGAACAGATGGCAGAAAGGCTTGGTATGTCAAAAAACGGCTATGCCAAAATTGAGCGTGGGGAAGTAACCTTGAATCTTGAAAGGCTTGAGCAAATTGCACAGATTTTGGGTGTGGGTATTGTGGATTTGCTACAAAATAAAGATAAAAATGTCGTGGTACAAACGCAGAATCATAACGCAATTTATTATGCAAATTATGCCAGCGATAACATGGTTCTACAGGCGGAAATTGAGAAACTGCAATTAATCATCAGTCATAAAGATGAGTTGCTTGCACAAAAAGATGCTTATATCACTGCACTTCAAGCATTGCTAAATAAGCAATAAAACAAAAGCCCGTCGGATTTGACGGGCTTTGACCTTAATAATACGCCGCCAATTCTTCGGCGCGGGCATCCATCTCAGGCACTTCACACAGATAGCGAGCGATGGTTTGTTCAGATCGGCTGGCATAATTTTCTTGGGCAAATTGTCTGCAGCGCGCCTCACGATCGGCATTGATCATGCGCTGATCCGCACGCAGCGCTTCACGCGTCTCATCAGGCAGCGCATTCCACACACCATTAAGATTGGCGACGGCATCATCATACAGTTGTTTGGCTTCAGCGGTGCTCAGGTTATACACAGGGTCATCACTGCCCTCATTGATGTAGCTTGTGTCGGTGTCGCTTGGCTCATCGACATAGCTGATTTGGGCAGCATAAATTTGTAAGGCCTCTGTGCGCGCATTTAGCTGCGGCACTTCACAGCGATAGCGCGCGGTCTCGATCTCGATGGCTGTCGTAAATTGACTGGCTGCTTGGGCTTTACAATTGGCTTCGCGTTGGTTGTTGATACTGCGCTGTTCAGCACGCAACGCCTCTTGGATGGAAGCAGGCAGATTATTCCAAACGGCGTTGATTTGATTCACCGCGGCCAGATATTCAGCATGTGCTTGATCGCGGGCAGCTTGTTGCTTGGGCGTGACGACAGGCTCTGCTGGGGCGATGGGTTTGATGGGCTGCAGGTTGGCTGGGTTTTGTTGGGCAGTTGTTACAGGGGTAACGGGCGCTTCATTATTCCCAAAAAATCCTGTCGAGGACACCAAATAATAAGCCAAAGCCGCCACAGCAGCCAGCATGATGATCAGCCCAAGGATCCATCGGATCACCGAACCAGATTTCTTGGCAGGCGCGCTGCTACGATATTCTGGCGCCGATGTTGGTGTACCATAATGTGGCGCGCTGTAAGCATTTGGCTGATGAGGGCTTGCTTGCATATGATTAAAACGCAGCCATGCATCATAATCAGCGCGCTTGATCGGATCTGACAGCACATCATAAGCCTGACGGATGAGGCTGGTCATATAAGCGGCATCATTGGGCGGCAGGGCGGCGTATTTTTTGGTGAGCGCTTGATAAGCGGCATGAATGATTTCAAAGTCGGCCGTCTGGGAGACGCCAAGCATGTCATAATAAGTTTGTTGGTTCATGAGATCTTTTGGTTAAGATTGATTAAAGTGGATATTATTTCGCTTATCTTACATAAAATACGAATTATTGTAAATAATTATTATGCCAAAAGTACGCAAATCGCCAAAAATGCTCAGTTTCGTCGCGGGATGGCTGATAAGCAGGGTGGGTAAAGCCATAAATTTCACGATGATTCGTCTTAAAGCCAAAACAAGCCAAAACTTTGATGACCCATCGGTCATATTTGTCGAATGGGTCAATGTATGAAATGGGGATAGGGGTGTGCTATATTATGGATTACCACGGTCGCGCGAGCAGCACGGCTATGACTAACACTCAATAAGGAGTAGGCATGATTTTCCAAGGAAATAAAATTCAGGTCGATTTTCTTGACCAAGCGGCGGGTATCGTCGAGTTTCGCTATGACGCCAAAGATGGCAGCGTAAATAAATTTGACCAACAAACCAGTACCGAATACGAGCAAGCGGTCGGCGCACTCGAGGCTCGTGATGACATCAAAGGCCTGGTGGTCACCTCAGGCAAAAGCGTCTTTATTGCAGGGGCGGACATCACTGAGTTTGTGGGACACTTTCAAAGATCTCAACAAGAGCTTGAGAGCTGGCTGTACGAATTTAACCAAGTATTTAACCGTTTTGAAGATTTGCCATTTCCAAAAGTCGCCGCCATCAATGGTGCGGCATTGGGCGGTGGCTGTGAGATGACTTTGGTTTGTGAATACCGTGTGATGGGTGCATCAGGTCAAATCGGTCTGCCTGAGACCAAGCTTGGCATTTTCCCAGGCTGGGGTGGCACGATCCGTGGTTCACGCTTACTTGGTATCGATAACATCCTAGAAGCGGTGGCGACGGCGAAGTTTTATAAGCCTGATGAAGCTTTGAAAGTGGGTTTTGTGGATGCGGTCGTGGCGGATGATGCTTTGGTGGATTCTGCTGTCGATTTGGTCAAAAAATGCATCAAAGGCGAGCTGGATTGGCAGGCCAAACGCCAAGAAAAGCTTGAGCCGATTAAGCTTAATCAACTTGAGCAGGCGATGGCGTTCAATAGCGGTAAGGGCATGATTTTTGCCAAAGCCAATCCAAAGCAGTATCCTGCGATTGCTCTTGCGGTCGAGGCCATCGAAAAACACGCCAATCTTCAGCGTGATGAGGCGGTGAAAGTCGAGGTGGCGGGCTTTGCTAAGGCTGCCAAGACCCCGCAAGCAGCGGCATTGGTTGGCTTGTTTCTCAATGATCAGCTGGTCAAAAAGCTTGCCAAAGAGCATAGCAAAGCAGCGCATGACATCACAGAGGCTGCCGTACTTGGTGCAGGCATCATGGGTGGTGGCATCGCCTATCAAGCAGCAAGCAAGGGCTTGCCAATCATCATGAAAGACATCAAGAGCGAGCAGCTTGAGCTGGGTATGAGCGAAGCAACTAAGCTGCTATCTAAGCAAGTGGAGCGTGGCAAATTCACCCCAGCCAAGATGGGTGAGACCTTATCTCGTATTCGCCCGACGCTCAACTACGGCGATTTTGGTGAGACTGACATCGTCATCGAAGCCGTGGTAGAAAATCCAAAGGTTAAAGAAGCGGTGCTTGCCGAAGTCGAAAGCTTGGTCAAAGAAGATGCTATCTTGGCGTCGAACACTTCGACCATCTCAATCACTCGTCTCGCCAAAGCATTAAAACGCCCAGAAAACTTCGTCGGTATGCATTTTTTTAACCCTGTGCATCGTATGCCGCTTGTGGAAGTCATCCGTGGCGAGCAGACGAGCGAAAAAGCCATCGCCACCACTGTTGCCTTGGCTCAAAAAATGGGTAAGACACCGATTGTGGTCAATGACTGCCCAGGTTTCTTGGTGAACCGTGTGCTATTCCCGTACTTTGGTGCGTTTGATTTGCTGCTCAAAGAGGGCGTGGACTTTGTACAGATCGATAAAGTCATGGAGCGTTTCGGCTGGCCGATGGGTCCTGCTTATCTGATCGATGTCGTCGGTCTAGATACAGGCGTGCATGGCGCTGAAGTGATGGCAGAAGGTTTCCCTGACCGTATGAAGCCTGATTATAAAGGCGGTATCAAGCATTTGTTTGAAAATAACCGCTTGGGTCAGAAAAATGGCGTTGGCTTTTATAAATATGAAACGGACAAAAAAGGCAAACCAAAAAAAATGGCTGATGAAGCAACCTATGAGCTGTTAAAAGCAGTGCAAACCGACAGCCGTCAAGTGGATGATCAAGAGATCATCGACCGCATGATGATCGCGTTTTGTAATGAGACCGTCCGCTGCCTAGAAGATAATATCGTGGCATCGGCAGGTGAGGCGGATATGGCGATGATTATGGGCGTCGGCTTCCCACCGTTCCGTGGCGGTCCATGCCGCTATATCGACCAGATTGGCGTGGCTAACTATGTCGAGCTGTGCAATAAATATGCACATCTTGGCAAGGCGTATGAAGCACCTGCCAAGCTTGTGACTATGGCTGCCAATGGCGAAACCTTTTACTAATAAAAGATAAGGAATATTATAATGACAGTATTAAGTCCAAAAGATGTAGTCATCGTCGATGGCGTCCGCACGGCGATGGGCAAGACCAAAAATGGTATGTTTCGTCATGTGCGTGCCGATGAGCTGTCGGCAAGCCTAATCAGTGCGTTGATTGCGCGTAATGGTATCGATCCAAGCGAGCTTGAAGATGTGATTTGGGGCTGTGTCAACCAAACGCTAGAGCAAGGCTGGAACATCGGCCGCTACGCATCACTATTGGCAGGCGTGCCAAAATCAGTCGCTGCTCAGACGGTGAACCGTCTATGTGGCTCATCAATGCAGGCACTACACACCGCGGCCGCTCAGATTATGACCAACCAAGGCGATATGTTCATCATCGGTGGTGTCGAGCATATGGGCCATGTGGGTATGATGCATGGTGTCGATCCGAACCTAAAAGCATCTAAGCACTTCGCACGTGCGTCAAACATGATGGGCTTGACCGCTGAAATGCTCGGTCGCCTAAACGGCATCACTCGTGAAGAGCAAGACCAATTCGGCGTCAATTCACACAAAAAAGCTTGGGCGGCGACCGTCGAAGGCAGATTTGCTAACGAAATCGTCGGTGTCGAAGGTCATGACGCTGATGGCAATCTACAGCTCTGCACTGTCGATGAAGTAATCCGCCCTGATGCCAATATCGAAGCATTCCAAGCGCTCAAGCCTGTCTTTGACCCAAAAGGCGGCACAGTCACCGCAGGCACATCATCAGCACTATCAGATGGGGCATCGGCGATGCTGGTGATGAGTGCTGCCAAGGCAAAAGCACTGGGGCTAAAACCACGCGCTCGCATCCGCTCTATGGCGGTCGCAGGCTGTGATGCTGCCATCATGGGCTATGGCCCTGTGCCTGCCACCCAAAAGGCGCTCAAGCGTGCAGGTTTATCATTGTCTGATATTCAGACCATCGAGCTCAACGAAGCATTTGCCGCCCAAGGTCTATCAGTGCTCAAAGGTCTAGACCTACTGGATAAGCAAGACATCGTCAATCATAACGGCGGTGCCATCGCCCTAGGTCATCCGCTCGGCTGCTCAGGCGCTCGTATCACCACGACGCTACTGAATGTCATGGAGCAACAAGACACCCAAATCGGTCTTGCCACCATGTGCATCGGTCTGGGTCAAGGTATCGCCACGATTATTGAGCGTGTGTGATGGACTGATCGTATTTACAACGCCAAACCCAATTGTGTACAATGCAATTGGGTTTTTTGTTGAGTGGTAAATGGTAGGCGTAAATCCGATGTTGTCCAATCGATCATTGGTTATCGCTTAAGATTTGAGAATATGAACTTTTTTGAAAATCTTGATTTATTACTAGATGACATTGATAATCAAAAGATTGTCGATGAGTGGTATTTGTGTGATTTTATAGACAATCATATAAAAACATTAAGTGCTCAACAGGCATTTGATACGCTTAAATCATATGTGCCATATTTAGTAAATAGACAGGGTTTTGATTATGAAATGCTGAATGTGTTATTTGCGCTCAAAAATCAAGCAAATACAAATGAGAAATTTTACACCGAAGAACAAAAAAATATCATTTTAAATAACTATCGTCAAGATGTTGAGATAGATAAAATCCGTGATATTTTTTATTGATTGGGCGTGTCAGTGGTATGGTGCGTATAATGAACCGTAAATCTGTTTCAATGGTGCGTTGTACGCACCCTACGCACTAAAATAGATTCTTTTTTAGATTCTAGGAATCGTATACATAAGGGGCAGGATCTTGATAAAAGAGTTTAAGCAAAAGCATGAGGTGAGATAATGAATGAATATTATTCTGAATTTACCCTGATGTTGGTATCAATAATAGTTGGATTTTTTGTTATCCAACCCTTATCCCTGTTGATTGTGTTGATGTTTTTGTATCGCTATTGGATGAACAATGATTCGCTTGAATTAAGAATAGCGATCTATGTACTACTCGCTATTCATGGTTATTCCTGTATACTTTTTATTTTAAATTTGGTGTTTTTTAGTGATTTTGCTCTATCCGTTTTTAATGATATTGACGAAATGGCTGAACTATTTGTCGTGTATGCCTTATCACTTGTTTGGATTCTATCTTCTTTGTTTGTTCTTGTTGGTTGGAGTGCTTTAATAACACGCAAATATTTTTTTGCATTTTGTTGGCATTTGTCAATATTGCTTATTAGTTTGGTTGTAGGTGTTGTTTGGTTTGTTTCTAGGGTTTAACTGAGATCGACCAATAAGGATTCAATCACATGACAACCTAAGAATCTTTGACGGCATCACATCAGCCTTGTACGCACCTACGCACTAATCCCAACACAACCAAAACAAGGCTTTCTCGGGGTGGCTTTGAATTTCGCCTGCCCAATTGGCAAGGGGTAAGATGCAATTCAAATGGTGAATTTAGAGGCTTTTTAGATCCAAAAAATTAAAGGAGGAAAGTATGTTGAAAGTGGACTATATCAATCAGGGCAAACATGACTATCTTGGTGCGGAGATTTCAATCAATGATCAGATTATCTGTTTGATTGGCATTGGAGATGATTTAGATATTTTTATTGAGTTTTTTCATGACTACAGATTGATAGAGACGCATGATTTGAAAATTTCTTTTGACAGTCTTTTGTCCGTTCTTATGGACTGTAGAAAAGAACTGAATGAAATTATCGCAAATATAAACAGCCCGTAGATACCATCTATCCCCCCTCTGCCAAATCAAACTATTAGCTGAGTTTTACTTGGCTTTAGTAGGGAGTTTGGTGCTTAATCACACCAAAACAGATTTGAACCAATTTACGCGTACAAGCATATAATTAAGTGGCAAGGTGTGTACAACGCACCATAAATCTGTTTCAATGGTGCGTTGTATGCACCCTACGCACTAATTATCATTAGGCTGTCCACAATTAATACACTTTGTCTGATGATAAAAATTAATTGATTTTGTTCCATCTTTTTTGAAAATAAAAAATTTATCATCACACCAAGGGCAACGATTGCGTTTATAAAACCAAAACACACCAATACACAACAAAATAACCACTACATCAATAAAAATCATCGGATTGTGATAGACAAATTTAAATAAAACAAATGCTATCATTAGTCCAAAAATAGGATAGCCAAACAATATAAATGTTTTAAATGACATTAAACTTTCATATTCATCTATTTTTTGAGTAAGTAATATTTGTTCATCATTGATAGTAGAAGTGGTTTTAATTGCGATGGGTTTGTTAGTATCATTGGCAACTGGCTTAAATACCAATTCTTGATGGTTATATTTTTCTTTTGATGTAGAGTGTGCCAAGCTATTTTCTTTATGGTTATTTGGTGTTAAGTCATTACCATGGGGTCGTCCGCAGTTAATACATTGGGTTTGGGTAAATATCTTAAAGCTAATATCTTGTGTACCATCTTTTCTAAAAAGAAAAAAACTATTTCCACACCAGGGGCATATATTTTTCTTTCTAAACCAAAAATCTATGGGGATTTGCATTAAAATAGTAATAAAAAAAGTATAAGAGGGCTTTTAATACCCAAAAAATGGTATAAAGACCAAAAAGTTATTATATAAAGAGGAGGATAAAAGTTAAATATCCTGCTTTTAAAATTTAATAGGCTTTCGTATTGCTTCTGCTTATCATTTTCCATGGTTACTTCTTGCCTTTTTTACGCCACCATCTTTCATGCGATTAGACTGTACCGGTCAACTATTTTCAAATAACCCCTAAGAGGGTTTTGTAAAAAAACTGTCGTTCTTTTTTTCAACAGGGCTTAGGTAGTGGTAGGACGCATACCACGCACCATAAATCCAAACCGTTTCTAATTTCCTTGATTGTTTTATTGGTGGCAAGCGTGTTACCTGCATTATTTTAATTCAACAAAAACGGTCAATATACCATTGACCGTTGTTTGAAACAAGAAAGCATTATTGAGTGTTGCCCACGTAGCGATATTGTGCGGTGGCGATGGCTTGTTTGATGGCATCGATTTGGGCATCGGTGGCGGTTTTGCCAGCTTGAATCAGTGCGGTACGACCTGTGGTATCAAACACTGCTGACTTGGACAAATCAGGCGCAATCAGCACATCACTGGCTTTGATATCGGCAGGATTGGCTTTGATATTGGCGCCGACATTGCCAAACAGTTGCCAAAATTCTGATGGACTCTTTGGCAGGGTCTTTGGCAGTTCTTTTGGCAGTTCGATTTGGGTGTTTGCAGGGATGGCTTTTAGCACATTGCCAAAAATATCCCCAAGTGGCAGCTCAAACGGCAAGCCCTTGGCGGCATCATTCATCTGAGCGAGATCAATCGGAATGCGGATGGTTTCATTGCCCCATTTGGCATGGACGCCTGTGTCATCACGGCCGATGCTGACGGTGTTTGGGGTGTCTGGCTTGTCGGTGCTTGTCTTGGTATCGCTGTCGGTATCGATGGTATCGGCATTTGCCATCAAATCCACCGCAATCACCACATCAGCGCCCATGTTCTTGGCGATGCGAGCAGGCAGTAGGGCAGACTGTGAGCCGTCGATGTATTTTTTGCCGCCGTTTTCGGGGATGCGTGGTGGGATAAATAGGTTTGGCACACTGGCAGAAGCCTGTACAGCCAGACCTGCTTCACCTTGGCGGAAAGTGACCGCTTGCTTGCTTTGCATCTCGGTGGCGACAGCAGCAAAGCGAATTGCAAATGCTTCTATCGGGCGATTGCCCACTTGGGTATTGATATACTGACGCAGGCGAGAGCCATCGATGAAGCCTTGTTTGGATGGGCTGATATCAATCAAATCAGTTTCTTTGAGTTCATCTGCCATCGCGACAAGCTTGGCAGATGTCGCACCACTGGCATAGACACTGCCGACCATCGCACCGACGCTCGTACCCACCACCAAATCAGGGCGGATGCCGTGTGCTTCGAGCGACTCAATCACCCCAATGTGCGCAAAGCCACGAGCACCACCACCGCCAAGCACGAGTGCTACGACAGGACGCTGTGGTGTATCGGCTGTTTGGCTGATGGTTGATGTGGGGGTCGGCGTCGTACTGGCACAAGCACTCACAAATAAAGTGGCAAGCACGGCACTGACAGCAGGTACAAGGCGTGTCATCATCGCAAATTTTTCCTAATTTGGGTCAATTTCATGGTTCAATGTCATCCTGATGTCGGCATTGATGGATTGATTGTACACACTATAGCATAATTTATTGGCACAATTTTTATCATTTGACGGTGTTGTGTGGCAGATTTGTAGCGACAAAACCGACCAAAACCAAGCAAAAAAATCAGCATCTGCTCAGCATCTGTGATGGTTATAATTTTCTAATGCCAAAAAGCGATTTACTTTGTACAAAAAGTAATTTTCGATTTTGCCGTTTCAGTGATAATTTTATCATGTTTATTTAAATGCTCATTTTCACGCCGCATTGACATCATTATAACAAGGCAAGCCACCTGCAATAGGGAGCCACTATGATTACTAAGCCAAAATTTTGGCAGATACCCACGCCAAGCGATGCTGATTTTGCCGCTTTGGACGACAAAATTATCACGCTACACGAGCGACTACGCCAAATCGACAGCCAACACAGCCAAGTCAAATTTGCAAGCTCTCTTGCAGTCGAAGATATGGTGATTACCGATGCTTTGGTGAATGTCGGTGCCAAGATTGAAGTCTTTACCCTTGAGACAGGGCGTCTGAATGCTGAAACGCTGGCTTTGATTGATGTGGTCAAAACTTGCTATCCAGACCTAAATTTTAAGCTGTATCATCCCATCGATACGGCAGTCGATGAGTATGTCAAAACACAGGGGCTTAATGCCTTTTATGACAGTGTCGATGCGCGCAAACAATGCTGTTTTATCCGCAAAGTTGAACCATTAAACCGAGCATTGGCAGATGCTGATGCATGGCTAACAGGACAACGCCGTGAACAGTCGGTCACCCGCACGGATTTACCCTTTGAAGAGCATGATGATGGTCGTGGCATTGCTAAATATAATCCGATTTATGATTGGTCAGAGATCGATGTTTGGGCATATATTTTAAAGTTTAACATTCCATTTAATGAATTATACCGTCAAGGTTATCCAAGCATTGGCTGTGAGCCATGCACCATGCCTGTCAAAGAAGGCGAAGACATCCGCTCTGGGCGTTGGTGGTGGGAAAACCGAGACAGTAAGGAATGTGGACTTCATAAGTAATTATTTTTTGTTAAATTGTCCAATGGCGTCGCAAAACTTACTGATCAAGCCTTGCATAATTGACACAAAAATTCTTGGTTTAAGTTTTTAAGAGTTAATAAAATTAGGTACTGATTATGACAGAACAAACAACCCTGCAAAATAAACACCTTGACTGGCTCGAAGCGGAGTCAATTTATATCATTCGAGAAGTCATTGCCGAATGTAGTAACCCTGCTTTGCTGTTTTCGGGTGGTAAAGATTCGGTGGTGCTGTTGGCATTGGCACGCAAAGCCTTTGCCATTGAAGGACGAGACATTGAACTGCCGTTCCCACTTGTGCATATCGATACAGGGCATAACTATCCAGAAGTAATTGCCTTCCGTGATGAACAAGTCAAAAAATTAAATGCTCGCTTGGTGGTCGGTCATGTTGAAGATTCGATTGCCAAAGGCACGGTCGTTTTGCGTAAAGAAACCGATTCACGCAATGGTGCTCAAGCCGTCACTTTGCTTGAAACCATTGCCGAGCATAAATTTGATGCTTTGATGGGTGGTGCAAGACGAGATGAAGAAAAAGCCCGTGCCAAAGAGCGTATTTTCTCTTTTCGTGATGAATTTGGACAATGGGACCCGAAAGCCCAACGCCCAGAATTATGGTCATTGTACAATGCCAAACACCATAAAGGCGAAAATATGCGTGTTTTCCCAATTTCAAACTGGACAGAATTAGACATCTGGCAATATATCGCGCGTGAAAACTTAGAATTACCATCGATTTACTATGCACATGAACGAGAAGTTGTGGCAAAAAATGGCTTACTTGTACCTGTTACCCCATTAACGCCAAAAGGTGCTGATGATGTCAGCGAAATTCGCTCGGTACGTTTCCGTACGGTTGGTGATATTTCATGTACTTGTCCTGTGGCAAGTACGGCAAGCACTCCAGAAGAAATTATTGCTGAAACTGCTGTGGTTGAAATCTCTGAACGCAGTGCCACTCGCCTTGATGACCAAGTGAGTGAAGCGGCGATGGAAGAGCGTAAAAAGCAGGGCTACTTCTAACAAGTCATCCGAAATTGCCTGCCAAATGACTTCTGCTACGTCGTTAAACTCGCTCGTAGTACTACTTGTACAACTTCGCTCGTTTGCCTAGTAGCAAAAGCCATTTGTATGGCAATTGCATCAGATAACGTATTAAATTGAAAAAAAGGATAACAAGATGTCAAATTTAAATCAATATGCACCATTACGCTTTATTACCGCTGGTAGCGTGGACGATGGTAAAAGTACGCTCATTGGACGCCTGCTATACGATAGCAAGGCATTATTGACCGACCAACTCAATAACCTTGCTAAAACCAAAAATCAATCTGAAGTGATTGACTTCTCTGTTTTAACTGATGGCTTAGAAGCTGAACGAGAGCAAGGCATTACCATTGATGTGGCGTATCGCTACTTTTCAACGGCAAAACGCAAATTTATCATCGCCGATACCCCAGGGCATGAACAATATACCCGTAACATGGTCACAGGGGCATCAACAGCACATGCGGCGGTGGTATTACTTGACGCATCACAAATTGATTTTAGTCAAGAACCCGTCCAATTATTACCACAAACCAAACGCCATTCAGCGATCTTAAAGCACCTACGCTGTCCACACGTTTTAGTAGCGGTCAATAAAATGGATTTACTTGGCTTTAGTGAAGATAAATTTAATGCCATTGTCCGTGCTTACGAAACTTTGGCGGAACAATTGGGCTTAAATGATGTACGATTTATCCCAATTTCAGCGTTAAATGGCGATAATATCGTCCACGAAAGCGACAATACACCGTGGTATCAAGGCGGTGCATTGCTGGGTATTTTAGAAGAGTTACCGACAGGCGAATTTGTCCAAGAAGATAAAGCGAATTTCCATTTCCCTGTACAATTTGTTCTGCGTGCAGATGGTGATAAACAAGATGATTTCCGTGGTTATCAAGGGCGTATCGAAGCAGGTCAAGTGGCTGTTGGCGATGAAATTCGTGTTGAGCCATCAGGTCATGTGAGCCGTGTGAGCGAAATTATCAGTCCAAATGGGATTGTACAATCTGCCAGCAGTGGTGAACAAGTTACCATTCGCCTTGCAGATGATATTGACATTTCTCGTGGTGATACGCTGATTTCAAGCAATTCAAAGCGTATGCCAACCAAAGAAATTAAAGCAACTTTATGCTGGTTTGATAGCCGTGCATTAAACCCTGCTCGTAAATATTTATTAAAACACACCACGCAAACTGTGTTTGCCAAAGTCGATAGCATTGACCATGTGTGGGATGTACATACCCTAAGCAACTTTAGCGATAAAGATACTTTAAATATGAATGACTTAGGTGAAGTTACTTTACGCCTACAAAAGCCAATTTTGGCGACACCATATGCCGAAAATACAGCAACAGGGTCATTTATTTTGATTGATGAAGCAACCTACCATACCGTTGCAGGCGGTATGATTCTACAAAATGATAGCGAAGATGATGATTGGTAATCTACAAAAATCATCATCATGGCAAAAAGTCGGCAGGGTGTCGGCTTTTTGCTTTTTTGGGTGAATTATTTTAAAATTCTCTCATACAATTCACACTAGGTACCATCATGAACGCATCTGCCATGACCATCCATCTGCCTGTCACTGCCCTTGCTGGGGTGGGATCAGCCTTGGCAAATCGCTTGGCAGAGCTTGGGATTTATCGCATTTTTGATATGCTGATGCACTTGCCACGAGATTATGAAGATCGCAGCCGTATCGTGCCGATCGGTGAGCTTGAGCATGGGATGAGTGCGTTGGTGTCAGGGACAGTGACTTGGGTCGAAAAAAACAAAACTGGCCTGTCGGTGACTTTGGAGGATAAAACTGGGCTTGTGGTGCTTAGGTTTTTTAAGACTTATGCCAGTTTGCTATCTACAATGGAAGTAGGGGCGCGCATCACCGCTTTTGGTGAGGTGAAAATCAGTCGTTTTGGTACGCAGATGTCGCATCCTGAATATCATATCACAGGCAGTAAGTCCTTTGAGACGGGGCTGTTACCCATTTATCCTGCGGTCAAAGGACTGCATCAAAATAAGCTACGCCAACTGGTGCGATTGGCGCTACAAGCCGTGAGCCGTGAGGGTATCAGCTGTCTGTCGGATGATGAGCTGCGTGCGGTGGGCGTGGGGCTGTCGGGCGATTTGTTGCCTGCTCTGCATCAGATTCATTTGCCCAAGCAAGATGCGGATATTTTTGGGCAGACGGCACTGCTAAACGGACTTAAAGACCGCTCACATCCTGCGTGTCGGCGTATCATCATTGAGGAGCTGGTGGCGCATCAGCTGAGTTTCTTATTTCGTCGTAATAATGTCTATCATCACAAAGCGCCAAAATGCCAAAGTCATAGCCCATTGGCACAGAGTTTGGCAAGCAGTTTGCCATTTGCACTCACGGGTGCACAGCAGCGAGTGATCGGTGAAGCGGTGGCGGATATGGCGACATCGCAGCCGATGCTCAGGCTCATCCAAGGCGATGTCGGTGCGGGCAAGACTTTGGTGGCGGCGATGACGGCGTGCTATGCACTCGATAGCGGCTGGCAGGTGGCAGTGATGGCACCGACGGAGATTTTGGCGGAGCAGCATTTGCTGAATTTTAAAAAATGGTTTGAGCCACTGGGCATCGGTGTGGGTTGGCTTGCTGGCAAACAAACCGCTAAAGAGCGAGCGGCTGCCCTTGAACAAGTAGCCAATAACGAAGTGCAAGTGGTGGTGGGGACGCACGCGCTGTTTTCAGATACGGTGATATTTGCCAAGCTTGGACTGGTTATCATCGATGAACAGCATCGCTTTGGGGTGGAGCAGCGGCTTAAGCTGACCAACAAAGGCGTCGCAGGCGGTACACCGCATCAGCTGACAATGACGGCGACGCCCATTCCCAGAACGCTTGCGATGAGTATGTATGGTGATATGGATGTGTCAGTGATTGATGAGCTGCCGCCCAATCGCACACCAATTACCACCGTGACCATCAATCGTGATCGCCGTGATGAAGTCATCGAGCGTATTCGTGAAAACTGCAAACAGGGCAAGCAAGCCTACTGGGTCTGCCCACTGGTCGAAGAGTCAAGCGTGCTTGATGCGCAGTCGGCAGAGCTGTTGTACGAGGATTTGACCGATAGGCTGGATATCCGCACGGGGCTTGTGCATGGTAAGATGAAGCCTATAGATAAGCAAGCGGTGATGACGGCTTTTAAACATGGTGAAATTGATCTACTGGTGGCGACGACGGTGATTGAGGTGGGCGTGGATGTACCAAATGCATCACTCATGGTGATCGAAAATGCCGAACGACTGGGCTTATCTCAGCTGCATCAGCTGCGTGGGCGTGTCGGCCGTGGCAGTGCCAAAAGCTTCTGCGTGCTATTGTATCAGCTGCCGCTGTCACCGACAGGCATCGAGCGGCTCAATGTACTGCGTGATAGCACCGATGGCTTTGTCATTGCCCAAAAAGACCTTGAGCTGCGCGGAGCAGGCGAGCTACTGGGCAAGCGACAAACGGGCGATATGGGCTATTATCTGGCGGACATCGTGCGTGATGAAGCACTGCTAGAAGCAGCAGGCAAAATCGCCCATCAGCTGATCGCTACCCCTGATGCCATCCCAAAAGCCGTGTCCATCATGAATACTTGGATACCGACTGCCAAGGAATATGTCGGTGTGTGACATAAATTATTGAATAATAAGGAAAAACTGTGCCATTATCCATCCAAGACAGACCCAAGCTTGTCATCTCATCCGATGCCGTCTGGCGGATGTCTGCCGTTGAGATCAAAGACATGATCACCGCGCATCTGGGTGAGTGTATGCCATCACTGCATGAAGATAAGCTTGCCACCATCACTGCAGCGATGACAGTGGTGCGTCTGCCCGCCAAGCACTGCTGGTGTCAGGCAGGACAAAGCATGGATAAGATGGCATTTATCGTCTCAGGTCTGTGTAAGCTTAGCTATCAGACGGCGGATGGTGATGAGATTAATGTGCAATTTATGGCAGAGCAAGACGGCGTGGGCGACTATATGGCAGCGATTGAGAATCTGCCGAGCAAATACAGTGTCTATACCATCGAGCCGACGATTTTGATGGCGTTTGATAAGTCGCATTTTGAGCGATGTTTAGAAGATTTCCCAGAATTTTTCCGCTATGTGCATGAACATACGCTCAAGTTGCTATTTAAATATATCGAACGCACTGAGAGTTTTTTGATCAGTGACAGCACCGCACGCTATGTCAGTTTTGTTACGGATAATCCCGAGCTTGCCAAGCGTCTTTCTATCCAAGATCTCAGCTCATATCTGGGCATGACTCGCCAAAGCATCACTCGTATCCGCAAAAAACTGGGTCAGGCTGATAATTTGTAGCAAAATGGTAAAAATGTGTCAGTCATTGCTTATCAAAATACCGTATAATGAAGCATTTTTAGTATTTTTTTGGCGAATTTGACACAGCTTATGACGACTTCTTATAAAAACTCACAATCGCAAAAATCCAAGTTTGCATGGTGGCAACTTGTGGTAGCCGTTGTTTTGGTGGCTGTCGGTGTGTTCATCGGTAAAAGTGGGCTGATTGGCGCGACGCCGGCAGCACAAACTAAAGCGACCAAGTCCGACACCCCAGAGATTGCCGAACCAAAAGCAGTGATGGCAGTCGAAGCTGTCACGCCAATGCTACACACTATCGAGCAGACACTGTTTGCCAATGGCTTGGTGGCGGCGACCGAGACTGCCGAAGTCAGTGGACAGCTGACAGGCGTGACCGTTGAGCGTGTGCTCGTCGATGTCGGCGATGTGGTCAAGGCAGGTCAAGTGCTTGCTGTGCTAGACACCAAGACACTCTCTGAACAAACCGCCCAAGCCCAAGCGGATTTGGCGGTGGCCGAAGCCAGTTATGAAAAGGCACAAACAGACCTAAATCGCACCGAGCCACTGCTTGCCATCGATGCGGTCTCTCGCCAAGAAGTCGATGGCTATCGCACAGCGCTCAAGCAGGCACAGGCGAATATCACCGCTGCCAAAGCACGGCTTAATACCGCCAAAAATAACGAAGCCAATGCCAAAGTAACCGCCCCAGTATCAGGCGTCATCAGTGCCAAGAGCGCCCAAGTCGGCGTACTGGTGACAGGTGCATCGCTATTTAGCATCATTAAAGATGGCGCAGTCGAATGGCAAGCCACACTCTCAAGCGCAGATGCTGGCTCGGTGCGTGTTGGTCAGCCTGCCCAAGTGACATTCAATAACCAGCTACTCACAGGTACAGTCACCAAGCTATCCCCGACAGCGAACAGTAGCCGTGAGATGATTGCTCATGTCAAGCTGTCCAATGGCACAGGCATCAAAGCAGGGATGTACCTATCAGGGCAGTTTATCCTAACTAGCCAAAGCCTGCCAACCGTACCATTGACCGCCATCCTAAATAATGACGGCATGGACTATGTATGGGCATTGACCAAAACCGATACAGAGCTGTACAAGGTGGTACGTACCCAAGTCACCATTCAAGGTCAAAAAGATGAGCTGGTGGCGGTGGATGTGCCAACCGACCAGCTGATTGTCGCCAAAAGTGCCAGTTTCTTGAATGATGGTGATTTGGTCACTGTTGCCAGTGTCAATGCACAGGGTGCGACCGATGTGACCAATCAGCCAGCGGTTATCAAGGAATAAGCCATGAATTTTTCTGCCTATTCCATCAAAAATCCGTTGGTGGCGATTTTATTTTTTAGCTTATTGACCTTGCTTGGGGTGTTTGGCTTTTATCAGATGAAAGTCCAGCAGTTTCCTGATATTGACTTTCCGGGTGTGGTGACGACCATCACCCTAGCAGGGGCAACGCCTGACCAGCTTGAGAGTGATATCGCCAAAAAAGTTGAGAATAAAATCACCAATATCGAAGGTGTCAAAACCATCCGTACCACGCTACAAACGGGGGCGGTGACGGTTTTTACCGAGTTTGTACTCGAAAAAGATGTCGATGAAGCGCTCGATGATGTACGCTCGGCAGTGAGTGAAGTGCAGGGCGATTTGCCCGCTGCTGCCAATGCGCCGATTGTCTCAAAAGTCTCTACCGCAGGCTTTCCTGTGGTGACTTATTCGGTGTCGGCGGACAATATGAGCGATACACAGTTGTCATGGTTTGTCGATGACACCTTGACCAAAAGACTTTCGGACATCGCAGGCGTGGGTAGTATCAGCCGTATCGGCGGTGTTGAGCGACAAATCATGGTACAGCCCAAGCCGGATATCTTGGCAAGTCTAAGTATGCCCATCACCACCTTATCACAGCAGTTATATGCCAAGTGGCAAGACGGCTCGGGCGGTGAAGCCAAAATCGGTGGCAATACCCAGACAGTGCGTGTGCTTGGCATGGGTCAGCAGGTGCGTGAGCTCAATGATATCCAAATCACCACGCCACATGGTACGGCGGTCAAGCTCGGTAGTCTTGCAAGTATCCAAGATACGCACGCGGATATCACATCGCTTGCCAAGCTAGACGGCAAATCGGTCGTCGCCTTTAATATCACTCGCTCAAAAGGTGCAGGCGAAGTGGCGGTGGTCAAGGCAGTCGATGAAGAAATCGCCAAATTGTACAGCGAAATGGATGGCATTAAAATTGACAAAATCGTCGATTATGCCGCACCCATCGAAGAAAACTACCACGCCACCATGCGAATGCTCATCGAAGGCGGTATCTTGGCGGTGATTGTGGTCTTTGTGTTTTTGCGTGATTGGCGCGCGACATTGGTGGCGGCTGCGGCATTGCCATTGTCCATCGTGCCTGCGTTTTTTGCGATGTATTGGTTTGGCTTTAGCCTAAATACGATTTCGCTACTGGCGCTGACCTTAGTGGTGGGCGTGCTCGTTGATGATGCCATCGTTGAGATTGAGAACATTGTCCGACATCTGAATATGGGTAAGACGCCGATGGCCGCTGCAATGGAAGCGGCTGATGAAATTGGACTTGCGGTGATTGCCACCACCTTTACGCTGATTGCGGTGTTTTTGCCGACGGCGTTTATGAGTGGGATTGTTGGGCAGTTTTTCCGCCAGTTTGGCTGGACGGCGGTGATTGCTATCTTTATGTCGCTACTGGTGGCGCGCCTTGTGACGCCGATGATGGCAGCCTATATACTAAAGCCGACCAAGCATCAAGATAAGCCACCAAGCCGTGTGATGCGTGCGTATTTGTCCGTGGTCAAATGGACGCTTCACCATCGCTTGATGACGATGCTGATGGCGTTTGGATTTTTTGTGGCATCGCTTGGCTTGGCAGGGCTATTGCCGACGGCGTTTATCCCACCTGATGAGATGAATCAAACCAAGGTTTCGATTGAGCTGACCCCTGATGCGACCATCGATGATACCTTGCGTATCAGCCAGATGGCACTTGACAAGGTGCAAGCCATCGATGGCGTGAGTGAAGCGCTGTTAAGCGTTGGCGAAGGTCAAAGCACAGACGACCCAAGCAGTATGCGTGGCGGTTCGGTCAATGTGGCAAGTCTTGAAGTCAAACTCGTCAATCGTACCGAGCGTGCAAGCAAAACTGACATCGAAAACCAAATCAACCAAACCCTAAAATCCGTGCCATCGGCTCGCTTTAATGTCGGTATCGAAGGTGGCGGTCAAGAAGGTTATAGTTTCTCGGTCAAAAGTAGCGACAAAAGACTATTGGATGACACAGTCAAAGCCATCATGAATGATGTGCGAGCCTTGCCAAGTGTCGCCAATGTCATCAGCAACAAATCACTGCCCAAGCCTGAATTGGCAGTGATACCCAATGAGCTTGCGATGGCGGATAAAGGGGTGACGACAGCGGATTTGGCGGCGACATTGCGTGTGGCGACGGTGGGGGATTATGACCAAACCTTGCCCAAGCTGAATCTTGATACTCGCCAAGTGCCGATTTTGATTCGCTTATCAGATGCGGACAAAAAGAACCTGAGTGATTTACAAAATCTATATGTCCCAAGCTCAAAAGGACAACCGGTACAAGTCAAAGAAGTGGCGACACTACGCTTTGGCACGGGTGAATCAAGCGTCAGCCGTCTCAATCGTGAACGAGCGATTAAGATTACCGTATTCCCAAATGGCGGTGAAGTCGGTGAGCTGATGACGGCGGTCAAAGCCACCCAAACCCTAAGCCGTCTGCCTGCAGGCGTGTCGGTGATGGATGAAGGTCAAGCCGAAAACATGGCGGAGTTGTTCTCAGGCTTTGTGATGGCGATGGGCGTGGGGGTGTTTTGTATCTTTGCGGTGCTGATGCTACTATTCCATCGAGTCTTGCAGCCGTTTACCATTTTGATGGCGTTGCCGTTGTCGATTGGCGGGGCGTTTGTGGGCTTGCTCACTACAGGCAGTAGTATGTCGATGCCTGCGATGATTGGCTTTATTTTGCTGATGGGTATTGCCACCAAAAACTCGATTTTGCTCGTTGATTATGCCATCATCGCCCAAGACCAAGGCGGGCTATCTCGCTTTGATGCACTGATGGATGCGTGTCGCAAGCGTGCTCAGCCGATTATCATGACGACCATCGCGATGGGTGCGGGGATGTTGCCATTAATCATCGGCTTTGGCGGTGTGGATTCGACCTTTAGCCGTCCGATGGCAGCAGCGGTGCTTGGCGGTCTGATTACATCGACTTTTTTGAGCCTTGTGGTGATTCCTGTGGTTTATACGCTGATGGATGATTTGGGCAGGGTGTTTCGTCGCAAGACTGCTCAGTGATGTCCGCTGATGCATAAATCAACCCCAAAAGTTGTTCGGCTTTTGGGGTTTGGCTATTTGACGGTCTGTCTTTTTTCTAGTGTGTGGCGATATATTCACGCAGTGCTAGATTTAGGCGCGTCTGCCAGCCTTTGCCACCTGCTTTGAAATACTCAAGCACATCTGCATCTAGGCGAATGGTCGTGGCTTGTTTGGGATTGTCAAGGCGTGGTCTGCCTTGGCGAACCAAAGTATTACCATGATACATATCCGCACGCTCAAAAAACGCATCATCAAGCTCTGGTGCATCAT
The DNA here is from genome assembly GCF_002014855.1 of Moraxella porci DSM 25326. Lineage (GTDB taxonomy): Bacteria > Pseudomonadota > Gammaproteobacteria > Pseudomonadales > Moraxellaceae > Moraxella > Moraxella porci. The sequence continues at coordinate 72,771 of NZ_MUYV01000011.1, read as the reverse complement.
CGATGGACAGCGGCGGTAAATTTCTTAATTTCTCGGTCATTGGCTCTCCTCATTGAAATAATACGGCGGTGTGTCGGTGCATCGATAGGGCGATAAGTCCAAACACAAACCACCAATCTGCCTTGTAAATAACCCATGCTGATATAACGCATCTCACCATAATCTGTACGGTCATCAACGGCGGTCAGGTGTATGCCATCGAATAGTTGGGCAGCGTGAGCAAAGTCCAAACCACGCTCATCTAAGGTGTGCTGTCGTTTGTTTTCGTCGTATTCAATTAACACGGCAATGATCCATAGAGTTTGATTTATTGTAATAACAAAAAGTCAAGCTGTCAATATATTGATGATTGAACGCTATCCAAGTCGCTAATGAGATGGCAAGATGGTTAAAAGAATAGAAACTGGATAAATAATGTATAAAAATCAAACTCATGGCGTAATGTCATGGGTTTGATTTAGCCAAAAGTAAAAAACTTAACCCCAAAAACATCACGTATTTTTGGGGTTTAAAAACTGATAACAAAATCAATCCACCCGCTGACCTTGTTTGTTGATATAAAATTCTTCACCGTCTTTGTAAACCCATGCCAATCCTTCATAAAAGGCACCAATATCATCATATTGCAAAGGAACAATTATTTTGCCTGTTTTATTAATAAAACCGTATTTGCCATCTTTTTAACCACCGCCAAGCCTTCAAAGAAGCTGTAAGCATCATCATATTGCAAGGGAATAACCACTTTACCTGTTTTATCAATATATCCCCATTTACCATCTTTTTGAACCCATGCCAATCCTTCGGATAAACAGCTAACGCGAGTATATCCTGCAACTTGCGGTTTGTGGCATTCCCAAATGTTCGCCCATGTAGGTTGGGCAAAACAGGTGGCACTGATCAAAGCAATGAGCGGAAGTTTGTGCAGGGCTTGGGGCAGATGGTTCATGATGATTTCTTTAAGTGCTATTTGTTGACCATGTTGGCGGTGATTTTTTTTGGAAAATGACTATACCCAATAATCATCCGGCGAATGTGGCATATCGAGCAAAATCTGCTTCAACCCTTCTGACCAACGTGTGCGTAGCATCTGAAAATACTCATCATGCTCATCGATGCGCTTGCCTTCGGGCAGGGCTAGGCTGTCAGCTTGATACACCATCAAATCAATCGGCAGACCGACCGACAGATTGGATCGCAAAGTCGAATCAAATGAGATCAAGATCGCCCTCAATGCATCTTGTAAGCTAGAATCATAATCCAGCGAACGATCTAAAATGGGCTTGCCGTATTTAAATTCACCCAGCTGAAAAAACGGCGTATCGGTGGTAGCTTTGATAAAATTACCTTCAGGATAAATCAAAAAAATCTCAGGCGCTTGGTCTTTGATTTGACCACCAAGAATGAAGCTGCTGGTAAAGCCGCCACTATCTTGGGCGAGTGTCTGTGAATAGATAGTCACCTCGCGCACGCATTCACCGACCATCTGCGCTGCCTCAAATAGGCTACTGGCGTTGTGCAGATTGCGCTCAAGGTTTTGGTCGATGGCCTGCTGAATCTTGCCAAACACCGCTTGGCTCGTGGCAAGATTGCCTGCTGTTTGTAGGGTCAAAAATCGCTCACCTTCGATGCCGTATCGGTACATCTTTCGAAAGGTAGAAATGTTATCAATTCCCGCATTGGTGCGTGTATCACTGACAAAAATCATACCCGCTTTTAGGCGAATGGCGACACAATAAGTCATAAAAAACTTCCAAATCAATCAGCGCCCAAAACCATCTTGGGCACAATCGGCCAATTATACTGTAAGTCTTGGACGGATGGCGATAAAATTTTGTATCTGTCTTGTGCAAAATCTCATGACGCCACCACTCTAATCCATCCGTTATAGCTGATGAATCAGCACTTGGCTGTACAGATTCTCATAGCCGCCGCCGATTCTGACGCCGCGCACGGGCGCTGCATCCAAATAATCACGACCGATGGCGACATAGACATGCGCCTCTGGTCGAAAATGCTGATTGGAGACATCAAATGTGTACCAATTACCCTCGATCCAAGCCTCAGCCCAAGCATGACTGGCCATGTGCTGGCCGCCAGCTTCATACAGATAGCCTGAGACATAGCGAGCAGGGATCTGCATATCGCGCAGACAGGCGATGAAAATGTGGGTATGATCTTGGCAGACGCCCATGCCCAGATCAAAGGCCTCAGCTGCGGTGGTGCCGACATGGGTGGTGTTTTTGGTATAAGGTACGCGTGCGAGTAGGGCGTGGGCAAAGCGCTGAAGCAGGGTTTTTTTGTCTGCTTCATTCGCCTGATGATACCCAGACAGATGCACCTGATAAAAGGCGCGCATCGCCTCATCACAGGCGGTTAGTGGTGTCGGCACTGCGAATAATAGGTACGGCACGCTTGGATCATCGGCGATACATGCGGTATTTGGGTCGATCTCGATCACGCCTGAGGCTTGGATTTGTAAATTATCATGCGGCTCATTGCGACTTAATACCAGCCACTGATTGCCAAAGCCATCTGCCTGAGCTTTGGCGACTTTGGGCAGCATCACCTGCCAATGCTCAATGCGCTGATGTGCCAAAGTCATCGGCGTCATGCGGATGTATTGAACGCTACGCTGCGCCAATTCATGATAAAAATAATTAGTTTGATGGGTGATTTGTAGTTTCATGATCATACCCCCTGTGCCAAGATGGCTTGAAATTCTTCGCTCAATGCCCAAAAGTTCTCCTCAAGCTGTGATTTGGCGACCTGATTGGCCAGTCGCTCAAGCTCACGCCAGCGGGTGTTTTCGGGCAAGGCAGTGACCAACAGGCGAAATTCTTCGGAAGCTTCTTTCCAGTCTTCTTGTAATAAAATAGTACGCTCCAAGATCTCATAGCGTCGCCCAAGTCGCCAAAACAGCATTACGGTGGCATCTTCTAGCTTCATCGCTTGGTTACAGGCGTACAGCTGGATGGTGGCGGCATGGTATTTGCCGGTGTTGGCTAGGCGTTTGATGAATTGGTACAGCTCGGCGCTGTCTTTGCCGATGACGCCTTTGACATCTTGGACATTTTGGTCGATGGCTTTGGTGGTCTCGGGGATTTTTTGACCAAGTAAATAGCGATACAGCTGTTCGGCACTTTGCTCTTTGGTATCGCCAAGCACGACGCCAAGTCCCAGTTTTAAGACGATATGCTCGATCTCTTGTAAGGTCAGCTCGTCTTTTTTGAGGGCGCTGATGATGCCATCATAATGCCGTAGCCGCTCACTGTATCGACCCAGCCATACCAGACAGCTGGCGGTTGATAGCAGTAGAATCAGCGTGCGTCGTTTATCGCTTTCGCTGGCGATGTCACGGCTGATTTGGGTTAAGGATAAATGATGATCACTTGTGATGTCTTGATGCTCGGTCGGGGTGTGGCTATCGACAACCCAGGTGTCTTTGATGCCACCGCCTTGGGATGAGTTCACCACTAGCGAGCCTTTGACCATCGCCACACGCGTCAAGCCGCCAGGCACGATATCGACACTGCCATCACCATGCGATAGGATGAATGGGCGCAGATCGATGTGGCGTGGCTCGATGCCATCTTCGGTGATGGTCGGGTTGGTGGACAGTGACAAGGTTGGCTGTGCGATGAAGCCCTCAGGATTGGCAAGTAAGCGCTTGCGGTAGGCTTCGATTTCTTTTTTGGTGGCAGCAGGGCCGATGAGCATGCCATAGCCGCCTGAGCCTTGGGTTTCTTTGACCACCAGATCGGCTAGATTATCCAACACATACGACAGATCATCTTCTTTTCGGCATTGATAAGTATCGACATTCGGCAGGATTGGCTTTTCGTTCAGATAATAGTCAATCATCTGCGGCACAAACGGATACATGCTCTTGTCATCAGCGACACCAGTGCCAGGGGCGTTGGTGATGACGACATTGCCTGCTCGATAAGCGCTCATCAAGCCTGAGACCCCAAGGATCGAGTCTGAGCGAAACGCCAAGGGATCCAAGAACGGATCATCGATGCGTCGATAGATGACATCGACCTGTAGTCTGCCGCGCACACCTTGGATATAGACTTTGTTATCCTCGACGATCAGATCATAGCCATGCACCAATGGCACATTCATCTCTCGTGCTAAATACGCATGCTCATAATAGGCAGAATTGAAGCGGCCAGGGGTCAGCACGACGATTTGGGGATCGTATTTATTGGTGGCACTGCTCAGGCAGCGCTTGAGCCTTTTGGGATAATCCATGATCGGCTTGACCGCCATGCTGCGATACACATCGCCCATCAAGGCCTCTGAGATGCCGCGACTCTCTAGCATATAAGACACACCCGATGGCGTGCGTAGATTATCCTCGAGCACTCGGTATTGCCCTTGTTCATCACGGATCAGATCGATGCCTGAAATGTGCGAGTAGATCGGCTTATCCAGCTTGATATTCATCATCCATGGCTCATAGCAGCCGCTGGCATAGACATAGTCGGCAGGGATGATGCCGTCTTTGATGATGGATTGACCGTGATAGATGTCATCCAAGAAGTGGTTGAGTGCTTTGATGCGCTGCTTGCAGCCCGCTTCAATCATCTGCCATTCGGACAGCTCGATGATGCGGGGGATGATGTCAAACGGAATCATCCGCTCGATGTTGTCAGCGTCGCTATAAACGGTAAAGGTGACGCCTTTGCGATAAAAAATATTCGCCGCTTGTTCGTTAAGTCCATTTAAGGTGTCGTTATTGGTGGCGGATAACCACTCACCGATGGCTTGGGCGCTGGTGCGATAACTGCCATCGCTGTTTTTGAGCTCATCAAAACTTCTTCTCATAATTCACTTCTCCTTATGACCCTATGACCGAAATTTATTATTAATGAGTTTATCACATTTTATCAAAAACCAAAGAGGCTGGATAGTAAAATTTTATCAAGCGCATATTTTGAGCGATCATCTGTGTACGCAATGTATCATAAGATGAGCAAATGACGAATTGATCAGATAAATAAAAGGGCATATTTGCTTTTTGAATCTGTGCTACAATGGCCAAAATGATTTGGAGCATCCTCATGACAATACAGTCACAAGATCAGGCACAAGCGGTATTGGATTTTTGGTTTGATGATCAGACCAAGCCTTATTGGTTCGCTAAATCAGATGACTTTGATCAGCTGATAGCAGATCGCTTTGGTGAAGTGTTGGTGCAGGCCAGTCAAGGCAAGCTTGATCACTGGCAAGATACCGCCAAGGGCAAGGTGGCACTGATCATCGTTCTTGATCAGTTTTCGCGCAATGTCTATCGAGACACGCCAGAGGCCTTTGGTCAAGATGCGATGGCACTCATGATCGCCCAAACTCTTGTGGCATCGCCAGAGTTTGAGCAGCTCAATGAGGCCGAGCGCCACTTTGCCTTGATGCCGTACATGCATTCAGAGTCGGCGACGGTGCATGAAGAGGCGGTAAAGCTATTTGCGCGATATACAGATGCCAAAACTTTGGATTTTGAGCATCAGCACAAGGCGATCATTGACAGATTTGGGCGTTATCCACACCGTAACGCCATTTTGGGGAGAGCGTCGAGTGAGGCGGAATTGGCGTTTTTGAGTGAGCCGAATTCATCATTTTAGTGATGATGACGCCAGTTGCCAAATGTCCTTAGGCTCTAGGATCTCGACACCTGCCTGCTTTGCTTTGGCGGATGTAATCATCGCGGCCGCCAGCGCATCCACCGCCATCGGACGCATATTTTTGAATATTGCGACGCTGCCAAGTGCCTTTAAGATGGGCAAGCTGATTTTTTCGCTCAGTCTGTCGGTATCAGGGCGAATCAAGCTTGGTGGACGCAAAATGCTCAAGCGCTCAAAGCCAAGCGCCATCACATCTTGCTCAAGTTGTCCTTTTAGACGCATATAAAAGCTGCGCGAGCCCGCATCGGCAAAGGCGGATGACACCAAGACCAAGTGCTTGATGCCGCCTTCTTTGGCAAGCTTGGCAAAGTGATATTGATAAGTATGATCAATCCGCCACTGGACATCTTGGCTGCCGGCGGCTTTGATCGTCGTGCCAAGACAGCAAAACAGCACATCACCAAAAATCAGCGCTTGATAATTCTCTAAATGTTCAAAATCAATCACATGCACAGTTAATTTGTCATGCGTGATGGCGACAGGCTTACGCACAAAAATACTCACCTGTGTAACGCTGTCATCTGCCAAAAGCTGCGATAGCAGTGCCAAGCCTGTTGCACCTGTGGCGCCAATGATCAGTGCGTGCATGATCGTCTCCTTATCAAGGCATCAAAGCTTATCTTAACATGCTGTCATCAAATGCACGCATCGGCTCTGCTCGTAAGACACTCGGATCGGCTTTATAGTAGCCTGCGGTGGATTTTGGCAGCTTTTTGCCACGGATGGCATCAGCGATCTTCTCACCGATCATGATGGTGGTGGCGTTGAGATTGCCTGTGATGATCAGCGGCATGATGGAGGCATCGACCACGCGCAAGCCCTCCATGCCATGCACGCGACCCTCACTGTCCACGACTGCCATGTCATCTTCGCCCATTTTGCAGCTGCATGAGGGGTGATAAGCGGTCTCGGCATGCGCACGCACAAAGGCATCCAGTTCGGCATCGGTCTTGGCTGCGGCGCTTGGGCTGATCTCACGACCACGATAAGGGTCAAGCGCAGGCTGATGCATGATTTCGCGGGTAATGCGAATGGCATCACGGAACTCCTGCCAGTCTTGTTCGTGCGACATGTAGTTAAATAAGATGCTTGGGTGGTCGTGTGGATTTAAGGATTTTAGGCGGATGCGACCACGAGACGGTGAACGCATGGAGCCGACATGCGCCTGAAAGCCGTGTTCATTGACTGCATTGGTGCCATTATAATTGATGGCGACAGGCAAAAAATGGAACTGAATGTTTGGCCATTCAAACTCTGGACGCGTGCGGATAAAGCCACCTGCCTCAAACTGATTGCTTGCGCCGATGCCTGTCCCCATAAACAGCCACTCAGCGCCGATGGCAGGCTGATTGTACCATTTTAGGGCAGGATACAGTGAGACAGGCTTGGTGCATTCATACTGTAGATACATCTCTAAGTGATCTTGCAAGTTTTCGCCGACGCCAGGCAAGTCATGCACGACAGGAATGTTAAATTCATCAAGCAGTGCTTTATTGCCCACACCAGAGCGCTGTAGGATCTGCGGTGAGGCGATCGCGCCTGCTGAGACGATGACCTCGCGGTTGGCGTGGACGATGGTGGGATTGGTGTCTGAGCCTTGTAGGTACTGCACACCGATGGCTTTTTTGCCTGAAAATAGTACTTTATCCGTCACGGCATGGGTTTTAATGGTGAGGTTTGGGCGATGTTTTGCCATGTCCAGATAACCACGCGCGGTTGAAGAGCGACGACCGTTTGGGGTGACGGTGCGATCCATCGGCCCAAAGCCCTCTTGTTGATAGCCATTCAAATCATCGGTACGCGGATAACCTGCTTGTACGCCTGCTTCCACCATGGCATTAAACAGCACATTATTGCCGATATTTTGGCCGCGCTGTGAGGTGGTGACACGCACAGGGCCATCACCGCCGTGGTAGTCATTTTCGCCGACATCGCGCGTCTCAGATTTGCGATAATATGGCAAGCAGTCGGCATAGCTCCAGTTTTCAAGCCCTTTGATCGTCGCCCAATTATCCAAATCCATCGCATTGCCACGAATATAGCACATGCCATTGATCAGCGATGAGCCGCCCAAGCCCTTGCCGCGGCCGCACTCCATACGGCGGTTGTTCATGTGCGGTTCAGGGTCGGTCAGATATGCCCAATTATAGCGACGACCTTGCAAAGGATAGGCCAGGGCAGCTGGCATCTGCGTGCGAAAATCCAAGCGATAATCTGGGCCGCCAGCCTCTAATAGCAGTACGCTGACATCAGGGTCTTCGCTCAAGCGCGTGGCCAGCACATTGCCTGCCGATCCTGCGCCGATGATGATGTAGTCATAATGTTGGCTCATGGTTTTTCCTTATAAATTATTTATTAATATTAAAATTATACTTCGCTTATTCGCTAAATACTGATGCAAATTCACCCATCTCCACCTGCACCGATTTGATGCGGGTATAATGGTCTAAGGTGGTCATGCCGTTTTCGCGGCCAACGCCAGATTGCTTGTAGCCGCCCACAGGCATCTTGGCGTCTGACTCGCCCCAAGTGTTGATCCAACAAATACCCGCTTGCAGCTGATGGATGATCTGATGGGCAGCATTGATATCGCGCGTCACCACACCGGCTGCCAGGCCATAATCGGTATCATTGGCGCGCTCGATGGCTTCTTTGACCGTCTGATAAGTCAAAATGCTCATCACAGGGCCAAAAATCTCGTCACGCACGATGCTCATCTCATCGCTGCAGTCGCTAAAGACCGTCGGCACAACAAAAGCACCTTGCGCCAGATCGCCCACCTCTGCTTCTGTGGCGCGGTAGCCGCCGTATAGCACGGTCGCGCCCGCTTGCTTGCCTTGTTCAATATAATCCAGCACTTTATTCATATGATCAAGACTGACCACCGGCCCCATATTGGTGGCAGGATCGGTCGGATCACCAAGCTTAATGTACTGCATGCGTGCCAAAATCGCTTGTTCAAATTTTTGTTTTAAAGATTGTGGGACAAACACGCGCGTGCCGTTGGTGCAGACTTGCCCTGAGCTATAAAAATTTGCCATCATCGCCACATCGGCAGCCAGATCGATGTCAGCATCTTCACAGATGATGAGCGGTGATTTGCCGCCCAGCTCCATGGTCACTTCTTTTAAAGATGAGCTGGCTGCACCGGCCATCACTTTTTTGCCAGTCGGTACGCTGCCTGTAAAAGAGATTTTTTCAATGTCGGGATGGTTGGTGAGCATTGCGCCGACATCACCACCGCCTTGCACCACATTAAACACGCCATCAGGCACGCCAGCTTCGGTGTAGATCTCAGCAAGCTTTAGCGCGGTCAGTGGCGTCACTTCGCTTGGCTTAAATATCATCGCATTGCCCGCGGCCAGTGCAGGCGCGGATTTCCATAGGGCGATTTGGATGGGATAGTTCCATGCACCAATGCCTGCCACCACGCCCAAAGGCTCACGGCGAGTATAAAAAAAGCTCGATTCGCGCAGCGGCACCTGAATGCCCTCAACAGCCGCAGCCAGTCCAGCATAATACTCAAGCACATCGGCGCCTGTGACGATGTCCACCGTGCCAGTCTCGCTGATGGCCTTGCCTGTATCGGCGGTCTCAAGCTTGGCAAGCGCATCGTTACGCTCGCGCAAAATCGCCACCGCCTTTAATAAAATGCGGCTGCGCTCCACAGCAGTCATACTTGCCCAGACTTTTTGGCCTGCTTTGGCGGATTCGACGGCTTTGTTGATGTCATCTTGCGAGGCTGATTGGATGCTTGCGATCACTTCGCCTGTGGCAGGGTTGATGGTGTCAAAGGTTTTGTTGCTTGTGGCATTGACATAGCCGCCATCGATGTATAAAGCAAGTGCAGACATGTGATTATCCTTAATTAACTATCATAAATTTATCAACTTAAGGTTGGTTGATGTTAAATCAGTGCTGCTGATCAGCACGCAGATTAAAATCAACAAACCAAGGGCAGCACTAAGTGCATCGCAAGTGTTGCCGTCCATCAAAAACTAAGTTATCATAACAAAAATGCGATACATTCGCAAATCATTGATTTTTATCATAAATTCTGTTACTTGACTGTAAATTATGTCGATGTGAGTGGTATTTTTACAGTTTTTTTGTAACCAAAATCGCCATGGCGCTATGATTGCTCATTGGATTAATGACTAAAAATCAGTGAAACTGGCAACTGCCACATGCTTTATGGGCTGATCGTCAAGCCTGTGAGTGTGATGGCTTGGGATTTACAACAAAAATCGGGACGCTTATGACAACCAACTCTTCGTATGATGTCAAGGCCAATGACACTAAGCCTGCGCTTCAACCAGCAAGTACGCTCAATCGCGTGGTGTTCTTTTGTTCGGCGGCGATTATTGTGTTTTTTAGTTTATATACCATGCTATTTAATGATAGTGCGGCGCTGATCTTGGATACCACTTTAGATTGGGTAAGTAATACTTTTGGATCTTATTACTTTTTTGCCGCCAGTGTGTATATCATTTTTGTGCTGTTCATCGCCTGTTCGCGATATGGCGATATTAAGCTTGGGCCCAAGCATTCGCAGCCAGAGTTTAGCTTGCTTAGCTGGTCGGCGATGCTGTTTGCAGCAGGGATTGGCATTGATTTGATGTTCTTTTCGGTGGCCGAACCCATCATTCAGTACATGAACCCACCTGTGGGCGATGCGCAGACGGCAGAGGCAGCCAGACAGGCATTGACTTGGACGATTTTTCACTATGGCTTAACAGGCTGGTGTATGTATGCACTCATCGGCATCGCGCTTGGCTATTTTGCGTATCGCTATAATCTGCCGCTATCGATCCGCTCAGCGCTGTATCCGATGATCGGCAAAAAAATCAACGGCGTCGCTGGTGATGCGGTGGATGTGGCGGCGATATTGGGGACGATTTTTGGCATCGCTACCACCTGCGGTATCGGGGTGGTGCAGCTGAATTATGGTTTGCATGTGATTTTTGATCTGCCTGAGAATATGGGTTGGCAAATTGCGCTGATTGCTTTGGCGGTTGCCATCACGGTCGTGTCAGCGACGACAGGCGCCTCTAAGGGCATCAAAATTTTATCTGAGCTTAATATTTATTTTGCGCTTGGGCTGATTTTGTTTGTGCTGTTTTTGGGCAATACTGAGTTTTTGTTGGGAGCGCTTGCCACCAATGTCGGCGATTATTTAAGCCGCTTTCCGATGCTGACTTTGGATACTTTTGCGTATCATCAAACGCCAGAACAAGAGCAGTGGATCAAGGATTGGACGCTGTTTTTCTGGGCATGGTGGATTGCTTGGTCGCCATTTGTCGGACTGTTTTTGGCAAAAATCTCCAAAGGGCGCACCATTCGTCAGTTCGTCGTCGGCACGCTGTCGATTCCGTTTATGTTTACCTTGGCGTGGCTGTCGGTGATGGGTAATAGTGCGCTGGATCAAGTGTTTGCAGGGCATTTGGACTTTGCCAATGCTGTCAGTTTGCGCCCTGAGATCGGCTTTTATGAGCTGTTGTCGTTTTATCCATGGTTTGGGGTGACGGCGGTGGTGGCATTTGTGTCGGGTCTGTTGTTTTATGTCACCTCAGCGGATTCTGGCGCGATCGTGTTGAGCAGTTTTAGTTATAAAAGTGAGGATAATGATGCGCCAGTGCCTGTGTGGAATCGCATCTTTTGGGCGGTTGCGATCGGGACGCTGACGGCAGCGATGCTGATGACCGATGGGGTGAGCGCACTTCAAAAAGCCACCATCATCATGGGGCTGCCGTTTAGTTTTGTGATGTTTTTTGTGATGGCAGGATTATTCAAATCCTTGCGCCTTGAGGATTTTCGCGAGGCATCAACCAAGCTGCACGCTGCACCAGTGGCTGGCAATGTCGATGTCCAAAATTGGCGCGCCAGACTCAACCGCATCACCGCCTACCCAGATGCCTCAAAGACCAAGCTTGCGCTGGATGTCGTCTGCTTGCCTGCCATCGAATCAGTGGCGGCGGCACTGCAGGATAAAGGACTGCCTGTGACGGTGACGGTCACGCCAGATGAGCAGACTGATTTATATCACATTGATCTGCAGATCAGCTACCAAAATGAGCATAACTTTATCTATGGCATCCATCCGATCGCCTATCCTGTGCCGATGCGCCCTGTGGTGCCAGATGCCCAAGAGGATTATTATCGATTGGAGACGATGCTGTTTGATGGCTTGCAGGACAATGACTTGTCAGGCTATAACAAAGAGCAGGTGATCAATGACATCTTAGACAAATACGAGCGCCATCGCACTTTCTTGCACATCAATCGCGAGACGCCTGGCAGCCGACCTGTGTTTGATGAATAAGATCAGCTTCGTGGATGGTTAATCCTCATACAAACCCAGCGCATCTGCTGGGTTTGTGTTATTGCGCCATCAATAAATAGCGCTCATGCAGCTTGCCAAGCTTGGCGTGCAGCTCATCGAGTGCGCCTGTATTATCCACCACATCAGCACCCAGCTCATAGGCCAACTGTAGGCGGTCATTATGGCTGATCTGCTTATCGATGATGGCGACAGGCTTACGCACAAAAATACTCACCTGTGTAACGCTGTCATCCGCCAAAAGCTGCGATAGCAGTGCCAAGCCTGTTGCGCCAGTTGCGCCAATGATCAGTGCTTGCATGATATTCTCAGAGTTTTCTAAATTAATACAAAAATTTCAATCAACATTGTATTTAACATAGCGCAATTTTACTCAAATGCGATGATTTATTTTGAATTTTCAGGATCTTGATTGTATTTGGCAAGTGCGTTAAGTGCATCGCAATATTGAGCCACTATGGTGCATTGTAATTCATCTGGGTGTGGAGTCTTTAAGTTAAGACCAATGCCGTTTGATGCGCCTGTGATTTTTGCGTTTTGTTTCGTCTGCTACCTTGTGGTATCTGATTGTCAAAAATATATCATCTGTGGTCACTGTTTGCTGTTGCCAAGCTTGGATTTTGGGCGTATGATGTGTTGTTAGATAAATGCAATTTTTGCATGATATCAGATATGATTAAATTTCTATTAATCATATGTAACCTTATAACAAAACTAAGCGAGAATTATTATGCTAAAAAAAGCTTTGGCTGCGCTGATGGGTGTAACTTTGTCAATGACTGCGATGGCAGCGTCCGATACAGGCACGCCATTTGACCGTTCTGCTTATGCTGATCGTGAGACTTTGCCGGATTTTACAGGGGGTATGTGTGACACTTATGCACCGACTTTGGTGCATATCAAGGATAATATCTATCGCCATACCAATGGTGGCGGACTAGCGGTGCATAGCGGTCTTGTGATGATCACCAAAGAAGGGGCGTTGGTTGTCGATAGTGGGGCGACTTGCGCCGCTGAATGGCTCAATAAAGAAATCAAAGCTCGCTTTGGTGTGCCGGTCAAATATGTCGTGATGACGCACGCTCATGCCGATCACATCACAGGCACCAAAGTCTTCCAAGATGCTGGCGCAACCATCGTCGGCAATCAGCGTGCGGTTGAGCCGATCATCGGCGAAAAGCTACCAGTCGCACTGCCTGATAAGATTTTTGATAAAGACATGGAAATCGAGCTTGGCGGCGAAAAAGTGCTACTGCACCATGTTTCACCAAGTCACTCGGACAGTATGGTGATGGTGCTATTCCCACGCCAAAAAGCCCTGCAATGTACTGATGTTTGTGAAAGCAAATCAATGCCATATAATGATTTTCTAGATTTTTATTATACCGGCTGGATTGATACGCTCAACTGGGTGATCGAACAAGATGTTGAAGTCATCGATGTCGGTCACTACAGCCCTGCAACCAAGCAAGATCAAGAAGCGTTGCGTAATTATATGGTGGATTTACACCAGCAGGTGCTTGACTTGACTCGTCAAGGTCAATCATGGGATCAGCTGTATCGCAATGTCAAATTCAGCCCAGAGGTCCAAAGCTGGATCGGCTATGACACCATGCGTATTCCAAATATCTTGGGTATGTATCGCTGGGTATCAAATCACCGCCGTGGCAACTGGTAAGCTGATCAATCCCGCCATCTGATAACCATATCTGATGGCAAGCAGCCCAAAAAACCGTGCGTTTTTGGGCTGTTTTTTTTGGTGATACTTTTGTTTATACAGTTGAGCAATAAAAAACTGGCAACTTGTGATGCCAGTTTTGTTTTTGGGATGTTAATTAGCCTCGATTGACATTGAATCTGGCATTTTCGCCGACGATGTCGATGAAGTTTGGGTTGAGATCACCAAGCTTGCCTGCGCCTGCTAATAGCATGGCGGTTTTTAGATCGTTAGCAAGCCAATCAAGAGTGGATTGGACACCTTCGGCACCACCCATCGCCAGACCATACAGCATTGGACGACCAACAGCGACCGCATCTGCACCCATAGCGACTGCACGCACGATATCAATACCACGGCGTACACCACCGTCCAAGATGATTGGTACGCGGCGATTCACAGCTTTAGCGATTGCAGGGAGAGCAGTTATACTGGCAGGCACGCCATCGATTTGGCGACCACCATGGTTGGAGACTTGGATGGCATCTGCGCCAGCATTGATGAAACGATCAGCGTCATCAGCACGCAAGATACCTTTGATGATGACAGGCAGACCAGTAAAGTCTTTGATAAATTTGATGTCATCAACAGTCAGATTGGTTTTTTGGGCGAAGAAGTTGCCTGAGCCACCACGCTTTGGATCGTGATTACCAAACACCATGTCAGAGCGGAATGGACGACCCATGGCGATGAAGGCATCAGATTGACCAGGACCAAGTGCATCAGCGGTCAAGACGATAGCACTATAGCCGGCATTTTTAGCACGAGTCAGCAGTGAACGAGTGACTTGTTCATCTTTGTTGTAGTATAGCTGAAACCATTTTGGACCTGTAGTAGCAGTAGCAATCTCTTCTAGTGATGCGTGCGATGCGCCTGATGAGCAGTAGAGCGTCTTGGCAAGTCCTGCGCCTTTGGCGGTCAGGATTTCGGTGCCTTCATGCACCATGCCATGCACGCCCATTGGTGCAATCATGATCGGCATCGGTAGGGTGAGATCTAGTAGCTTAGTGGAGATGTCAATGTCGCTGGCTTGTAGTCCGACCAAGCGTTTTGATGCGATGCGATAGTCATCAAAGGCACGGCGGTTTTCACGCAGTGTCCATTCATCGCCAGCGGCACCAGAGACGAATTTATAGCCGGCTTCTGGGATGACTTTTTTAGCTTGTTCTTCAAGTAAGTTTAGATTGACGATATTGATTTTGCCTTGTCGAGTACTTGCACCGTAGGCAGTCTTGGCGAGTGTAGGCGTACTAGCAGTAGGGGCGACGGTGGTGGTCACGCCATTACCTGCGGCCAAAGCAGCCTTACTCATCAAAGGCAGTGTGGCAAGCCCAATGCCAGTGGCGGTCAGCAGCTTGCGGCGAGAAAGTGAAATGCTGTGATCGTCTTGTACTATCGTTTTGTTATTTTCCATGATAATTCTCGATAAAAAGTTAATTTATTTTATATAGTTTATTTTAGATAACCGCTGAATTAATCCGCTCAAGGCTATCGTGTGATATGATATACCCATCAGTAGATCTATGCAACAAATAATATATTTCTATTTAATCAATGAAATTAACAATAAAGTCACAAAATCCTTGTGGAATGTGTAACAAAGCGCAATGATCACTTGATTTGGCGAAAATTTTGGCGGAATGATGGGTATTTCGCCCGAATTTCATCATATTTAGCATGGTTATCGCCTTCAGTCAGGTGACAAATCAAGGCGGAGTGGTCACACCAGATTTATCGATTTAACGGTCTTGCTTGGGCTGGTCTTGCCATCAATAAATAGCGCTCATGCAGCTTACCAAGCTTGGCGTGCAGCTCATCGATCGTGCCTGTATTATCCACCACATCAGCACCTAGGCTTTTGGCGAGGCTTAGGCGGTCATCACGGCTGATCTGCTTATCGATGATGGCTTGGATCTGGGTGATGGCATTGGCATCACGGCGACTGGCGCGCTCTAGCTGCACAGATACTGGCACATCGACGACGATGAGGTGACTGCACAGCGCGAGCAGATTGGACGTTTTGTGCCGACCCTCAAACAGCAGCGGCACCGATAAGATGGCATAAGGTGAGGTGGCGTGTGACAGTTGATGAAGTATCTGCTCATAAATGGCAGGGTGCATGATGTGGTTTAATTTGGCAAGCTCATCAGGCTTATCAAAGACATAAGCACGCATGGCAGCGCGGTCATAGTTGCCATCAGCATCGACGACCCAGTCGCCAAAGGTGTGTTTGAGCGTATCCAAAATAGGACTGCCCTTGGCGGTCAAAGCATGGGCGATGACATCAGCATCGATGACGGCTATGCCCATCGTGGCAAAATAATCACTGACCGCGCTTTTGCCGCTGCCAATGCCGCCTGTCAGACCGATGACGATGGGCGGTGTGTGTGCTGAGGTGTCCATAGTACTCCTTTGTTGTTTGAGTGATTTTGTTGTTTGGGTAATTTACTGCTAAACTGTGAAAGCGGTGAGCTGTTGGCCGCGCGTATCTAAAATATCACTGCTCAAACAGCCCTAAATACAGCTGTGTGATCTGATCGCCATACAAAAGCGACAGCCAAGCAGCGATGATCAGATAAGGACCAAAGGCAAATGGCTGTGAGCTGCCCAAACGCATCTGATGCATGATGCCGACCAGCACCCCAAGCGTGGCTGCGATCAGCACCACCACAGGCAGCTGATGCACCCCTAACCAAGCACCGCAAGCCGCCAATAACTTGGCATCGCCCAAGCCCATGCCATCATGGCCACGCAACAGTCGATACAGCGCATTGATGCCCCATAATGCCACAAACCCGATCACCGCACCAAAACTGGCATCGCTGGCACTGGTGATCAGCCCAAAGCCATTGGCAAACAAACCGATCATTCCCAAAGGCAGCACCAAGCGATCAGGCAGCAGCTGCACGCGCAGATCGATGCCGCCAAGCACCACGCCAAACCACATAAAAGCCAGCGACAGTGCGT
Source organism: Moraxella porci DSM 25326 (assembly GCF_002014855.1). Classification (GTDB taxonomy): domain Bacteria; phylum Pseudomonadota; class Gammaproteobacteria; order Pseudomonadales; family Moraxellaceae; genus Moraxella; species Moraxella porci. The sequence goes on along the minus strand of NZ_MUYV01000011.1, from coordinate 56,063 downwards.
ACAGCATCGTCCAGCCATGCACAGCATAAGCCCAAACGCTCAGTAGTGCGCACAGCAGCAGCACAGCCAGCTTGCCTGCAGGGTGGGGTGCTTTTGGCGTCATCACTTCTGATGCGTGGTCTTGTTGTGTTGGATCTGGTTGGATGTGTTTGTATCTGGCGAGAACATCCAAGGCATCGCGATGCCATTCATCATACATCTGCTCAGGCACGCGCGCGATCGTGTGCCAAGCTGCCATCCCCAAGACTGTGCCAATACCAAGCGCCAACGCACCGATCATCCACTGTGACTGCATCATCCGCCCATCCCTAAGTTAAAAATCGGTAAATACATCGCCAGCACCAAGCCGCCAATCAGCACGCCCATCACCAAGATAATCGCAGGCTCAAGTAGGCCAATCAGCGCATCGGTCGTCTGTTGCACTTGCTTGTCATGATGGGTGGCGACCTCATCGAGCATCTGGGTCAGCCGTCCTGCCTCTTCGCCCACTGTCACCATCTGCACGCTCATCGGCGAAAACAGTCGCGTCTTGGCCATCGCCGCACCAAGCGAGCTGCCTGTGGTGATGACTGCCGCGATGTGCTGACTGGCTTGTTCAAATAACGGATGATCGCAGGCCTTACCTGCCAGTAGCACACTTTGGGCAAGTGGTACGCCTGAGGCGAATGTCAATGCCAAAGTCTGTGCAAAACGGGCGCTGCCCACCGCTTGAATCACCGCACCGATGACGGGCAGTCGCAGCATGGCTGCCGCGCACCACAGGCGTAGGCTGGGACGGGTTTTATAAAGCCATCCAAACATCAGCGCGCTGATCACGAGCATACCGATCAGCCACCAAAAACTTGCTCTAAGCCAGTCAGACAGTGCCAGCACCCATACGGTGATGGCAGGCAGTGGCGTATCGATGCCATCGAATGTCACCGCAAAACTTGGCACAATTTTTAATAATAAGATGGCACTCACAATCCAAGCCACCGCCATCACCAAGGCAGGATAGCGCAGGGCTTTGGCTAGCTGAGATCTTCTGATGGCTTGCAGTTGGGCGTGCTGTGCTGCGCGCTCAAGCATGGTGTCTAGCTGGCCTGATTTTTCGCCAGCATCGATGAGCGCAAGGGTGACCTTATCAAACTCACGATGTTTGGCGATGGCTTGATAAAAGCTTGAGCCTTGCTCGATGTCGGTCTTGATTTGTTTAAGTGTGTTGGCAAGTTTTGGGTGCTGAGTGGTGCTGGCGGCGATCGATAAAGCCTTTGTCAGCACCACGCTGGATTTTAATAAGGTGGCCAGTGTTTGCAGTGCCAATAAGATGTGCTGGCGAGGGATCGATCGCGGTGGCTGCCAGCGCATGGTGCTGCTGCTGATTTTGATGTCGCTCAAACCCTGCTTTCTCAGCCGTGCTTTGGCCAAGATCGCAGTACTGGCGCTGATCTCACCGCGAACGACTCTGCCGCGCGCATCATAAGCACGATAAGAAAACAGGCTGTCGGTGGTGGATTTTGGTAAGTTATCCACAGTCAAAGTGCGTTGGGAGTCATCTGAGTTAAGTTGATGATTTAAATTGTCTTTTTTAATTTTTAGCATATATTTTTAAAACTTATCCACAGATTAACAGTCAGTTATCCACATGATCACTGGCTGATGACGCGATGCATTTCGCTTAGGCTGATGTCTCCAGATAGCACTTTTTGGATGCCTGCTTGTCTGAGCGAGTCATTGCCAAGCGCACGATTTTTTTGGTCGATGTCGGCAGCACTGGCACCAGATAAGATCAGCGCAGCGATGTCAGCGGTGATGGGTAAGCACTCAAAGATGCCGACGCGTCCGCGATGGCCGTTTTTGCATTTGGGACAGCCTGCCGCCTCAAACAGCACCATGCCATCTTGGATGTCATCGCGATCAAAGCCAGCTTCTAGCAGGGCGTCGGCAGGCATCTCGATGGGTTGTTTGCAGTCATCACACAGACGGCGTGCCAGACGCTGAGCGATGATGAGCGTCAAGCTGCCTGATAGATGAAATGAGGGTACGCCCATACTGTGCAGGCGCGTGATGGTCTCACTGGCTGAAGTGGTGTGCAGGGTTGATAGCAGCAGATGGCCGGTTTGGGCGGCAGCGGTGGCGATCTTGGCGGTGTCGGCGTCGCGGATCTCACCGACCATGATGACATCGGGGTCTTGGCGCAAAAATGCTCTGAGCGCATCGGCAAAGTCCAGCTGCACTTTGGGGTTGATATTGACTTGATTGATGCCCTCGACATTAATCTCCACAGGATCTTCACAGCTTAGGATGTTTACCTCAGGCTGATTGAGCAGGCTTAAGGCGGTGTATAAAGTGACGGTCTTGCCGCTGCCGGTGGGGCCAGTGACCAAGATCATTCCTTGAGGGCGAGCCAATGCCTCCAAAAATTGCTGTTTTTGAACCGCGGTCATTCCCAGTGCATCCAGCCCGATCAGTGCATGCTGTGAATCCAAAAGTCGCAGCACGATCTTTTCACCATATAAAGTGGGCAAGGTGCTGACGCGAAAATCGACAGCACGACCATCGGCAGTAGGGAATTTGATGCGACCATCTTGGGCGCGGCGGCGTTCGGCGATGTCCAGATGTGCCAGCACTTTTAGATAAGAGGCGACTTTGATGGCAAGACCAACAGGCGGTGTGTGCATCACTTGCATCATGCCATCGATGCGAAAGCGGATGCGATACTGGTACTCATAAGGCTCAAAGTGAATATCAGAGGCCTTTAGGCGAATGGCATCGATAAGCAGCTTTTGCACGAAACGCACCACAGGTGCATCCTCAGCCGCGCTGGCGTCGCTCGTGGGTTCGACTTCCTCGATCTCATCAAACTGCATGTCATTGCCCAGATACAAAGAGTCGAGTACCACAGACAGTTTGTCATCTTGAACCAGTATCGGCACGATGCGTCTTTGTGCATGAAAGCGAATGGTGCTGATCGCCTCAGTGTCATACAGATCGCTCATCGCCAGATGCACACTGCTGGCATCGGCACGCATCGGCAGCACTCGGTGTTTGATGAACAATGTCTCATCACAGCCGATGTCTACAAACGAGGCATCCATCACCAAAGGATCTTCGATGGGCGTATTTTGGGCTTGGCTTTGGATGGCGGCCAGTGTCTGCGCATCCAACAATCCTTCGCGCACCAGATGATGCACCAGCGTGATGCCGCAGGCTTTGGCATCATGGCTGGCTTGATGGGCAGCATCAAGGCTCATCAATCCGCGCTGCACCAAAAGATGCCCAAGACCCGATAAGGCCGCCGTCAAAGATGTCGATATAGGTGCGTTCATGCGTTTTTTTGATGGATTGTTGATTGGATTGGTCAATAAAGATCTTAAGTGTGCGCCAAACTCATCCCTTGCGCCGCTGATTTGGCAGTCAGCTTTGTTTGTCAAAATGGCGACAAGCTGTGATACAATAGCATTTTTACGAATGTCTTGACAACACAAAATAAGAGAATTTAACGCATTTTAATGATCTAAAGCCAAGCGTTAATGAAATTAAATAAATAAAAGAAGTAATTATGACAACAAAAAACCATGAAGCTCATTTTCCCGCCTTATGGGTAATGATGCTGGGGGTGATGGTCGCCATCGGCCCTTTATCGATTGATATGTATCTGCCAGCTTTTCCAAGTATGGCGGAGGATTTTGGGGTGAGTGTGTCGGTGATCGCCAAATCGGTGCCGGCGTACTTTATCGGGCTGGTGTTTGGCCAGTTGTTTTATGGGCCATTTAGTGATCGTGTGGGGCGCGTCAAGCCCATGTATCTTGGGATGACCATCTTTATCATCGCCTCGATCATTTGTGCCACCACCAATAATGAATATGTGCTGTTCGCCGCGCGCACGCTGCAGGCCTTGGGCGCTTGCGTGACGGCGGTGGTGACACGAGCTGCGATCCGCGATACCCTAAACCCTGTCCAAACGGCCAGAGCCTTTAGCCTGATGGTGCTGGTGATGGGCGTGGCACCGATTTTAGCGCCGAGTCTGGGCGCGATGATTTTGCAAGTGGCAGACTGGCATGCGGTGTTTTGGTTTTTGGCAGGGTTTGGGCTACTCAATCTGATCTTAACCAAATTGTTTTTAAAGGAGACGCTTAAGCCTGAATATCGCAACACCAAGCCGATGCGCGAGACTTTTGGGCAGTATCTTAGCTTGATAAAAGATGGCCGATTTATGTTGCCAGCTTTAGCAGCAGGACTGCTTCAAGGTGCTTTTTTTATTTATTTGTCGATCTCAAGTGAGCTGTTTATGGTCAATTATCATCTGACAGAGCAGCAGTTCGCCATCGCGTTTGGGGCCAATGCATTTGGATTTATTGCATTAACTCAGGTCAATCAGCTACTGACCAAGCGCTTTGATTTGGTACAATTATTACGCGTAGGCGCTCTGATTCAGCTGATCGCATCAAGCTGTCTGCTCGTGCTTGGATTGATGTTTGGCGGGCAGGCTGATTTTTATTTGGTGTTCTTAAGCATCTTTATTTGTATTGCTGGATTGGGATTTACTCAGCCAAACGCTGCTGCCATCGCGCTGGCTTTCCAAAAAAGCAGAGCAGGTATGGCCAGTGCCATGCAAGGGGCGCTGCAGTTTTCGGTGGGGATTTTTGGCGGCTTGTTGATCGGGTTATTTGAGTTAAATCCAGTGACCAAGCTTGGCATCATCGTCAGCATTTTGGTGATGGTTGGCACTTGGTTGGTGTTTCGCATTGACCCAAAAACCGATTTATCAAGCATGCAGTAGCATCGGTCTTTCAAGCTGGGTAGCAATTTAATCAAGGAGATGAAATGAAAGCTGTCATTTTAACCATCATGGGCGCATCGCTTGCCATCACAGGCTGTGCCAGCTTATCAAAAGCAGAGTGTCAAGTCGCGGACTGGTATCAAATCGGCGCTAAAGACGGCGCCAATGGTCATGACTGGAACCGCCTAGCCAGCCACGCCAAAGCCTGCGCCAAAGTTGGCATCGCTCCAGATCGCGATACATGGGAGCGCGGCCGCCAAGCAGGATTGCACAGCTACTGCACCCCTGCCAACGCTTACCGTGTGGGCAGCCAAGGATCATCCCTAAAAAATGTCTGCCCGCTTGAGTTACAAGATCATCTCAATCGCGCCACCAGTTACGGCAACAGCATCTATCGACTTAGAAGAAATCTGGAGAATGGCCGAAAAGAGCTAAGCACCCTAAAAGATCAGCTCAAAAAACTGCAAGAGGGTGATAATTTAGAATTTAAGAGTGAAAAAGAAGCGCGCGCTTATATGCTGCAATTACCTGCCAAAATCCGCGAGCTTGAGGCGAATTTGGCGTATTATGATGCGCAGCTAGATCAAGCAATCGCAAACAATCCATTTCTCTGATCACTGCAAGCCCCAAAAAGGACGATGATGCTGAATTTTTCGTCCTTTTTTATCACTTGTCAAAAATTTTGCCTTAATTTTCTGTTATAATAGACAGTATTTATTTTTTGATCATCTTGCCAGTTTAATGGCGTCATTTGCAAGGGTAAACACCATGATGAGCACCATCGCCGGTTTGGGTTTTTTGACCGATTTTCAAGCACAAAAATTAGCCGAACAGCTCAAAGACAAAGCAAATCTCACTGTGAGTGCGTTGAGCAGCCAGCAGGTTTATGTATTTGATGCACCATTGTCTGATAGCGACCGCAAAAAAGCCTTGGATCTATTGAACCAAGGACAAGCGCCAGAGCTTATGGGTGCTGGTGATGGACAGGTGCAAGTTGTGGTTGCACCGCGTTTTGGCACAATTAGCCCATGGGCATCGAAGGCGACCGATATTTTTAATAACTGTGGCGTGGATATTCACCGTGTTGAGCGTGTGGTGGTTTATACCTTGACAGGCGAAAATCTGCCAAGCCGTCTACCACCTGCCGCCGAAGCTATCTTGCACGATCGCATGACCCAAAGCTTGGTTTATGAGCTTGGTGATGTATCAGCCTTGTTCGTCGATGGTGAGCCTGCACACCTAAGCACAGTGGATATCATGGGCAAAGGCCGTGATGCACTGGTGTCTGCCAATACTGAATTTGGCTTTGCGTTATCGAGCGAAGATATTGATTATTTGGTCGAAAACTTCACCAAGCTTGGCCGCAATCCAACCGATGTCGAGCTGATGATGTTCGCCCAAGCCAACTCTGAGCATTGCCGTCACAAGATTTTTAATGCCGAATGGACGGTCGATGGCGAAGTACAGCCAAAATCACTGTTCAAGATGATTCGCAACACCCATGAAAAGCATTCTGAAGGCATCCTATCGGCCTACAAGGACAATGCAGCGGTGATGGAAGGCTTTGTGGCTGAGCGTTTTTATCCAACCAAAAATGATGCAGGCGAAGCACAGTACGGTTTTCATAATGAACAAGTCGATATCTTGATGAAAGTCGAAACGCACAACCACCCAACGGCGATTGCTCCATTTGCAGGTGCGGCGACAGGTGCTGGCGGTGAGATTCGTGACGAAGGTGCGACAGGTCGTGGCGGTAAGCCAAAAGCAGGCTTGACAGGCTTTAGCGTCTCGCATCTGCATCTGCCAACGATGCCTGAAAAATGGGAAACATCAGGCAAGGTATCGGCAGCCGACTATGGCAAGCCATCACGCATGGCATCGGCGCTAGATATCATGATCGAAGGCCCATTGGGTGGTGCGGCTTTTGCTAACGAATTTGGTCGTCCGAACCTAAACGGCTATTTCCGTACCTTCCAGCTGGATACATCCGCCGAACAAGACGGCAGTCAAATGCGTGGCTATCATAAACCAATCATGATTGCCGGTGGCTATGGTAATATCAAGCGTAATTTGGTTCAAAAAAATGCCATCCAAGAAGGGGATTTGCTCATCGTACTGGGCGGCCCTGCGATGCAAATCGGTCTGGGCGGTGGTGCAGCAAGCTCGGTGGATAGTGGTGAGTTGGACGAAGGCTTGGATTTTGCCTCTGTACAGCGTGATAATGCTGAGATGGAGCGTCGTTGCCAAGAAGTCATTGACACCTGTTGGGCGATGGCAAAAGATGGCAATGATAACAACCCAATCGTCTCAATCCATGATGTCGGTGCAGGCGGTCTGTCAAATGCCATGCCTGAGCTTGTCGATGATCATGAGCTGGGTGCACACCTAAACCTGCGTAAAGTGCCATCACTAGAAGCAGGTATGTCGCCGATGGCTATCTGGTCAAACGAAGCCCAAGAGCGTTATGTGCTGGCTATCCGTCCTGAGAGCGAAAAGCTATTTGATGACATCTGTGCGCGTGAACGCTGCCCATATGCTATCTTGGGTACAGCGACTGCGGTGCGTCAGCTACAAGTCGATGACAGCCTATTACCAGAGCAGCCTGTTGATATGCCAATGCAAGTGCTGCTTGGTGGTACGCCAAAGATGAAGCGTAGCTTTAGTCGTCGTGACAATGACCTGCGCGCCTTGGATGTCTCATCAGTGGATTTGGCAACGAGCATCAAAGATGTCCTACGCCACCCAACGGTCGCCAGCAAGTCATTCCTAATCAGCATCGGTGACCGCTCAATCACTGGCATGGTGACCCAAGATCAGTATGTCGGCCGCTACCAAGTGCCTGTGGCAGACTGTGCGGTGACCAGCACGAGCCTAACCGCCACCACTGGTGAAGCGATGGCGATGGGCGAGCGTGCGCCAGTGGCATTGATTAGCCCAACGGCATCAGCACGCCTAGCAGTCGGTGAAGCAGTGACCAATATCGCATCAGCACGCATCGCCAAAATCAGCGATGTGACTCTATCAGCCAACTGGATGGCAGCCTGTGGCGACGAAAAAGAAGATGCTGCACTGTTTGATGCGGTGCACGCAGTCGGCGAAGAGCTGTGCCCTGCGCTTGGTATCACCATTCCTGTGGGCAAAGACAGCTTGTCAATGAAAGCCAACTGGCAAGATGATGGCGTGGATAAGACAGTCAGCTCACCGATGAGTCTGATCATCACTGCTTTTGCGCCAGTACAAGATGTTGCAGGTACGCTGACGCCGGCACTTGTCAATAGTGACTCAGTGCTGTATCGCATTGATTTGTCAGGCGGCAAGCTGCGTTTGGGCGGTTCGATTTTTGCACAGACCTTGAGCCAATTGGGCAATGATTGCCCTGATTTGGACAAGGCAGCCGACCTTGCCAATTTCTTTGCCTTTATCCAAGCAGCTGCCAAAGCAGGCGTGATCAAGGCATATCATGACATCGGTGATGGTGGCCTTGTGGCAGCAGTGGCTGAAATGCAGTTTGCCAGCCGTATTGCGATCAATCTTGCTCTGACTGATGAAAACCTACTTGGTCAGCTATTTGCCGAAGAGCTGGGTGCGGTGGTACAGGTATTGCCTGAAGATGTCGATGCCTTTGTCGCATTGGCAGATGAGCATGGTGTATCAGCATTGACAAGCCTTGTTGGTGATGCCAAGGCGACACCAGCAGGTGGTGCGGGCGTGGATAAATTGACCATCACGACGCCAACGGTACAGCTTGCCTTTGATCGCAGTGAACTACAACAAGAATGGGCAAAAGTCAGCCATGCCATCCAAAGTCTGCGTGACAACCCTGCCTGTGCCGACCAAGAATTTGCCCTAATCAGCGACATCAACCATCATGGTTTGATTGCTGATGCCAATTATGACCTAGATTTGGCGGTCGAAGCACCATACATCAACAGCCGCACCAGTCTACCAAAAGTTGCCATCTTGCGTGAACAAGGCGTGAACGGCCATCTTGAGATGGGTGCAGGCTTTGTGCGTGCAGGCTTTGATGCCATCGATGTGCATATGAGCGACTTGATGAGCGGTCGTATCAATCTGCGTGACTTTGAAGGTTTGGTGGCGTGTGGTGGCTTTAGCTACGGCGATGTCTTGGGTGCAGGCTCAGGTTGGGCGAACTCGGTACTGTTCCACGATGAGCTGCGTATGCAATTTGCCCGTTTCTTCCATCGTCCTGAGACCTTTGCGCTGGGTGTGTGTAACGGCTGTCAGATGATGAGTCAGCTCAAGGACTTGATGGTCGGTGCTGAGCATTTCCCACGCTTTAGAGCCAACAAATCTGCCCGCTTTGAGGCACGCACGGTCAATGTCCGTGTTGAGCGTACCAAATCAGTCCTACTAAAAGGTATGCAAGACAGCATCTTGCCAATCGCCATCGCACATGGTGAAGGCTATGCCGATTTGGATGATAAATCAATGGCGGAATTGGTGCGTCATGGTCAAATCGCACTACGCTATGTCGATAGCCAAGGCAATCCAACCGAGCATTATCCGCTGAACCCGAACGGCTCACCAGAAGGTGTCACGGGTGTATGTAGCAATGATGGCCGTGTCACCTTGATGATGCCGCATCCAGAGCGTAATCTGCGTGCGGTGAATCATTCATGGAAGCCTGATGAATGGCAAAATGACGGTGCGTGGATGCGTCTATTCCGCAATGCTCGAGCATTCTTGCGTTAAGCACAGATTAATAGCAGAATAACAACTTGCCCCAAATCACTCATGGTGGTTTGGGGTGTTGTTTTGGGTTATCCATATTTAGATAGATAATTTATAAATAACTATATAAAAAATTCGCATAAATTAGATTAAATTTCATCCAATATTAACCAAATATAAAAATAATTTGTCAAATCAATGAGATGTTATCAGAAATTTTGCCCAATTTATCCCAAAAATAACTTATAATTATAGGGTTTGCTCATGGGGTCATGAGTATTGCAATAATTGTTCTGATTTTCTTATGAATCATGCTTTGTCGGCTCGATGCTTGATAGGTGCGTGATGATGTTTTAAAGGAGAGTTGTGTGGAAATTACACTCAACGGCTACTATACGCTGATTTTGGCGACGCTTGTGTTGCTATTGGGGCGTTTTTTGGTTAGAAAAATCAAATTTTTAGGCGATTTTAACATTCCTGAGCCTGTGGCGGGCGGTTTGATCGCTGCGGTGATTGTTTATTCTTTAAACTTTTTCTTTGGCTATAGCTTTACTTTTCAAAAAGAGCTACAGACCGCGTGTATGCTGATGTTCTTTGCATCCATCGGTCTGTCAGCGGATTTTGGCCGTCTAAAAGCAGGCGGTAAGCCATTGTTGATTTTCTTATTCGTGGTGTCAGGATTTATCCTGTTCCAAGATCTGATCGGTGTGGGTCTGGCGACGGCACTGGGACTTGATCCGTTGATGGGTCTGGTGGCAGGTTCGATTTCTTTGACGGGCGGTCATGGCACGGCAGGTGCTTGGGGCGCCACATTTGAGGATAAATATGGCGTGGTGGGCGCAACCACACTGGGCATCGCTTGTGCGACCTATGGTCTGGTGGCAGGTGGCATCATCGGCGGTCCTGTGGCCAAACGCCTGACCAATAAGCTTGGCATTCGACCGACAGCTGATAAAGCCAACTTGTCAGATGTGGAGCAATTGGCAGACGATCAGTCACTGTACAGCACCAAGCATAACTTTGATGACGACACCGCGCACAAAGAGATGTTCGAGCGTCCTGATAACATCCGCCTGATCACGGCATCATCGACCATCGAGACGCTGGCGCTGTTTGCGGCGTGTTTGGCATTTGCTGATATCATGACAGGCATCGCCAAGGATACTTGGATTGAGCTGCCGACCTTTGTATGGGCATTATTTGGCGGCGTGGTGATTCGCAATGTCTTGACCACTTTCTTTAACTTTGACATGTTTGACCGTGCCATTGATGTCTTTGGTAATGCGGCGCTGTCATTGTTCTTGGCGATGGCGTTACTGTCGCTAAAACTGTGGGAGCTGACGGATCTGGCTGGGCCAATTTTGATCATCTTGGTGGTGCAGACACTGGCGATGATTGCTTATGCGTATTTTGTTACCTTCCGCATCATGGGCAAGGACTACGATGCCGCGGTGTTGGCGGCAGGTCATTGTGGTTTTGGTCTGGGTGCGACGCCGACGGCCATCGCGAACATGCAGGCCATTACCGATCGTTATATGCCATCGCATAAGGCGTTTTTGATCGTGCCGATGGTGGGTGCGTTCTTTGTCGATATTATGAATGTGGCGATTTTGCAGGCATTTATTGGTATCATCGGTTAATCACCCAAAAAAAATCAACCCTTTTATCATCTGGTAAAAGGGTTGATTTTTTTATGAGATTATAGCTGTTTTTTTAAGACTTTAGAGTTGCGGCTGTGGTCATAGATCGCTTGGCGTTCGACAGGCAAAGCATCGACCCCAACCTCATTAAAGCCTTGTTCGACGAACCAATGCGCAGTGTGTGTCGTCAGAGCAAACAACTGATGGCGACCGTGACTGCGCGCTTGCTGCTCCAAAAAAGCAAGCAAATCTGCACCACGACTACCCTTGCGATAGTCAGGATGGATGGCAAGGCTTGCCACTTCAGCCGACTGCTCATCGAGTGGATACAGTGCAGCGCAGCCCAAGATGGTGCCGTCTCGCTCGATGACATTATAATACTCAATTTCTTGTTCTAGGCGCTCTTGGGTGCGACGGATCAAGATGCCTTGCTCTTCAAGGGGTCTTAGCAGCTCTAATAAGCCGATCACATCATTGACCGTGGCACGGCGAATCTCTTCATAAGGATCGTGGCTGACCAGCGTGCCTGAGCCATCGCGGGTGAACAGCTCTTCGATCAGCGCGCCGTCTTTGGCATAGCTGATGATGTGCGTGCGATGCACACCTTCGCGGCAGGCGGCGGCGGCACAGCGCAGAAAGTGGGTGATCTCTTCTTGGTCATTGCGATCTCGTAGCAGACGATCGACCTCGTTTGGAATCATCTCGCGCAGCAGGCGACCATCACGGCTGATGATGCCATCGTCTTCGCCTAAGAAAATCAGCTTATCAGCGCCCAATGCCACCGCAGTCTGCAAGGCGACATCTTCAGCCAAGAGATTAAAAATCTCACCAGTCACCGAAAAGCCTGTCGGGCCTAAGATGACAATGTGGTTATTATTCAGATTATGGCGGATGGCAGCGACATCGATCGAGCGCACCTCGCCAGTCATCTGATAATCCACACCATCACGAATGCCAAAAGGACGCGCGGTGACGAAGTTGCCTGAGATGGCATCAATGCGAGAGCCATGCATCGGTGAGTTGGCAAGACCCATCGACAGCTGCGCTTCGATCTGTAGGCGAATCGAGCCGACCGCTTCAAGCAAGGCTGGCATCGCTTGCTTGGGGGTGATGCGCACATCGTCATGGATATTGGTGGCAAGCCCTTGTTTGATGAGGTTTTGCTCGACTTGTGGGCGCGCGCCATGCACCAGCACCAGTTTGATGCCTAGGCTATGCAGCAGGGCAAAATCATGAATCAAGGTGCTAAAGCCATCACGCGCGACCGCCTCACCGCCGAACATGATGACAAAGGTCTTGCCACGATGCGTATTAATATAAGGGGCAGAGTTGCGGAACCAATGCACTGGTGTCAGCGCTGGCACAGCCTCAGATGAGCTGATGGGATTCATGGGTACTCCAAAAGGCACAAGCGGTAATCATGCCGACAATGAGAAAATTTATCCAAAAAAATACATCTGTATCAGATGATCGATCATCGTGATACGATAGCAAAGTTTTTGGCAGATGCCAAGCGATTTATTAAGTTTTTATGAGGTGTTGAGCATTGGCAGTGATTTGACTGTGGTGGTATGATTGATGGTCATCACATCGCGGTTACTATAATTAAACAGTCGAGAAATTCACTCTTTTGCCAAGCTGTGCTATGCTTAGTGTACATTTGGTTTTTATCTAATAAAAGGATGACTTATGAAACTGTCTGCTGCTTTATCTTTGGGTGCATTGACTTTGGCTTTGGCTGCATGTTCGACCACACCGACCAGCACTGCCACCAACACGGCTGCCACGCCATCTGTACAGGCGTCTGCCACCACACCGACGGTGGTGACCAGTAATGATGTTGATACGGTGATGAATGCCTTTTTGGTACGCACGGTCGATGGCGCAGAGGTTTTGGAGCCCGTCACAGCTCAGACTCAGATCAAAAAAGGCGACTTGGTGGAATATCAAGTCCTACTCACCAATAATGGCAAAGATCGCGTGCGTGACATGCGTGTGGCGCTGAGCTTGCCAGCAGGCGCTGAGTTTACAGGATTTGTCTCACCAAGTATCGGTACACAAGCCAGCGCTGATGGTTCGCGCTTCGTGTTCATGCCGATCCGCTCATCGGTCAATGGCACCACCCAAAACCTGCCATTCGCCCAATACCAAGCATTGCGCTGGAGCATCCAAGATTTGGGCATTGGTGCGACCACCGTGGTCAAATACCGTGCGATCATTCGCTAATTTGTGCTTGATAAGACACCAGATTCTGATGAGTCTGGTGTTTTTATTTGCCATCATCTGGATGCCGATGGGGTGTTTGCTTTTCTTAAGCATCACCCAAGTGTGTATTTTTTGTAATATAAATCATTTACAAATAAAAAATATTCTTATTTGGTTTGAATCCTTGTCCAAGCTGTTTTATAATGTAGGATGTGATGCCGCGATGGCAAAGATATTTACAACAAATCAATTAAGCGAAGGGGTACTGCGATGACCGCACCAACCAAAAAACACATCTATCTTGCGACTGTGACGCTGATGAGCGCCATTGGCTTGGCAGCCTGTGCCGATAAGCCTGCTGAGCAGAGTGCGACAGCCGACACGCAAGCGCAAACCAGCATCACCGAAGCGGCTACCCCAAGCGCGGATGCTGTCGCACCAACAGGCGATATCACCATCAAAACTGCCACAGGTGATGTGACCATTGCGGGCAATCCACATCCACTGGCGGTGTATGATATGACAGCGATGCAAAACTTGGCGGTACTCGGCGTCCCAGTCGAAGGTATGCCAGCCGATCTTCGTCTGACCAACCTAAAAGCCGCCAACACCCCAGATGCTGCCGAGATTGGCACTGTACTTGAGCCAAATCTAGAAGGCTTGAACGCTCTACAACCAAAAGCCATCATTGTCGGCTCTCGCATGGCTGAAAAAGCTGAAGAGCTTGGCAAAATCGGCACTGTGCTGAATCTTACCATCGACACCAAAAATCCTTATGAAGCCACCAAACAGCAGCTGACTGATTTTGGTAAGCTATTTGGCAAAGAAGCTGAAGCGACCACCGCCATCAGCGACATCGATGCAGCGATCGCAGCCGCCAAACAAGCAGCGGCAGGCAAGGGCAATGGCCTAGCCATCATGGTCAATGGCAATAAGCTGTCTGCCTATGGCGACAAATCTCGCTACGGCTTTTTGCACACGGCCTTTGGTATCCCGATGGCAGATGCCAATATCGAAGATGCACGCCACGGTCAGCCGATCAGCTTTGAATACCTACAAAAAGTCGATCCAGATTGGCTATTTGTCCTAGATCGCGGTGCTGCCATCGGTGAAGAGGGTGAGTCTGCCGAAGTGGTGCTAGATAATCCACTGATGCATGGCACCAAAGCTTGGAAAAACAAACAAATCGTCTATCTAAGCCCAGACAGCTATTTGGCATTTGGTGGTTATTATCAATGGCTTAATGACGCCCAAATCGTCACCGACGCTTTCAACGCCAAAACAGCACAATAATCCCAATGATGGCAGGTGTGATACTTGCCATCTTTTATTTCGTCAATTTGTGTGTCCTAAGAGTGTTATGAATACCGCTGCATCAATCAATCCTTGGCAAAAAGCCATCGGCATCAATGCAATCAGCTTAGTGCTGATGGCGATGCTGATTTTGGTGAGTTTATCGGTTGGTGTGGCAGAGTTTAGTTGGCAAAGTCTGATATCAGGTCAAGTCAGCCAAGATGCCCAAATCCTAATCCAAAGCCGTATCCCCCGTACGCTTGCCATCATCTTGACTGGTGCAGGTATGGCGATCAGTGGCATGATGATGCAGGTGGTGCTCAAAAACCGCTTTGTCGAGCCATCGATGGTGGGTGCTACCCAAAGTGCGGCACTGGGTATGCTCATCACGGCACTCATGCTCCCATCAGCACCCATCATCGCCAAAATCAGCATCGCCACCGTCTGTGCGATGGTGGGTATGATGATATTTATGAAACTGATTAAGCGGCTGCCAGCGACGGATTATCTGATGATTCCGTTGGTTGGGATTGTCTTTAGTGGCATCATTGATGCGATGAGTACATTTATTGCTTATCAAACTGAGATGGTGCAGATGCTTGGTGTGTGGCGATTTGGCGATTTTTCCAGTATTTTGGCGGGTCGCTATGAGCTGTTATGGCTGGTTGGTGGTGTGTCGCTGATGGCCTATATTTTGGCTGATAAGCTGACCATCATTGGGCTGGGTGATCATATCGCCACAAACTTGGGCGTCAACCGTGACACGGTACTTCGGCTGTCGGTTGTGATGGTCGCCTTGGTCAGCTCGGTGGTGGTGGCGACGGTTGGTATGATTCCTTTTGTGGGGCTTGTGGTGCCAAACATCATCAGCCGTTTGATGGGCGATCGGCTTAGACTCACTCTACCTGCAGTGGCACTGCTTGGTGCATCCGCGGTGCTATTGTGCGACATCATCGGGCGACTGATAATTTATCCGTTTGAGATTCCGGTCACGGTGGTCTTTGGGGTACTGGGTGCGGCGGTATTTTTATATTTATTATTAAAAAATCCCAAATAACTCTCTATAACCTTCTATAACATTCACTAAGATTTTGCCAATTTTTAGGCTTTTTAACAATTAACAATTAACCTGATTCATCATGCCTGCTCTCCAAATTTTTGCCCGTCCCGTTTCTCTGATCAAGGACAGACCGCTGACCGTGATGGCGATATTGCTTGTCATCGCCATCTTGCTGTTTATGAGTGTCAATGGCACAGGCAACTGGTCATTTATCCTAAGCTTGCGTGGCAAAAAACTGTTGGCGCTGATGACTGTTGGTTTTGCCATTGGCACATCGACGCTATTGTTTCAGACCTTGACGCACAATCCGATTTTGACGCCAGCACTGCTGGGCTTTGATAGCTTGTATGTGCTGATCAAGAGTCTGATGGTGTTCTTTTTGGGTGCGGTGGGGATGGCATCGATACCGACTTTGGGCAAGTTTGGCTTTGAAGTCATCATCATGCTTGGCTTGTCGCTGGTGATGTTTCGCACGCTGTTTGGGCGGCATAGTCAGGATTTGACACGGCTGATTTTGGTGGGCGTGGTCTTTGGGCTGTTGTTTCGCAGTCTGTCATTTTTGGTGGCACGAATGATTGACCCAGAAGAATTTGTGACCATCCAATCGGTGAGTTATGCAGGGTTTAACACCATCAATACCCAGGTGCTCAGTGTGGGCATGGTGCTGTGTGCCATCTGTGCACTGCTGATGTATCGGATGCGTCACAAGCTTGATATTCTGCTGCTTGGGCGACTGCCTGCGATCAATCTGGGCATCAATTATACGCGTCTGACGCTGGGCGTGCTTGCGATGATTGCACTGCTTGTTGCGGTATCGACGGCGATGGTGGGGCCGGTGACTTTTTTTGGGCTGTTGGTCTGTGCCTTGACCAATGCCATCAGCCCATCGATGCATCATGGCAAGCGATTGCTACTGGTTAGCCTAATCGCCATGCTGTGCTTGGTGGCAGGGCAGATGATTTTTGAGCATCTGCTCAAGATGGCAGGCGTGCTTGAGGTGGTGATTGAACTGGTGGGCGGTTTGGCATTTTTGTGGATTATTTTTCATCAATATCAAAAGCAGGCAACACGATGATACAGGTTCAAGGTGTCGGATTTCGACTGGATAATGGCACGCAGATTTTGGATGATGTCAACCTGTCCTTACAGACAGGGCAAGTGGTGGCATTGATTGGCCCAAATGGTGCGGGCAAATCGACGCTGTTCAATCTGATGGCGCGCATCCTGCCGCTACAGTCAGGCAAGGTGAGCTTCGGTGGCTATGATGTGGCGACGACAGATAGCCGAAAGCTTGCCTGTACGCTTGCCATGCTGACCCAAGAAAATCACGTCCAAGGCAGGCTTCGGGTGCGAGAGCTACTGATGTTTGGGCGTTATCCGCATCATCAAGGCACACCAGCGCCAGAGGATGTCCAGCGTGTCGAAGAAGTGTTGGCAGAGTTTGAGCTGACAGCACTGTCCGAGCGGTTCTTGTCCGATTTATCCGGTGGTCAGCGTCAGCGAGTGCTGATCGCCATGGTGGTATGCCAAGATACACCGTATCTGCTGCTCGATGAGCCATTGAACAATCTGGATATGTATCATGCAGGGCGACTGATGCGAAAGCTGCGAGTGCTTGCCAAAGCTGGCAAAACCATCGTCATCGTCCTGCATGACATCAACCAAGCGGCACAGTTTGCCGATACGGTGGTGATGATGAAATCAGGACAAGTCATCGCCACAGGCAAACCCATCGATGTGCTGACTGCAAGCACGATGAAGCAGCTGTATCAAGTCGATGTCACTGTGCTATATCACGATGATAAGCCGGTGATTGTTGATACAATGACAAGCTAAAGTATGCATGACAAGCCGTCTGCCAGTGACTGATGCGACGGCTTGATGATGACTCAAGTATAATTATTATAACATTACAATTTGTTTATTTATCATAAAAATCCATAAAAAATTTTTATCATTTAACTGGACATCAGAATGGTTCTTATTTATAATTGATAACAACTATCATTATTGATAATATTCTTAATTGGGAATAGCTATCCGCTCGCTATGAATATTGCAAAGTGAGCGGATTTTATTTGCTGATTATTTGGGTGTTATTGGTTGTAGTTATTGTTTTTTGTTGTTTTATAGGATGTTAAGATGAAATCACGACGCCCAACTGTGTTTGCACCGTCTGTATTATGGTTGGCGGTCGCTGCTGCCAGTGGTGTTTTGCCAATGGCTGCACTGGCCAATACTGCAGAGGCAAGCACTGAGCCTAACATTGTCTTAGAAGGCGATGTTATCACCATCAAGCGTGACCAAAGTAAGCTCAAAGAGTCTGCCCAAAAAGTGCTGATCATTGATCGCCAAGCCATCGATGACCAACTGCTACTGAGCGATGACACGTCTGAAGCACTGTCGAAGCTGATTCCTGGCTATGCGCCAGCGAGTGAGAAGCTAGGCACGGTGGGCGAGAGCTTCCGTGGTCGTGATGTGCTGTTTATGATTGATGGTGTGCCGCAGTCCAATCCACTGCGTGATGGCAGTCGTGAGAGCCGCACCATTGATTTGGCGATGGTGGAGCGTATCGAGGTGGTCTATGGGGCATCTGCCGAACAAGGTCTGGGTGCGACAGGCGGTATTATTAATTTTATCACCAAATCCAACCGCAAAGATGGCATCGCTCAGCAAATCGCCATCACCGCGAGCAGCGATAATCATGCCAATTCTGATGGCTTGGGTGGCAGCGTGCGTTATCAAGCAAGCTTTGGCGGTGAGAAGAGCGATGCTTTATTTGCTGTCAAATATGCCAAAGAAGGTATGTACTATCAAGCCGACAACCGCATGACGGGCATCTATGGCAACCAAGGCGATGTCCAAGGTTCGCAAAGCTACGATGTATTTGCCAAAGCAGGGTATCAGATTGATGCGGATAAACGAGTCGGTGCATCGGTGAATTATTATCACCTAGATTCTGATGCGACCCTTGATTATGAAAATGTGGCAGGCAATCATGCTACTGGCTTGACTGATACCGCTGTCAAATATACAGGCACGGCATATCGTGGCGAGACGCCTTATAATGATGCTTTGACGGTGAATGCCACTTATAGCGATGACGACTTCTTTGGCACTCGTCTGTCAGCGCAGGCGTTTTATAACGACTTTACCGCGCGTTATGGGGCGAATAATGCCAATAACTACCAAGACATCAGCATCGCACCAAATGGCACGCTTCTTGACCAATCACAAAACGAATCGACCAAAATCGGTGCAAAACTGACGCTCAACAAAGACGACCTATGGCAAGACCGCATCTCTGTGACAGCAGGCGTGGATGCACTACAAGATGAAACCGAACAAAAATTGATCCTAACCAATCGCAGCTGGGCGCCATTGATGCAGTATCGCAGCGTGGCACCGTTTGCACAGGCGCGCGTGCGTCTGGCTGACCGTCTCAATCTCAGTGCTGGCGTGCGTTATGAGCATGGCGAGCTTAAGGTGGATGATTTTGAGACCGTTGTAGGTAATACTCGGGATGATAAATTCGGATCTCGTCAGTGGACGCAGACACCAGTTGAGGGCGGTACGGTGAAGTTCGATGAAATCTTGCCAAGTGTCGGCTTGGTCTATGATGTCAATGACAGTACGCAAGTGTTTGCCAACTATGCCAAAGGTCTGGGTATGCCAGATGTGGGGGCGAAACTGCGTACCATTACCGACCTGGGACATAGTGTACAGACCGTCAATCTTGAGCCGATTGTCACTGATAATACCGAAGTGGGTGTGCGTTATACTGGCGATAAGCTGTCAGCGGATTTGAGCGTATTCCAATCCAAATCAGATCTTGGCTCGACGCTTGAATATGATGCGACAGTTGAAGGCTATCGTGCTAAGCGTCAAGCCACCGACATCAAGGGCGCTGAAGTGGCGCTGCGTTATCAAGCGACCGACAATGCCCAATTCACCGCAAGCTATGCCCACACCCAAGGCGAATACGATGCCAAGGGTGATGGTGTGATGGTGGATATGCCAGCACGCAACATCAGCCCTGATAAGCTATCTGTCGGCGTGAACTATCGCTTTGGAGACAGTGGCAAGCGATTTAGCATGACAGCGACGCATTTGTTCTCTCGTGATTATCCTGCTGTCAATAATGCCGAATCCAAAGCCGATGCTTATACCTTGGTGGATATGACCTATAAGCAGCCACTGGGCAAAGGCGTGGTCGGATTGGGTATCAATAATCTGCTGAACGAAGACTATGATGTCTTCTTGACCGATGCAGTCTTGCCGACTTCTGATCGTTATACTGGTGGTCGTGGCCGCAACTACAATGTGAGCTATACCATTGATTTTTAATTAGAAAATTTATAAACCGTTTGTGGGTAACTGCAAACGGTTTTTGTCTTTTTGTCTATGTGCAACTGTGTTGTTGTGATTAATTAATAAGCGGTAATTTATGGATTGGCAAAGTGAACTGACTGGCTCAGCCATGTGGTTTGTGCAGACATTGACTTGGGTGACGGCAGCGTTTGCGGTGGCGTTTTTTATCTTGACACGCCATACAGATACAGGGCGTAAGTTTTGGCATATTACTAAACCATGCTTAACAAATACCAGCATCATCAAGACAGTGCTGATGGTGGTGGTGCTCATCGCCTTTGTGCTGATCGAAGTGCGTATCAGTGTGCTGAATACCTTTTTTTATAATGGGCTTTATACATCACTACAAGAGATGAAGCCTGATGCGTTTTGGTTTTTTGCATTGATTAATGCCAGTCTGGTCGGCATCAAGGTCATCCAAGAGATCATTGATGTGCTGATTGGGCAAGTGTTTGAGATCCGTTGGCTCGAAAAATTAAACGCTGTGTTATTAAACCGCTGGCTGGATAATCAAAACTACTACCGCCTAAGTCGCCCAGATAATGCCAAGCCTGATAACATCGATCAGCGTATCGAACAAGATGCGACCGCCTTTATCACTGATACGCTTGAGATGGTGCGTGGGGTGCTAAACGCCATCTTATCATCGATTGAGTTCACCATTATCTTATGGGGCTTGTCGGGGGTGCTGGTGCTGGCGGGCATTGAGATTCCAAAGGGCGTGGTGTTTTTGGTGTATGGATTTATCATCACTGCTACCGTCATTTCGGTGTGGATTGGGCGACCGCTGATTCGTCTGAATTTTGAAAAAGAGCATCGCCATGGCGACTATCGCTATGCACTGGTGCGAGTGCGTGACCATGCTGAGAGCATTGCGTTTTATCAAGGTGAAAAACAAGAAAAGCTCAGCTTGAGCGCTTATTTTCGTGCCATCATTGATAACCGCTGGGCGATTGTCCGTCGTTCGCTGGGCTTGGGCGGCTTTAATACTGGGGTGACACAGTTCGCGATGCTGTTGCCGATTATGCTACAAGCACCGAGATTTTTTGCAGGGCAAATCAAGCTTGGTGATGTGCATCAGACGGTGCAGTCGTTCAACCGCTTGATGCGTGCTTTGTCATTTTTCCGTTTGTTTTATGAAGATTTTACCTTGTATCAAGCGCGGGTCAATCGTCTGTACGGATTTTTACATTCTTTAGATAAAATTTATAAAAAATCTGATGTCGCTGAGACAGTCAGTACCGATTTGCCTGCCCAGTCGCCATCAGAAGCAAAGCTTGCCTTGCAGCAATTTGGACTGATCAATAACAAAGGTCATCTGCTGTTTTCGCCTGTGGATGTGGTGCTCAATCGTGGTGATCGCCTATTAATCCAAGGTGAATCAGGTGTGGGCAAAACCAGTCTCTTGCGAGCGATGGCGGGGATTTATCCACTGCCGACAGTGGGTGCGATGCATATTGCCATGTCGCAAAAACTGCATTTCACACCCCAAAAAAGCTACATTCCCCAAGGCAGTCTGCGTGATGTCGTCACTTATCCTGCAATGGTAGTAGATGATGAGAGTATCGCCAAGTGGCTGAGTGTCGTGGGACTCAAACAGCTTGCCAAACGCTTAGATGACATCGAAGATTGGCAGGCGTATCTGTCCCCAGGGCAAGCACAGCGAATTGGCTTTGTGCGGATTTTATTGGCACGCCCTGATGTGATATTTCTTGATGAAGCGACATCGGCGCTCGATGAAGCCAATGAGAAGCTGATGTACACACTACTTGCGACGCACTTGCCTGATAGTGTGGTCGTGAGTATCGGTCATCGCAGCAGTTTGCATGAGTTTCATCATAAGACCATACAAGTAACAAGAGTGGTACACAGTAATGCTCATGATGGGCTATAATGGATGCTTTGGAGAATTTTATGACTGATTTTAAACAAATTATCGAACGCTCGATGGCAATCCGTGCCAAATATCATGCGCTAGAAGACAAGCACCATGGCTCACATTGGACGGTCGAAGAAGATGCTTTGGCATTTTTGACCGATGCAGGCTTGGTGGGTCGCTTAACGATGGCACATGAGGGGCGTTGGACGAAGTCAGATAGTGATGTGGATAGCGAACTTGCCCATAAGCTTGCCGAAAATATTTGGTGGCAAATCGTACTTGCCGAGCGCATGGGTATTGATATTCATGGTGAGATGGAAGCATTTTTGACAAATCTAGAGCGTCGATTGTCTTGACTCACACAAAGCCGACCTGTATCACTGGGTTGGCTTTTTTTATACTCGCCAAAATCGTTTGCTCAATCTCGCCCTTATCCTTGATTTTTTTGATGATGTGCCACAGTGTGTCCGCTTCATCATAACCTTTGGTGAGCATACCCAGCCACTGTTTATAGCGACCAATCAGCCCATTTTGGTTCTCTGTCTCATCCGCCAAAAACTGCAACTGATATTGGCATAAGCTTGCCCAGTCCAAACCCTCCAAGCCTGCAATAGTCGCAATCAAATCAGGACGAGTGACCGCGCCACGACCAAGCATCAGATGAGGTGTATTGGCTTTTGCCATGCAGCGTTTGGCATCATCTGCTGTCCAAATCTCGCCATTGGCGATGATGGGCATCCCAAGCGTGGTAAAAGGGGCGACCTTATCCCAATAAGCAGGGGGTTTGTAGCCGTCCACCTTAGTGCGAGCATGGATGGTCAGCCAGCTGGCATTTGCCGAGCGTACCGCATCGCCGATGTCGGTCATCAGACTCGTGTCTGTATAGCCTAGGCGGATTTTGGCGGAGACAGGGATGTCGCTTGGTACAGCCTGTCGCACAGCACTGATGATGTGGTATAGCACTTCGGGCTCTTGTAGTAGTACCGAGCCGCCTTTGTGGTTATTGACTGTCTTGGCAGGACAGCCAAAGTTTAGGTCAATCGCCGCCGCCCCAAGCTCCACCGCCGTCACGGCACTTTGTGCCATCGTCTCAGGGTTGTTGCCCAGTAGCTGAATATGCACAGGCGTACCGCTGGCAGTCCGACCGCCATGGTGCAATTCTGGGACAAATTTATAAAACACGTGCGCAGGTAAAGGATAATGTGTGACACGGATAAACTCACTCACCGCCCAGTCATAAGGCGCACCAAGTGTATAAGCGATATCGGTCAAAATCCGTCGCATCAATGGGTCGGTAAGACCTTCCATTGGCGCAAGCAGGCGGACAGGATGGGGGAAAAAGTGGTCAAAATTCATAAACTAAAATGGCTGTTATTAAAATTCTTGGAATGGGGTTGATACAATCATTGATGGCAAATTAGCCATAAATCACTTTTTTGTGCACCAAGCCATGCAGCAGATCAGTGATGTGATGAATGTCCAAATTGGTTTTGCCACGAGTGCAGGCGACATAGAGTAGGCGTAGCTCTTCGGGGGTGATTTTGACGGACAATGTATTGGTATCATACAAAAAATCATCGCTGATTTGCACGCGATTCCACTCAAGCCCCTTGGATTTGTGAGCGGTGGAGACGACATAGTCAGCATGGCTTTGGGTGGTTAGGCTATTGATGGCTTTGGTGATGGTGGCAGTGCCATGCTCTTCGATGAGTTTGACCCAAGTTTTTAGGTCGCTGCCTTCACCAGTTTCGCTAAACTCTTGGACTTCACCCCAGTGATTAAAATACGCAAGCTCAGGGATGCCATAGGCGGATTTGCCATTTTTTAGGCTGTCTGCCCCTTGGCAAAACCGCAAAATCCGCTGACTGTCGGCTTGTAGAGCCACTTTATGCCCAAGCTTGAGCCCATCAAGCAGATGGCTCATGGCGGTGGCATTGGTACGGCAAAGAATGGCATCTTTGGCACCATGTACAAGGCTTTTGCCGACGGTGGACGGCTGATTGGGATTGCCTTTGAGCGGAATGTCTTCTTGCAAGGCGGTCAAAAACACATTGGCAACATCAGCAATCGACTGCCCAAAGCGAAACGACTGCGTCAATAGCGTCTGCGGATAAGGCAGGCGTTTCATGGCGTTTAACGCACCCCGCCACTCATAAATCTGCTGATGCGCATCGCCGACATAGATGGTCTGCTTGTCTTGGCGAATGAGTGCGCCCATCATCAAGGGGTCAGCGTCTTGAGCTTCGTCAAATAAGATAAAATCAGCCGGAATGACAGGATTGGACAGTGTCCAAAGCTTTAGATAGACATCATGGCTGATACCCGATTGATGGCGTGGATCAATCGACTGTAGCCATCGCCGCTCAAAGGCAGGATAGAGCATCTCTCGTAGGCGACTGGCATCTGCTTCATCCATCCATGATGGCGCACTGATATGGCGTGGTGCAGGGTAGGCGGATGAGGTCTTGCAAAATGTGGTAATCGACTCGCTGATAATGTTGGCAAGCTTGGCAGGTGTGAGCGTGACAGGTTTTTTGATGCCATCGACCACTCGCTCAGTGCTGATGCCTTGTAAATCAAGCTCAGATGCCAGTCGTGAGGGTGTCAAGCGTGGCAAGCTGATCTTGGCGGTGATGTCGCGATTGACATGACGAAAGGCGAGCGAATGAAAGGTTTGACAGCGGACATTGGGCGGAAATTTGCCCTGCGCTTCGGTGGCGATCGCCTTATTAAATGCCAAATATAGCCCACGACCCCGTAGATTTTCGCTAATCAGCCGCAGTGTGGTCGTCTTGCCCGCTCCTGCATAAGCGACAATCTTGAACGACTGCCCTGTCATCGCCATGTCCAAAGACGCCAACTGTTCGTCAGTCGGCGTAGGCGTGGTAGAATGTGGGTGGTGCATCGGCATCATTGGATAAAAGTGGCAAAAATGCCATTATACCACAGCTTTATCCAGATTCGCGGTGCGTAAGTCATAAAGCTTAAAATCCATCACATCTGGTAAGATGGCAGCATCTTGGGCTTTACTTATAAAGTACCGCCAAATGAAAAACGACTGCCAGGATGCCACATATTGGCAAAAGTGACAGGCAGGCCTTGGGATTTGGTGTGGCGCACATGCAGCAGAGCAGGCTCTTGACTGTTCATTTGCAAAGCTTGGCGCACATGATCTGGCGGCAATTTGGCCTGAATTTGATAATCGCCATACTCCAAAGGTACATGACCGATCAGATAGTCGCTGGTGTTGATGGTATTAAAATCTTGATTGATAAAATCAGGCACGACGCCGGCATTTACCCATCGCTCTTCGTATTGGATCGGCAAATCATCACCATAATGCACGATACAGACCTGATATAGCTGATCATCACTGCTGGGATTGCCATCAAAAAACATCATGCCAAGCCAATGATTATTCGGTTGGCGCAATGCCTGAACATCAAGCGTGTCTTGCGAGACGACCTCGGCATGATAAGTGCTATAATGCTCTCGGATGTCTTTGGCGATATTGCGAATCTCGATGTACGCATTGTTATATTTTTGTTGTGCCACATAAGTGCCAGAGCCTTGGCGACGCTCCAAGATGCGCTCTGCTTCTAATTCTTTGAGCGCGCGATTCACCGTCATGCGCGAGACTCCGAAAGTCTCAGCCAAGCTGATCTCGGCAGGGATGGCGCTGCCCTCTTGCCATGTTCCTGAATGAATATTGGCCAAAATCGAGTTTTTGATGGTCAGGTACGCAGGTTGTTTTGGCACAGTTTACCTCTTGTATGGATAGAATGCTTGGATGATCGCGCATGGGTGTCTGATTGATGCATCGATGCGGTGTACGAAATTTGACCGCAATAAATGCGATTTAACATGATAACATAAAGCAAAAAAGAATGGGAAGTGTTATGCAGACGAATGCGTCAAATATCGGCGAAAACAGCAGCTTAGCGCGGTGATGGGGCGATTTTTGCCAGTTTTTATTTATTTTATTGATAGGTTTATCATTATTATCAAATTATGATAATAAATGTGCTGTGATATAATTTGCCAAAATAATAACATCAGGGTGTGCTGCGGCATACCCTTCATTGCATTGTGGATATGAGTGATGCCCAACCTAAAACCCGATAACCATTCTGCCAACTTTTTCTTTTTGGTATTGCCGCGCTTTGCCTTATTTTGGGTGTGTGTGGCGCTGATTCCCATTTCGATTTTGTTTAAAATCTGGTGGCTGTTGTTCATCGCCACTTGTTTGACATGCCTTGGGGTGTATAACATCCATCAAAAGCGGCATGCGATTTTGCGCAATTATCCGATCAGCGGACACATTCGGTTTTTGTTTGAAAATTTCCGTCCAGAAGTGCGCCAATACTTCATCGAAGGCGATCGCGAAGAGGTGCCATTTTCACGCTTGCAGCGCTCCATCGTCTATCAGCGCGCCAAGGATTTGGACAGCACCACCGCCTTTGGCAGCTTAAATGACTTAAGCAAGCCAGGCACGGATTGGTTTTTGCATTCAGGTCGCAGCCATAAAATTGATAACCACGATTTTCGTGTGCGTGTGGGGAATGAGCGCTGTCTTCAGCCTTATGATTTGTCGGTGTTTAATATCTCGGCGATGAGCTTTGGCGCGCTGTCTGCCAATGCCATCGAAGCACTGAATAAAGGCGCCAAAGAAGGCGGTTTTGCCCATGATACAGGGGAGGGTAGTATCAGCCCTTATCACCAAAAGCATGGCGGGGATTTGATTTGGCAGCTGGGTACAGCATATTTTGGCTGTCGTGATGAGCATGGCCGCTTTAATCCTGAGACATTTGCCGAGCGTGCCAAATCGCCGCAGGTCAAGATGATCGAGATCAAGCTGTCCCAAGGCGCTAAGCCAGGTAAGGGCGGTGTATTGCCTGCCACCAAAATCACCCATGAGATCGCCGCCACGCGCGACATTCCGATGGACATCGACTGCATCTCGCCGCCGACACATCCTGAATTTAGCACCCCAAAACAGCTGGTCGAGTTTTGGCAGCGGCTGCGCGATCTGTCTGGCGGTAAACCTGTGGGCATCAAGCTGTGTATTGGTATGCCATGGGAATTTATGGCGATCGTCAAGGCGATGAAAGAGGAAAATAACTACCCTGATTTTATTGTCATCGACGGTGCTGAGGGCGGTACGGGTGCGGCGCCTGTGGAGTTTATGGATTCGGTGGGGATGCCACTGGTCGATGCACTGATTTTTGTACAAAACACCTTGGTTGGTGCTGGTATCCGTGATAAGATCAAAGTTGGCGTCAGCGGCAAAGTCATCACTGCTTTTGACATCGCCAAAATGATGGCGCTTGGGGCGGATTGGTGTAACTCAGCGCGCGGCTTTATGTTTGCTGTCGGCTGTATTCAGTCGCGTTCTTGTCACACCAACAAATGCCCGACAGGGGTCGCCACTCAAGACCCTGCGCGTCAAAAGGCATTGGATGTCCCTGACAAATCCCGCCGCGTCAAAAATTATCATCACAATACCCTAAAAGCACTGGCAGAAATCGTCGGCTGCTCGGGGCTGGATCATCCCAGTCAGTTGATGCCGCATCACATCGTTCGCCGTCAGCCTGATGGCTGGATCAAGCTGTTGTCTGAGCATTATCAATTCATCGAGCATGGATCACTATTGACTGGCGACAGCGGCCGCCGCGTGCTTGATGATATGTGGAAGCTGGCTGATTCAAACAGTTTTCAGGCAATGACCATCGCTGATGAGATCGTCGATGCCGAAAATGAACGCAATCGCATGCTATGATTCTGATAAAAAAGACCAGGCAAAAGCTTGGTCTTTTTACATGGTGATTCGGCGATTATCTTTGTAGATGCTCAATGCACAGCTTAAGATGCGCCCATAATAGCTGCTCTTTGTCAATCAATGCATTATACACAGCATCCTCGCTTAACACACTGTGCTCTCCAGGCGTTCTGGTGTCTAGCAGGCCTTTGGCATCGGCATCGTGCAGCTGCATGAATGCATCATCAAAATACGCCGCCTCAAGCTTTGCCATCACTGCCATCGCATGCACTATGGCGGCATAAGCCTCATCGGCCTTTTGCTTGGCGCTCAGCCATTCGCGGTACAGCGCTTGGGTTTCATCAAGCTTGGCCTGTAGCTGCTTGATCTGATCCATGTTCACCCCTCATCTGCCTCAAGATCATCTGAAGGCCTATCTCTCACTAAGACTTTGGCCATCAACAATCCCAGCTCAAACAGCAAGCACATCGGAATGGCCAGCATCAGCATGCTTGCGCCATCAGGTGGTGTGACCACAGCTGCGACAGCAAAGCAGCCGACGATGATATAGCGACGCTTGTCCGCCAAGGCTTGAACGCTGACCAGTCGCATCAGCACCAAAATCAGCGTCACCACAGGGATCTCAAACATCACGCCAAAGACCGCAAACAGCTTAAGCACGAAGCTTAAATAGCTGTCAATGTCGGTCATCGGCAGTACATTATCTGGCGCGAACATCACAAAAAATTTCAGTGCAGGCACCAGTACGATAAAATATGCAAATGCCACACCGGTATAAAACAGCACAATCGCAGACAATAGCAGCGGCAAGGCAGCGCGTTTTTCGTGCTTATACAATCCAGGTGCAATAAAACCCCAAATCTGTGCCAAAATAAACGGCACGGTGACAAATAAAGCAATAAAAAAAGTTAGGCGAATCGGTGCCAAAAAGCCTGAGGCGACATCGGTGGCGATCAGACTGGCTTCGGCTGGCAGCAGCGCCACCAAAGGATTGGAGATAAAATCATACAATTCACGGCTAAATCCCACCAAGCCCAAAAACACCAGCAACACCGCCAAAAACATGCGGATAAAGCGGCTGCGCAGCTCAATGAAATGTGACATCAAAGGCGTGTCAGTTGTGTCTGGAAAATCGGCTTGGCTCATGAATTATCCATGTGTTGATACAACAAAGGGTCAGCCAGATAGTTTGGCATCCTAGGTGCAGGCGGCAGGCGACGCTGGGCGTCATAGTGGCTTAATAAAAACCAGCGATTGGCCATCGGCAGAGTGCCAGCAGAGGCGGCGACAGGCGGTACGCTGCCAACTTGTGCATCCTGTGATGGTTGGGTGTGCCAAGCATCCATCGTTTGGCGCTTGGCGGTGTCAAACTGCGCTTGGTTCTGCTTGAGTGAGCGCTGCAGTTCATCCATCTGGGCTTTCATCTTCGCTTCAGAGTCGCGGATTTGCTGTAGCTCTTTTTTGAGTAGCTCTTGGGTTTCGAGCAGTTGTAATTCGCTTGAGATGTCGTTTTGCAGCTTTTGGCTGGCACGACGCAAAGTGCCATACCAACGGCCAAGCGTACGAGCAGCCACTGGCAGCTTTTCAGGGCCTAAGACAATGAGCGCGATGATGCCAAGCAGTGTCAGCTCAAAAAAACCAAGATTGCCTATCATAAGTGAGGATTAGCCTTGATGATGGTCTTTGGGTTCGACCTTAACCTCTTCGACGACGATGGTTTTTTCGCGGTTGTCGATTGTTGGTTTGTCTTCTTCTTTGACGGCATCTTTAAAGCCTTTGACCGCACCGCCCAAGTCTTTGCCAGCGTTTTTTAGCTTACTGGTGCCAAAGACAATGACCACGACGACCAATAAAATTAACCAATGTGTGATAGAAAATGAACCCATAACCACTCCGTTTTAATGTCAATAATAAATTGTTCAACCCAACTGGGCCATTAATTGTTCACTCGGCTGTTTTTTTCATCAATGCCTGATACGCCAAAGCGACGCGCCAGCTCATCGATCACAGCTTGTGATGACAGATCGAGCATCGATAATGCCACCATCTGATGAAACCAAGTGTCAGCCACTTCATAGACCAAATCATGCGCCATCTCAGCCACATCACTGCCAGATCTTTTGGCGCGTTCTAACTCTTTGGCGGCGATGATACTCTCCACCGACTCTTCACCGACTTTTTCTAGGATTTTATTTAAGCCTTTATGGTATAAGCTTGCGACATAAGAACTGTCTTTGTCCGCAGATTTGCGATCGGCCAAGATCGCATCCAGTGCGCCCAAAACATCCGCTGAGGATGGCTTGGTGGCATCGCTGTGTTGCGCATCTTCACCATCAAGCGGCTTGGCGGTTTTACCATAAATATCTTTAGGGTCTTTTAAGACATCACTGATGGTTTGCCAGTCGCCATTGTCATCGAGTTTTTGATAAAAACATGAAGCACGGCCTGTGTGACAGGCGATGCCACCGATTTGGGTGATCGATAAAATAATGACATCTTGATCACAGTCGGTATAGATGTCATGCACGATTTGCGTATGCCCTGAGGTCTCGCCCTTGTGCCACAGCTTGCCTCGTGAGCGCGAAAAATATACCGCTTGCTTGGTTTGGAAGGTGAGTTCTAAGGCTTGTTTGTTTTGCCAAGCGACCATCATCACCTGTCCTGTGGCACGATCTTGGGCGATTGCAGGAATTAAGCCATCGGCATCAAATTTTAGGGTATCAAGCCAGTTCATGTCGTCTCTTTGTGGATGTTATCGATGAATAAGAAATCAGATGCTCAGCCGATAAGCATTGGCGGTGCTGAGGGTTACTGCCACGCAATTTTAGCACTGACCCAGCTTTGATGGCAAAGACAGCTTATCTTAGGCCACAATTATGTCATCATGATGACAGTTTGATGGCAGCTTTGTCATAGTGATCAATGATGGGGCTAAATCAGCGTCCAAAGCCATTGGGCTGTAAGATGATGACCAGTGCGCCCGCCATCACCAAAGCACCACCTGCCAGATCCCACGCGCTTGGCATGATCTTATCGACAGCAGCCAACCATACCAATGCACAAAGAATATAGATGCCGCCATAAGTAGCATAAATGCGCCCCGATGCAGCTGGATGCAGTGTCAGCAGATAGACAAATACCATCAAACTCAACGCAGTAGGCAGCCATAACCATGCGCTTTTTTGATGCGTCAAAATCAAATAAGGCAAATAACACCCAATGATCTCAGCGATGGCAGTCAAAATAAACAAACCTAAGGTCTGAACAGTTTGAAGTGGTGTCATAAGCATGTGCCAAATACAGTTATTGTAACGCTTGTGGGGGTGTAAGTAAAGAAAGATTCGGCTTGTTTTTGATCAAAGGCTTTGATATAATGTGCGCTCCCACCTTTAGACAGCGTTTGGATTGATTCCAAATCGACTGGCGAACAGGTATTCATCAAGCCGATAGGCTTTTGATTTTAAAGAGGTTATTATGAAACTTAAGACCAAACGTGGTGCCGCTAAGCGTTTCAAGAAAACTGCAAACGGCTTCAAGCGTAAGCAAGCATTCAAGCGTCACATCTTGACCAAAAAATCTCCAAAGCGTATCCGTCAATTGCGTGGTTGCACTATGGTGCACGCATCAGACGTGGCTTCAATCCGTCGTATGTGCCCATACATCTAATCAACTTTTCGGATATTTTAGGAGAATAAAATGGCTCGTGTAAAACGTGGTGTACAAGCAAACCGCCGTCACAAAAAAGTTCTAGCTCGTGCAAAAGGCTACTATGGCGCACGCTCTCGTGTGTATCGTGTAGCAGTACAAGCTGTTATGAAAGCTGGTCAATACGCTTATCGTGACCGCCGTAACAAAAAACGCTCTTTCCGCCGTCTGTGGATTGCTCGTATCAATGCTGGTGCTCGCCTAAACGGTTTGTCATACAGCCGTCTAATCAACGGCCTTAAAAAGGCAAATGTTGAGATTGACCGCCGTATTCTAGCTGACATCGCTATGCATGATGCTGCTGCTTTCACTGCAATCGCAGAAAAAGCAAAAGCTGCTCTAGCATAAGCTGTCAATCAGACACAAAGCCCTGCTCATTGAGTGGGGTTTTTGTTTTTAGTGCTGTTTGAATTGTCATGCTTGATAAGCAATCAAGTCAGTGAATGCTAGCGATAGGCAGACAGATGGTAAAAATCAGCCAGATACAACAAAAGTTTTTTAATTTTGCTGATTTACCAACCCAAAATCATTTACAAAATAGACCCAATTCTTTAGAATAATCAGTTTTACTATGATTAAATAACGCCTGCCTATTTGGGCAAGATTGATAAAAGAGATATTATGACACAGCCTGAGATTACCGTGAATTTGCCCACTTTGGACGCACCGCTTGCCACCATCAGTCCTGATGAGCTGACCGCATTTGGCGATCAGGCGGTGGCGTTGATTGAGACTGCTTGTGACGAAAAGACTTTGCAAGAGTTTCGTGTGAATTTGACGGGTAAAAAAGCCGCCCTGACCGCACTGTCTAAGCAAATGGGTAGCCTAGATGCCGATGCCAAAAAGCAATATGGTGCTTATCTGCATGACTTGCGTACGCGTATCGGCAGTGCTTTGGATGCCAAAGCCCAAAGCCTAGCGGCAGCGGCAATGAATGCCAAGCTTGCTAGTGAGCAAGTGGACATCACCATGCCAGCACGCGGTGCAACAAAAGGTACGCTACATCCGATTACCCAGACGACCGAACGCATGAAGCAGTTCTTTGTGCAAGCTGGCTTTAGTGTCGCGACAGGCCCTGAAGTTGAAAGCGATTATTATAATTTTGAAGCCCTAAATATCCCTGGCCATCATCCTGCCCGTGCGATGCATGATACCTTTTATTTTGATACGCATTATTTGCTACGCACACACACCAGTAGCGTACAGATTCGCACGATGGAAAAGAGCGAGCCACCGATTCGTATCATCTGCCCAGGCCGTGTGTATCGCTGCGACTCTGACCAGACGCATTCACCGATGTTCCATCAGATGGAAGGTTTGATGATCTCAAAATCAAGCAATTTTGCTGAGCTTAAAGGCTTGATTCATGAGTTTTTGGATGCGTTTTTTGGCAAAAAAATGACCGTGCGTTTTCGCCCATCATTTTTCCCATTCACCGAGCCATCAGCTGAAGTAGATATCTTATCGGACAATGGCAAATGGCTAGAAGTGCTTGGCTGTGGTATGGTGCATCCACAAGTACTCAAAAACTGTGGCATCGACCCAAATGAATACACTGGCTTTGCCTTTGGTATGGGGATTGAGCGATTTGCGATGCTGTATTATGGCATTGATGATTTGCGATTGTTCTTCCAAAATGATTTGCGATTCTTAAAGCAATTTGGCTAAACATTGAACAAGTTTTTCAACAATTCAACCAAAATTTAAAAATTACAAAGAGAAAAATCGTATGAAAATCAGTGAACAATGGCTAAGACAATGGGCAAATCCAAGCGTTGATAGTCAGACTTTGGGCGAGCAGCTGACCATGGCAGG
Source organism: Moraxella porci DSM 25326 (assembly GCF_002014855.1). Classification (GTDB taxonomy): domain Bacteria; phylum Pseudomonadota; class Gammaproteobacteria; order Pseudomonadales; family Moraxellaceae; genus Moraxella; species Moraxella porci. The sequence continues at coordinate 22,862 of NZ_MUYV01000011.1, read as the reverse complement.
GCTTGAGCTTGATGGCATGGAGATGGTCGCACCACCGTTTAGTGGTGTCGTGGTCGGTGAAGTCATCGAATGTACTCAGCATCCTGACGCCGACCGTCTGCGTGTCACGCGTGTCAATATCGGCACGGGCGAGCTGTTACAAATCGTCTGCGGTGCGCCTAATGTGCGTGTCGGTCTAAAAGTTGCCGTGGCAACCATCGGTGCGGTGCTACCAAGCGATGATGACAAGGGCTTTAAGATCAAAAAAGGCAAACTGCGTGGCGTGGAGTCACAAGGGATGCTGTGCGGCGCATCTGAGCTTGGACTTGAAGATAAAATTGATGGCCTACTTGAGCTGGCTGATGATGCACCGATTGGTGTGAATGTGCGTGATTATTTGAACTTAAATGCTAAGATTTTTGAGATTGCCATCACGCCAAACCGTGGCGACTGCCTAAGCGTACTGGGTCTAGCCCGTGAGATCGCAGTGATCAATCGCTTGCCGCTTAACCGTGTACAGTTCGATGTCATCAGCCCAAGTGCGACAGCAAGCACAGGCGTGCAAGTGGCGAATACGACCGCTTGCCCACGCTATTTGGCACAGCGTATCGATGGTATTGATCGCAGTGTGGCAACACCTGAATGGATGGAGTCGGCACTTGTTGCATCAGGTGTGCGTACGCATAATTTCTTGGTGGATGTGACCAATTTTGTCCTGCTTGAGCTGGGTCAGCCGCTGCACGCCTTTGATGCTGATAAGATTGTCGGTGATATCGTGGTGCGTGATTCTGTGGCAGGTGAGACGGTTGAGCTGTTGAATGAGCAGACAATCACATTAACAGGTGATGAGCTAGTGATTGCTGATGATGTTGGCGTACTTGCCTTGGCAGGGATTATGGGCGGTGCTCGCTCAGCGGTGAGCGATGAGACGACCAGTATCGTGCTAGAAAGTGCACATTTTGATCAGCTTGCCATCGCAGGGCGTGCGCGTCGCTTTGGTCTGCATACGGATGCATCACAGCGTTTTGAGCGTGGGGTGGATTTTGAGCTGCCACGCACGGCGCTTGATCGAGCGACCAGTCTGATTATCGGTGTTGCAGGCGGTGCAGCAGGAGCAATCACCACAGTCGAAGCGATAGATAAGCTACCTGCCCGCCATAGCATCCGTGTACCTGTGGCAAAAGTTGAGCAGCTACTGGGTGTGGCCATTTCAAGCGATGAGATTGTCGATATTCTAAACCGCTTAGAAATCGCCACCAGCTTGAAGGGTGATACACTTATCTGCCAAGCACCAAGCCATCGCTTTGATATGAATATCGCCGAAGATGTGGTCGAAGAAGTCGCTCGCATCTATGGTTATGATAATATCGACGTACGCTTGCCAAGCTTTGCTGTGGATATGCGTTATGATGATACGGCGGATTTGATTCATGTTGCCAAGCTTACCCTAGCTGATGCTGGCTACCATGAAGCGGTGAGCTTTAGCTTTAGCGATGCTAAGATCGAATCACTATTTGATGATGAAAGTCTGGGTTCGGTATTACCGCTTGCCAATCCGATTTCAAGTGATTTGGCGGTGATGCGTCGCACACTACTATCAAGCCTATTACCCGTGGTCAGCTACAACCTAAACCGTCAGCAGGCTCGTGTGCGTCTGTTTGAGACAGGTCTGAGCTTTGTTGGGGCGGATGTGGCAAGCCTCGTGCAGACACCAAGCCTTGCCATCGTGGCGACAGGCACGGTATATCCTGAGCAGCACCATGCCAACCGTGCGATGGACTTTTTTGATCTAAAGCGTGATGTCGAAAGTCTGCTGCCTGCGACCTTAAATAAAGCACATATCAGCTATGAGCGTGCAGATTTGGACTTCTTGCACCCGGGTCAAAGTGCTTATCTGTCGGTGAATGGCGAGCGTCTGGGCTGGTTTGGTCAGCTACATCCAAGCATTGCCAAAGCGATGGATCTGCCGAGCGTTTGGGTCGCTGAGCTGAACCTAGATAAGCTGATTGCGCTCAATCACACGCAGTCTGCCATCAAAGCGCCAAGCAAATTCCCAAGCGTACGCCGTGATTTGGCGGTGCTTGTGGATACTGATATTGCTTGGCAGTCGCTTGAAGCAGACATCCGTGCGGCAGCAGGTGGTTATCTACAAGATGTGTGGCTATTCGATGTCTATACTGGCGAGCGACTGCCGACAGGTACGCGTTCACTAGCGTTTGCGATGGTGTTCCAAAACCATGATGCGACGCTTGAAGATGAACAAATCAAAAAAGCAGTGGATAAAGTTGTCGCTGTACTTGATGAAAAGCACGGTGCCAAACTGCGTGACTGATGCGTGATTTGTAGCGTAATTATCATACGCTAAAACCATCAAGCCAAGACCGCCACAGTGTGCTTTGTGGCGGTCTTGATTATAGGACAAAGGATTTGGTATACAATGGGTAGTGGTGCGGTGCATCGTGCATACTCTACCCACCAGAGTAATCGTTAAGGGATGTATTATGGATGTGCAGATAAAATTGGATATTCTAAAAGATAATTTACTGATAATTGAAAGATGTAATCAGGAAGTTCAATCAATATTAAATCAAGCGGAATATTCCATTCGCTTTAAGATGGAGCAAGCAAAGAATTTGGATTTTGATTAGTCAAAAGATTTAATTCATGAGCTTTTCTTAATACAAGAGCAAATAGCTTTCATTGTTTTTCAGTTTAATTATCAAGTTAGTGATTTTTTATATAATTTTATCCGTGATTTCGATAGATGTGATGAATATGCTGCTCGGTATGTCTTTGAAAAATATATGGCTTAGCTGAATGAGTCGGAGTGCTTAAAATTAGTATCATTAAAAAAGCAATGGTTTGCCCTGTGCATCTTATATATTTGACCGATGACTGAAAATATTGATAAGACCCACTCGCCATAGTTTGTTGTGTTGTGGTGTTTACCAATTTAATTGACCAAAAATCGCTTTGAGATAAAAATTTAAATTGCATTAAGCATACAATCAAGTGTACAATGATAAATACGATTGAATTTGAAATCGTGCATTAGGTAGCTTATTGATACATAAGGATAAAATCATGAGTGCACTGACCAAGGCGGATATGGTAGATCAGCTGACCATTCGCCTACGATTGACCCGTCAGCAGGCGCGCAAGCTGGTGGATGGATTTTTTGAAGAGATTAGCCAAAGCCTTGCTGATGGCAAAGAAGTCAAGCTGTCAGGATTTGGTAATTTTGAACTCAAGGACAAAAAATCACGCCCAGGACGCAACCCAAAAACTGGCGAGAGCATCCCTGTCGAAGCACGCCGTGTGGTGACCTTTAAGGCAGGTCAAAAACTGCGTGGCTGGGTCGATAGCCAAAATAACCAAAACGGCGAAAAGTAAGCAAAATTGCTTGATACTCAAGTTGGTTTTTGCTAAAATATTGGCTTTATGTTCCCACTTAAGATGGCTAATAACATAGACAAACATGGTGCGGCATGCCAAATAGGTTGGTGATGGCGTGGCTATGTTCCACTGATCTGGTGCGCCAGCAGTGCTTATTAGTGCTTAGGTTAATTGGATAAGAGATTTATCATGCGTAAAGACATTCACCCAGAATACCGCGAAGTATTGTTCCACGATACCAATGCTGATGTATATTTCCTAACTCGTTCAACAGTTGCTACCAAGACAACTCGCGAATACGAAGGTCAAGAGTACCCATACTTCCCATTGGATATTTCAAGTGCATCGCACCCATTCTATACTGGCGAACAACGCAAAACTGCAAACGAAGGCCGTGTTGCAAGCTTCAACAAGCGTTTCGGTGCTTTTGCAAACCGTGGCAAAAAATAAGCCATCGCTTGATATTAAAATCGTCTCTTCGGGGGCGATTTTTTTGTTTGTTAAGGAAAAATTGTAACAATTTTTCATGTTTTAAAGTTCAAAGGATGACGAAAAAATCAAATTCTGCTAAACTAGTATAAAATACCCGTGTTTTATTTGACCAAACTGTGATTTTTAGCATTTGTTGATTTTTTGGGTATGGGTTTTGGGTGGTGTTTTGCCATAATTGAATAATTTTTTGTCATCTGGTGTGTGATGGCGATATCTGATGGGGCTGGATATGCAGTGGAATGGAATGTGGGTGGTGTTGGCGCTCGTGGTGGTGCTGGTGGGTGTGCTGATTGTACTGCGCAATTTGCGACGCAGTCAAGTGGCGTTGGAGTCTGATGAGTTCGCCGAAAAAACCAAATACGGGCTGCCGATCATCCCACGCGAGGACAGACAGCTGCCTGATCGCAGTTCTAAGCTTTTGATTGATGATCAAATTAGCGATCAAGAAGATGCCTTATCCAGCATGGCGGCAGCGGTCGCTAGTGCACCGATAATCAGCCACGATCTGCATGCCACGACACCAACAAGCAGCGATGTGCAGCCAATGCGCGCGCATGCATCCACCAAGTCAGATGCCGATGAGCATCTACTGGCCGAGGAGTTTGATGCCGATGAAGAAAAGCTTTGGCAAGACGATGCGTCTGATGAAAATGCGGCGCAACAGACGGCTGACATGGCATTTCAAAAACAATCGCCTGTGCTCGACCGACATCTCGATGAGCGTCAGGCCTTTGACCAAAATAACGACCCCTTGCTTCACGCCACCGAAACCGTAAGCATCGCCATCATGCCGCGAAACTCATTTGCAGGACTGCCAGGCAAAACAGTGCTGGAAATCGTGCGCACTTATGGGATGAAATATGGCGTGATGAACTTGTTTCACCGCTATGAAAACGAAGATGGCACAGGCGATCTGTGGTTTAGTATGATGGGGGTGGGGCATGAGGGCGTGCGCGCCTTTGATCTAAATAGATTGCCTGAAGATCATTTTATGGGGCTGACGGTGTTTTTGCCACTGCCGCATCCGCATGCACTGCGCGGTTTTGACAGCATGGTCTCGGTCGCCAATATGATCGCACAAGATCTGTCGGCCGATATGCTTGATGAGCAGGGTAATTTGTTTGATGATACTTATTTTGCCAAATTGCGCTCGGTGGTGGCCGAACAGCACGGCCAATGAGACTGACTTTGGCTGATGGATGTAGATGTTAAAAAGATGGTGGCTGATGGCACCATCTTTTTTTGGCTAAGTGCTGAGAGCTTGGATTGGCTGACAGCTGGGGCAATACACACTGGCTCGCCCGCCGATTTTGGTATTTTCAAGTAGGCTACCACAGTGATAACAGTGTTCACCATCACGCCCATAGACCAGTAGCGTCTGCTGAAAATAGCCAGTTTTGCCGTCGCCGACGGTGAAATCCTTAAGGCTTGAGCCGCCTTGAATGATGGCTTTGGCAAGGATGTCTTTGATATTGGCGACGAGCTTTTCAAGCTTATCATCATCGATGTGGCACGCTGGTGTCAAAGGGTGAATGTGCGACAAAAATAGGCTTTCGGCAGCATAGATGTTGCCCACGCCAACGACCACCGACTGATCCATGATCAGCGTTTTGATAGGTTTGGCGACAGGTTTTTTGCTGGCAGGGAAAATTAACGCTCGCAGATAATCGACATCAAAGGCATCATCGAGTGGCTCAGGGCCTAGGTGTGCCAAGAACCGCTCGGCGGTGTCTGGTGTATCGATGTAGTCGTCATTGTGCGTCCACAATATCATCCCAAAGCGTCTGGGGTCGTGATAATGCAGTGTCGTCACCATGCCATCATCATTGATAAAGTCGATGAGCAGATGATCGTGTTTGCGTGGCTCGATGTCGTGATGTTGCTGTAGGCTACCTGACATACCAAGGTGCACAAGCACGGTTTTGTGGCGATTATCCGCTTGATGATAAAAATCCAGCAATAGATATTTGGCACGGCGACGCACCGCCATCAGACGAAAACCAATGAGCGAATCTAAGTCCTTGGGGATGGCATAACGCAAAGTCGGATAGCGAATGCTGACTTTGGCGACAGTTTGGTGCAAGAGTGGCTCAAGGCTTGCCTTGGTGGTTTCGACTTCGGGTAATTCTGGCATGGTATCTGGCTGTATAGGTTAAAAAAGCCAATGCCGCTTGCTATCACGGCATTGGTCAATATCACTAAAGCGTTAGGCGGTCGCTCGACGCGCGTGTAATACGCCTGGCTGTTGTTCGATTTTGTTGAGCAGGCGTGATAAGTGCGATATGCCTGCCACTTCCACATAAAACTTCATATGGCTCATTGCACCGTCATTACTCACCGTTTCGGCTCGGCTGATATTGACCTTTTCGCGGTCAATGACATGGACAAGGTCGCGCAGTAATCCTGAGACATTCTGTGCTTCGACATGAATTACCACAGGCTGATAGCGACCAAAGCTGTCTTGCCAATGTGCATGAATGCCACGATCAGGTTCTTTTTCGATCAGTCTTAGGTACTCAGGACAGCCTTGATTGTGAATACTGACGCCATTTGAAAAAGTCACGAAACCCGCAATCGGCTCGCCATGCACAGGATTGCAGCACTTGGCAAGGTGCATCTCGACATTATCAAAGCCATCAAGCTCAATCTTAAATTTATTGGTGCGAACAGGTGTCTTGATGTCGATGGTCGGCACATCTTGGGCAGGTTCTGCGATGTGCAGTTTTTGGGCGACCAAGTTGCTGATTTGGGTGACACTGATATCACCGATGACCAGTGCGACATACAGATCATCTTCGGATTTGACATTGAGCGTCTGAAAATAGTCGCTTAAGTTCACCTGATTGGCGGCGATGGATAGGCGATCAAATTCTTTGAGCAGTAGTCCCTTGCCTGTCTCGATATTCTTATCGCGATCTTGTTTGTTGAACCACTGACGCAGTTTGGATTTGGCGCGGCTGGTGTGGATATAGCCCAGTGACGGCATCAGCCAATCACGATTCGGCTCACGGCTAGATTTGGTGATGATCTCAATCTGATCGCCTGTCTTTGGCTGATGAGTCAGTGGTACATAGCGACCATTGACACGAGCGCCTTGGGCACGGTTGCCGACTTCGGTATGTACATAATAGGCAAAGTCTAGCACTGTTGAGCCTTTTGGTAGCTCGGTGATATCACCATCACGGCTAAAGACATAAATCCGCTCGGCATTATCCACATCCAGATCGATCTCATCTTCGCCATCAGGGATGTCTTGACCCAGTAGCTGACGCAATGAGCTGATTTTTTGGGTGAGATAATCGTCTTTTTTGGCTTTTAGTCCTTCTTTATAATTGACGTGCGATGCCTTACCAAGCTCTGCCTCAAAGTGCATATCAAAGGTACGAATCTGCACCTCAAGCGTGCGATTCTCAGCGATCACCGCTGTGTGCAGTGACTTATAGCCGTTGGGCTTGGGGTTGGTGATATAGTCGTCAAACTGCTCAGGAATGTGCCGCCACAGACCATGCACGATGCCCAGCGTATAGTAGCATTCGGCATTGGTATTGACCATCACTCTGAGGGCACGGATGTCATATAGCTGATCAAAAGACAGGTTCTTTGATTTCATCTTACGCCAGATGGAGTAGATGTGCTTGACACGCCCAGAGACTTCGCCTTGGATGCCAGCTCGTTCAAGCTCGGCACTGAGTTTGGCTTTGACTGACTCGATATAGGCTTCTCGCTCGCTACGCTTCTCGGCAAGTAGCGATGCGATTTTTTTGTATTCTTCGGGGGCAAGATAGCGAAATGCCAAATCTTCCAGTTCCCACTTCAGCTGAGCAATCGATAGGCGATGTGCCAGCGGGGCATAGATAGTCATTACCTCACGAGCCACCCGTTTTTGGCGATCAGGCGGCGAGAATGACAGCTCACGCATCGCAAAGGTACGCTCAGCAAGCTTGATCAGTACCGCGCGCACATCATTGGTGGTGCTGATGAGCATACTATAGATATTGGATAATTGGTCTCTTTGATTGCTCTCAAAATAATCTTCAAGTCGCTTATTGCTCTCGATGCTCTCAGACAGTTTACCCATCGCTAGCGTATCTGTGACAAGCTGAGCGATGTCATCGCCGAAGTTTTTGTTGATGGTGTCGATGCTGACGAGCTCACGGCGAGCGGTGCGATACAGCATGGCAGCAGCTAGGGCGTTTTCGTCTTGGAATAGATAGGCCAAAATATCTGCCATGCCGATGCCTGTGATATAGGCACCTGAGCGGGTGACATGGGGTTTGTTGACTTGGATTTGGACAAATTGGCAGGCTTTACGCAAAATGGGCAAATCATCCTTGCCGATACGAGCAGCCACTTTGGCAATCCATGCTTCGATGTCGATGTCTGAGACATTCAGATCGGATGGATTGATGGTGCTGTTGGTGTGGTCAAGGGCGCTGACCAGCTTGTGATTGGCAAGCTGTGCCTTAAAATCAGGATGCAGCTGTTTGGCGACCAAACTTGCTGCCAGTGTCGCACTATCCATGCTGCTACTGTTGCCACCCAATAAGGGCAGGCTGTCACGAATCTGTACCACGGTTGTATCCTTGTCCAAACCAGTTTTATTTTATATAGTATATCCCATGTATTATGGCACCTAAAAGGGTAATTTTAAAGATGAAATCGATAAATTTTATGCCAAAAAGTCATGACGCATAATTTTTATAAAATAATCCAAGTAATTTTATCCAAGCTGTGCTATAATCTCATTTTTCGTGAATAATTCACACACGCTTTTGATGACATCGCACCGATTTTGATGGGTAAGTTTGACTTGACCCATGTGATGATATGATTTCTTGCTAAGTTTGTGGCTTGCCACCTGCTTTGTCTATTTTATCTTTATTAGTCCTAACTGTCGCGATGATTTTGGCTTGTTCTTTATTGTGCTTTTGCACCACGGCAAGCAGTTGAGCGACAATACGCCACCCAAATCCAAAATGCAATTTTGTAGCAAGCCTTAAGCATCTGCTTAGAGTTGGCTTGTCGGTTTTTTGACCAAAAAATTGGCTCATCGTGGGGGCATGACTGATACAAGGTTCTTATGACTGATCAATTACACACCACAGACACCGCCCAAACAGACGAGCAAGCAGGCGAGTTCGTACTACAATTTTCTGACTTAGGTCTGCACAAAGGCATCATCAAAGCCCTGACCAAAAGTGGCTACACCACCCCAACACCCATCCAAGCCCAAGCCATTCCGCACGCCTTGAATGGCCGTGATTTGCTGTTATCAGCTCAGACAGGCTCTGGCAAGACAGCGGCGTTTGTACTGCCTGTGCTGGATAAGATGAGCCGCTTACCAAAGCTTGAAAAGCATATCCATGCACTGATTTTGACCCCGACACGTGAGCTTGCCTTGCAGGTGCATGACAGCGTGCGTCGCTATGGCGATGGGATGCGTGGGATGTTTAGCGTACCTTTGGTGGGCGGTGCACCTTATGGTGGACAGCTGCGTGCACTACGCAAGGGCGTGCAGGTCATCGTCGCCACCCCAGGCCGTCTGATTGACCATATGCGTGAAGGTCGCATCGATTTATCAGGTCTGGATATGCTGATTCTCGATGAAGCCGATCGTATGCTGGATATGGGCTTTGCTGATGATATCAAAGAAATCCTAGAAAACACCCCAAGCACTCGCCAAACGGTGATGTCGTCTGCCACTTGGGATGGTGCTGTGGGCAAAATTGCTGAGAGCTTCACCACCAATCCTGAACGTGTCTCGATCAAGGTTGAGTCAGCGCATATAGATGAAAGTGTGTATTTTTGTGATGACTTTAACCACAAAAACAAAATCCTGCTTGAAGTGCTGAACAATCCTGAAATCAAACAGGCAGTCATCTTTACCGCCACCAAGCTATCTACCGAAAAGCTTGCCGACACCCTAAACGAAGTCGGCTACAAGGCACGCTATCTGCATGGCGATTTGCCACAAGGTAAGCGTAACCGCATCGTCGGTGATATGAAATCAGGCAAATGCGATCTGCTTATCGCCACTGATGTCGCTGCTCGTGGTATCGACATCTCAGCCATCAGCCATGTGGTGAACTATGATTTGCCACGCCAAGTCGAAGACTATGTCCATCGTATCGGTCGTTGTGGTCGTGCAGGTCGTACAGGTGTAGCGGTGAACTTGTGTAGCCTAGATGATAATAAACAGCTTGCCAATATCAACCGCTATCTTAAGCGTGATATGACCACAGCTACCATCGAAGGGCTAGAGCCACGCCGTAATTTTGGTATCATCGATGAGCCACGCCGTAAGGGCGGCCGCAACCGCCGCCGTGATGATCGTGATGGTCAAGGTCGTGGCGATCGTGGTGGATATGGTCGCAAGCCGCGTTTTGAAGGTCGTTCGGATCGCTTTGATGGCCGTGATCGTTCAGAGCGTTTTGATCGCGGGTTTGATAAGCAAAGATTTGACAGCCGTGAGCGTTTCGGTGGCAGTGAGCGTCGTTCATTTGACCGTGCGGAGCGTCAAGACCGTTTCAACCGTGGCGACCGCTCAGAGCGTTTTGACCGCCAAGACCGCTCAGAGCGTCAGTTTGATAAGCCGAAGTTTGAGCGTGATCGTGATTTTGGCAAGGCTTATGACAAGCCGTACAAAGCCAAAGACAGTGCAGAGCGTCGCTCATCGGATCGTTTTGAGCATCGTGGCGATCGTGGCTATGGCCGTGAGCGTGAGTTTGGTCGCACGGAGCGTTTCGGTGGTAGTGAGCGTCGTTCATTTGACCGTGCGGAGCGTCGTACAGAGCGTGATGAGCGTTTTGATCGCCGTGAGAAGTTTGGTAAAGATAAGCCAAGCTTTGATAAAGGGGCAAAATCAAGCGGCAAGCCATTTGCCAAAGCGCGTTCATCACATCGCCCAAAGGCGGTCGAAGAAGTATTCTTTGCCAAACGCCAAGCCAAAAAAGCTCGCAAATTTGGCGATGCCTAAGTGCCAAATCAGTACTACATCAGTGCTAATTAGATGACAAAAACCCAAGAAATTGATTTTTCTTGGGTTTTTTGGGCGGTGAATAAAAACAACCGCATCTCAATGGGATTTAGCCATGCTATAATTTGCAGTAGTAGATTTAGGAAGGTATCATGAAAATACGACAATTTACCACAGTGCTTATATTGTTTGTTGCCACGCTTGGCAGCAACAGTTATGCTGAATCAAAGCCATCACCCAATCAACCGAACGCACCAGATGCGCCACAAAAACCGTCGTACTCACCATCGCAGGCATCTTGGATGGTATTGTATGATGATGTTGTAGCGTCTCAAGGGAAATATATTGTAAAGAAAAGCGGGCGATTTGGCGTGCTTGATCAATCAGGCAAAGTGGTTGTTCCTGTTCGACATAATGAACTGTATGACCTAATGCGATATGAGCAGGTACAACAAGGTGGTACGGCTTATTTGGCCAAATTGGATGATCAGTACGGCATCTATGATGGAAAAGGGCGTATCATACTGCCATTTGAATATGATAAGCATGGCAAGTTTGACAAGGGTGCATTGCCATTATCCAAAGATGGTAAATGGGGCGTGATCCAGTTTGTAACCGATGCTGATGGCACGCCAAATTTTAATCAGCCTTATTGGGTATTGGTGGACTTTACTTTGGATTATGATTATTTGCGCAGTTTTTCCAATGGTTTGGCACTGGTGCGCAAAGGGGGTCTCTTTGGTTATATTAACCAAAATGGCAAAGAAGTCATCTCGCCATCCTATGATCAAGCATTGCCATTTTATCCAGTATCATTTGCAATTGAAGACAATCAAAACTCGAAACTGAGCAATCAGCCAGTTGCATTTGTCGGCATCCAGTCTGACGAACGGATGCGCTATGGGGTGATAGATGTCACAGGCAAAGCCGTGATTCCGATTGAGTTTGATGCGATACATTCCAACATCAAAGATTATGTTATCGTCGTATCAAAGGATGGTAAATTTGGTGCATTTGGTCGTGGTGGTGATGTAATATTGCCTATTGAATATGATAATATTTTTATGCATCATTGTTTGTTTATTGAGTCCAAACCGGATGATGGACAGTCGCGCCAATGCCAAGTGCTTGTGACTAAAGACGGTGTAAAAGATACGGTCGGCATTGAATATTAAAAAAACCAGCCATCGCCCAAAAGAAGTCGAAGAAGTATTCTTTGCCAAACGCCAAGCCAAAAAACTCGCAAATTTGGCGATGCCTAAAATCGCCATCTAATCGGCTAATTGCCAAAACCAAGCTTTGTAAAAAAAGCTTGGTTTTTTATTTGACAAATGGACGGTATCAAGGTATGATATGTTTAAGTTTTTAAACCTATCAACTCAAAATAATGACACAAGGTGACCTATGCCACAGCAAACCATGGCTCTGATGAAAGACTGTACTCCTATTTTTACCGTACTTTCCGATGAAAATCGCCATAAAATCCTACAACTGCTGCTTGAAAATGGCTCAATGAATGTGGGTGATATTACTGAGCGATTGCATTTATCTCGTCCTGCGGTGTCGCACCATCTCAAGATTATGTTACAAGCGGGTACGGTGAGCGTGGAGCAGGTGGGTAAAGAGCGTTTTTATAGCATTGCTATGCATGATGCCACCGAAAAATTGGGGCAATTGGCACAGCTGATGGCGTATCACTGCCCATCAAAGCAAAATCCACCAAATTAGTATTATTTTTTTATTCAATCAGTTTAAATTTTTAAACTTATTAACTCAATAGGATATTTTATGTTATTTCAACCTTTTACATTTACAAATGGCAAAATCGCCAAAAATCGTTTCTTTAAATCCGCCATGGAAGAGCAACTTGCCAAACACAATCAGCCAACCAATGAACTTGTCCGCCTATACGACACATGGGCAAAAGGCGGTATCGGCATCTCGGTAACGGGCAACGTCATGGTGGCGGAAAACGGCAAAGGCTCTATCAATGATGTGGTCATTACCGATGAGCGCAGTTTAGATACACTAAAAGCATGGGCAAAAGCAGGTACACAAAATGACACTTTGCTCATCATGCAAATCAACCATGCAGGTAAGCAATCACCAAAAGTCATTAATCCTGTGCCTGTTGCACCAAGTGCGGTTGCCTTAAAAGGCATGGACGGTTTTATCAATCCGCCACGAGCTTTGGCAGACAATGAAATTGAGATGCTCATTCGTCAATTTGCCCACACCGCGCAAATTGCTGAAAAAGCAGGGTTTTCGGGTGTATAAATTCATGGGGCGCATGGCTATCTTGTGAGCCAATTTTTATCACCGCATCACAATCAGCGTACTGACAAATGGGGTGGTAGTTTAGAGAATCGTATGCGGTTTTTGGTAGAAATTTATCAAGGAATTCGTGCGGTGGTGAGCCCAAGCTTTTTGGTCGGTCTTAAGCTAAATTCAGCCGATTTCCAAAAAGGCGGTTTTGATGAAAATGACAGTATTCAAGTTGTGCAAAAAATGTCGGAATTGGGCATTGATTTTATTGAAATTTCAGGTGGCAATTATGAAAGCCCTGCGATGATGTCCACCAAAGCCAGCACGAAGCAGCGTGAAGCCTTTTTTATTGATTATGCCGAAAAAGCACGCGCGGTTAGTCAAGTGCCGTTGATTATCACAGGGGGCTTTCGTTCAGAACAGGCGATGAATGATGCCTTAAACAGTGGACATTTGGATTTTATTGGTATTGCTCGTCCGCTTGCTATCCTACCTGATTTACCCAACCAAATTAAAAATGGTACTTATCAGACCATCACCACAGGGCGGATTGTGACAGGTGTGAAAAAAGTGGATAAGCTATTTGCATCGGCGCTGGGCATGGGCTGGTATATGTATCAGATGGCACTGATTGGGCAGGGTAAACAGCCAAACCCTAAACTTTCGCCGTGGAAAGTGCTCGCCAAAACCATTATTGCCAATGGTAAAGCAGGGCTTTCTACAGGGCGTTCGTAAGCCTAAAAAAACAGCATGGCATCAAAGTGTCATGCTGTTTTGCAGTTATGGATCAAACCTTCTCAAACCTTCTCAAATCGAGCGATACTCTCGACATGACCGGTATGGCTAAACATATCCATCACGCCCGCATGGGTCAAGCGATAGCCAGCATCGATGAGTGCTTTGGTATCACGGGCAAGCGTGGCAGGGTTGCACGAGACATAGACGATGCGTTTGGCGTTGAATTTTGGCAAATATGCCATCACTTCCCACGCACCAGAGCGTGGCGGATCGATGAGTAGCGCATCAAACTGATGTTCGCCAGTCGCCCACGGCTTATCCGAAAAATCCTGCGTCAAGTCTTGGGCATAAAACTCGGTGTGATGGATGCCATTGGCAATCGCATTCATCTTGGCACGCTCGGTCATCTCAGCCGAGCCTTCGACACCGACGACAAAGCCTGTCTCGCCGACTTTGCGAGCAAGTGCTAAGCTAAAATTTCCCAAACCGCAGAATAGATCCAGCACTCGTTCACCTGCTTGAAGGTCTAGTAGCTTGCACGCCAAATCCATCATCTTGCGGTTTACCGATAGGTTCACCTGCGTGAAATCCAGTGGCGAGAATTCATAAGTTAACTCAAAATTTGGCAAATGATAAAACAGTCCGCCCGTCGGTGGCACGGTCAATGAGCTATCACGAGCGCCATCGGTATCGATGCGATGCACGGTGTCTGAGCCTTTGGGCTGTAAGAACAGTTGCCAGTTACGCTCGGCAAAGAATGCTTGTAGTTTGGCGATATCATCATCGCTTAGAGCGACCATATGGCGTACGATGATGGCGACTGATTTAGCACTGTCAGGGACATGGTCAAGCGTCTCACCCATCGCCACTTCTAGCTGTGGAATATGATCACGAGCATCAAGCGTGGTGATGAGTGCTTTTAGGTTGTCAATCTCAAAGCCGATGCGTGGATCTAGGATGTGGCATTCGTGCAGTTCGGACAAGAAATTACTGCCCCGTTCACGAAAGCCGACCAGCGCCGAGTCTTTTTTGGCGACATAACGCACGCCCATACGAGCCTTAGTGCGATAGCCCAAGCGATCGCCAACCAGTGGCGGTAGCCAGTTATCAGGCTGTACACCTGCTTGATGCTCAAGTAGCTCTGAGAGCACCGATTGCTTGAAGGCGATTTGACCATCGGCATCCCAATGCTGAAGGCTACAGCCGCCACAGACGGTAAAATGCGGACACGGTGGCGTCTGACGCTGTGGGTGGGGATTGCTCACGACAGCTTTGGCATCGCCTTCTTCAAAGGTTTTTTTGCTACTGGTGACCTTGACTGAGACGGTTTCGTTTGGCAAGGCAAAGCTGACAAAGATTTTTTTGCCAGTTTTATCAGGATTGTGCGTATCATTATCGGCTTCATAGACCGCCACACCACGCCCATCGTGGGAGAGATTGGTGATAGTAAAATCAATCGGTGGTGCATCTGCCAAGCGTTTGCGAGCTCTTGCGGTGGGCTTGCCTTTTTTGCTTGGGCTTTTGATTAAAGAATGTTGTGCGGTCATGAGTTGCCTGTCTTATCAATGCTAAAAAAATGCTAAAAATAGATAGATGGGTAAACGGATTATTATACCACAGTTTATAATCCGCTTTTTGATGATTTTATGCCCAATCCATCCGCAGTTTTGGCAGATTTTGGGTATAATGTCATCATCAGATGCGTGCATTGGGTGTGGTTATGATTGCGATAAATGAGCTCTTATTGGCGCTGGCCAATCTGCTGACTTCGATTATCTCAGGGATTGCCGGTATGGGCGGCGGGGTGATTTTGGTGGGGCTATTGCCACTATTTTTGCCTGCGACCGCCATCGTGCCTGTGCACGCTACAGCACAGCTAGCGAGTAATGCCAGTCGAGCATGGTTTGGGCGTGCGCAGATGGATTGGCGTTATATCTTGCCTTATGTGATTGGGGCGGTGGGCGGTACGGCGGTGTTTTGGCTGCTCGTGCGGGTGATTAGTCTTGAGTGGGTGCCGCTGTTTATTGCGGTGTATATTTTGCTGACACAGTGGATAAAGCCTGTCAATCGATGGCTTAAAAACCGTGAAAATTTCTACTTGATTGGCTTTATCCAAGTGGGTATCGGGATGTTTGTGGGTAGCCCAGGGCCGCTACATATGCCACTATTAACCAAAAAATACGACGATACACACACGGTGGTGACGGTCGCATCAGCGATGATGACCTTTTTTCATGTGTTCAAGCTCGTCGCTTATTTGGCGCTTGGCTTTGTATTTATGGATTATTGGCAGTTGATTGTGCTGATGAGTGTCTCGGCGATCATCGGCTCATGGCTTGGGGTGCGTCTGCGTCATCGTATGCCGATGACATGGCTCAAAGGGGCGATGCCGTGGATTTTGACGGTGATTGCTTTGCAGGTGATGGTGAAATTTGTGCTTGAGCGAGTTTGAGCGGGCTTATTCATCAATAGGATTGATGAGTGTGATTGGTAGATGCTCAAAGTCTTTGTGATTTCTGCTGGCAAGCTTCAATTGGTGACACATTGCTGTTGCACAGATGATGGCATCAGGCAATTTGATTATTTTTCCATAGCCCAAATGTTGCCATCAGACTATCACTATCATCAGTGGCTTGGTTTTGCACCAATTCACCGATGATCTGACCATGATTGGTGAATTGCACTGTTTCGCCGTGTTGGATTTGTAAAATCTGCTCTTGGATAATGGGTGGCAAGGTGCTGATTTCGATTAACATGGTATTTTCCTTATTTGCTATTATTATTGATTTTATTCTACTGGTATTTTTATTAAATTGCAAAATATGCTTTGGTGTCAAAAAAAGCCATGGGTAGGTTTTGGCCAAGTAATATGCAACATATCAGTGACGAGGTATAAAAAAAGTTGGATTTATTCACCCAACTTTCAAGTCTCTACCGCACCCACGCATCCAAGAATCCTTGATGACGCAATGAGCCATCGGCATTATGCAGTGATTCCACAAAGCCATAAGTCGCATCGATCAGTCCATCAGCGGCAGGCGTGTCCATTTTGCCAGTCAAAATCAGCCATCTAAGGTAAATCAGCCAAGTGTTCAGCACATCTGATTCACAATAGGTGGTAAGCTTTTGCCAGTCGCCTGCTTGCACCATTGGTACGACTTGTGAGCCATCGATATCGCCTTTGCCAGCGAACCCGCATAAGCTTGCGATGGTGTCGAGCTTTTGGCGTTGATAGCCGTTATACAAAGACATCTTATCCATCAAATCAATGTGCATCTCACCATAGCGATACAGATAATCAGGCTTGACGGCAGGATTGAATAGGGCAGGGGCGGACAGCTTGTGATGCATGGCTCGGTACATGATGACAGGAATATCAAAGCCTGCACCGTTCCAGCTGACTAAGGTGGGTTTTTTGTCAAAGGCACGCAAAAAAGTCGCCAAAATCTGATCTTCGCTCATCGTCTCAAGCGATAGCGATTTGAGACGAAAACTTACCCCATCAAACCACAAAAACGACAGGCACGCCACCTTGTGCAAGGGCAGACGCATAAAATCCGTGCCTGCTTCAGCCTGACGCAGTGCGGTCAAGGCAGACAGTGCATCGGCATCATCCAAGTCCTTGAGTGTCGGATACAGACGGCGACCTGTCTCAACATCAGGGATGGTCTCAATGTCAAAGACCAGTATCGGTGATTGGCTATTCATATCGGCTTACTCTGACTCTGATGGTGCATCGACGACACCAAACAGTCCTGTGGATAGATAGCGATCACCACGGTCGCACACGATAAAGGCAATCACGGCATCAGGATTGTCTTTGGCGATCTGATGTGCTGCCCACGCCGCACCGCCTGATGATACACCGCAGAAGATGCCTTCTTCGCGAGCCAGCTTACGCATATAGCGTTCGGCATCGGCTTGGCTGACATCCATGATGGTATCGACCAATGACGCATCAAAAATCCCTGGTAGGTACTCAGCAGGCCAACGGCGAATCCCTGCGATACTTGAAGCGTCATCTGGCTGTAGTCCGATGACTTGGATGGCAGGGTTTTGCTCTTTGAGATATTGGCTCACGCCCATGATGGTGCCTGTGGTGCCCATGCTGCTGACAAAGTGTGTAATCTTGCCATCGGTTTGCTCCCACAGCTCAGGGCCTGTGGTTAGGTAGTGGGCTTGCTTGTTGTCAGCGTTGTTAAACTGATCGAGTACGATGCCCTTGCCTTCAGCTTGCATCTGTAGTGCCAGATCTCGTGCTGCTTCCATACCGTCAGCGACTTCGATCAGTGTGGCACCATAGGCGGTCATTGCATCTTTACGCTCTTGGGTGGAGTTGGCAGGCATCAGCAGGGTCATCTGATAGCCACGCATGGCAGCGACCATCGCTAGGGCAATGCCTGTATTGCCGCTGGTGGCTTCGATGAGCGTATCGCCTGGTTTGATATCGCCACGCTGTTCGGCTTGATAGATCATATTAAAGGCAGGGCGATCTTTGACCGAGCCTGCCGGGTTGTTGCCTTCTAGCTTGGCAAGCAGTGTCGCACCTGTGTTCTTGCCAAGTGTGGATAGCTTGACCAGTGGTGTATTGCCCACGCAGTCAGATAGCGTGGTGGTATGATGGATAAAGTCTGTCATAAGGATTTCCATAAATTGTTATATCAGAATCGATGGTTTGGTGAATTATAACATACTTCTGCGATATGTAGATGATGAGCAGACTGCAAGTTGATGCATCATCACATGGCCGAATTGTCCCTGTAGTCAGCACGATGGCACAGCAGCGTAATTTTTAATATTAATTCATCAATCTAAGAGCGCTAAACAGAATTATTGACTTAAAAATTTGATTAAAAATTATACAAATTAAGTAATATAATGTAATTTTGTGTAAAATAATGTAATTTAAAAGATGTCTACTGTTTTAAATATTTATCTAAAATATTGATTTTTATAACTATTTATTGATATCTATTTTGTTTAACAAAATGTAAATTGTATAGTAAGTATGTAACTATAGTGATAGAAAGTGAATCAAAGTATAATGGTTACAATTTTATCTAATAATACCCTTTGATAAAATCAAGTACCGATATAATGAGCCATCCAGTTGCCCAAACCTAGGCATTGGTCGGCTATGGGTTGTTTTAGCTAATTTTTCAAATCTATTAATGCAGGAAGTTTTATGAACAAAATTTATCGTATCGTATTTAATCAAGCGACCCAAACTTGGACAGCGGTCGCTGAGAATGCCCGCGCCAAAGGCAAATCAGGTCGTACCACTGTCGGCTCAAGCAAGTTAACGACGCTTGTTGGCGCATCAGCCATCAGTGTAGCGGCATTGCTGTCAGCTCAGGCGATGGCAGAAGATACTTATTTCCATGTGAATAACGGCACCAACAGCGGAACCGGTGATGCGACAACGAACTTGGGAAGTGTGACGGATGCGGCTGGCGCAACAAAACTATATTCGCTTGCTGCAGGTATGAGTGCCAAGGCTGATGGTCAAATGGCGATCGCAATCGGTACAGGCGCAAATGCCGCGGATTCTAGCGCAATTGCCATTGGTGAAAGGGCTGGTACTGAGGGTGTAGCAAATCGCACGATTATGATTGGTTCGTACGCTGGTACAAAGTCAAGCACATCAGACAGTATCTTGGTGGGCTCACACTCAGCTTATAATCGAACAGGTAGTGGTGGTTTGATCGCAATCGGTAATGGCGCTGGCTCTTACGAAATGTCAACGACAGAAAATCCAGGTTTTCCTGAAGGTTTAGCTTATACAACAGCCATAGGTAATATTGCTGCTGTCAATGCCACAGGCACATATAATGATTATATAGGAACTCAGGCTGGTTACTATAGACATGGCGACTATAATGTCAGCATGGGTTATTTGGCAGGCGCAGCTCAGGCATCTTATTCAGCAGTGGATATCTCAGGCATACGAACAGGGGCTATGGGTCACGACAATGTATTCTTCGGCACATACTCTGGACTGGGTCTAAATGGTAATGACAATATCGCTATCGGTCAGATGTCCAATGCGGCTTGGAAATTTGATGACAAAAATAAGACTGGCTCGATGAACGATGAAAGTATTAAAGTGGCATATGCCGATGATACCATCGCCATCGGTCAAGAAACCACTGCTCAAAAGAACACAGCTATTGCCATCGGTAAAGGCGCAAAGGCAGCGACTGCTGAAGGTGATGTGGCATTGGGTGCAGGTTCGGTAACGCGTGCGGTTACGCCAACCAGTTCAGCCACCATTAACAATGTCACATATGAAAAATTTGCTGGTGCAGAGCCGACCAGTGTGGTATCGGTAGGTGATGTCGGTCAAGAGCGTCAGATCCAAAATGTCGCAGCCGGTCAGATCACTGCTGATTCAACCGACGCCATCAACGGCAGTCAGCTGTATGCAGTGGCGGATAAATTGACAGCAGTCGATACTGCAGCCAATCGCACCAACTATTTCCATGTCAATACCGGCAATGCGAATCAAGCCGATGGCAATGCCACCACCAACGAAGGCACAGTAGATGCCAAGGGTGGTGCAACAGCAACCGGTGCGATTGCGGCAGGTGTGAATGCTAAGGCGTTGAATTCACACGATATTGCCATTGGTCAAAATGCCACGGCTCAATCAACGGCGGTCGGTGCGATTAGTATAGGTTTTGAGGCCAATGCGGCAGCTAAAGAGAATGGAAGAGCTGCATATAGCCCAATTGCTATCGGAGCCAGATCGAGTGCAAAAGGTACACAGGCTGTAGCTATTGGCTGGGTGTCGCAGGCAACTAATGAGTATGCCACGGCCGTGGGCGGCGGAGCAACTGCATCGGGTTACAATTCATCTGTTGTTGGTAATTATGCACAAGCTACTCAGGAAAATGCTGCTGCTTTTGGCGCTAATGCCGAAGCGCTTGGCCAAAATGCCACAGCTATTGGTACTTACTCTAGGGCTACTGTTACCGGTGCCACAACATTAGGCGCAGCATCAACCGCATCTGGTGCCTTTAGCACAGCCAATGGCTATTCGGCAGATGCCACCGGAACACGCTCTACTTCTATTGGCTCTGACTCACAAGCTACTGCAAATTTTGCGACAGCACTGGGAAATGGTGCATGGGCAACCGCTGCCAATGCAACTGCAGTCGGCAGCGGCGCCCGAGCAACAGGTGCAGCAAGCCTAGCAGCAGGTGGCGCAGCTCAAACACAAGCGTTTCAATCAGCTGCTTTTGGTAATGGTGCTAGCGTTTATGCAGGCGGTGTGCAGGCACTTGCCTTAGGCTCTAATGCCACTACCAATGATGCCAATGCGGTAGCATTAGGATCTGGTGCTAGAACGACAGCAGCGGTTGCCACCACCTCTGCGACGATTAACGGCGTCACTTATGATGGCTTTGCAGGTACGGCACCGATCGCAACCGTTTCTGTTGGTAACGACACCCAAAAACGCACCATCACCAATGTCGCAGCCGGCCGTATCAGCGCTGATTCAACCGATGCCATCAATGGCAGTCAGCTGTATGCAGTGGCGGATAAATTGACAGCAGTCGATACTGCAGCCAATCGCACCAACTATTTCCATGTCAATACTGGCGATAAAAATCAAGCGGTCGGCGATGCTGATACCAACGAAGGCACAGTAGATGCCAAGGGTGGTGCAACAGGACTGTATTCACTTGCTGCAGGTATGAGTGCCAAGGCTGATGGTCAAATGGCGGTCGCGATCGGCACAAGTGCAAATGCTGTGGGTTCTGGCGCAGTCGCCATTGGTGAGCAGGCAGGCACCAAAGCCACTATGGCTGACCGTACAGTGATGATTGGTTCGCAAGCTGGTAATTCTTCGAATACAACAAACAGCGTCTTGCTTGGTAGTCAGTCAGCTTATAATCGAGTGGGCAGCGGATTGGTGGCAATCGGTACCAATGCTGCCGGTGCAAGCACGCCGTTAGATTTTGACAATAACCTAACTTCATCTGTAGCCATCGGTGAATCTGCTGCTTTTGATGCAAGCGGTATTTGGAACTCTTATATTGGGACAATGGCAGGTTCATACAAACAAGGTGAGAATAATGTCGGTATTGGATACTATGCTGGCGCAGGCGAGATAGGCAGCTCTGGCAAAAAAACTGAAGCAGGTGATACGGGTAGTATCGGTAGCAATAATGTGGCTTTTGGTTATTTTGCAGGCTCGGGTGTTGATGGAGATGATAACATCGCCATCGGACAATGGGCTAATACTGGTGCCAATCCAGATGGCGGTTTTATTGGCTTTAATGACACTGTTGCTTTAGGTCGTGATACAGTTGCTAATTTAGATAGTAATGTTGCCATCGGTGCAGAAGCCAAGGCTACAACAGCTGAAGGTGATGTGGCATTGGGTGCAGGTTCGGTAACTCGTGCGGTTACGCCAACCAGTTCAGCTACCATTAACAATGTCACATATGGTACATTTGCTGGTGCAGCGCCGACTAGTGCAGTATCAGTAGGCGCAGTTGGAAGCGAGCGTCAGATCCAAAATGTCGCAGCCGGCCGTATCACTGCTACTTCAACCGATGCCATCAACGGCAGTCAGCTGTATGCAGTGGCGGATAAATTGACAGCGGATATCAAGGCGGCAGACACCAATATCCACGGCCGTATCGATAATTTGGACAAAGACTATCGCGCAGGCGTGGCGGGTAACGCTGCCATGGTCAATATTCCGCAGGTAACGCGTCCTGGCGCGAACCTACTGGGTATTGGTCTTGGTCATCATAGAGGCGAAAGTGCTGTAGCGGTCGGTTTCTCAAGCTCAAGCGATAATGAGCAGCTGATCTTTAAGATGTCTGGCAGTGCCAACACCCAAGGTGATTTCACCATCGGTTCAGGTTTGGGTTGGCAGTGGTAATTTAACAAGATGAAAATCTGCCTTGAGCGTAGGGCAGATTTACCAATTTTAAGGAATAATGATGAATACAATCCCAAAAACACTTTTTGCTTCAGCAGTGGCACTGGCGATGACCGC
>NZ_MUYV01000010.1:117575-121392 GCF_002014855.1 Moraxella porci DSM 25326 | reverse complement strand
TAGATCCGAAGCTACAGGTGGCTGTGGCGTTTTGTCAGTAATATCTGTATCTGTCGCTGCAGTGCCAGCTACATTGCTAGTTTTCGCCACAACTGTAAATGTTTCATTGGCTGAAACTTTTAGCTCATCCGCTGGAACACTCGCGGTCCACTTGCCATCTACACCGACAGTTGTGGTCACCTCTACAGGGATTGATGCACTGCCACTACCGGTGATGGTTACTGTTACAGTTTGACCCGCTTCTACATTTGCGGTCGTACCAGATACAGTAAATCCTGCTGCAGCTTCTGCGACGGTGATAGTAGCGTAGCCGTCAGTACCTTCAGTCACTTCTGCATCACCAGCGATGCTGTTGATGTTGATGGTTGGTGTTTGTGAGTATTGAACATTTAAAATACCCTCACCGTAGTTTCCTGATAAATCCTGTACTTTAAACAGAACTTTATTTTCTCCAACCACCAAATTCTCAGTACCTTGTAGCGTGTAAGTCCACTTAGTATATTGAGGTTGATCTTTGTAGCTTGGCAATTGGTTATCAAAATCAATCGTAACAGGAACATAGCTTGCACCATTGTCAAAGCTCAGCTCAAGCACACTACCCTTAAGGAAAATAGCATCATCAATCACCCCTGTGATTGTTGCAGTTGTGCTACCCACCTTTAAGGTTGCATTAGTAACAGCACCTGTTACATCATCAATATGTTGAACAGAACTTGGAACCACTAAGTCTGTATAAGCCACATCTGACTGACCATCAACGGAAATCTTGCCACGAGTTGCCTCTGCAAAGATTTCAATCTTACCAATCGATGTTTGTTCCATGGCTGTATTAATGCCAAAGTTTTCCACCTTGTCAGTCTGCTTCCAGTCCATCGCTTCAGAAGGGATGGTGAAGTTAGCAGTATCGCCAGCATTAATATCGGTACCTACCGTATATTGACTAATAACTGTTTCAGTACCGTCAGCCAATTTATATTTAACAACATAAACATCGCCAACTTGAGCATCCTGAGGGATAGTGATACTGCCTTCGGTTAAACCTGTTACCATATGAATATTTTGATCATAAAGTTCACCAAAGTTCAACCAACCATCATTTGCATACTGAGCTTTTTTATCAGTATAGACATTTAGGTTGAGGTCAGCATAATCACCATCGTCCGATGTAATCATTACAGTCGCAGTAGGCGGTGTGATCTCTAGCGTGTTATTGCTATCGGTGGCGTTTACTTCGTCACCGTTATTATCAGTTGCTTTTGCAGTAATGATCAGCTCACCATCAGTCAGCGTGCTAACATCAATATCACTGATGGTATAGCTGCCGTTAGCATCGGTGGTTGCTGTAGCAGTTACGGTGTTGCCATCTTTATCTTTATTAGCGATAGTCACAGTTACAGTTGCATTCGCTGGAACATCAGTAGAAGTACCAGTGATGTCGACAGTGCCGGTTGAGTTATCTACCACACCATCGACTGTCAGAGTACTTGCGATTGCATCCAGTTTAGCTGTATCGCTTGCTTCTGCTACTGCATCATTAACATTGCCTGCAGCATCTTTAGTGATAGACGCAACAGCAGTCAATGTGCCATTTTCAGCTGGAAGATCGATACCAGTAAAGGTATAAGTACCATCCGCTGCCTCTGTTGCAGTCAAGATGTGCTCAATCTTGGTAGGTACGCCATCGATAGTTACAGTCAATTCGATGATGTCGCCTGCTTTGGCTTCAAGATTCGCATCCGCATCTGTTGTGAAGTCAACCTTGATATCAGTGGTCGTTTCTGTACCTTTTTCCGTCGCATTGATTGTACCGTCATCAGGATTATTATCCATCATGATTGTTACAGCGGTTACTAGTGTGCTTGGCTCGGTGGTGTCAATCGTTACTACTTGATCATCAGTCGGACCTACATTGCCCACAGTATCTACAATGCGAGCCTGAATCGTTGTTTCACCTGCAGGAAGTGTCGTGCCAGTTGCATCAGCAGTCCAAGTAGTGCCTGAAGTGGGAGCATCAATCCAAGTTTTGCCGCCATCTAGGCTGACTTGGACTTTTTCATCTGCTGCCAATGGCGCTGCCAAAGTACCAGATACTACTAGCGTATTATCATTGGTGACAAAGTCATCAGTCTTAGCACCAGTGTCTTCGCTGATCGCTGTGATGTTGATACCATTGTTTTCACCAACTGTGGTGTCAACGCTAACAGTCTTAGAACCTTCAGCTGAGCTGTTGCCTGCTGCATCAGTCACTTGTGCTGTTACAGTGATGTCTTTACCATCTTTATCAGCAGTTGATACTGGCACAGTAACATAACCAGTAGTGATGTCTGTTTCGGTCAATGGGAAGCCTTTGTAATCAGGATCTGTAACAGGGTTGCCATCACGATCAACAGGTACACCATCAACTTTCACCAACATCAAATCACCCGTTTCACTGCCATCTGGTGTAGTGATATAAGCTGGTGTGCTGTTGTCAGGACCGATTTCATCAGCGTTCAAGATGTCATCTTTTTTACCAGTGTTTGGATCAACTTTGTCTTCACCAAATACGATGTTTGGTGCGCCATCGGTGTTAGCAGGTACTTTTGTGCCGTCTGGTAGGGTAACTTCTTTAGTTGAGTCATCTTTGTCATCAACAATGCCATCACCATTGGTATCGCCTGGGATTTTGGTGTCGACAGTTACTTTACCTTCTGCAGTTGCAGACTCATTGCCAGCTGGGTCTGTTACTTTCGCAGTGATTTCGATTTCAGTTAGGTCAGCTGTTGGTACTTCTTCGGTGTGATAACCCTTATCCAACATGTCCTGAGTAACTGGAATTTCTTTTTCTTCACCGTTGATAGTAACAACAAGGGTATCACCCAATTCAGTACCATCTGGGATAGTGATATGTACAGGAGTCTTACCATCTGTACCAATCTCACCAGCGTTTAGTACGCCATCACCATTGGCATCTTCACCAAATACGATGTTTGGTGCGCCATCGGTGTTAGCAGGTACTTTTGTGCCGTCTGGTAGGGTAACTTCTTTAGTTGAGTCATCTTTGTCATCAACAATGCCATCACCATTGGTATCGCCTGGGATTTTGGTGTCGACAGTGAAAGTTGGACCCTTAGTTGTATCGCTAGTGTTGCCTTTTGGATCAGTCGCAGTGATTTCACTGGTATAGGTGCCGTCTGGTAGATCAGAGGTATCTACAGTCCAAGTACCATCTGGTTTTACAGTGGTGGTTACAGATGTTTCATTGCCATCTTTATCAGTTAGGGTGACCGTGATGGTATCACCTGGATTTGCATCCGTACCTGAGAAGGTTGGCATGTCATCATTGGTGACGGTACCATTTGTAATCTCACCTACGATTGCAGGTACGTCGTCAGTCACTACTACGCCAGTAGGAGCATCCGGCTTATTCGGGTTTGGTACTTCACTGTTATTCTTCACAGGCAGATCAGTGAATGACTCGGCATCATTGCCCGCTACATCTTGGGTAGCTGCAGTGTCATTTTCTGCTGTTGGGTCAGTGTAGCTGACTTTAACAGTTTCACCAGCTTTTACTGGCTCAGGTAGTACTAGCGTAACTTTATCACCCTCAACTTTTACTGTTGGAGTTACTGGTTCGCCATTCACAGTCACCTTAAAGTCTTCAGGTTTTGGTGGATTGTTCGGATCTAGTGGCTCATCATAGGTCAATACGATGCTATTACCATCTGCAGGCACTTCGATATTCTGGACCTCTGGTGCATCAGTGTCTTTTGAAGCTTTGGTCTCTGAACCTTCATTTTTTGCTGCATCTTTGTTAGTTGCAGTAACATCAGTACCG
>NZ_MUYV01000010.1:0-117378 GCF_002014855.1 Moraxella porci DSM 25326 | reverse complement strand
CTGGTGTTACTACGACATCGCCATTGTCTTTAGCTTCGATGCTAGGTACAGGCGCATCTGTATCAATAGAAGGCTTGGTGTCTTTTGCCGTGTTGCCAGAAGAGTCTTTATTCTCTGCAGTAACATCAGTACCGCCTTTGATATCGTCAGCAGGAATGGTCACTTCACCTGTTTCAGGATTGGTGATCTTGACATTGTCATTTGGATTGTTATCAACCCAGGTATCTGGCTCGCCGTCACCATCTGTATCTTCTTTAGTGAAGGTTACAGTTTGAGTGGTACCATTTTCATCAACATAAGTGATGGTCATTTCTGTAGCATCATCTGCTGGTGTTACTACGACATCACCATTGTCTTTAGAATCAATTTTAGGTGGTTGTTGTTCTGAGTTATCCACAGTTGCAGTCACTGGATCTGATGCTGTTTTACCCGGAGCTTCAGCTACAACAGTCACCTTATCACCGTCATTTAATTTTGGTACTTCAATTGCATAGTTACCATCAGCATCCGCCTTGCCAGTACCAATGACATTGCCATCCTTGTCTTTAATGGTGATGGTTGCGTTTGGTTCAGCCTTACCAGAGATCACAGAACCTTCAACGCCGTCACCATTTAGATCACCATTGGTGATAGAGTCAATGGTAGGAGTTGCAGTTTTTGCAGGCGTCGCAGATGAATTATTATCATCATCGTCATTCGCCAATGCAGCTGCTAGTGCGCCTACGCCAATTAGGCCTAGGATCCATGGTAGGTAGCCAAAGCCTGTGTCAGTTGCGCCGATCCACCATGGGGTCGCGTATGGGCTGCCACCTAGGGCTTGACCTTCGACATCACCTGCTTGTAGTTGGGTGACATAATCAGCGACTTCACCGGTGTCTGGGATGTAGTAGTAGTATTGACCGTCTTCGGCTTGACCGATTAGGGCATTGCGGTCGTCTTCATAGAAGCCTTCGATGATTAGGTCAGTTTCTTTACCAGCATCTTCTAGTGAGATGTGTAGGTCTTTACCAACGCGCTTGGTCACGATGTGATCAGGACCACGGCCGGTAGCTTGGTCGATCAGTTGATAGTTGACATTTTTTACACCTTTGATGACGGTTGGTTGACCATCATTGGTGACGACAGCAACTTCTTGTACGGTTTGTACAGCGTCGTTGATTTTTACGATGATATTTTTCATAAATACTCTTTTATATCAATTAGTATTAATTCGTCTTGATTCTACAGATTTGTATGAATCGCTAATCTTAAGTCAGATTATTGTGCTTCACTTGGAATAACGACCATTACGCGGCGGTTTTGGGCGCGGCCTTCAGCGGTGTCATTGGTAGCCACTGGACGAGACTCACCAAAGCCTTGGGCGCTGATACGGCTTGGATTGATGCCATGGTCTGTGATTAGTGCTTGACGCACAGCAGCAGCACGACGCTCTGACAGTGCTTGGTTGTAAGCATCAGACCCTTTTGAGTCAGTATGACCTTCCACCACAGCATTAGCGTCTGGGTATTGCTTCAAGAAATCAGCAGCTTTGGTCACTTCGCCACGATATTGAGATTTGATGTTACTCTTGTCGAAGTCAAATAGGATGTTTAGACGGACATTTGGACGCGTCTCAACATAGTACTCAGATGCAGGTGCAGTCACCACAGGTGCTGGTACCGGCGCTGGTGCTGGGCAGTTGGCTGCTTGCACACGGCTGATTTGATGGTTTTGTTTGAAAGTTGGGGCTGCTTGCAGTGCTTGTGCTGCTTCTTCAGCAGTCACT
Source organism: Moraxella porci DSM 25326 (assembly GCF_002014855.1). GTDB lineage: Bacteria > Pseudomonadota > Gammaproteobacteria > Pseudomonadales > Moraxellaceae > Moraxella > Moraxella porci. Next base: position 115,613 of record NZ_MUYV01000010.1, on the reverse strand, counting down.
TGGCGTAGTACTGGGGTGTAGTCTTGTTCAGTGCCAACTAGGAAGTACTGAGTCTCACCTGCTTTTAGGTTGATGGTCGCAGCGCCTGCTTGTAGATCGTTGATCTTGGCAGCAGTTGGTACAGCGCTTAGCTTGACATCACCCGCGCAGACGATGCTGGCTGAGTAGTGGCCGTCTTGTAGGCTGGTCAAGAAACGACCGTCTAGGCCGATGTTGGTGCTAGAATCAGCGACCGCAACATTATTGGCAGTAGGACGGATAAAAACAACAGCAGCAGTACGATCAGTCAGCTGAAGGTTATTCAGATTACCCTCAGCAGACTTGGTCCATGTAACGCCGTTTACTGGGGCGGTGGCTGCTGCCGCAGAGGCTGCAAAGGTGGTTGCAGCGATCGCTGTTGCTAGCGAGAGTTGTTTTATAGATAACATAAAGTACCTTAGAACCAAAGGGTGGCACTCATCATTCCATCGTGCAAACACCCAGACTTAATAAAAAATATCAGAATAGCTCTAACATTCACCACAAGGCAAGTTGACAAACACTGCCGCCAGCTTAACTTTTCTTAGTTGAGCCAAAACCCACCCATACCTAGGATATGGATGAGAGCAGCAATAATTATTGACGCGCTTTATGCCTATGATAACTCACTGATAAAGCCTACGACAAGAATACGATAGATATGATGATAAAAAATTGATTAAATTTTCTTCATTATCTATCATCATAATGCTGCTAAAGCCAAGCTAAATACAGCAATTTGTCAAATTTCTTGCTTTGTGTATTATACTACATTACCCCCTCCCTGTTAAAATGTATAGTAATATTATGATTACAAATAATTACATAATATAAGTCATTGAATATCAATGAAAAATTATCAATATTGTTTATTTTTTAATCAATTTTTTGGATTGTGTTTACAAAACTCATATAAAAATACATCTCAATGGTATGTATTAACATTAGCATAAATTGATAATTTATTGATGGATTGAGTCGTCTTTTTTATGAACATTCTATGAAAATATAACTGATTTTTTTGCGGCTTTCTCTAAGCCTGCCTAAATCTACAAAGCACAAAAAACCGCCCGAAGGCGGTCTGATCTCATCAGCCTAAGGATTAGGCGCTGATCACTGTCGCACCACCCATATACGGCTGTAGCACAGCAGGGATAGTCACTGAGCCATCGGCGTTTTGATGATTTTCAAGAATGGCAAGCAGCGTGCGACCGACCGCCAAGCCTGAGCCATTTAGCGTATGCACCAGCTCAGTTTGTTTACCGTCTTTTAGGCGCGCTGCCATACGGCGTGCCTGAAAATCACCACAGTTTGAGCAGCTTGAGATTTCACGGTAGGTATCCTGCGACGGTAGCCACACTTCGATATCATAGGTCTTGACCGCACTAAAGCCCATATCGCCTGTACATAACTGTACCACACGGTACGGCAGCTCAAGCGATTGCAGGATGTATTCAGCTTGAGCAGTCATGTCCTCAAGTGCTTGCATCGATGTATCCGCTTTGACGATTTGTACCATCTCGACTTTTTCGAATTGATGCTGACGGATCAGACCACGGGTATCACGGCCTGCCGAGCCTGCTTCAGAGCGAAAACATGGTGTATGTGCGGTCAGCTTAATCGGCAAATCGCTTGGTGATAAGATGGTGTCACGCACGCTGTTGGTCAATGGCACTTCTGATGTCGGGATTAGATAATATTCTTTGTCGCCACGCAGTTTGAATAAATCTTCTTCAAACTTCGGTAGCTGACCTGTGCCTTGTAAGCTGTCGGCATTGACCATGTACGGCACATACATCTCAGTGTAGCCATACTTTGTAGTGTGTGTATCTAGCATAAACTGAATCAATGCACGATTTAGGCGAGCGACCGCTCCTTTTAGCACGCTAAAGCGAGCACCTGTCAATTTGGCGGCCATCTCAAAATCCAGCATACCAAGCTGTTCGGCGACATCGGTATGATCTTTGATCTCAAAATCAAAGGCTCTTGGCACGCCCCAGCGACGCACTTCGACATTGTCATTTTCATCATTGCCCACAGGCACGCCATCGGCAGGGATGTTTGGGATTTGTAGGCTTGCATTGGTGATGGTTGCTTGTAGATCACGCAGTTCGTTTTCGGCGGTTTTCATCGCTTCAGAGACTGCTTGCATCTGATTCATCAGCTCAGTGGCATCTTCTCCGTTACGCTTGAGCTCACCGACTTTTTTGGCACCTGCGTTCTTTTGGGCTTGCAGCTCTTCGGTTTTTACTTGAATGGATTTTCGCTGCTCTTCCACTGACTGCCAAAAAGCGATGTCGAGCTCATAGCCACGAGTTGCCAATTTTGCCTTAAGTTCGTCTAAATTACCACGCAAAAATTTTGGGTCTAGCATATCAAAAATCCTATCAAAGCATTTTGGGTGATTGACAAAGCTAGCAGCCCAAAATGTTTTTGTAAAGTTTATACTGTTTTTACTAAGTTTAAAAATTTATGTATGACACATAAATACTTGCCAATGATAGCAAATTTTCCCCAAAATTTCAGCCAATTTCATCATTTCATGCCAATTTGCCCAAAAATTTTTGCAAATTTTAAGTTTTGGTTTATTTTTTGGGGAAAAATGGGTAATATAGTCAGATTGACAATTTGGAAGGATTACGATGACCAAAGCCCTTTATCCATATACGCTAAAGCCTGTAGCATTAAACATGAGCGAGGCAGAGTTTCGCGCAGCACAGTTATCACTATTTGAAAAAAGCGCCAACACCTTTACCCTAAAGTCCATCAAGCCGACCGAGTGGATTGTGATGGCATTGGTGGTAGCAGCGGCGATCGCTGGCCTCGTCTTTGTCAGCGGTTATTCGACCATCATTTTTTGGGTGATGCTTGTGCTGGTGGTGGTGTATCTTTTGGCACGCACCTTGGGCATGAAATGGTACATGCGCCGCGAATACGAAAAACAAGTCGCCAGTACCGAGATGCCCGAGCAGATGCAGACGCTGCAACTGGGCGTGCAGTCACACGGTTTGGTGATGGCGATGCCTGCGCCTCGCGATATGCTACAGTCACCTCAGATGCGCGGTATGCAGATGCGCACCGGTGCCACTCAGTCAGCGAGCATTCCTTGGTCGGCGGTGAGTAGCTGGGATGAGACCGATGAGTTTTTGTTTATGATGTTTGAAATAAAAGGTCAAAAAGGCAGCCAAATCATTCCAAAACGCCTAGACTCTCAAGGTCTGCCAATTGCCACCATCAAAAAACACCTAAGCGAGATTAAGCCGCAGGGACTTGAATCCATGGTAGAGCATCCCTCGACCAAATAACTCAAGCTAATCAGCAGTTTATCATCAGCAGTCAATCGGCTGCTGATTTTTTGTCGATGATGTTGTCAATAATCAATGTCGGCGTAGATCTTGCTTATCATGGACAATCAGCTTAAGGCTTAAAACTCTGCGCGCTTTGGATGCTGGTTTGATCCTTTTGGAGCATGGCGATCAGACTTGTCGCTTCGTGGGATTTGGCCAATTGCTCTGCCTGAGCCAGCGACTGCAATGCGCCTGTATATTGGCCGCGCCACAGCTCGATCTGGCTGCGACTGCGAAGCGCGTATATGGTGGCGATGTCTTTGGCGCGCTGATCATCTGCCTGCTGCGCCATCTGTTCATAAGCCTGATAAGCAATCTGCCAAGCCATCAGATCGTGTGAGCCATCTTTGGTATGCTCGGTGATCAATGCTAATGCACGCGTTGGCTCTTGTAGATGGCCATAAGCCTGCGCCAATGCCAAACGCAGATCGCGCCGCTCAGGATAGATCGCCTGACAACTGGATAATATGCGCTGCGCCTCTTGATAGCGTTTGGCTTTGGTATGGATGTGTGCAGCGGTCAAACACACAGCAGGGTCGTGGCGGTCGCTTTGTATTTGGGTCATCACACGCATCGCCTCTGTGTCGCGTCCACGATCTGCCAAGTGCATCATCAGCGCCAATCGCGCGCCCTCACTGTGCTTGGCATTGGCGACTAGCTCGGTTTCGCTGGTCTGTTTGCTTAAGTATTTGACACGCCAATACAGCTGATCAAACAGCGTCGCCTGCGATTGTAGAGCGGCTTGGGTCGGTCTGGGATGACTACGCGCACGGGCAGCAGCCTCGCTCATGCGTTCGGCAGTGAAGGGATGCGACTGCATAAAGCTGGGCATAAAGGCATTTTTGGCTTGGTTGATGTTGATCTGGCGCTGCAATTTACCAAAAAACCGTGGCATCGCATGCGCATCATAGCCTGATTGCGCCAAAATCTGCATCCCTACTCGATCCGCCTCACGCTCATGCTCACGGCTGTGGCTGGCAGCCGATTCGGCGCTGGCTGTCTGCGCGCCTGCCATCATCGCCACGGCAGCATCACCACCCCCTGCCGCCGATGCTGCAATGGTCGCAAGCAAGCCGCCAAGCTGTAGTGCACGCAGTCGCTTATTATTCTCCATGCGATGCTCATAATGTCGCTGACTGATGTGAGCGATCTCATGCGCCAATACGCTTGCCACCTCATCCATCCCCTCTGCTGATAAGATGGTGCCAGTATGGATGCCGATCAGCCCACCTGGCACGGCAAAGGCATTGATGTTATGATCCAAAATCACAGGCAGCGCATACAGTGGCGTGGTACGCACACTAGCATTCATTTGAGCGGCCATCTGGCTTATCACCTGCACCACCCAAGGATCATCAATCAAAGGCAGACTTTGATGAATCTGGCGCAGCGACCAAGCAGCGATCTGTGTGTTTCTGTGCGTCTCATAAAAGCCTGTCGCACTCGGCGCCTGTGAGAAGTGATAAAAAGCACTGCTTGTGCCGTCATTGGCTTGCGCAGCATGGGCGTCATCAGCGTGAGCATGTACAGAGGCGATGATCCCCAAGCAGGCCAAGCTGACTGCATGCATCGAATGTTTGGCTGTGTTTTTCAAAGTCGTCGGCTCATCAAATTTTCATCAAAAAGTGATTTATGATACCTGATTTATGTTAATTTCACTTGACATCATCGTTACGATTTGTCAATATGCAGTGTCATTATGATGCTTTTAGCAACAATCAAGCAGGATGCTGCCGATTTTCAATGATTTTTATCAGTTTGGATCGATGCCATCAACAGTCGTGGAGACTCATGCTGCTGGTTGGTGCGGTCAGATGATCTTTGTTCATTAATTAAGGATAATTTATGAAAAATTTATTAACACCAGCTCGTTTAGCAGCCACGCTTGGCTTTGGCACTTTATTGGTTGCTTGTGGCGGTGACAATCCCCAAAATACAAACACTCAAAACCCAACCACCCAAACGGCTACAGCCGACACCAGTAATACTGAGCTTGCCGATACCCAAGAAATCACCATCAATAACGGCGCCGAGCCTGAGTCACTGGACTTGCACAAAGTCTCAGGCGTCCCTGAGTCGAATATCCTACGCCAAATGTTCGTGGGTCTAACCAGCACCGATGCCGATGGCAAGACCATCCCAGGCATGGCCGAAAGCTGGGAGACTGCGGATAATAAAGTCTGGACATTTAAGCTGCGTGATGCCAACTGGTCAAATGGTGAGCCGGTTACTGCACAGGATTTCGTGTTTTCACTGCGCCGTCTGGGGGATCCTGCGACCGCATCGCCCTATGCCACTTATTTGGCGGATGCCAAAGTGGTCAATGCCCAAGCCGTCGTCGATGGCAAGGTCAAACCTGAAGAGCTGGGCGTACGCGCCATCGATGATAAGACGCTTGAGATCACCTTATCTGAGCCTGTGCCTTATTTCCCTGACATGCTGATTCATACCTCAGTCAAGCCAGTAAACCAAAAAGCCGTCGAAACCCATGGCGACAGATGGACAGACCCTGCCAATATCGTCGTCAATGGCCCATATAAGCTATCAAACTGGCAGGTCAATGAGCGTATCATCCTTGAGCGCAACCCACAATACTATGACGATGCCAATACCACGATCAATAAAGTCACCCTACTGGCCGTCCCATCAGCCACGACCGATGTGCAACGCTATAAGGCAGGTGAGATTGACATCACTTATGATGTGCCATCTGAGCAGTCGGCGCAGCTCAAAAAAGAGCTGGGCAGCCAAGTCATCGAGCCGCCAAGACTTTGTACTTATTATTATGAATTTAACCACACCAAAGCACCATTTAATGATGTGCGTGTGCGCAAGGCATTGTCATTGACACTTGATCGCGACATCATCGTCGATGGCATCTTAAAACAAGGCCAAAAGGTCGCCTATCAATACACCCCAGAGGCCACCCAAGGCATCAACAATTACACACCTGAATGGAAGTCATGGGACAAAGCCCGCCGCATCGAAGAAGCCAAAAAGCTCTTAACCGAAGCAGGCTATAGCGCGTCAAATCCGCTGAAGTTTGAGCTACTGTACAACACCAATGAGCAGCACAAGACCTTGGCAGTCGCGGCCGCATCGTTCTGGAAAGAGTCGCTGGGCTTTGTGGATGTGACGCTCAATAACCAAGAATGGAAGACTTATCTGGAAACGCGTCGCAACCAAAGACATGAGATGGCGCGCGGCGGCTGGTGTGCCGATTATAATGAAGCATCCACTTTCTTAAATACCCTAAAATCAGACAACTCGAATAACAACGGCAAATACAACAGCCCAGAGTTCGACCGTCTGATGAACGCCAGCCTCGGCGCTGATATCACCCCAGAGGCGCGTGCCGATCTGTATACACAGGCCGAAGCGGTATTGGATAAAGACTCTGCCACCATCTTTGTGTATCAATACACCTCACCGCGTCTGATTCAGCCTTATGTCTCAGGGTTTTCTGTGGTCGATCCGTTGGGTCAGTGGCATGTCAAAAACCTAAAAATTAACAAGCACTGATCCGATCATCACCCGCGCTATTGAGATTTCGTGCAGCGGGTGATGATTTTTTATCAAGGCAAAAGCCCATACCCTTTTGCTTTGATGCCAAGCTTTATCTTATTATGAATCACAAGGAATCGAATATGCAATTTTTTAAGCCCACCGCGCTGGCTCTTAGCCTCATCTTTGCCTTGAGCGCTTGCTCAACCGACCAAAGCACAACCACAGTCGCCGCCAACCCCACCGGCATCACCATCAATAATGCCAGTGAGCCTGAAACACTGGATCCGCATCTGGCTCAAGGCGTCCAAGAAGCCAATATCATCCGCCAATTCTCCGAAGGTCTAGTCAGTACGGACAATGATGGTAATCTAATCCCAGGCATCGCTACCGAATGGACGACGAGCGATAATAAAGTCTGGACATTTAAGCTGCGTGATGCCAACTGGTCAAATGGCGATCCTGTGACAGCCGATGACTTTGTGTATAGCTTTCGCCGTCTGGTCGATCCTGCCACAGGTTCATACTACGCCAGCTACCTAGAAGACGCTAAGCTTGTCAATGCCCAAGCCGTCATCGATGGCAAGGTCAAGCCTGAAGAACTTGGCATCAAGGCAATCGATGACAAGACACTTGAGATTACCCTGTCTGAGCCAGTACCGTATTTTGTGGATATGATGATCCATTCATCGGTGCAGCCTGTACATCGTGCGACGGTTGAGCAATTTGGCGAGAAATGGACTGACCCTGCCAATATCGTCGTCAATGGCGCCTATAAGCCAAGCCAATGGGTCATCAACGAAAAAATCGTCCTAGAAAAGAACCCAAGCTACTACGATGCTGATAAAGTCACGCTTGAGAGCCTAACGGTGCTGCCAATCCCACAAGCCACCACCGATGTACTACGCTATCAAGCCGGTGAGATTGACATTACTGCCAGTGAGCTGCCACCTGAGCAGTTTGAACAGCTCAAAAAAGACCATGGCGATGAGCTAAAAACCGCGCCGACGCTATGTACTTATTATTATGATCTCAACCACGAAAAACCACCGTTCAATGATCCAAAAGTCCGCCAAGCTCTGGCATTGGCACTCGATCGTGAGCAGATCGCCGATAAGGTGATGGGTCAAGGTCAAGTGGTAGCCTATCAATTCACCCCAACGGCCATCAAAGGCAATCTAAAATACACGCCACAGTGGCAAGCATGGGATACGGCTCGCCGCATCGAAACCGCCAAACAGCTACTGGCTGAAGCTGGCTACAGTGAGTCAAATCCGCTGAATTTTGATCTGCTTTATGACACCAATGAGAGCCACAAGAAAATCGCCGTGGCCGCCAGCAGTCTATGGAAACAGTCGCTTGGCTTTGTCAATGTCAATCTCACCAATCAAGAATGGAAATCATATCTGGACAGCCGCCGCAATGGCAACTATCAGATGGCGCGCGCTCGCTGGTGTGGCGACTACAACGAAGCATCAACTTTCCTAAATCTGCGTAAGTCGAACAACACCAACAACTGGACGCGCTACAAGTCAGCTGAATTTGATCAAGTGATGGCACAGACGCTGGCGGCAGGCTTAAGCGATGCCGATCGCATCAAGCTGTACGAACAAGCCGAACGCATCATGGATCAAGACCACAGCCAAATCAACATCTTTTACTATGCCAATGTGCGTTTGGTCAAGCCACGCGTCGGCAACTATGCCAATACCGATCCATTGGATCAATGGCAAGCCAAAAATTGGGTCATCAACCCGTGATGATTTATCAAAGCAGCCTGCGATCGTGCAGGCTGTTTTTTTATACATGATCGGCATACAAATCCTCAAATTTTGCAATATCAGGCATTTTTCGCCAATTTTATACAATTTTTATGATAATACCATCGCAAAATATCTCAAATAAAACATAATCATTTTGCAAACTTTTGATATAATAGCGAAACATTTGTCTTTTTTAGAATTAACATTCATTTGTTTATACAAATTTTGTTATTTGTAACATTTGTGCCACTTGTCTTGTACACAGCTTACTGTGTGGGCAAGCTAGCGCCACCATCACAAGGAAAAGCTCCCATGTGGCAGCCCACAGGTGATGGATATCTGTAGGAGAATTTGCCCAACGGCAAAACAGAGGTTTTTTCATGTTAAAACTCATTATCAGACGCACCTTAGAAGCGATTCCGACGCTACTTTTTCTCATCACCATCTCGTTTTTTATGATGCGGCTGGCACCAGGCAGTCCTTTTACTGGTGAGCGCAACTTGCCGCCAGCTGTCCTTGCCAACATCGAAGCCAAATATAATCTGAATGACCCGCTTTGGCTACAATACTTGAACTATCTTAAGCAGTTATTGCAAGGGGATTTTGGTCCATCTTTTAAATACAAAGATCACACCATCAATGGACTGCTGGCCGATGCGCTGCCTGTATCGATTGAGCTTGGCGTTTATGCCTTTATCATCGCTGTGGTCATCGGAGTGACGATGGGCATCATCGCAGCTTTGAAACAAAACAGTGTTTTTGACTATGGTTTGATGACCTTAGCGATGGCAGGCGTGGCAATTCCAAGCTTTGTCAAAGCACCTTTGATGGTCTTGATTTTTGCGGTGATCCTAAAATGGTTCCCTGCTGGCGGCTGGAATGATGGTGCATTTATGAACCTTGTGCTGCCTGTGACAGCACTGTCATTGAGTTATATCGCCAGTATCGCGCGTATCACTCGTGGCTCAATGATTGAGACGATGAACTCACAGTTTATCCGTACGGCTCGCGCCAAAGGTCTGCCACTTAGACACATCGTCATCAAGCACGCCCTGCGCCCTGCATCACTACCTGTCATCTCGTATCTTGGCCCTGCATTTGTCGGCATCATTACAGGCTCTATCATCATCGAAACCATCTTTGGCTTACCAGGGATTGGTCAGCTATTTGTCAATGGTGCATTGAACCGTGATTATAGTTTGGTACTGTCTTTGACCATTTTGGTTGGCGTATTGACCATTGTATTTAATGCCATCGTGGACATTTTGTACGCCATCATCGACCCAAAAATCAAATACTAAGTGATTGCGATATTTTTATAAGGATTGTTTATGTCTAACATTGCAACGACCACACCAACCGCGACCCAAGCCAAAGAAATCAAAGGTCGTAGCCTGTGGCAAGATGCTTGGCGCCGCTTTTCACGCAACAAAGCCGCCTTGGTCAGTGGCTTGGTATTATTACTCATTGCGTTATTTGTGACATTTGTACCGATGTTTGCACCATTTGGCTATGCCGATACCGACTGGGCGAATATGGCATCAGCACCATCGATGGAGACCAAGCATTATTTTGGTACAGATAACCTAGGCCGTGACCTGCTCGTGCGTACCGCTGTCGGTGGTCGTATCTCATTGATGGTCGGTATCGCCGGTGCTTTTGTCGCGGTATTATTCGGTACCATCTACGGGGCGATTTCAGGTTATCTGGGCGGCAAAGTTGATATGCTGATGATGCGTTTTGTTGAAGTATTAAACGCATTCCCATTCATGTTCTTCGTGATTTTGCTGGTGACTTTATTTGGCCGTAACATCATCTTTATCTTTGTCGCCATTGGCCTAGTGTCATGGCTGGATATCGCGCGTATTGTGCGTGGTCAAACGCTTAGCCTAAAAAACAAAGAATTTATCGAAGCGGCACACGTCGGCGGTGTCTCTGGCTGGAAAATCGTGACTCGCCATATCGTACCGAATGTCTTGGGTGTGGTTGTGGTCTATGCATCACTACTTGTCCCGAATATGATTATGTTCGAATCATTCCTAAGCTTTCTAGGTCTGGGTGTCCAAGAGCCGATGACCAGCTGGGGCGCACTACTTCAAGAAGGCGCACAAACCATGCAGGTATCGCCATGGCAGCTGCTTATACCGTCGATTTTCTTGACCATCACCCTGTTTTGTTTCAACTTCTTAGGCGATGGCCTGCGTGATGCACTGGATCCAAAAGACCGCTAAGAAAACGATGACACAGATTTAAGGATATTAACAAGGTATGGTTCGCCATACCTTAGGAGAATTACATGGCTTTATTAGAAGTATCAGACCTAAAAGTCAAATTTGCCACCGAAGATGGCTTGGTCACTGCCGTCAATGGACTTAATTTCAAACTCAATCAAGGTGAAACGCTCGGCATCGTCGGCGAATCAGGCTCAGGCAAATCCCAAACCGCCTTTTCGATTCTAGGCTTGCTTGCCAAAAATGGTCGCACCGAAGGCTCAATCAAATTCCGTGATAAAGAGCTGGTCGGACTACCAGAGCATGAGCTCAACAAAATCCGCGCCAACGAAATCGCCATCATCTTCCAAGATCCGATGACCAGTCTAAACCCATTTATGAAAGTGGGCGATCAGCTGTCTGAAGTCTTGGTATTGCATAAAGGCATGAGTAAGGCTGAAGCGTGGGAAGAGTCTATCCGTATGCTTGATGCGGTCAAGATCCCCGAAGCTCGCAAGCGTATCGGTATGTATCCGCACGAGTTTTCGGGCGGTATGCGTCAGCGTGTGATGATCGCCATGGCACTGCTATGTCGCCCCAAGCTACTGATTGCCGATGAACCAACCACCGCGCTGGATGTCACCGTACAAGCACAGATCATGGCACTGCTGAACGATCTTAAGCGTGACTTTGACACCACCATCATCATGATTACCCATGACCTAGGTGTCGTCGCAGGGACTTGTGATCGTATCCTTGTGATGTATGCTGGTCGTACGATGGCGTATGGTAAGACCGAAGAGATTTTTTATAATCCAACTCATCCATACACCATCGGTCTGCTTGGTGCCGTGCCACGCTTAGATAATGACAATGAGCGACTCACCACCATTCCAGGCAATCCGCCAAACCTACTGAACCTACCAGTCGGCTGTCCATTTGTTGAGCGTTGCCAATACGCCATGGATATCTGCCACAGCACACCGCCTGAGCTACAATTTTTGCCAAATGAGCGTCAGCGTGCCTGCCACTGGAAGCACCCAAATCTACCTGTAGGAGAATAATGCATGAGTACCCCACTATTACAAGTTCGCGATGTACAAACGCATTTTGATATCCATCAAAAAGGTGCGTTCTTTTGGCAAAAACCTGCAACACTCAAAGCCGTCAACGGCGTGTCATTTGATCTAAAAGCTGGTGAAACCTTGGGTGTCGTTGGTGAGTCAGGCTGTGGCAAATCAACATTGGCTCGCACCATCATCGGCTTGGTCAAAGCCAAATCAGGCAGCATCCTATTTGATGGTGAAGAGCTTGTTGGTTTATCTGAAAAAGGCTGGAAGAAAAAACGCCAAGAAATTCAGATGATTTTCCAAGATCCATTGGCATCCCTAAACCCACGTATGACCGTCGGCGACATCATCGCAGAGCCGCTACGCACTTACCACCCTGAGCTTGGCAAAGAAGAAATCGGCAAGCGCGTGCGTGAGATCATGAAAAAGGTCGGTCTATTGCCCAATGTCATCAACCGCTATCCGCATGAGTTCTCAGGCGGTCAGTGTCAGCGTATCGGCATCGCTCGCGCTTTGATCCTACGCCCAAAGCTGATCATCTGTGATGAGCCAGTGTCGGCACTGGATGTCTCGATTCAAGCACAGGTAATCAACCTACTTCAAGAAGTCCAAGAAGAGATGGGCTTGGCGCTGATTTTCATCGCTCATGACCTATCTGTCGTCAAGCACATCTCAGATCGTGTACTGGTGATGTATCTGGGTAATGCTGTCGAAGTCGGCACGGATGCAGCGGTCTATGACAAGCCAACTCATCCATACACTCAAGCACTGATGTCGGCTGTACCTTTGCCTGATCCAGATCTTGAACGGAGCAAATCAGTACAACTGCTTGAAGGCGATCTACCAAGCCCGATCAATCCACCATCAGGCTGTGTGTTTCGCACTCGCTGCCCAAAAGCCACCGACGCTTGCGCTCAAACCAAGCCAAGCCTAGCCGGCAATGAGTCTCATCAGGTGGCGTGCTTGCATGCACAGGTGTGATTATCCAAATCATCCAAATCCGCTCAGAAATGGGCGGATTTTTTTACTTGCAAAAAACTGTCATCAACCCCATATCTTGTGCAATTTTGTTGGTAATTTGGTGATTTTATTCATGCCACACACCCTATTTGACAGCGTCGATACCGCCGAACAGTCGCTACTTGAGCAAGCACTTACACAAGCTGTTGCCACACATGGTCTGGATATGGCGACGGTGAGTCATTTTTTTGATGCACGCCATCTACCCTGCCCGATGCCACTACTCAAAGCCAAGCTGACGCTGCGTTTAGTTGCTGATGGTCATGCACTGTATCTGATCGCCACGGACAAAAATTCTCAGCATGATTTGGTGGCGTTTTGCCAAAAAAATGGCCATAGCGTCCATGCATGGCAAAGTGGTCAAGACGATGCCATGCTATATCATTTCTTGATCTTCAAGTCTTCATCGAACCAATCCCAACCAAAACATTTCTATAAATTTTATCAAGCGTAAAATTTGGTAGATTTCGCTTGATGGCACTAGCCACAATCAACAATTTGCCGTACAATAAGATCAAGATTTTATAATGATAAGTGGATGATATGGCACCAAAACGCACACCCGATGATTACGATGGTCACTATGATGACTACGATGAGTTTTCAAACGATGATGACAGCTATGACATGGAAGATGTGCTGATTGATGAGCTAGACGGCTTTGAAGCCTTTGATCCTGATGAGATCGAAGAGTTGGACGAGTTTGACGAAGATTTCAAAGCTGCACCGACCTCGCCACGCACCATCATCGATCACGACAAATCAGATCATGAAGTACCGACGCGTGACTTAGTCCCCACGATGCCGACACACCTTACTGCACCTGGTGTCAATCTCGGTGCTTATATCAATACTGTGCATCAGATTCCGATTCTTACCCCCGAACAAGAACAAGAGCTTGCTAAGCGTTACTATAATGATGGTGATGTCGAAGCGGCGCGCCTGCTGGTGATGAGCCATCTACGCTTTGTGATTCATATCGCACGCAGTTACTCAGGCTATGGGCTATCTCAAGCCGATCTCATCCAAGAGGGCAACCTTGGCCTGATGAAAGCCGTCAAGCGATTTGACCCCAATAAAGGCGTGCGACTGGTCAGCTTTGCAGTGCATTGGATCAAAGCAGAGATTCACGAATTTGTCATCAAAAACTGGCGTATCGTCAAAGTCGCCACGACCAAAGCGCATCGCAAGCTGTTTTTTAATTTAAGAAGTCTTAAAAAATCCAGCAATCAGCTGACACTCGAAGAAGCTGAAGCCATCGCCAATGATCTGAATGTCACCGTCAAACAAGTGCTTGAGATGGAATCACGGCTAACCAGCTACGATGCCTCTTTTGAAGCACAAGATTCGGATGATGAAGATGGTCGCTACGCACCGCAGCTATTCTTGGAAGATGCTGCCGACCCTGCTGATATGGTCGAAGAAGCGGACTGGGAAGAAAACACCACCAACGCCCTAAAAGATGCAATGGATAGCCTAGATGATCGTTCACGAGACATCATCACCCAAAGATGGCTTGCCGACCAAAAATCCACCTTGCATGAGCTGGCGGCTGTGTACAATATCTCCGCCGAACGCGTTCGCCAAATCGAAAAAAATGCGATGGATAAAATCAAAGAAGCCATTACGCTTGATCGCATGATTTTGGAGAATGACTAAATAATAACCACCATCCACTGATGACAAGCTATGGCAAGCTATGACAAAATAGCCAAGCCATGAGTGGATAATCACAGATGATATGATGATGAACTGGCTAAAAGTCGCAGCAATCAATTTGGCGATTGGCGTAGGACTGGGTGCATTTGGCGCACATGGACTCAAAAAAATTGCCGACAGCTATGCCATCGACATTTGGCAGACTGCTACCCTATATTTATTTGTGCACGCCTTGGGATTGCTTGCCATTGGTGTATTGCACACAGCCAGCCAATACCGTGCTGATCGCTCAGCATACCTCATGCAAGGCGGGATTCTGATTTTTAGCGGCAGTCTGTATGCGATGGCATTGGGCGCACCCAAGTGGCTAGGTGCGATCACACCGATTGGTGGTACGATGTTTATCATCGCTTGGCTATTGATTGCCTTTGCTCGCAAAACTGTTAAAAATTAATTAACGATAGTTTCTTATCAATTCACCTGATAACAAAACGGATATTTTTATGACACAGTTAATGTTAAATGGACAAGCGGTTGAAACGAGTGCAAGCACAGTGCTTGAACTATTGACAGATCAGGGGTTAACCCAAGGGCGATTTGCTGTTGAGATTGATGGGGGATTAGTGCCAAAATCTCGCCTAGCAAATACCGAGCTCTTTGACGGTATGAGCATCGAAGTCGTGCAAGCGGTGGGCGGTGGCTGATTAAGGTGATAAAATAGCCATAAAAAATACCCAATGATCATCATAGCCTGTTAGTAAAAATGACAATCACTGGGTATGCTTGTACTATCGCATATCATCGGCGGTTTTGCAAGGTATTTTTCATATTCTATCATCCACAAGGACGATCCATGACCACCATCACCATCGCAAGCATTCAGCTCAACAGCCAAACGGATATTGATGCCAATTTACACATCATCAGCACTGCCATCACCGATGCCACCACTCAGGGTGCTCGACTCATCGTACTGCCTGAGAATGCCTGCGTCATGGGTCGGCAAAGCCAGCTTACTGATAGATTTGATGAAATTTGCGAATTTTATCAATCACTTGCAAAAACTCATGGCGTACACATTCTAGCAGGTACACTGCCCTGTCCCACCAGACCTAATGGCACAGCCATCGCCCATGATAAGGTGCGACAGGTCAGCCTACTTATCGATGATACAGGCACCATCAAGGCACGCTATGACAAGATTCATCTGTTTCGTGCGACCGTCGATGACGCCACGGGCAGTTATGATGAAGGCAAGACCTTTGAAGCTGGTGACAGACTCATCGTCGCCGACTGCGTGATCGATGGTATTCATGTCGGTATTGGTATGATGATCTGCTTTGATGTCAGATTCCCTGCTCTGTCTCAGCGACTTCGCCAAATGGGTGCAGACATCATCACCGTCCCTGCGGCATTTACCTATCAGACGGGTAAGGCACATTGGCAACTACTGCTACAGGCTCGTGCCTTGGATTCGCAGTGTATGATCATTGGCTCAGCCCAAGGTGGCAGTCATCAAATCGGCTCTAGCACCCGCGAGACTTGGGGGCATTCAATGATGGTGGATGCCAGTGGCAAAGTCGTGGCAGATAGTGACACAACCGACATCGGCACTGATGGCTATACTGTGGTGTATGGCAAATTTGACCCTGACAAGCAAGCCAAAATCCGCCAAGCGATGCCGATTTTTGACTGTCATCGCTTGGGTGCGTGATGGCAATCAGCCTTTAATGATTGAAGTTTGTTCATGAAAGCTTATCCATTTTATCTGGTCAATGTCTTTGCCGAAAGTCATTTTGGCGGCAACCCTTTGGCAGTCTTTGCCCATGCCGATGGGCTTGATGACGAGCAAATGCAAGCCATCGCCAAGCAGTTCAATCTATCCGAGACGGTGTTTATTTTCCCACCATCAGATCAGCATGGTGTGTCAGCAGTGGCCGATTTACGCATTTTTACGCCCAATTATGAATTGCCACTGGCAGGTCATCCGACACTTGGCAGTGCGTTTATTCTAAGACAACTGACTGATTTACCAAATCATTTTGTCTTAAATACCTTGGCAAAACCTGTTGAAGTCTTTAGTCAAGATGACCGTGTTGAAATAAAAATCAAAGGCCATCATGTCAAGCAAAGTAGTGCTTCAAAAGACGCTATCGCTAGGGCCAGCGGCATTCATGCAGATGATATTGCCGATTGTGGTTATTTTATCAATAGTGGTACACAGCAGTTTTTGATTGAATTAACCAATCGTCAAGCACTACAAAATCTGCAACTTGACATGACAAGCTTGCGTGAATTGAATGCGGATAATCCATTTAAGACCACCGATGAGCCGTCGGTGTATTATTGGTTCGATGATGGTGACATCATCCATTCTCGGATGTTCTTTGAACAAAATCGGATGATGGTCGAAGATAGTGGTACAGGCTCAGCGTGTGCCAATTTGGGCACATATTTTATTTTTCAAAATCAATACCCTATCGCCAAAATCATCCATCAAGGTGATGACATGGGGCGACCCAACCGCCTAACGCTCAACGTCGATGGCGAGCAGACGATTTTTGTCGGTGGGCGTGTGGTGCAAGTGGCCAAAGGTGAGTTTTGGGTGTAAAAGCTGCATGGATTGATAAATGAGCAAGTCTTTTGCTAAGTCAATCACCACTAATTATATGGCACTTCACCTACCAAATTCAGCCATCAATCCGACCATGCCATCTTAAGCACGCTTGCCACCACCCACGGTGTCACCAAGATAGCAATGATACTGCCTGCTGCCATCAGTGCCAGTGTCGGCAAACCGTTAAGCCCTGTGGCGTGCAAATCCACCGCACCGGTGGCAAAAATCAGCACCGGCAGCTGCATCGGTAGTGCAATCAGTGGCACTAAGATAGCGCCATTTTTGAGTGTCAAAGTCAAGCTACTAGCAATCGCCGACAACGCAAGTAATAGCGGTGAGCCGACGATGATGGATAAAGCAAGCACAAGTGCATCACCAGTCGCCATACCAAATAGCACAATCACAAGCAGGGATAACAACGCCACCACACCTGCACTAAACAGCCAATGCACCATCAGCCGAGCCAGTACCCACAGCGTCAGCGGTGCTTTGGCGACGACCATCTGCACAAGCGTGCCATTATCAAACTCACCACGGAACAAATCATCCACCCCAATCACAAGCGCAATCAACGCAGCAATCCACACCGCCGATGGTGCAAGGCGAAGTAGCAAATTTGGCTCACTGCCGATGGCAAGCGGAAACAAAGTAATGATGAGCAAAAACAGCACCAAAGGAAATAGCCACTGCACCGCCCCTTGGCGTTTGATTTGCCATTCACGCTGTAGCATGGTCATAAACGCTTGGTTCATCATAGGGCAAACTCCGCCAAATCCAAAGTGCAGTTGGTTGCGCGCGTCGCCTGATGGCTGGTCATCAGCACCGCACCGCCATCACGAGCAAACTGCCCGATACGAGCCTCAAGCCGTGCAACCATCGCCACATCCAGTGCTGTCAATGGCTCATCAAGTAGCCAAAACGGTGCATCCGACGCATCCAGCACAAACAGCCGAGCCAAGCCCACACGACGCATCTGCCCTGCTGATAGCTGTACGCTTGAGACATCCGCCAAGCCCTGCAAGCCCACTTGCTCAAGTGCGTCTTCAAGCACCTTATCATCCGCCTCTACACCATAGAGCGATAACAAAAACCGCAGATTTTGTCCCACGGTCAAGGCAGGACTAATCCCCAGCTGATGCGACACATACACGCACGCGCCATTGATGGTCGCAGATCCCGTCATCATCGGCAATAAGCCTGCAATCTGTGACATCAAGGTCGTCTTACCCAAACCATTTTCGCCGATCAGATGGCAAATATCCCCTGCAAAAAGCTGCACATCCACCCCTTGGCACAGCAAAAAATCTCCTCGCTGCACATCTACTTGCATCAAGGATAATATCGGTTCGCTTAAGTTTTGCGGATTGGGATGGGCTTGATTTGACGATGATAAAGTCGCTGATGATAAAGTCGCAATAGTCATGAAAATCACCACAAAATTTATCCTGCTATCATACCAAAAAACCACCATAAAAACCGAAAAATCCACATCATCAGCACAGTTTTTGCAAAAATTTTGGCAAATCCACTCATGAATAAGATGTGGATGGCGGTTTGATTGGCACTTTGGCGTAAATTTTGGTATGCTAAGCATCCAAAACACAGTATGATGATGACGATGAAATTATTAAAAAAACTAAAACAGCTGCTTAATATAGATACACCACAGGACGATACAGCCAAACCAATCAGCGAGCCTACACTGACTGATACGGGCAGCCCAATGGCGAATGTCAAGCCAAGCCGAGACACGCTTGAACATCTGCCCATCACATCTGCGATCGCCCACTGGCTGGACTCACACGACTGGCAGTACGAGCACCGTCCATCAGATGCCTATGGTATGATGCCAAGTGGCGTCGCTCAGGTGCATCATCTGATTGTGCCTTTTGGGGATGGTGATGAAGATTGGACCTGCGTGTTTCGGATTAATGAACGCACGCATCTGGTCTCGGTGTTTGGCGTATTAACCGATGTTGTGCCAGTGACCCACTATGCACCGATGATGATGTCACTTGCGATGGCAAATCTTGGCATTCCGTTTGGCAATCTTGAGCTAGACCCCACCGATGGTGAAGTGCGCGCCAAAGCAAGCTTTGATGCAGAATTTACCACCATCAATGATCATACGCTCGACTGTTATTTACAAGGTGTTGCCAGCCTCACCGAACTTGCCCAAAAACTGTATCGGGATGTGATGAGCGAACAAGAGCCTAGCCCGATTGTGCTTGATTATCTCAATCTGCATCACAGTCCTGATGATGAGCAGGATAAGTCGCCATCTGGGTCATTCTTTGAGCCGACACAGCAGTATCAATAAGTTATTCTAAATTATAAAACTCTCACCCATGTTTAAAATCGCCCATTCGCCCATCTTTTGTCATGCTGTGCCCGAAGGTCATCGCTTCCCAATGGCAAAGTATGAGCAACTACCCCTCAAACTGATTACTGATGGCATCGCGACACCCAGTCAGTTTTTTGAGCCACCGATGGCAACAATAGATGAGATTTTGACCACACACACGCCTGACTATTGGCACACCCTAGACACACTGACACTACCTGCCAAAGAATGCCGTAAAATCGGCCTGCCCATGAGCCAAGCACTCATCGACCGTGAACGCTATATCGTCGGTGCAACCATCGCCTGCGCCAACTATGCGCTGACAGACGGCTTTGCTCTATCCACCTCTGGCGGCACACACCATGCCTTTGCCGATAGCGGAGAAGGATTTTGTATCCTCAATGATGTCTGTGTGGCGAGCAATGTCCTACTGAGAGATGGACTTGCCAAGCGCATCCTAATCCTAGACCTAGATGTCCATCAAGGCAATGGTAATGCAGCCATCATGGCGGATAATCCTGATGTCTTTGTCTTTAGTATGCATGGCGAGAAAAATTATCCCTATCACAAGCCAAAATCCGACCTAGACATCGCTCTGGCTGATGGTACAGGTGATGATGAATATTTAGCATTATTAGCCAATCATCTACCAAGGGTGCTGGATGAGTTTTGTCCTGATTTTGTCTTTTATCAAGCGGGGGTAGATGTACTGGCTGATGACAGGCTTGGACGAATTAACCTGTCTATGGACGGACTTATCCAAAGAGAACAATTTGTCATCGAAACGCTCCACAACCACAAGCTACCAACCGTAGTCACAATGGGTGGTGGCTATGCCCCTGATATTGATGTGATTGTACAGGGGCATAGTGTGGTGTTTGGGGTGGCTGCGTACTTATTTAACTAACCCGTTATTCTTACTATAAATTCCTGAGATAGGACAAACTAGGATTGATATTGGTATATTAAATTGATTATTTTTTTTAAAAAACTATAATATCCAATGCCTCCCAACCTAAGTCACCATTGTTATTATAAGACTCTACTGCCAAACATTGCACATTATATGTTTGTCCCTCATTAAAATATTTTGCCCAGCTTGATGGAACATAAATACTGGCATTATTATCTTTAATAAAAGCAAAATTTTTACCAAATCCACGCTCCAGCTTACCCTCAAATTGTTCAAACGAAATGCCCAATTCCTTGCTAGAACATTCTTCGAATGATTCAATATGATAAACTTGATCATTCTCATTAATTTTACAACGTGATTTAATTACCGTTCCCACAGGCAGTTCTTTTATTTCGGGAAATATGTCATGCGGAATTCTAAAAACATCTTTTCTATCGACTGATGTTCTTATATAAGCAAATCCATAATGATGGTTATGAATATAACCAATTTTTTCTACAATTGGATCATCCGTATATTCGCTGCAACTATCAACTGTCATAGTCAACTTTGTTTGAACAACGCCTTGTACATCTTGATTTTTATTTTGTGGCAAGCTACTTTCTTTCAACTGATGGCATTTATTATTATTTTTTCGACTGTACGCAAAATCAAAAAATTCTTTTACATCAAAATAAATAAAATACGCTAAATCAACACCAGCTAATTTAATGGCTGTAATTTTTCTACCTGTACTTGGGCAAATATCATTACACAATCTTTCATCTAGCGTAATACAAACTTTTTTCTTAAAAGATACACCATTGGCATCTTTTGTAATATCTGCCAAGAAGTTAAGGTAAAATTCAGGAAAAACACTCTGCTTTCTATGCTTGTGATCAAAATCCACAAATGACAAATGTTTATCAAAGCCAATGATTTCATAGTCATCAGTTTTGATAATTTGCTCAATGATGTGACTGGCGACGGTGTCGACAAAGTCCTGATAGCACCTTCCCTGCAAACCGAATACAAATTCACTTTGAAAATTCTCAGCCATTTAAATAAATCTCTTGAATTATATTGAAATTCATTTTTACCAAATCAATATTGCAGTCCAAATGACTAATGCTGGCTACAACATTGTGCGTATTATTATCATAATAAGGTACACAAAATTGATTGAAAGTGGGCTTATCCACGACTTTAGATAAGCAAAATTCGTACGCTAAGGACTTAATAATGCTTGCATTTACCCTGTTATTACTTCTATAGTTTTGATTTTCAAGAATGTTATGAGAATAATACTTCCAGTCAATAATATATACAATTTCTTGTTGCTGATCTCCTTTCCATATGCCCAAAATTTCTTTATAAACCTCATCATAAGAATCCTTTGGGATATTTCTTAAGCTAAATGCGTATTTGCCATTTGGTACATATTGATAGCCCTTTAGCGAACTCTGAATAACACCTTTTGCACGATAAAGGTTATAAAATTTTTCTGCGAATGCCCTAAATATCACATCCGAAACCTCAACATTAATTGAGCTATTTAATTTTTGCATATCTTTATTTAAAGAAATATCTACATTTACTCGATTTAGACCAAAAGAAATAGGCGATTTAACAGGCGCTTCTTTTATTGATAAAATCTTCCTAGCGATTACTACATTTAATGGATTTTCTTCAAATTTATTATTAGAAATTGACTTTACGATAATATCAGGTCTGACCCAACGCTTAAATCCGTTGAAATCGATATAAAAAGGATTGTTGGGTAGAGCGCCTTTGTCTATCCATACATAATCTTTGGTTAAATTTGGTTTGTACTGATTTAGAGGCAATTCGCTATCACAATATATGATCTTATATTCTTTTTGTTTAGCAATCATCATATAGTTGCACATCTCTTCCCAAATATAGCTAAAATTATTAATTCCCCAAAATCCCTGCTGGCTATCTTCATCAAAAATTAGACTACCATACAAAAAATGCTCTACCGCCTCATAGATGTCCCAATATTGGTAATTTTTATAAGCAGTCGTTTTGTGAATATTATCCAAACAATCTTTTAGAATGCTGATTGTTGATTCAAAAGAATGTTGAGAAAATAAACTTTGTTCTGGGCTTAGGTATTTATAAGAAAAATTAAAGGAAATTTCTTTGATTTGTTCAGATAATTCTTTCTCTAGCTCACTTGCTAATTCTTTATAGATATAGCAAAATAATTCAATCAATTCGGACGGCACGCCACGCACAATATTACGATAGCCAACCATATTTTCAATAAAAATGGCGTGATTACTTAGAAAAATTCCCTTATCCAAATAATTTTCAATTTTGGAATAATCCACCTCTTCAACCAAGCCTAATTCTTGAATTAAAGATTCAATTTCCAACTCTTGATAAGTTTGGAAAATTTTATCAATCAAATCAATTTTGCTATACAAAACAGTTTCGTTATTGTCTTCATCGGTAAAAATATATGCCCCATTATTATTTTCAATTTGGGCATTATCTTTATTTTGTTCATCTTTATCCAAATACCGTTCTTTGTTTTGACGGAATTTTTCAAAAGTACGATACATTGCAAAAAACAAATTTTTGACATTATCATAATTAACTTTAAAATTTTCAAACCCTTTAGGTAAAGTAAAAGCCATTTTGCCCAAATATTTATCTTTGCGAATGCCAACAAATGAACCACGATAACAATCTGGCTCATTTGGTTGAACAATGGCTAACTCATTAAAATTAAACATTATCTTTCCTGTATGGCTTTAACAAATTCCTTGACCTTTATGGCAAAATCACCGAAAGTAACTAATTCATCTTTATCCATATCCAAAAGTTCATACAAAGGTTTTTTGTCTCGATTAAAGACACTGTCCCAAATAAAAAACATTAATTTACTTTGAATGATGGAATATTCAATTTGATTTTGAGAATTAGCTTTAATGAAATATCTACCAATTTGTTTATCTTCAATACCACGAATATAGCTATGATTGGATTTGATAAATTGATTTAATTTTTCAATAAAATCAATCCATTCACTTTCAGATTTAAAGGCAATACCATCTGTTTTAACCAAATCAGAATTAACATCAATAAATTGCCATTCCCAACGGCGTTTAAAGGCAGTATCCATATGATAAATAGAATTATCCGAAGTGTTCATTGTAGCAATAATATGGAGATTTGGTGGGATTTTGATTGTTTTATTAACTAAATCAAAATTTAAATATGCCAATTTAGGTTGAAAGGTTTCTAGCTTTTTAGCGTTTTCAAAGCCTTTTAATTTATATTCATCAACATTGCCATTGCCATCATAACCAAAACCAAATCCTATTAGTTCTAATAATCTTAGAAAAGCTACACCATTAATACTTGTGTCATAACTTGACCAACCATCATTATCTCTATCCAATAATTGAAATACGGAGCCAAAAATTGCCGATGAATTACCACGGTTAATTTCATCAATTACCAATACGACATTATTTGGTTCTGATAATTTTTGTCCATTTTTATCGTGAACAAGGATCATATTTTTATAGGCTTGTGCTAAGGCTTTTAAAAAATGACCTTCATAAAAGTTGTACTCTACCTTTCCTGCCCTTGTAATGGGTAATAATTTCCCCATAAAATCCCCATAAGTATATTCGGGGTGAAATACGGCTTTAATTACATTTTCAGGGTTTGCTTTTTCATCAATTCCTAATTCATAGGGAATGATTTCTGATTTAATCAAATGGCTTTTACCAGTTCCCGGACTACCAAAAATAATTCTTTGAATGGGTTGTGTCATGTTAAATTCCTATATTTAAATGAATGGTATAATTGAGCAGAATGACCCAATTATACCCAATTGCTTTAATAATTTACAACGCCCTCAACTGCTCCACCTGCTTGGCAATCTCGGCAAGCTGAGTGTTTAGCTCATCAAGTTTGGCTTTTTCGGCGGCGACCACTGCTTCAGGTGCTTTGGCGACAAAGCCTTCGTTTGATAGCTTACGAGCGATGCCATCAGCTTGTGCTTGTAGCTTCTCAGAGACTTTGGCTAGGCGGTTTAGCTCCGCTGTCGGGTCGATGAGTCCTTTCATTGGTACCAGCACCTTGACCTGCCCCACCATACTCGATGATGATAGCGGCACTTCATCACTGTCAGCGACAATGGTCAGCGTCTCAACTTTTGCCAATGCCTTGAACTGATTGGCGATACGGCTTAGCGATGCTTGCTCAGCATCATTCACGCCTTGTAGTAGTACAGGCAGACGCACAGCATTACCCAGCTTCATCTCACCACGGATGTTACGCACTGCACCGATGAGCGCCTGTAGCCATGCCATATCCTGCTCAGTCTCACGACTGATATCATCGGCATTTGCCACAGGGAAATCAGCAATAACGATGCTGTCAGTCGTCTTACGGTCAATCAGCGGCGCAACCGTCTGCCATAGGCTCTCGGTCAAGTACGGCATGATTGGATGGCTAAATCGCATCGCAACCTCAAGCACATGAATCAGCACATAGCGAATCTGTGCTTTTCGATCATCGCTGACACTGTCGTCATTGAGTGCTGATTTGGCAAGTTCGACATACCAGTCGCAGTACTCATTCCAAATAAACTCATAAATCGCTTGGCTCATCAAGTCAAAACGATAAGTCGCCATCGCCTCATGGATGCTTGCAATGGTTGAGCTTAGGCGGCTCATGATCCATTTTTCGGGCAGCTCCCACAGCTGTTTGTTGGCGGCTTTATCAATTGGTAGCTCATTGCCTGCTTTGTCCACGCAGTTCATCAGTACAAAGCGAGTGGCGTTCCAGATCTTGTTACAGAAGTTGCGGTTGCCCTCGATACGCTTGATATCAAAGTTAATATCGCGACCAGTGCTGGCAAGGCTTGTGAAAGTAAAACGCAGTGCATCAGTACCAAATGCTTCGATACCATCAGCAAATTCTTTACGCGTCGCTTTTTCGATTTTGGCAGCATCTTTTGGATTCATCAGACCCGTGGTGCGCTTCGCCACCAAACTCTCTAGGTCGATACCATCGATCAAATCAATCGGATCTAGCACATTGCCTTTAGACTTACTCATCTTTTGACCTTGACCATCACGTACTAGGCCATGCACATAGACGGTCTTGAACGGTACTTGTGGCGTGCCATCAGCATTTTTGACAAAATGCATGGTCAGCATAATCATGCGAGCCACCCAGAAGAAGATGATATCAAAGCCAGTCACCAGTACACTGGTCGGATGGAAAGTCGCCAGTGCCTTGCCATCATCGGCATCATTACCCCAATCCAGCGTGCTAAATGTCCACAGACCTGAGCTAAACCAAGTATCCAGCACATCTTCATCTTGACGCAAGGCGACATCGGCAGACAGATTGTACTTACTGCGTACTTCAGCTTCATCATGTGCCACATAAATACCACCCTTATCGTCATACCACGCAGGGATGCGATGACCCCACCACAGCTGACGGCTGATGCACCAATCTTGGATATCACGCATCCACGCCATGTACATATTCTTGTACTGTGCAGGCACAAACTCGATGCGACCATCTTCGACCGCTTCAATGGCAGGCTTGGCTAGCGCATCGATGGCGACATACCATTGGTCGGTCAAATACGGCTCAACAATCTCGCCACTGCGATCGCCTCGTGGTGCTTTGAGTGCGTGCGGTTCGATTTTTTCAAGCCAGCCTTGAGCTTCGGCATCTGCCACCAGTTTTTTGCGAGCATCAAAACGAGCCAGACCTGCATAGTCAGATGGTGTCACCTCAAGCGTTGGTTCACGCTGAGTTAGGCTCTCATACACCTGCATATCTGCTAGGATATTGGCGTTTTTGTCAAAGATATTAATCAGTGGTAGATTGTGGCGTTTGCCGACTTCATAGTCATTAAAATCATGCGCAGGGGTGATCTTGACACAGCCTGTACCAAAGTCTTTTTCGACATAAGTATCCGCCACGATTGGTACGATACGGCCAGTGATCGGCAGGACGATATTTTGTCCGATCAAGTGTGCATAGCGTTCATCTTCAGGATGCACCGCCACCGCTGCATCACCAAGCAAAGTCTCAGGACGCGTGGTCGCTACGACGAGATAATTTTGACCATCTTTGGTGGTAAGAGATTGATTTTCAAAGAAATATTTAAAGTGCCACAATGAGCCTTGTTCGTCATGGTTTTCAACTTCTAGATCAGACAACGCTGTCTCAAGCTTGATATCCCAGTTCACTAGACGCTTACCACGATAAATCAGCCCATCATCATACAGCTTGACAAATACATCTTGGACAGCTTTTGATAGACCTTCATCCATTGTAAATCGCTCACGGCTCCAGTCCACCGATGAGCCTAGGCGACGGATTTGGCGAGTGATGTTGCCGCCCGATTCGTTTTTCCACTCCCACACTTTGTCTAGGAATTTTTCACGGCCAAGATCATGACGCTTGATACCCTGTAGGCCAAGCTGACGCTCAACGACCATCTGTGTCGCGATGCCTGCATGGTCAGTACCTGCTTGCCATAGCGTGTTGTAGCCCATCATACGATGATAGCGAGTCAGTGTATCCATGATGGCATTATTAAAACCATGTCCCATGTGCAGTGAGCCTGTGACATTCGGTGGTGGCAAGGCGATAGAGAAGGCTTTTGACTTACTATAATCAGGCTTAAAATAACCTGCATCCTCCCAACCTTGATACATCCCTGCTTCGATTTCGGCAGGATTATAGGCGGAAGATAAGCGATCTAGGGCAGTTTGGATGGTGTTATTGGTCATAATCAGCTCTCAAATTTATACATAAAAATAGTACTATTTTAACAAGTTTTGGGGGATTTGTGGGGGATTTTTCTGCTGAAATTTTCAGACTAAATTGGTTGGTATTTTTCATAAAAATACTTTTTGCTGGATGATTTTAAATCCTTACTTTTTTTATGAATTTATTTGGCGTATAATACAGTCACGATCACAATAACATCATTTTAATCCATAGGGACATCGGTTGCGGTGTCCTTTTTTGCTTTTTAGTTATAAAAATGGGTGTATCATGAACAATCCCAAAATCGGCTTTAAGCCCATTCCGATGGCCATTGCTCTGGCTTTGGCTGCCATCATCTATTTCATTCCGACACCTGATGGCGTGACCGATCAAGCATGGAGCTTGTTGGCACTGTTTGTCGGCGTCATCGCTGCCATCATCGGCAAAGCCATGCCCATCGGTGCGATCTCTATCATCGCCATCATGCTCGTGGCGATCACTGGCATCACCACCGAAGATGGCAATGCCAAGCAAGCGATGGAAGATGCGCTGTCGAATTTCTCAAGTTCGCTGATCTGGCTGATCGGTATCTCCATCATGATCTCACGCGGTCTGCTCAAGACTGGTCTGGGGCGACGCATCGGCTATCTGTTCATCGCCGTCTGGGGCAAAAAAACCATCGGCATCGGCTACAGCTTAGCCTTGTCCGAGCTGATCTTGGCACCTGTCACCCCAAGTAACACCGCTCGTGGTGGTGCCATCATGCACCCGATCATGCGTTCGATCGCTGACAGCTATGACTCAACGCCTGACAAAAATACCGAAGGCTTGATGGGTAAATATCTGTCTTTGGTCAATTATCACAGTAATCCGATCAGCTCAGCGATGTTCATCACCGCCACAGCGCCAAACCCATTGGTAGTCAATCTGATCGCCGAAAGTCTGGGCAGTGAATTTCGCTTAAGCTGGAGCCAGTGGGCGATCGCCATGCTGGTACCGGGACTTGTCGCGTTTATCTTAATGCCGATCGTGTTGTATTTTTTGTATCCCCCAAAAATCAAAAACACCCCAAATGCCGTGCAATTTGCCAAAGATGAACTCGTCAAAATGGGCAAAATGAGCCGAGATGAGATCATCATGTTCTTTATCTTTGGGATCTTGCTACTGTGCTGGGCTGGCGTGCCAAATTTCTTATTTGGTTTTAGCATCGATGCCACTGCCACCGCCTTTTTGGGTCTTAGCCTGCTGCTACTAACAGGCGTGCTGACTTGGGAGGATGTCATCAATGAAAAAAGCGCTTGGGATACCATTGTCTGGTTCTCAGCACTCATCATGTTGGCGACTTTTTTGAATAAACTGGGTCTGATCGCATGGTTTAGCCAAAGCCTTGAGGTTGGCATCAGTGGTCTTGGCCTAAATGGTATGACGGCAGGCTTATTGCTGCTTGTGGCTTATATGTACGCGCATTATATGTTCGCTAGTACCACAGCGCACATCACCGCGATGTTTGGGGCGTTTTTGACCGCAGGCATTGCGCTGGGCGCACCACCGATGTTCTTTGCACTATCGATGGCGGCTGCATCTAGCCTGATGATGACCTTGACGCACTATGCCACAGGCACCTCACCTGTCATCTACGGCTCGGGCTATACCACTTTGGGCGAATGGTGGAAAGCTGGCTTTGTGATGAGCGTGGTGAATATTTTGGTATTTTTAATCATTGGCGGCGCTTGGTGGAAAGTACTGGGCTATTGGTAATACCAATTAACCTAAAATGGCTTGCCTCGTGCAGGCCATTTTTTTTGATAATTCACATCACTCATCAGATCACAAAAAGCAGGATAAAACGCGTGATAAAAATTGACAAAAACACTCGATCGCGCAACAAAACACACCAGCGCAGCAGTTATAATAGCGTTATACTAATAACCACATTCACGGATGTATCGATTATCCACAAAAAATCACCAATAACCACATGGAGAGATCATGAACACGCATTCTGACACTCACACCGCCACACGCCCCACCGATGGCCATATCGACACGCACGCACATCTGTGGAGCATGGAGTATTTGGATCAATTAAAATCACTGATGCAACAAGCAGGCGCAAGCGATGCCACTGCCGATGCGCGCGTTGATCACGCCATGGTGGATAGTCGCGATCTGTCAGCACGCATCGAAATGATGGATCAAGCAGGCGTGCAGTATCAAGTGCTGTCCGCCACACCACAAAGTCCGTCATGGGGCAGCGCCGATCAAGCGGCCGCAATGGCGCGCCAAATCAACGATCTGTATGCCGATGTCATCAAGCAATACCCCGATCGCTTCTTGGCATATGGTGCAGTGCCGCTGCCTTATGTGGATGAAGCCATCATTGAGGCGCGTCGCTGCATCGATGAGCTGGGTTTTATGGGCATCGCCATCAACACACTCATCAAAAACGAGATGTCCATCGCCGATCCCAAGTTGTTGCCATTTTATCAAGCGATGGATGAGATGGGTGCGGTGATCTACATTCATCCCACAGGCTGCGGTGCAGCATCACCGATGGTCAATGACTTTGATCTGCATTGGGTGGTGGGCGCGCCCATCGAAGATACGGTGGCGGTGCTACAGCTCTTAAAGGCTAACATCCCCCAAAAGTTTCCCAACATCCAATTTCATGTGGCGCATTTGGGCGGGTTTTTGCCGTTTGTGATGCAGCGCATCGAGGATAACTACAATGACTGGCAGGCGTTTGATCACAGTCCATGGCAAAGCTTGTCGCAGTTTTGGTTTGATACCGCCAATTTTCATCCACAGGCATTGCAGTGCAGCTGTCAGACCTTTGGCAGTGAGCGCATGATGATGGGGTCGGATTTTCCTTATTTTCAATTTGACAAATACACGCGCGCCTGCGACTACATTACGCGCAGCAATCTTGCGCCATCGGTACAGCAAGCCATCTTATCTGATAACGCCAAGCGACTATTTGCCAAGCATTTTAATTGATCGCTCCAAAGATAAAGCCATCTTGCAGATTAAGATGGCTTTGTTTTATCCACATAAAACTTGGTCATTTGTTTAAGCAGTTGATTATTCATCGGTAAATCGCCCCTATTCATCCGCCCTAATCATCAGTCATCATCCCATGCTCGGCGCGGTATTTTGCCATCACCGCCAGATAGCCTGCTCGATAATCAGCAAACTTTAGCCACGCAGGATCGATGTTGCCACAGATTCGCTTGCCGCTTGGGTGGGTCTGAATGGGCTTGGGCGGTGGGTAGCACATCTGTTTGGCGATAAAGCTTAGCACCTCAAGGCTTGTGGCAGGCATGCTGTCTGTGGCCAGATAGATCAGCTTTGGGGATGATAGCAGCATAATCTGTACCAGCACCGTCACCAGATCGCTATCCATGATGCGATTGGTATAATGATGGCTTGGCACGCCTGACTGATGTGCATCAGCTGCCTGATCGATCAGCCGCGTGCTGTCCAGATGATAGATGCCGCTTGGTCGCACGACGACTGCTTTGTCACCAAAAGTCGTTTGCAGTACTACTTCGGCTTGTCTGAGGACTTGGGCGGTCGGGCTTGATGGCACAGCAGGCGTACGCTCATCGATCCACTCGCCATCATTCTCGCCATAGACGGCCGTCGATGACACGAATAATATCTGCTGAAGATGTTGATGCCACGCATCAAAGCTGTCTGCCAGCTGTGACAGATGCTCACAGACCGCCAGATAGCTGTCTTGATAATCCTTCGCGGTCGCGCGCGCACCTGTTGGCGATCTGGGCGTCACGATGATGGCAATATGCGTCACACCTGCCACATCGTCAGCCGTCAGACTTCTGGCGTCTTTTTGTAAAAATCGGATATGATCCTCATCATACTGATGATGACTTCTGGCAACGGTCGTGACAGTGTCGCCTTGATCGACCCCTGTGATGGCTAACTGTTTGGCCAGTGGCTTGCCGATGCGTCCTTGACCGATGATCAGATAATGTGCCATTGGATTTTCCTTATGTCTGTGATTTTTGGATCAAAAATAGCGCTGTAGTGACAGCATGGCTTGAGTGTTATCACTGTCATATAATTTTTCGTGCTTGGCCGTCAAGCGCAGTGCATGCACACGGTCGATGTCCGCTTGCATACCGACACGCACAGATGGCTGCAGATAGCCCGAACGCACACCATCGGCGCGATCAGGATGATAATAATAAGGCAGTGATACCTCCGCCATCGCGCGCAGCCTTGGCGTAGCATAATGCACGCAGCCTGCCACTGCACCCAGCCCAAGTCGATAGCCTTGATTGATGCGGCCAACTTGCACGCCGCCATCAGCCAGCGCATAGCATACCGTGTCCGCGATCTCACCACTGCCCGCTCTTGCCTGACCCAGCGCCCAAGATTTGCCTTTTTGGATGCCCAGATCCATCACCAGATGATCTTCATTGGCGGTGCTTGAGGCATCAAAACTTTGGATAAAGCCCAGTCGCATGCCGGTGGCTTTGCCGATGCCTGTAGGATCGGTGGCGTTATTTTTGGCGGTGTTGGCAGGGTTTAGGCTGCGTGTGGCAAAGATGGTCAGCTCATTGATTTTTGCTTTCTCAGCATCTTTGATGACATCCAACGACAGCAGTCTGACATCGAGCAGCGCTCGCACGCCATTGGGATTATCCAGCAGATCTTGATAAGCGGCATTGATCTGCACGCCATAGACCGCGCGGTCATCGTGCCGATCATCCATCCCTGCCCCTAGCCCAATGCGATGCACGGGTGTGGCATGGATGGGATTGTTGCGACTGGGCAATATGCTATCAGGATCCATCGCTTGGCCGTGATTTAAGGCGGCTTGGCGGATGGTGGCGTTGGATGGGATGAACTTTTGGCTGCGCACAAAACCTTGGTCTGCCAAAATCGATGCGATACGCGAGGGGATGACGATTTTGCCGACATGCGCGCGCAGATTGGCCTGTGGTCGCACCACATCGATCAAACGCACGATCTCGGTGGCACAATTATCATGGGTAAAAAAGTACGGCCGCGCCATGTCCTTGACCTCCCAGATATGACGGATGATCTGCGCCACTTCCTCGCTGGTCAAATCCAGCTCAAACTGCCACAGATCTCGTTCATCTTTCACCAGATAATCTTCAGCCTTTTTGGAAAATGGCATGATCTCCATCACCCCCGGATAGCCGCCAACCAAGGATTTGAGCGTCGAGCGGATCATCGGATCAGGGCTATCAGACTGCACAGTGTAATTGATCGCCATCGCCTGCGCGTCCTGCCTTTGATCATCATCAGCGCGCATCAATACATGCGCAAAAGCCGAAGCGATATTATTAGGATGCTCTTCGGCAAAGACCAATGACAGATGCTTGGCATTTAAGGATTTGGCAAATGCTTGAAAATCTGCGCACTCATCACCTGCCACGCCGCTGTCGATGCCCATCTTCGCCAGCTCATCCTGTAGATAATGCACACGCGCCACGAAACGGCACAGCGCATCAGCATCTCCCGCCTGCATCGCCTCTAGCATCGCGATCAGCTCAGCATGCGCATCCTGATGACCTGTGGGCGCCAAAAAGAATCGTGGGTTATCTAAGCTGCTTTGATCGGCTGATTTTTGATGATCTGAAAACAGCAGCAGCCGTCGCCAGCCGACAGCGTCGCTGATTTGTCGCAGCTTTTTGGCATCAAGTCCATAAGGATAAGCTTGGGCGTGGTTTTGGGTGGGCGTCACAGTATCATCACTGGCCTTGGCAGGCATGGATAGCAGCATGCCAACCCAAGCAGGCAGCATCAGAGCATAAGCAGCGTATCGGGCTTTGGTGCGTAGCATCCTAAAATCGACAGGCATTTGAGATCCTTTTAAATGAGTACAATTTTAAATAAGTATCATAAGCGTCATTGTAGCATAAGCATGCCTAATATCCATGCCCAAATTGTCATCAAAGCTTGGCCAAATCTGTGCTACAATATCATCGCCGCAAGGCTCGTCTCACTCATCGAGCGGCAGATTCATCCGATATTGGCTTCATCAGACACATTGAGAATGCGCATGGCTACCCAATTTAGCATCAAAAACGGCATCTTAATTGGTGCAGAGTTCTTGGCATCACCGAACTTCAATGCTCGGCCCAGTGACGCCACAGGCATCATCAGCGGCATCGTCATTCATAATATCAGCCTGCCGCCTGCCAATTTTGGCCAAACCAATGTCCAAGGTCTGCATCATGTCAAAGCCTTTTTTCAAAATCAACTAAACCCAGACGATCACGCCTATTTTCAAACCATCAAAGATTTACAAGTCTCAGCACATCTGTTCATCGAGCGCGATGGCAGTGTCACACAGTTTGTCAATTTTAATGATCGCGCTTGGCATGCTGGCCGCTCAGCGTATCTGGGGCGCAAAGAATGCAATGACTTTAGCATCGGCATCGAACTTGAGGGCGCTGATCATCTGCCTTATGAGGCAGTGCAATATCAGGTGTTAAGCCAAGTGATCGCCGCCATCCATGCAGCCTATCCTGCCACGCGCCGACATTTGATGGGTCATAGCGACATTGCTCCAGGCCGCAAAACTGACCCTGGCGTGCATTTTGATTGGCAAAAACTGCGTGTCATGGTGGCAGCACTGATGAAATCACCCGACCCAAACGATGCATGAAATTTACAAAATGTATCAATCAATCTTCACAAAGCTAAGCAAAATTGTCAAAAACCTAGTAAAATAGCTCAATTTTTGGCAATTACCGATCATTATGGCAAAATCTCGGCTTTTTCGCTCGACTATGGTCGTCAGCTCCATGACCATGCTATCACGCATTTTAGGCTTGGTGCGCGATATGGTGCTGATGGGTGTTTTTGGTGCTGGCGGCTTGATGGACGCTTTTTTGGTGGCCTTTAAGATCCCAAATTTCTTGCGTCGTTTATTCGCTGAGGGCGCATTTAGCCAAGCTTTTGTGCCGATTTTGACCGAGTATAAAGAAACGCGCAGTTTTAATGAAGTGCAGCTGCTCATCAGTCGCGTCTCAGGCGTGCTGTCATCGATACTGCTCGTGCTGACGGTGGTGGTAATTTTGCTTGCGCCACAGGTGGTGTATGTGTTCGCACCAGGCTTTGCAGGCGATGCCACCAAATTTAATGCTGCAACCGAGCTGCTTCGGCTGACTTTCCCATATCTGCTGTTCATCTCGATGACGGCGTTTTTTGGCAGCATCCTACAAAGCTATGGACGCTTTGCTGCGCCAGCCTTTGCGCCTGTCTTATTGAATCTGTGCATGATTGGTGGTGCGCTGTTGGTGTCTCCGCTTCTTGACAAGCCCATCATGGCGCTAGGGTATGCAGTCGCGCTCTCAGGCCTGCTACAGCTACTACTCCAACTGCCGCAGCTGTGGCAACAAAAGCTACTGGTACCGCCCTCTTTGGGCTTTGGCGATGAAGGCGTTCGGCGCATTCTAAAGCTGATGCTACCTGCCATCTTTGGTGTGTCTGTTACCCAAATCAACTTACTGCTTAGTACCGTGTTTGCCTCCTTGATGATCGCAGGCTCGGTATCGTGGATGTACGCTGCCGAACGCCTAAGCGAGTTGCCATTAGGATTGATCGGCGTGGCCATCGGCACGGTGATTTTGCCAAGTCTGTCCTCTAGCCGCGCGAAGTCCGATCATGACACATTTAAAAAGACCATGGACTGGGCAGCGCGCTTGATCATCGTCATCGGTCTGCCAGCAAGTCTTGCGATGTTTGTGCTGTCGGATGTCTTGATGGATGCTTTATTTGTGCGTGGTCAGTTTACCCATCAAGATGCGCTGATGAGCGGTGTTGCGCTGAAAGCATTATCGGGCGGCATCTTGGGATTTATGCTAATTAAGATTTTTGCGCCTGCGTTTTTTGCAGGTCAAGACACCAAAACGCCCGTGAAGATTGGCATCGTGTCGGTGTTTGCTAATATGATTTTTAGCGTGCTGTTTATCGGGCTGTTTTATTTATTGCAACTGCCGCTGCATGGCGGTCTGGCGCTGGCAACGACCGCGGCAAGTTTTGTCAATGCAGGTCTGCTGTACGCCCTACTGCACCGCCGTGGCATTTTTAGATTTGGCGCTCATTGGAAAAAAATGTCGCTGCAGTTTGTGATCGCATGCATCGCGATGGTGGCGGCACTGTATGCCATTTTGCCATATTATCCGCTGGATGGCGCTCAATGGCTAAAAATTGCCATCTTATTAGGCATCTGCGCACTTGGTGCTGTGGTGTATGGCATTGTGCTGCTGGCCACAGGGTTTCGACCGCGGCAGTTGCGTCATGGTTAGATCTGCCAACACCTGATGGCAGCATACATTTAAGTCAGCGTCACAGTATTGACACAAGCCATACAAAGCGCACACAAAACTCACTTGTAAGTTTCGGTAATACCCGTAAAATATTAAGTAACTTAACTAGATATGGACACTGTTTGGACAGTCTGCAATGTAAACACACAGGATCGGCTTAAATGCAGTTGATGACTCAATAAGATGATTTAATCCGATCACCAAGCGCATCACAGAGCAATTTGTCCAACAGGATTCAAACATTAACAACGAAAAAGGAAATGATTATGCTAACTTCAGTCAGCCAACCCGTCGCCAAAAATATCGACCCAACCTTAAATCTAGAACAGATTCGCGCCCAGTGCCAAGCCTTAGCAAAATCACGCGCCAAGGTCTCTGCTGGCGTTGCGGTGATTCCATTGCCTTTTTTGGATGTGGCGGTCGATGTGGCGATGCTTACCAAGCTATTGCCTGAGATTACTGAGCGCTTTGGCTTGGCAGATGCTGCCGATTTGGATAAATCAACCGAAGAAGCACGCAAGCAAAGCATAAAAGAGCGCATCATGGCCATCGGTGGTCTGGTCGCAGCACGCGGCGTGGTGAATAAGACCGTACAAGGTTTTGGTGGTCGCTTTATCGGCAAGCAAGTCAGCAAATACATTCCGCTGGGTGGCTCAATGGTCGCAGCAAGCTTGGGCTATATGATTTTTAAGAAAATTGCCTTTGATCATATCGAAGAGTGCTATAAGCTTGCCAAGCAAGCACAGCGTGACAGTGTCGCTGGCTAATGACTTTTGATCACTTTGCTTAAGTTTATAGCTTAGCAGACCAACTCTTAAGCTCTAAGTAATTCTTATTTGCGATTACTTAGAGCTTTTGCCATATATTGCGGTCTTTTTTCGCTTTTGGCATAACAAATGTGACGGTTTTGTTTGAGAAAATCGCACAAACAAGCTAAAATACACTGTCTATGGGTGTATGTTGCCCAACTCGTTTATTTGCCAGTAATTACGCAACACTGGCACAATCCCTGTCCGAGCCAATAAGCCAAGGTACTATTATGACTTTTGTTGTAACTGATAACTGCATCCGCTGCAAATACACTGACTGCGTCGAAGTCTGTCCTGTTGATTGTTTTTATGAAGGTCCAAACTTTCTGGTGATCAATCCTGATGAATGTATTGACTGCGCACTGTGCGAGCCTGAATGCCCTGCCAATGCGATCTTCTCTGAAGATGAAATCCCAGCTGGCCAAGAAGAATTTCTTGCCATCAACGAAGAGCTGTCTGGCATCTGGCCGAACATCACCGAGAAAAAAGATCCTCTGCCAGAATACGAGAAATGGGATGGTGTCAGCGGTAAGATTGAGTATCTGGAGCGCTGATTTGATCACGCCATTTGATGGATGCGCCCGTGCCTTGCATGGGCGTCTTGTTTTGGTAAGCGCTACATCATGAGCAAAAAGCCATCCTTTTCGATCGCTCGCTTGATGCGAACTTTGGTCAGCTATCTGCTGATATTTATGGTGATGTACACCGCCATCAACCTCTGGCGCGCACCCTCAGCGCCCGATGCACCCACGCTCGGCCTAGCCAAGACGGGTGTGCCTGATGCACTGGCTGCCAGTCATGAAGCA
Organism: Moraxella porci DSM 25326; assembly: GCF_002014855.1. Taxonomy (GTDB): domain Bacteria; phylum Pseudomonadota; class Gammaproteobacteria; order Pseudomonadales; family Moraxellaceae; genus Moraxella; species Moraxella porci. The sequence goes on along the minus strand of NZ_MUYV01000010.1, from coordinate 78,435 downwards.
CCTGTTTTGGTATATTTTTGGGGAACTTGGTGCCACATCTGCAGCATCACCAGTCCCTCTGTACAGGCACTAAAAGACAGTGGCTATCAGGTGCTTGGTGTGGCTGTCTCATCAGGTGATGACGAAGTGCTGCATGCCTATATGCGCACACAGGGCTATGATTTTAACACCATTAATGATACTGATGGGCAGATCTTTCGGCAATGGCAGGGGCAAGTCACCCCTTCTTACGCCATCATCAAAGATGGCAAAATCACCCAAAGCTTTACTGGTATCGCGCCATTATGGTCGTTAAAATTAAGAATGTGGTGGTCATAATGACAACCAAAAAGCCCATCGATGGATGAGCTTTTTGAGGCGTGGTCAATTAAGTGCGCTTTAATACTGTCATTTATTGGCATCAACACTCCGATGCAGGTTTACCCACCATCAAATAAAACAGTAGGCCATTAAACCTGCTGTTTTATTTGATTAGCACATTACTTCCAAATATCTGAACGCACCTTTTGGGCAAGTTTTGGATATTTGTTGATGTCAAACACTGGCTTATCCACGCCTGCTTTGAGCTGAGCGTTATAGTCTTTGACCAGTGTAAACACATAGCGTGATAGCAGCACGATGGCGATTAGGTTGATAAATGCCATCACACCCATCGTCAAATCGCCCATATCCCACACCACAGCCACCTTGGTCACCGCACCAAAATACACAAAGCCAAGCACCGCCATGCGGAATAAAGTCAGCAAAAATGCATTATTCTTCAAAAACTGCATATTCGACTCGGCATAAGCATAGTTACCGATGATGGTCGAAAACGCCAACATAAACAGGACAAACGCCAAGAAATATTGACCCCACCAGCCCACATGGCTTTCAAGTGCCATCTGCGTCAGCTGTACACCTGACAAATCAGCAGCATTCTCCGGCATCACCGCAAGCAAAATCACAAACGCCGTGCACGAGCAAACAATCAGCGTATCCACAAATACGCCCAGCATCTGAATGATGCCCTGCTCTACAGGATGCTTGACATTGGCAGCGGCAGCGGCGTTTGGTGCAGAACCTTGGCCAGCTTCGTTTGAGTACAGACCACGCTTGATACCCTGCATCATCGCCACCGATACCATTGAGCCAAACAGACCTCCGCCCGCTGCCTCAAAAGTAAACGCCTTGGTAAAAATCAATGAAATCACGCTTGGGATTTTATCAATATTCACACCGACAATATACAATGCAACCAGTAGATAAAACAGTGCCATCACAGGGACAAAAGTCTCAGCAATCTTCGCCACACGAGTAATACCACCAAAGATAATCGGCGCAGTCATCACCACAAGCACCGCACCCACGACGTGCTTATAAATTTGCCAATCAGCTTGGCAAGCATCATTTTCACTCACACAGCCTGCTGCTGATTGGATCGCAAGCGCGATTGAGTTTGACTGAATCGACTGATACACAAAGCCAAAGCAGACGATCAACGCGATGGCGAACACCAAGCCAAGCCATTTTTGACCCAAACCCTGCTCGATATAATACGCAGGACCACCGCGAAAACGCCCCGTATGCTCATCACGCACCTTGAATAGCTGAGCCAGACTGCTCTCGGCCAATGCCGAGCACATACCAATCAAGGCAATCAGCCACATCCAAAATACCGCACCAGCACCACCGATACCGATAGCAATCGCGACACCTGCGACATTACCAACACCGACACGACTCGCAAGACCCGTTACAAAGGCCTGAAAGCCTGAGATGCCATCAGCATCGTTGTCATTTTTGCGGCTGCCAAGCATCGTTTTGATACTTTGACCAAATAGGCGAAACTGTGCAAATCCTGAGAAAACAGTAAAGAAAAAGCCAATACCGACCAACATCCAAATCAACACATCCCATAAAGGTGCGCTAAAGGCATTGACTGTACAATGTAAAATCTCGACAAAGCTTGGCTTTGCCGTACAAGAAAGTGGATTTTCGTACATAAAACACTCCATCTTGATGGCAACCCATCACCATCCAAGATAAAAAAGCACAAAAAAAGATGATAGCAACTTGCCATCATCTTCCTTAATTCAACAGTTTTTATAATTGACTATACAATATAAAAAGTAATGCGTATTATAACTGATTTTTTAGTAACAATCACGTAATTTTAGAGAAATATCTTAAAATTCATTAAAATTACAAAGCCATCACCATCAGCGTTATTTATGAGCGATTAATGTGCTTGACCTGCCTTTTCTTCTCGTAGGCTTAAGAACCAATGCAGAATAATCGCTGCAAAGGTCGCCGTACCAATACCACCCAGATTAAATTCACCAATCATTAAGCCAAAATCACCAGTGCCAAGGATGATGGTGATGGCAGCAACCATCAGGTTTTTGTTGCTGGCAAAATTCACCTTATTATCAATCCAAATCTTCGCCCCAGCAATGGTAATCAGACCAAACACCACGATCGAGGCACCTGTTAGGACTGGACTTGGAATGGTCTGAATCATCGCACCAAATTTCGGTGAAAAGCCCAGTACCATCGCAAACACACCTGCCACCACAAAGATGATGGTTGAGTACACACGAGTCACCGCCATCACGCCGATATTCTCGCCATATGTGGTCATGCCTGTGCCACCCACACCTGCTGATAAGGCAGTCGCCACACCATCAGCAACGAAGGCTTTGCCAAGCTGTGGAGTTAGGTTTTCGCCAGTCATTGCACCGACCGCCTTGATATGACCCAAGTTCTCCGCCACTAGGATAAATGCCACTGGCGCAATGATCAGCATGGCGTTGGTATCAAAGGTTGGCGAGCTAAAATTCGGCAAACCAAACCAAGCAGCATCACGAATCAAGCCAAAATTAATCGGCTCGCCCAAACCCATCACATTGGTTGCAATCGCATAAATCACATACGCCATCACAAGACCAAGCAGTAGTAGCAAACGCTGCATAAAGCCGCGAGCAAATACCGCAATCATCCCCATGCATAGCACAGTAATCAGCGCCATCCACAGCTCAAATGGCTTGCCTTGTACGCCTTTGACAGTCACTGGTGCTAGGTTTAGACCGATAATCATCACCACCGCACCTGTTACCACAGGCGGCATCAGCTTCTCAATCCAGCGTGTGCCTGTCGCCATCACAATCAGACCAATCACAGCATACAAGATACCACAGGCGATGATACCGCCAAGTGCTACAGATAGATTTGGATTCGCTCCTGAGCCTGTAGCGTGTGCTGTCGCTGCCGCCACAACGCCAATAAATGCAAAGCTTGAGCCCAAATAGCTTGGCACACGCCCACCTGTCATCAAGAAAAATAAAATCGTGCAGACACCCGACATCATGATGGCAAGATTGGCATCAAAGCCCATCAAAAGCGGTGCCAACACCGTCGCACCAAACATCGCCAGCACGTGCTGCAGACCCAGCATGATACTTTGACCTACCGGTAAATATTCATTGGTGGCAACAGGTTGCGTATTGATATCGCCTTGATAAGGCTGCCATTTTGGGAACCAGCTCATAATAACTCCAACGGTATTTGATGCACCAAAAAACGGCGAATGGAATTTTCCAATCACCTTGCATCATCATTTGCTTAATAAAGTGAGATATTTTTATAAAATTTCACTATTGTACTACATTTGGGTGATGAATGTGTAGGATTTATAACTGTCATAACCAAAAAATTGGAATGATGGGTCACACTAAGTCGCTAGCCATGTACTTGTTATTTTGTTACAATGCTTAGTGCCAATTTTAAAAAATCCATTTTTAAAATGCAAATAAGGAAAGCCAGTAAACTTATCAAAAAAGGATTTGTCATGCCAAGTTATTATCAATTCTTAGACCGCCAAGAACAAGCCGATGGCAGTATCATCGCTCGCTACATAAGCACCAACCACGCCCAAGGCGCTTGGAATGAGCACGAACAGCACATGGCGCCTGCCACAGGCATCATCAGCCACGAATTACAACATTTCTCCCCACGCACCGATATGCGTATCGCTCGCATAAGCCTAGATATTTTTGGACTGATTCATGCCGGTGAATTTGAGATCACCACTCGCACCATCCGAGCAGGTCGCACCATTGAGCTGATCGAATCAGTCATGACCGCCAAAGGCAAAGTAAGCATCACCGCTCGAGCATGGCGACTGCAGATGAGTGACACAAGTGCCGTCGCAGGACTCGAAGATACACCAGTCGCCATCTCGGATAATAGATGGCCGATGGATGTGCAGTGGGCAGGTGGATTTATCCGAAGTGTAGAGGCCTGCACCGATGATCGCCGTGCAGGTCGTGGCGTGGTATGGCTGAGCAATGACCTTGAGATGGTCGAAGGCGTGCCGACGACGGACTTTGTACGGTTAATGGGTATGGTCGATGCCGCCAATGGTGTCGTACCACGCATCGAGCAGCAGACGATTGAGTGGCTATTTCCCAATCTAGACCTGCAAATTCATCTATATCGCCTACCCGTCGGCAAACGACTAGGCTTACAGAGCATACAACAAATCGGTGATGATGGTATCGGCCTCACCAGTAGTATCTTGCATGATGAGCTTGGGCCATTTGGTCGCAGTGAGCAAATTTTGACGGTGAGGCAGCTACATGGATGATACTGCCGCACAAGTCAATCACGCCAGCTTTTGGCAAAATCGCTATGACCAAGGTCAGACCAACTGGGATGCTGGTAGCATCACTACACCGCTCAAGACCTATATTGATCAGCTTGATAATCGCCATCAACGCATCTTGATCGCTGGTGCTGGCAATGCTCATGAAGGTGCTTATCTGCACCAGCAGGGTTTTGATCGTGTGTTTTTATTGGATTTTGCCACAGCACCGCTTGAGCGATTTGCCAAAGCTTATCCAGATTTTCCCCGTGATCATTTATTATGCCAAGATTTCTTTGATCTTGATGGACTAACCTTTGATTTGATTTTGGAGCAGACTTTCTTTTGTGCCATTCATCCCAATCGGCGACAGGATTATGTCAAACAAATGCATCACTTATTGGCGACAGAGGGCAAATTGGTCGGCGTGTTGTTTGATTGGCAATTTGAGACATCGCCACCTTTTTCTGGAAGTATTGATGAATATTTGACACTGTTTTCAGAATATTTTTATATTAATACGATGGCACCTTGTTATAATTCCATCCCCGCCCGCCAAGGCAAAGAACTGTTCATTCACTTAACCAAAAAATAGTCATCACCTACCCCAAGTCACCACATTCATCACCATAAGTTGCCGATTATCCTTTGTAACTTACATCATTTTGGCTTATAATAAGGAGTTTATTAAAATTTTCCAGCAGCGAGATACTCATGAGCGAGCCAATCGATTATAAAAACACCCTAAATCTTGCCGATACCGCCTTTGCCATGCGTGGTGACCTTGCCAAGCGTGAACCGCAATGGCTTGAACAATGGCAAAAAGACGATGTCTATGGACAGATTCGTAAGGCTCGTCAAGGTCGCAAAAAATACACCCTACACGATGGCCCGCCGTATGCCAACGGTCAAATCCACCTAGGCCATGTGGTCAATAAAGTCCTAAAAGACATCATCGTCAAATACAAAACTCTAGACGGCTATGATGCACCGTATGTGCCAGGCTGGGACTGTCACGGTCTGCCAATCGAACAAAAAGTCGAAGGCTTACTGGGTAAAGTTGGTCAAGAAAAAGACGGCCGCATCATCTCATCGACCGAATTTCGTGGTGCGTGCCGTGACTACGCCAAAAGCCAAATTGCCCTACAAATGGCGGATTTCAAACGCCTAGGCGTGCTAGGCGACTGGGAAAATCCATATCTGACGATGAATTTTCAAACCGAAGCCGACACTGTACGAGCACTTGCCAAAATCTATGAAAACGGTCATATCGTGCGTGGCATGAAACCTGTCAACTGGTGTCTGGACTGTGGCTCTGCTCTGGCTGAAGCCGAAGTCGAATACGAAGACAAGACTTCTGACGCCATCTATGTCGGCTTTGATATTGTCAATCGTGAAACTCTAGCACAGACTGCCAACATCACAGGCAGCCTGCAAGCAGTGATTTGGACAACGACGCCATGGACACTGCCTGCCAACCAAGCCATCAGTGCGCACAGCGAGCTTGACTATGCCATCATCTCATCGGGTGAGCGTCATTTTATCGTCGCCAAAGATCTGACCGAAGACTTTGCCAAAGCCATCGCTTTGGAAGATTTTGCCATCATCACGACCGTCAAAGGTAGCGAGCTTGACACCCTAAAAGCCCAGCACCCATTGATTGCTGAGCGTCAAGTGCCAATCATCCTAGGCGATCATGTCACAGCTGATAGCGGTACAGGTCTTGTACATACCGCTCCAGCACACGGTGTCGATGACTATAATGTCGGCCGTGCGTACAACCTACCGACCGAAAACCCAGTCGCAGGCAACGGTGTCTATCTACCTGAAGCCAAAGTATTCGTCGGTGAACACATCTATAAAGCTCAGCCAAAAATCATCGATACGCTCAGCCAAACAGGTCATCTACTGGCACACAACAAAATCCGCCACAGCTATCCGCACTGCTGGCGACATAAGACGCCGATTATTTTCCGAGCGACGCCACAGTGGTTTATCAGCATGGAAGCCAAAGGCTTGCGTGAACAAGCTTTAAAAGACATTCCTGAAGTCATCTGGACGCCAGCATGGGGTCAAAACCGCATCGAGTCGATGATGAACGGTCGCCCTGACTGGTGTATCAGCCGTCAGCGTACTTGGGGTGTGCCGATTCCATTCTTTATCCACAAGGACTCAGGCGAGCTGCATCCACGCACTTTTGAGCTGATGGAAGAAGTTGCCAAACTCATCGAACAAGGTGGCGTAGAAGCATGGTTTGACGCCAGTGCCGAAGCGTTTATCGGTGCTGATGCTCAAGAGTACAACAAATGCACCGACACGCTCGATGTGTGGTTTGACTCAGGCTCAACCAACTTTGCCGTATTGGCTTGCCGTGATGAATTATCAAACCCTGCTGATCTATACCTAGAAGGCTCTGATCAGCACCGTGGTTGGTTCCAGTCATCGCTATTGGTCAGCGAATCCATCTATGGTCGTCCGCCATACAAGCAAGTGTTGACGCACGGTTTTACCGTTGATGCCAAAGGTCATAAACTGTCCAAATCCAAAGGCAATACCAAAGGCTTTGAGCCATCTGACATCGCCAATAAGCTGGGTGTGGACATTCTGCGTCTATGGGTCGGCTCATCAGACTATCGCTATGAGATGGCGGTGAGTAAAGAAGGCTTTGACCGTACGACCGATATGTATCGCCGTATCCGTAACACCATCCGATTCTTACTTGCCAATACCGATGACTTTGATCCAGCAAGCGATTTAATCGATGCTGACAAGCTTGTCAGTTTGGATAAATTTATCCTAACTCGCGCCAAAGCTGTCCAAGATGAAATCATCAGCTCATACACCAATATGGACTTCCATCAAGTCTGCCAAGCGGTGATGGGTTTTTGTTCGCAGGATTTGGGTGGATTTTATTTGGACATCATCAAAGACCGCACCTACACCACGCGTGCAGACGGTCATCCACGCCGCTCAGCACAGACCGCTCTTTATCATATCGCACACGCGCTACTACGCTGGATTGCACCGATTTTATCATTCACCGCCCAAGAAGCATGGCAAGTGCTCAAAGGCACGGACGGCTATATCTTCACCGCTGAATGGTATGAGCTGCCAACGCCTGCAATGACTGACATCTCAAGTGATGAATGGCAAGCCATCGTCGATGCCAAAGACATCATCAATAAAGCCATCGAAGATGCACGCACCGACAAGATCATCAGCAGTAACCTGACTGCCAAAGTCGCCATCACTGCACCTGCCCAAACTGCCGAGATTTTGGCAAAATTAGGCGATGAGCTTCGCTTTGTCTTCATCACCAGTGATGCCACTGTCAATACAGGTGATGTGCTGTCTGCTGTCATCACCCCTGCTGATGGTAGCAAATGTGTCCGCTGCTGGCATATCCGCACCGATGTCGGTCAAGACAGTAGCCATCCAGAGCTATGCACCCGCTGTATCGAGAACTTAGACAATGGCGAGGTACGCCACTATGCCTAATACTAACCAAATCCCAAATGGCAGCAAGGCAATGGGATACTATCTTATTGCCATCGTCGTGCTTGTGCTTGATCAGATTAGCAAATACTATTTTAAATTTGCCTTTGAAGAAGGTGATACGGTGAGCGTCATTGAGCCTGTACTCAACTGGACTTTGGCGTACAATCGTGGTGCTGCCTTTAGCTTTTTGGCAGATCAAGCAGGTTGGCAAAAGTGGTTTTTTGCGATCTTGGGTCTTGCCGTATCAGGCTTTATCATCGCCTATCTGCGTAAAGTGCCGAAGTGTGCTGGTGTGCTAAGCCTAGGGCTTGCGATGGTGCTAGGTGGTGCGATGGGCAATGTCATCAACCGCATCATTCACGGTTATGTGATTGATTTTATTCATGTGCATTATGCTGATGTATGGCATTATCCGATTTTTAATATCGCCGATATCGGTATCTGCGTAGGGATGATGCTCGTGGTCTATGATATGCTGTTCTTAGAAAAGAAACGCACGCTTGGGCAAAACTCATAAGACAATCAAAAAGGCTTAATCAGATGGATTAAGCCTTTTTAGCATCCGATACTGCATTAATTCTGCGATGTGCTCTCATTGGATAATTGATCCACGCCCAATCGCCGAAATTCCGCTTCAAGCTTGGCAGGATCGCATTGGCTGATATCATTTGCTTTTTTGCATTCTTCACGCAAGAGTTCAACTTTCCAGGCCGTATCAACTTTGTTGGCACGATACCCCATCTCAACAGAAAAGTTCATAGGAAAATAAATCACATATTCATCTTGAGCATGGTGCGGTGTCAGCCTTGCGCGTTTTAGTGCATGAATAATTACCCGATCTGCATCTGGCGAACCAGTATTTACAAACACCCGCTTAACCCTACCATTACCATTAACAACCATTTTAGCAGTTACATTTATATAACTGCGACCAGAACTGCTACAGTGCTGAAACAGCGGTATATCAATTGCAAAACACAGCTCAGGACCGCTTGAAAAATATGATGCATCTAGCATGGACAGATTGGGCTTTTTCACCCATCGTATTTGATCATCGTCTTGGCTAGGCATTTGGGATGCTTGCACTGATTGTAAGGCGGGACTAGCATCATCCGCCATCGCCACTGTCGCCACGCTAAGTAGTCCCATTGCTATTAATTTATGAATCAATTTCATCACTTATACCCTATCATTAATCCGACACCGCAACTTTTGCACCCATCAACACAAACACCGCACCCGAGCCAATATCCATATAACGCTTAGCTTTTTGACTGGTGAGCAGCTTGGATAATACCGTGCCTGCCAACATCGCCAAAGCCACAAGCCATACCGCCGAGATTATGGCATAAACCACACCAAGTAGCAGATAGGCAGCGGCATTATCCACTTGTGTCGCCACAATAAACTGCGGAAAAAACGCCAAGAAAAACAGTGCCACTTTGGGATTGAGCACATTGGTCATCAAGCCTGAACGATAGGCTTGCCATGCACTGATGGGGATGGTGTTGCTAGAGCTATGGATGGCAAGCTTAGTCGGATTTGTGATGGCATGATAAATTATCATCATACCCAGATACACCAAATATGCCGCACCCAAATATTTAATCATGCTAAACAGCATCGCTGATTTGGCGACAATCGCTGCCAGCCCCACGGCCGCAAGCACCGTATGCACCAGCACGCCGCTTGCCACACCAAGCGCCGCCATCGAGCCGATACGCTTATCATAGCCAATGGCACGATTGAGCACAAACACCGTGTCAATCCCTGGTGTCATCGCAAAAATAATCGTCGCCGTCACAAAGGTGGCAAATTCTTTGATGCCAAAGTGCAAAAGCAGCTCGCCAAACATGGTCAGTCCTTTTTTGGAAACTGATTCAGATTTTGCAAGTTTTGGTGGTGAATGTCAATGGATATTATGCTAAACTAAGGCAATTTTTGAGACATTATTTGACTATGAATACACCAATTTTACCCAATGAAGAAGTGCGTATCGCACATGGCAGCACAGTCAGTCTGCATTTTGAAGTTAGCCTACCAAATGGTACTGTCATCGACTCCACCTTTGACCGCCCTGAGCCTGTCAGCCTAACCATCGGTGACGAAAGCTTGCTTGCCGGTTTTGAAAAGGTACTAATCAACCTAAAAGCTGGCGATACTCGCACCGCCCACTTGCCTGCCGATGAAGCCTTTGGGCAATGGAATAGCGAGAATGTACAGAGCTTTGCCCGTGCACAATTTGCTCTATCTGAGCCAAACCCTGTCGTCGGTATGATGATGGAGTTTGCCGATAAAGGTCAAAATTCACTCGTGGGCGTCATCAGCGAAGTGGGTGATGATACGGTCAAAGTGGATTTTAATCACCCATTGGCAGGCTCTGATGTGCTGTTTAAGGTACAGATTTTTAAGGTCACACCAAAAGGCGAAGTCGGCGTTCAGCTGCGATGACCTCTGCACATCAATAAGTTCGGTACAATATAAAATTGGGAGATAGCGTGCAAAGCAGCGAAACCACCTCAGCACAACTGACAAACTCCGTCGGCATCGTCACACCGCAGACCTTGGTGTTTGATGAGCCATTGACCTTAGAATGCCAACGCGTATTGCCATCGTTTGAGTTGGTCATTGAGACTTATGGCACATTAAACGCCGATAAAACAAACGCCATCTTGATCTGCCATGCCTTATCTGGCAGTCATCATGCCGCAGGCTTTCACAGCATCGACGATGCCAAGCCCGGTTGGTGGGATGCCATGATTGGCCCAAACAAAGCCATTGATACCAATGAGTTTTATGTCGTATGCCTAAATAATATCGGCTCATGCCACGGCTCAACGGGACCGACGACCATCAACCCCGAGACGGGCAAAATCTATGGCGCAGATTTTCCACTGATCACCATCAAAGACTGGGTGAAGACCCAAGTAATGCTCTCAGATCGGCTAGGCATTGACAAATGGCATGCCATCATCGGCGGCTCAATGGGCGGCATGCAAGCGCTACAATGGTCGGTCGATTATCCCGACCGCTTGGCACGAGCAGTCATCATCGCCAGCACGCCAAAGCTGTCCGCTCAGAACATCGCCTTTAACGAAGTGGCACGCCAATCAATCTTATCTGACCCTGATTTTCATGATGGCTGGTATTTGGAGCATGGCACCTATCCGCGTCGTGGCTTGATTTTGGCACGCATGGTCGGGCATATTACTTATATCACCGAAGATGCGATGAAAGCCAAATTTGGCCGCGATCTAAAATCAGGTAAATTCATGTATGGCTATGATGTCGAGTTCCAAGTTGAAAGCTATCTGCGCTATCAAGGCGAGCGATTTAGCCAAAATTTTGATGCCAATACTTATTTACTCATGACCAAGGCGCTCGACTATTTCGACCCGACGCGCGGCTATGTGCCTGATGCTCTGCCTGACGAACAGGCGCTCAAAGAGACTTTGGCACGCACCCAATGCCAATTTTTGGTGGTGTCATTCACGACCGATTGGCGGTTCTCTCCCGAGCGTTCGGTGGAGCTTGTAGATGCCTTGATCGCCAATCAAAAATCCGTCAGCTTCGTCAATATCGATGCGCCGCATGGCCATGACTCGTTCTTATTTGATATCCCTCGCTATGTCAATGCTGTCAAGGGCTTTTTGATGGCGCCAGCGATCCAGACTGCGGTGCGTGCCGATGGCATTTCGCCGACGACGATCTCAAAGCTTGCCAGACAATAGCGCAATGGTCGATCAACCCTCATCCACATCGTCCACATCAAAGGATCACTTATGAATAACATCGATCATCAACTGGCTGAAAAATGGATCAAACCCAAATCGCGCGTGCTTGATCTTGGTTGCGGTGATGGCACTTTATTGTTGCACCTACAAAAAACACTGGGTGTCACAGGTTATGGTCTTGAAATTGATGAAGCCAAAATTAATGAAGCCATCGGCAAAGGGCTGAATATCATCGAACAAGACTTAAACGATGGCTTGGCACGCTTTAGTGATAATAGCTTTGACACCGTGGTGATGGCGCGTGCGCTACAGGCGGTAAAATCCCCCGATCAGCTACTCATCGACATGCTCAGAGTTGCCAAAGAAGGCATCGTCACCTTCCCAAACTTTGCCTATTGGCAAAACCGCGTGTATCTTGGCATCAAAGGCATCATGCCAATGAGCGAGACGCTGCCACACGAATGGTATAACACGCCAAATATCCATCTGTGTACCTTTAAGGATTTTGAGCGGCTGTGCGATGACAATGACATCCGCATCATCGATGCCGTCGCCATCAGTGACAAACCCAGCCCAAAGCTACCGACAGCGCTGATGAATCGCTTGGTTAAGCGCGCACCGAATCTCTTGGCCGATGTCGCCGTCTATCGCATCGCCAAAAACTAACTGTGTGACAATAAATCACGATGACTGACATCGGTTAACTTATGGTTACGGTTTGTTTATTGAGATTGTCATAAAAAAGCGCTATACTTAGTGGTTGTGATGATCTTCATCTTAGATCAGATCGATGGACTGATCTATGGATGAGTCATAAGATAATTTGCCCATGATGGTCGCTTTGGGAGCGCGATAGCATCGTTTAATATCCCACCAAGCGCCATTTTGACTGATTTTGCCACAGGAAATGACCATGAAATTTTTAAAAACCGCCCTTTTCATCGGCGTACTTGGCAGTGCTGTGTTGGCACATGCACAATCCTCAACGAGCAGCACTCGATTTGAGTCGATGGACATCACCGGCCTAACCAACCAAGCCGCCAGTGGCAATCATCATGCGCAATTTTTCTTGGCCAAGCGCCTGCAAAAAGGTGAAGGCGTCGCCAAAAACCCTGCGCAAGCTGTCTATTGGTACACACGCGCCGCCGAAAAAAACATCGCACCAGCACAGCTGAATCTGGGCATCATGTACCTGCGCGGTGAGGGCGTAAAAGCAGACATGGCCACAGGTCGAGCATGGCTTGAGCGCGCTGCCAATTTGGGCGATAATCGCGCAAGCTACGCACTGGCGATGATCGATGAGCAGCAGCAGCGCTTGGTGGATGCTTATAAATGGTACGATCTATCCACCCGCGATGGCATGCTTGATGACAATGTACGCAATCGCGCTAAGGCAAAAGTCAGCCAACTGGCACTAAACCTATCCTCAAGCGAGATCGAATCTGCCAAACGCAGCGCCAATGCTTGGTTCCAAAACCAATAACCTTTACCAAAAACCAAACAAACAGCCAATCGCGACAGATTGGCTTTTTTTGATTTTTAACATTTGCACGCATATAAAAGATGAACGCCCAAGACAAGCTTGAGCGTTCGGTGGAGAAAGTCATCTGTATGGATTAGAAAGTATAATTCACACCCACACGGTATTCACGGCCGACGCCTGGCAAGCCAGAAGTTGCACTGTGCGGTCTGTAATATTCATCAGTGATATTATTCACTGCTAGATTAATATTTACGTTATCATTGTTTAACGGCTTCCAATTTGCATATGCATCAGTGACATTATAGCCGTATTTGACCATATTTAAATCATTGCCTCGACTACCATTAATTTGCGTCATGTATGCACTTTGACCAGTCACATCTTCAACAAGGCGGTGATTTACACCAATTTCTAAATTTGGTTCAGCAAAACGGTAAGCAAGGCCTGCTGTCCAAGTACGACCGATTGTGCTACCAAATTCCCGATTGTCAAAACGGATTGGGGTACCTGTTGCGCTCAAGCTGCTGTAATACTCAGGATCACTTTCTGCAACACCAATTCGGGCAGTTAAGCCATTCCAACGGTAACGTGCATTTAGCTCATAACCTTTGTTTTTAGCATAACCAACATTAAATATTTTGTTGCCGCTATCATTGGCGGTATGGCGAGCACCACTGGTTAAGAGGTTATCAATTTCTTGCCAAAAGTAGGTGCCATCCACTGCCAAATTACCGTTGTTATAGTTAAAGCCGATTTCGGTATTTTTGGCGCGCTCAGCTTTTGTACCTTCAGCAATGTCAGCAGCACGGTTGCCTGCTGATAGTAGCGCATCCACTAAACGCGGGCTACGAGTTGCATGATTATGTACTGCATTCAAGCTTAATGTAGGAGTTGCTTGCCAGATTATGCCAACACTTGGGCTAAGGCTATCGTCAGTAACATTAGTACCCTTGACAGAGGTATAATCAAAGCGGTCGTAACGCACACCACCTGTTAAAGTTAAGCTACCTACAGTGCCAATAACTTCAGCATAGACTCCCAAATCATCTTTTTCGGTAGTTTGCAAAGCGCCGTTATTTTCGCGGTTTGGATCTGTTTCTTGGTGACGATAGTTTACACCATATTTTAGTAGAACATCATCATTGGCATATTTATCAAAACCAATATTAGCGCCAGTCGTTTTAACAGCTGTGTTGTTTTCGCTCGCAACACCACCTGCATAACCATTACCCGTATCACCTACCGATTGGCGTTCATTTTTCATAAAGTAAACATTAGCTTCAGCATCACCCAATGAACCAGCCTTGCCTTTATATTCCAAATTCGTATTTTGCATAGACAATTCACGATACTCACCGACATTACCATCAAATACATCGAACTCTTCACGAATGTTACGCACACCTTTATTGGTGGTATTAAAATGACTTAGGACAAAACGATGGTCGCTACCCAAATTATAACCCACTTTTGCAAGGTAGCTTTCTTTATCCATTGCTTGGAATGCTACTTCATCACTTGGATGCTCTGGATTAATTGCAGTATAAGGACTAACGTATTTAGTAGCTTCAGATTCAGAACTGGTGTGGCGGGTCGCTTTTGAACCAGGCTTATAATCATCTTGATTTACTTGGTTATAACTTACCAAGAAATCAAAATCACCCGACTTACCAAAACCTGTTACACCATAATTGTGCTCAGAATTTGAACTATAGCCTGCATTAACTTTTACACCCCAGTCTTTATCGTTATTTTTTAGCAAATCCTGAGCGTCTACGGTCTTGGCAACAATCGCGCCGTTGGTCGCACCGATACCTGCTGATGCCGATCCTGCACCTTTTTGGACACTAACGATCTTAACAAGGCTAGGATCCAGCATGTGGCGACCTTGATGGTATAGGATTTGGCTATCAGAATAGGCGTTATCCACCTTCACATCAATTGAGTTTTGACCCATACCACGAATTGTTAGATATGATGAAGTACCATTACCACCACTAAAGTCAATAGATGGTTCAGACTGTAAGAACTCTCGCAAGCCAGTTGCAGTACTCTCATCTTTTTCTTGAGCAGTCACCACATTGGTTTTTACCTTGGTGCCTTGACGGTCGATATTGACATATTCTGTCGCCAAAACAACTTCAGATGCCGATTCATCAGCGTGCGCTTGAGTAACAAAAGCAGCGCCCATCGCCAAAGTTAGGGGCAATAATTGAAACTTTTTCATAACAACTCCGATTATGATAGAAATATCAGCCAGTAAAACGACCTGCCAACTCACCAAACTCAACCAAAAAAACCTGAAAATGCGACAATTAAGCAAGCATAGCAAGGTATGGGTAAGGATTGTAGCAGACTATTTTTATTTTGTAAATGATAATTGATACTATTTGATAAAATAAATGGGAATTATTTGTATTTAATTTATTGATAGGATTGTTATTGTTATTTTATTTCATTTTCAGGATGATTAAACGCTCGCCAAACAAAAAAATCGCCCACCATCCGATGAGCGATTCAAGCTTAGGCAGTATTAGTTTTGACGATAGTTCGGTGCTTCTTTGGTGATTTGAACATCGTGGACATGCGATTCTTTCATGCCTGCTGATGTCACTTTGACAAAGGTGGTATTAGCACGCATCTCTTCGATGGTACGGCAGCCTGTGTATCCCATCGATGATTTTAGACCGCCTGCCAGCTGATTGATAATACCTGCCACTGGGCCTTTGTATGGCACACGACCTTCGATACCTTCTGGGACAAGTTTTTCAACACCGTCTTTGGCATCTTGGAAATAGCGGTCTGATGAGCCGTTTTGACCACTCATCGCACCTAGCGAGCCCATGCCGCGATACGCCTTGTAGTAGCGACCTTGGAATAGCTCAACTTCACCTGGCGCTTCTTCAGTACCTGCCAATAGACTACCCACCATGATGCACGATGCACCTGCTGCGATGGCTTTTGCCATATCGCCTGAGAAGCGGATACCGCCATCAGCGATCAATGGGATGCGATCCTTGAGTGCGGTGGCGACATTGTCAATCGCACTGATTTGCGGTACACCAATGCCCGCGATGATACGCGTGGTACAGATAGAGCCAGGGCCGATACCGACTTTGACAGCGTTTGCACCTGCATCCATCAAAGCAAGTGCTGCATCGCCTGTTGCGATATTACCGCCGATGACTTGGATGTTTGGATAGTTTTTCTTGATCCATGCCACGCGGTCGATGACGCCTTTTGAGTGGCCATGTGCTGTATCGACGATGATGACATCGACATTGGCATCAATCAAGGCCTCAACACGCGCTTCGGTATCTGCACCTGTACCGACAGCAGCACCGACACGCAGACGGCCACGGCTGTCTTTGGCGGCATTTGGATTGTTTTCAGCTTTGGTGAAGTCATTGACGGTGATGAGACCTTTTAGACGAAAATCATCATCAATCACCACGACTTTTTCGATACGGTGCTTATGAAGTAGCTCTTTGATACGCTCTTGAGACTCGCCTTCTTTGACGGTCACTAGCTTATCTTTTGGCGTCATGACATTTGACACAGGCTGATTCAGATTGGTCTCAAAGCGTAAATCACGGTGGGTAACGATGCCAACGACCTTATTGCTACCTGCTTCTACGACAGGTACACCGCTGATTTTGTGCTCACGAGTGATGCGTAGCAAATCGCCCACAGTGGCATCAGGATTGACAGTGATTGGGTCAGCAACCGTACCTGCTTCGAATTTTTTGACATGGCGGACACGGCGTGCTTGATGAGCGATGTCCATGTTTTTGTGGATGATACCCAGACCGCCAAGCTGAGCCATTGCAATCGCCATCTTAGATTCGGTGACGGTATCCATTGCCGCTGAGATGATTGGCAGATTTAGGTTGATGTCGGTAGTTAGGCGAGTGCTTAGGTTGGTTTCTTTTGGTAGGACTTCTGAGTAGGCAGGTAGGAGCAAGACATCGTCAAATGTCAAGGCATCGTAGGCAATGCGTAGCATAGGTTATTTCCTTTGTAGTGTGCCAAATTATCCAAAAATCAGATAATTAGGTTGATGAAATAACGCCGTATTGTACCAAAAATTACAGGGTGTTGGCAAGGTTTTTTCAACTTATAAATCACAGCCTGCTTTTATTTGTATCGATTATCGTTAAAAACTGGCATACAACCCAAAACTTTGCCATAATACATGAAACCAATCAATGAGTTATCGTATGAAATTATCTACCAACTCCTTACTAACAAGTATGCTTGTTAGCACCCTATTACTGACCGCCTGTGGCGATAAAACACAAGCCAAAGGCGAAACAGCGACAGCGACGCCTGTAAGCGACAAGGCTGACACCGCTGTTATCAAAGCTTTGCAAGATAATCTGGATAAATCTGGCGTCACCATCAAAGTCACCAATGCCATCGCCACACAGATGCCCGATATGTACTGGGTCAGCTTTGATAACGCCCCATCGATGTTCACTGACAAATCAGGCACCTATCTGATTCAAGGTCAGATAGCCAAGCTCGGTGATGGCGAGCCTGTGGATATCGCCCAAAGCATCCAAGGCAGTATCGCCAAAGATCTACTGTCCCAAGTCCTAGAATCTGAGCAAATTATTTTCACCGCTCAAGGCGATAAAAAAGCCCACATCTATGTCTTCACCGATCCGACCTGTCATTATTGCCAAAAGCTGCACAGCGAGATCGATGCCATCACTGCAGGCGGTGTTGAAGTCCGTTACTTGGCTTGGCCACGCGCCCAAAAAGATGTCCCGCTTGCCAAGGCCATCTGGTGTAGTGGCGACCGTAAAGATGCACTGGCTCAAGCCAAACAAGGCAAAGCCATCAACGCACCTGACTGCGACAACCCTGTCGAGCAGCACATGGCATTGGGGCATACACTCGGTGTCAGTGGCACGCCAGCGATCTTTACCGCATCAGGCATGCAAATCGGCGGCTACATCCCTGCTGATGAGCTAATTCAACTGGCCATCGAGCATCAATAAAGCATGCAATAATCAAGATTAAGCATCATGATCAGATGAGCCGATAGATGAAGCAGCTCTATAAATATTGGTTTGCTACAGCTGTCGAAAAATTCATACAATTTGGTGAGAATTTAGCAAAAATCACTGGCACAAATCCATGACTTATGATAACTTAAGCAATTTACTCATTCTTTAAAAGGCACTGATACTGGCCAACCTCGCAATTGACTGCGTGATGGCTCAGCTCTTGCCTTGCCGTTTTTGCTGTTTTCCGAACTTACGGAGCTTTTTTGTGAACAAAACCATCAACATCGCCGTACTGGGTCTGGGTACTGTCGGTACAGGCGTGCTTAATCTCATCAAAGACAATGTCAATGAGCTGGCGCGCAGAAGCGGCCATCGCTTGGTCGTCACCCACGCAGGCACACGCCGTCAGCGTGATGATATCGATCCGAGCATCCACCAAACTGCTGATCTGATGTCGATCGCCGAAGCGCCAGATGTCGATATCGTCATCGAAGTCATCGGCGGCACCGATGTGGCTTATGATGTCATCACCCACGCCATCCGCCACAAAAAACATGTCGTCACCGCCAATAAAGCCCTACTTGCCAAACACGGTAACGAAATCTTTAAGCTTGCCGAAGAAAATGGCGTACAAGTCCGCTATGAAGCAGCGGTCGCAGGCGGTATCCCGATCATCAAGATCGTGCGTGAAGCCCTAGCCGCCAACAAAATCGACTGGCTAACTGGCATCATCAACGGTACTGGTAACTTTATCATGACCGAGATGCAACAAAAAAACCGCAAATTCAATGATGTCCTTGCCGAGGCTCAGGCACTGGGCTATGCCGAAGCGGATCCGACCTTTGATGTTGAGGGCATTGATGCAGCGCATAAATTATCACTACTGGCATCGATTGCCTTTGGTATTCCTGTGCAGTTTGATAAGGTATATTGCGAAGGCATCACCAAAGTCAGCCTCCAAGATGTCGTCTATGCCAAAGAGCTTGGCTATACCATCAAGCATCTGGGCTTTGCCATCCGCCGTGATAATGGCATCGAGCTGCGCGTGCATCCTGCACTGATCCCAAGCGATACCCTGCTTGCCAATGTCAATGGCGTCAAAAATGCCGTGATGATCGATGCGCACCCATTGGGACAGTCGCTGTACTATGGCGATGGCGCTGGTGCTGGTGCGACCGCATCGGCGGTGATGGCCGATGTGATGGATCTGATCTATGTCATCAAAGATGCCCTGCCAAGCGATGTGCCGCATCTGGCATTCATGCCTGATGAGCTGTCAGATACACGCATCCTACCAAGCGATGAGATGACTTCTGGCTACTATCTGCGCCTGACGGTCAAAGATGAAGTCGGTGTACTGGCTGACACCACGCGTATTCTAAGTGATAATGGCATTAATATCGATGCTATCCTACAGCGTGATGCACACAAATCAGGTCTGGTGCCGATCATCATTCTCACCCTACCTGTGGTCGAAAAACAAATGAACACCGCCATCGAGCAAATCGAAGCCTTGGGTGCGGTGGTTGAGCCTGTGGTGCGCATCCGCCTAGAAAGCTTGGAATAATCGCTTGGCTTGAACTGTCGCGAAAACCAAAAAGACGGCCTGATGGTCGTCTTTTTAATGGTGATAGATTAAATCAGTACGGCATGACACCATCAATCAATTAGTCATTGACCAAAACGCCTTGTTCATCATAAAGATCATAGTTGCCATCAGCCCGTTTGGCAGACAGATAGGTTCTGTTGTCATGATATGAAGATTTTTCGTAGTTAATATCCACAGCGTCATACCTCACAGGCACGACGATCTCACCCTTGGTATTGATCACGCCGTATTTATTGGACTGCTCTACCAGATATAACCCCTGAAAATCCAAGTTTGAGATCAGATCGTAATCATAGCCAGTTAATCGGGTTGAATGAATGTCCATCAAGGCATATCGGTCGCCATCTTTGACAGCGACAAGGTTTGGCTTTAGCAGTTCAAGATGTTGGTGCTTAAAATCGATGACTGTGTGATTATTGACATCGATGACGCCATACAGACCCTGATATTCTACTGCAGCCAAGCCATCAGAAAATCCAAAAGCATAATCATACATCAGAGGAATGACAAGCTCCCCTTTGGTATTAATAAAGCCGTATTTACCATCAACCTCGACTGCTGCCAAGCCATTGTCATAAAACTGATTGATCTTGTCATACATACCGATAGGGATAATAAAATTACCCTTGGTATCCACCAACCCCCAGCCATCACTGACCACACCCAAATTGCCAAACAAACTATCTTGGCTTAAATCTCGAGTCTCAACCAAAATCAGCGCAGCAGACATCGGTAAAGGATTGTCATACTCCCAATCGCTTGGCATATAGATCTGATGATATTGATTGGGTAAGATCGGTTTACCTGATGCATCCACCAAGCCCATCGGATAAGGAAAATCGCCAAAAACCGTTTGTAAATTATCACCGACAATGGCGACGCCTTTTTTATTTAAGCAGCCCACATGATCAAACTGTTGTTCAGTGTTTGGCTTGATGCACGCCATCTCGGTATAAGCTTCATCATCGATAGACGCATGACTGGTATTGAGCGATAAGACCAATATCATTATTAGATTTATCGCATAAGATTTTGGGCTTATCATAACCATCATCCAACCAAAAGAAAGTAAAGAGATCTATCACACCCGACGCCAAGTCGTGCCTGCTCGGCTATCTTCTAGCTCAATGCCCAGTGCTTTTAACGCTTCACGGATGGCATCAGCTTTGGCAAAGTCTTTATTGGCTTTAGCTTCGGCGCGCTCAGCGATTTTGGCGGCGATATCGCGATCACTCATGCCGTCTTTGGCATCACCATCGATTCTGGCCTGTAGAAATTGGCTTGGTGAGGTCTGAACGATATTTAGGACACTGGCCAAGGTTTTGAGGATGCGCGCCTGCGCCACCGCGGTCTGTTGATCGTCTGATTTGATGGCGCGATTCACCTCGCCTGCCACACCGAACAGCACGCTTACGGCCTTGGCAGTATTAAAATCATCATTCATCGCCGCTGCAAATGCCTGCCCTGCCTCGCTTGACCATGCCGCCTCATCGACATCAATATCGCTGTACATCTCAGCAGATTTGAGCGCCTGATACAGACGCGTCAGTGCCGTGTGGCTTTCTTTGAGCGCGGCATCTGAAAAATTGACAGGGCTGCGATAATGGCTGGATAATAAGAAAAACCGCACCGCTTCAGGGTTGAATTTCTTTAGCACATCACGGATGGTGAAGAAATTGCCCAAAGACTTACTCATCTTCTCGCCATCGATATTAATAAAGCCCATGTGCATCCAGTTATTGGCATAGGTTTTGCCACTGGCACCCTCGGATTGAGCGATTTCGTTTTCGTGGTGCGGGAATTGCAAATCATGCCCACCGCCATGAATATCAAAGGTCTCACCAAGACAGCAAGTACTCATCGCACTGCATTCGATGTGCCACCCTGGGCGACCCAAGCCCCACGGCGATGGCCAATGCGGCTCTGATGGCTTGGCAGATTTCCACAGTACAAAGTCAAATGGATGCTGTTTATCATCTGCCGCTGTCACACGCTCTGATGCGCCCGCTTGCATCTCATCAAGCTTGCGCTTAGATAGCTTGCCATAGCCATCAAAACGATCCACGGCATAATACACATCGCCGCCTGCGCCTTGATAAGCCAGATTCTTTACCATCAGTGTGTCGATCAGCTGCTGCATGTCCTCGATATGCTCGGTCGCTCTAGGCTCGCGATCAGGACTGCGGCAGCCCAGCGCCTTTTCATCTTGCCACATCGCAGTGATGAAGCGATCGGTCAACTCGGTGATGCTCTCACCATTTTCATTGGCGCGGTTGATGATCTTATCATCGATGTCGGTGATATTACGCACATAATTGACTTGATAGCCGATGGCGCGCAGCCAACGGGTGATGACATCAAAGCCCACCATGACGCGCGCATGTCCCATGTGACAATAGTCATAGACCGTCATGCCACAAACATAAATGCCCACCTGTCCTGCCTGCATCGGCGTAAATGGTCGCTTGGTGGCGCTTAGAGTGTCATATAAAACCAAATCTGCTTGGGTGCGCGTGAGTGCTGTGGCTGTCATGAAAAATCCATAGTATAGTCAATGAGTGAAATATGGGTGAATTTATGCCGCTTATCATAGCAAAATTCGCCAAACATTTCAGCAAAAACCCATCATATGGATGCAGTTTTTGGCTGATTTGATCAACGACTAGCATTAAATGATGGCGTAAATTTGACAGCGATGTGCAACTGGATGCGCCTATCTTGTTTTTTGGCTTTAAGCCAAAACCATTCACCTGTTGTGCAGATCGACTGCATTTAAGACGCTAGGCTCAAGTCGCAAAGTCAAATCACAAGTGATGCGCTGATGGCGGTTATGGGTGATTTTGCGCCAAAATTCGGCTATAATACGGATATTTTTAACATCTATTAAAATCTTGGAATGCTCGATATGACAACCAATCGCAAAATTCTTGTTACCAGTGCCTTGCCTTATGCCAATGGCCCGATTCACCTAGGGCATTTGGTCGAATACATTCAGACGGACATTTGGGTGCGTGCCATGAAAGCCATGGGGCATACGGTCACTTATGTCTGTGCTGATGATGCACACGGCACCGCCATCATGCTAAAAGCCGAAGCCAATGGCATCACGCCCGAAGAGCAAATCGCTACCGTCAAAGCCTCACACGAAAAAGACTTTGCTGGCTTTCATATCGGTTTTGATAATTATCACTCGACACACAGTCCAGAAAATGAACATTTTTCACAAGCCATCTACACCAAGCTTGAGCAAGGTGGCTATATCTTTACCAAAGATGTCGAGCAATTATTTGACACCGAAAAAGGCTTATTCCTAGCTGACCGCTTCGTCAAAGGCGAATGCCCTGAGTGTGGTGCAAAGGACCAATACGGCGACAACTGCGAAGTTTGCTCAAGCACCTATAATGCCACTGAGCTAAAAAACCCGTATTCGACATTGAGCAACACCGCACCTGTCATCAAATCTTCCAAGCATTATTTCTTTGATTTGCCAAAGTTTGAAGCATTTTTGAAGACTTGGACTAAAGGTGATAACCGCTTGCAATCAGCGATTTATAATAAGCTGTCTGAATGGTTTGAAGCAGGTCTTGCACCGTGGGACATCAGCCGTGATGCACCGTATTTTGGCTTTAAAATCCCTAATACACCCGCTGGTGAGCCAGACAAATATTTTTATGTTTGGCTAGATGCCCCAGTTGGCTATATGGCAAGCTTCAAAAATCTGTGTGATCGCACAGGCATGGATTTTGATGAATACTGGAAAAAGGACAGTACAACCGAACTGTATCATTTCATCGGTAAAGACATCGTTTATTTCCATGCGCTGTTTTGGCCTGCGATGCTCGAAGGTGCTGGACTTCGCACACCGACCGCCATCAATGCACACGGCTTTTTGACCGTCAATGGTGAGAAGATGAGTAAGTCTCGCGGCACATTCATCAAAGCTGAAACTTATCTTGAGAATCTCAACCCTGAATATCTGCGCTATTATTTTGCAAGTAAATTATCGGCAAGTGTCGAAGATCTTAACCTTGACCTTGAAGACTTTATGCAAAAAGTTAACTCAGATTTGGTCGGTAAAGTGGTCAATATCGCTTCTCGTTGCGCAGGTTTTATCCACAAAAATAACGACGGCAAATTGGCGGATACTCTATCAGAACCTGCCTTGGTACAAGAAATCATCGATGCAGGTAGCGACATCATGGCTGCCTATGAAGCGCGTGAATTTGGCCGTGCCACCCGCTTAATCATGGCGTGTGCTGATAAAGCAAACGAATATATTGATACGCATAAACCATGGGCACTAAACAAAGAAGGTAAAACCGAAGAAGTGCAAGCAGTTTGTACTGTAGCTTTGAACATTTTCCATAAGCTTGTGATTTATCTGGCGCCGATTTTGCCTATCTTATCTGAGAATGCCCGCAGCTTCTTGAATGTCGATAGCCTTGCCTTTGATACTCGCCACACGCATTTGGTCAATCACACCATCAACGCCTTTAGCCCACTGATGAGCCGTGTCGAAAAAGACAAAGTCGATGCGATGGTGAATGCATCCAAAGAAAGCCTTGAAAAACCAAACAATCAAGCGAATAACAAAGCGAACAAAGCTAAAACTGCTGAGACATCGACTGGGGCAACTGGTGAATTTATCGGTATTGATGATTTTGCCAAAGTGACAATGAAAGTTGCCCATGTCATTGAGTGTAATCATGTCGAAGGTGCTGATAAGCTTTTACAATTCACCCTAGATGTCGGTGAAGAAACCACCCGCAATGTCTTTAGCGGTATTGCTAAGTTTTATAAACCTGAAGAGCTAACCGGCAAAAAAGTCGTCTGCGTAACCAATCTAGCACCACGCAAGATGAAATTTGGCATCTCTGAAGGCATGATTTTATCCGCCGAAAAAGACGGTCAATTAACCGTCATCACCCTACCTGACACCATGCCAATCGGTGCTACTTTGGCATAATTATTTCCCCAACCTGCCCTATCATCGATGGGGCATCATTTGAGTGTTATTTATGAAAAAAATCGCAATCGCAACCGCACTACTGATCGCAAGCACTGCACAGGCTGACACCCTATACGGTCTGTATGCTGATGCCAACTATTGGCATACTTCTGCCGACATCACCGATAATGGCAGCAAGCAAAGCTTTGATGATGAAGGCAACTATATGCTATCGGCAAGCCTAGAGCACGGCGTGCCACTGATCCCGAATGTGCGCGTGCGTCATGCTGACATCAGCCACAGCCAAAACACCGCCATCGCCCGTGATGAAGTGGCATTTACCAGTACCGATGCCATTGCTTATTATGAAATTCTGGATAATGTGGTGAGCGTCGATCTGGGCCTAGGCGCCAAGCGTATCTCAGGCGATGTCAAATACACAGGCGGCGCGACGCTGGATCTGAATAAGACCTTGCCAATGGCGTATGCATCTGTCGGTGCTAAGCTGCCGTTTACCGGTCTGTCTGCCAAAGCTGAGCTTGGTGTCGGCGTTGGCAGTAATGTCAAAGCCACCGATGCGCAAGCTGAAATCAAATACGACTTTGTTAAGACCGCTGCCATCGATCTTGGCATCAAAGGTGGCTATCGTGTGCTGTCATTGGATTATGATGAGATGGATGTGAAATATCTTGGCAATGTTTTTGGCAGCCAAGTACCATATAAGGCGGACTTTAAAGGCCCTTATGTCGGTGTTGAAGTGCATTTTTAATGGTCAAACTCGATCATCCCAAGCAAAGCGCATCATTTCGGTGATGCGCTTTTTGTTTGGCTCGCTGTAAGGTATAATAAGCCATGCGAAAAATCATTCACATCGACATGGATGCCTTCTTTGCCAGTGTCGAACAACGGGACAATCCTACACTGCGTGGCAAGCCGCTCATCGTCGGTGGCGATCCCAATGGGCGCGGGGTGGTCGCCGCTGCCAGCTATGAAGCCCGTCAATACGGTATCCGCTCAGCGATGAGCTGCTCTGAGGCGCGTCGCCGCTGCCCTCATGCAATTTTTGTGCGGCCGCGTTTTGATGCGTATCGCGCGGTCAGTCAGCAGATCCAAGCACTGATGCACGCCATCACACCACTGGTTGAGCCTTTATCGCTTGATGAAGCCTATCTTGATGTCAGCGATGTCTGGCACATCCATGGTTCGGCAACCGCCATCGCCCAAAAACTGCGCCAAGACATATACACCGCCACAGGACTCACCGCATCCGCTGGCGTCTCAAGCACCAAAATGCTTGCCAAAATCGCCTCTGACATCAACAAGCCCAATGGCATCACCATCATCCCACCCGAACACGCTCAAGCACTGATCGACAGCCTGCCGATTGAACGATTTCACGGGATCGGTCGTGCCAGCAGTCAGCGATTGCATGAAATCGGGGTACACAATGGCAGGCAGCTGCGCTTGACACCGCTTGAGACTTTGGTGGCATTATTCGGTCAAAAGCGCGGCCAATTTTATCATGACATCGCGCATGGCATCGATGAACGCCAAGTTAAACCTGATCGCGTGCGAAAATCTGTCGGCTCTGAGGTGACCTTTGGGCAGAATATTCATCGAGATGAGATCTTATTACAAAAAATCCGAGAACAAGCCGAAGAAGCTTTTGATGATCTCAATAAAAGGCAACTACAAGCCCATACGGTGACGCTAAAAATCAAATACGCTGATTTTAGCCAGATCACTCGCAGCCACTCACTGCCATCGGCTTATACCAGCGCAGATTTGGCCTATCAGTGGCTGGTGCAGCTGTTTCGCGACATTCCACGCACGCAGCCGATTCGCTTGGTAGGCGTCACTTTTTCAAATCTTGATTCATCTCAGCGTGAGGTGCAGCTGGCTCTGTTTTAGTTCAGGCCAAGAGCCATCAACTGGACAGATTTTCATAATCATCGAGCGCTTTGGCGATCAGCGAGGTCAAAGACTGGATGTTTGGCAGCGTTGATTGACAAGCAGTGATACCAAAATCAATCCGATCTTGATAATTGGTGAAGCTGATGTTCAGCGCTTGGCCATCAAACAGCACCGAAACTGGATAAGCAGCTTGTAATTTGGCGCCATTTAGGTACAGCGGCGTATCATCGCCTGGCACATTGGAGATGATGAGATTAAAGGCTTGTTTTTTAGGATATAAACGCGTCGCCAAATTCACTCCTGCCCATGCATAGTGCGCGGCGGTGTAATTGATAAACTGCGACTGCGTCATGCGAGCGATGCGCGCCTTACCTGCTTGCATGCTTTGATGGATTAGCTGCAGGCGATGCTCTGGATCGGGGCTATGCGTCCCTAAGTTGGTTGGAACAAATGAGATTTGGTTGCCGATGGCGGTGTTATTTTTGCGCAGTGAGGTCGGCACAAAGGCGATCAATGGATCCTCAGGCAATGCATGTTGCGACAGCAAATATTCTCTTAACGCCTGAGCGCAGACCGCCAAAATCATGTCATTGGTCGATACCGACAATCGCCGAGCCACACGGACAAAGCGCGCCTTTTCAAGAGCGATGATCGACAGATGGCGGCTGGTGCCGATGCGCTGATTGAACATCGATTCTGGCGCGTTGAGACTGCTGATAAAATCGACAGCATCTGTATTGGATAAGGTTTGTTGAGAGGTTTGATAATCGCGCAAAAGCTCAGAGGACACAGGCCATACGCCATGCAGCTGATCTTTTAGGCGATCGCGCCATCTTCTATGCTCGATGGCAAAGCTGCTTTTTTTATTACGGATATTGCGCAGCCAAAGCGGCTGAGACAGGCGCTCATCCGGCAGATGCGACAGCGAGCGTTGAAACAGGCGCATCGCCGCCACACCATCCATCAGTGTATGATGCACTTTGATATATAAAATAAAGCGCTTAGAGCCACCCTCATATTCAGGCTCCAAATTATCAAACAAATGCAGCTCCCACAGTGGGCGGCTGCGATCAAGCCTGCGTTCGTGCAGCCTTGAGATCTGCGCCAGCGCCTCACTCATCTTGGCGGTTTTTAAATGATGATAGTGACAATGGTGATGGATATGAAATTTGCGGATATTGCGCCACATCACCCCACGGTGCAGCACTTGATTAAAAGGAAAATTAGGCAAAGCATCTGTGTCAATTTGGCTGATCAGCTCATTAAAATAATGCTCATCATGATCATCAGGCAGCTCAAACACACAAACCCCTGCGACATGCATGGGCTGCTTGGCATTTTCTAAGAATAAAAACAGTGAATCGACTATGCCAACCGCGCGCACTTGACCATCCTTAAGATCCAAAAATGCTTCATGATAGCAAAATTTGCCTCACTTGATAAGTGACTTTTTTGAGGATTTTAAAATTTTCTAAGCACCCTTAGCCAAACCAACCCTCAAGATAGATCGCACATCGCCCAAAAGATCAGGCGGTACGATCAGCATGGTGGCTCATGATGTGAAAAAATACCCCGTCTGCGGACTGCTGGCTTGTGCCATATAACGAGCTGGCATACGGCCTGCTAAGAATGCTTCACGGCCTGCAATGACGGCGTGCTTCATCGCAGATGCCATCAAGATAGGCTGCTTGGCATGAGCGATGGCGGTGTTCATCAGTACGCCATCACAGCCAAGCTCCATGGCGATGGCAGCATCTGAGGCAGTGCCGACGCCAGCATCAACAAGAACAGGTACTTGTGTCTGCTCGATGATGAGGCTTAGGGTATGGCGGTTTAGCAGACCAAGTCCTGAGCCGATCAGGCTACCAAGCGGCATGATGGCAACACAGCCCATGCTTTCAAGCTCTTTGGCGACGATCGGGTCGTCTGAGGTATAAACCATCACCTCAAAGCCATCATCAATCAGCACCTTGGCGGCTTTGACAGTTTCGATGACATTGGGGTACAGATTCTGATCATCACCCAGCACTTCTAGCTTGACCAGATTATGGCCATCAAGCAGCTCACGAGCCAGCATACAGGTACGCACAGCACTATCAGCATCAAAGCAGCCAGCGGTATTTGGCAAAATGGTATAACGCTCTGGTGAGATGACATCGAGCAGATTTGGTTCATTTTTATGCTGACCGATATTGGTGCGGCGAATGGCAACCGTGACAATCTCGGCGCCGCTGGCATCGATGGCAGCAGCAGTTTCGTTTAAATCCTTGTACTTGCCTGTACCGACAAGCAGGCGAGAGCTAAAGGTGCGTGACCCGATGGTGAGTAATTCTGCGCTCATGGCAAATCCTTATCTATCATGAATGAGTTGCTCAAATATCGTACAGTATAACGGCAATCCCAGCATTGGTAAAGTATTTTTGGTAAGATAACTAAGCCCAAAAATGGCACAAAAAAATTAAGTTTAAGACAACAAAAAACCCACCGATATCATCGATGGGCTTAGAATATGGGGCGACTAATGGGACTCGAACCCACGACAACCGAGATCACAACCCGGGGCTCTACCAACTGAGCTATAGCCGCCATAATAAACTTTCAGGCATATGGCGCGCCTGGCAGGATTCGAACCTGCGACCACCTGCTTAGAAGGCAGATGCTCTATCCAACTGAGCTACAGGCGCTCGAGTGGCTTAGTATGTCAGTTTTCACCAACAAAAAAAGCCTGTTCGGCTTTAAAAGATGGTCGGAGTGGAGGGATTCGAACCCCCGACCCTCTGGTCCCAAACCAGATGCGCTACCAAGCTGCGCTACACTCCGATCTTTTGGTGACGACCAGCTTTTTATTCATCAGCTCGTCGTTGTGGTGCGTATAATACAACTAAGACCCAAAAGTGTCAACAACTAATTTTCAAAAAATGTGATAAATTTCATAAATTATTGATTTATATATAATTTATTACTAGCATCTTAGACAGAATCATCCTCACGCACGATGGTCATCCCGATGGCGATGGCAGCGCGTGTGCCGCCAGTCAGATGGATGATGCTGCGCGTAGGGTCAAGTTCATTTAATCGCTCGGCTGCTTTTTGCGCCTTAGTACCACCGCCGCACAGCACATACACATCCCCAGTGGTGCGGTCGAGCAGTGACTTATCTAGGGTATCCAAAGGGTGATTGATGGCATGTTCGATGTGGCCTTGTTGATAGTTATCCGCATCTCTGACATCCCAGATGGTTTTGTCACTGCTTGGTTGAAATTCGCTGATGTCTAAAGTGGTAATCATACTTGCTCCTTTACATGATAAGCTTGTCGGCTGCATCGATCGGCTGGCCAAAAGCTGACTTATAATAAGACTTTATAATCATATGCACCAGTCTATCATATGTGCTATGATGATAAAACCTTTTTATATTCGCTAACGATTTTGTACGGTGGTATGCATGGTTCATCACATCCATCCAAGTTCAGCCAAACCCATCCAAAAGCCATCGCCCAATCGCCTAAAGATGCTTGGCATGCAGACAGGCTTGGGTCTATGGACAGCGTGGGGCGCGATGGCGTTGCTGATTCATAAGCCGATGGGTATGGCCACTTATCCTACGATTGCCGCCTTAACACTGATCTATGCGGCCGGTATTTACCAAACCAAAACCGCGCGCACGATGAGCCTTGTGCTGCTGCTCGCTACCATCAGCGTGTGGCTATATGCCCAAAAACCCAGCAATGATCGTGCTTGGCAGGATGAGGTCGCCATGCAGCTTGTGCATGAGATTCAAGGCGATGTGGTGACCATTCAGAATGTTCGCAATTTTGAGTGGATCAGCGAAACTGAGTATGTGCCGCGCTGGCAGACGCGCCAGTATGATTTGGCGCAGCTTGACAGCCTAGATCTTATCTTATCAATTTGGTCAAATGACAACATCGCACACACGCTCATGTCCTTTGGTTTTGCAGATGGCGAGCGCGTGGTGTTTTCCTTTGAAATCAGAAAAGAAATCGGCGAGCAGTTTTCATCCATCGGTGGGTTTTTTCGTCAATATGAAATGACACTCATCGCCGCCGACGAAAAAGACATCATCTACACCCGCAGTAATGTGCGTGGTGAGCGCGTCTATCTGTATCCATTATCAGTGCCAAAAGATGAGATGCGCGCGCTGTTTTTGGCCTATCTACAGGCTGCCGATGCGCTCAGACACACGCCAAGCTGGTATAACACCTTAAGCGATAATTGCACCACCGCGATTTTTGATTTGTGGCGATCAGTACGCGACATCCCAAAAGATTATCGCGTGCTGGCCTCAGGTCGCCTGCCAGAATTTTTGATGGACATTGGCATCATCGATGGCTCAAAAGATCCACAAGCCAACAAAAGCCGAGCTTTTATCAATCCCAAAGTCCAGCAATACCACCACCAAAACCCGATCACAAGCCATGATTTTTCCAAAAAAATCCGTGAAGATCTATGATGTTTGGACACGACACATGAATTTATTTAATTTTATAATTAAAATCAATGACTTATGGATTTTTTATCAAATTGTCATCATTTTTATCAAAAAATGCTTGCCAAAATTTAAAAACCCTATATAATACGCAACATCAAGACGACGCGCTGATGCGCTACTTGATATAACAACTTGGGGTCGTGGCGGAATTGGTAGACGCACTGGATTTAGGTTCCAGCGCCGCGAGGTGTGAGAGTTCGAGTCTCTCCGACCCCACCAAATTTAAAAAGCCAGTGAGTGATCATTGGTTTTTTTATTATCTGCATGCAGCAGTCTGTGGGCAGATTCCCCATACGGGCCTATAGCTCAGTCGGTTAGAGCAGAGGACTCATAATCCTTTGGTCGCAGGTTCGAGCCCTGCTGGGCCTACCATCTCTTCTTTGATTGACACGAAGTTTTTTTGTTGGGCAGTTTTTAGTCATCGCCCTACTTTCTTTGGTTATTTTGTCATGTGCTATAAAAAAGCACGCCCTGCCCATCATTTCATTAACTAAATGTATCCGCTTTATCTTGTCAAAGCCATGCCTTTTGAGTATGGCATTGATAGCCTTCATGACATCCGACTGCCTGTTATCGCACACACAACCAGTCTTATTACACCACCCAAACAGCCATCAAAAAAGCCAAGCAAATGCTTGGCTTTTTTGTAAATTAACGAGCTACAGGGATCGTCACCTCATGCGAGGTTTCGTTTAAGGCTGCAATGGCAGCGGCATCCGTCGGTGCAGGCAGCGCCTGTGTACCCTTTGGAGTATATACCAAGCCCAAAGTTCGGCTGGTTTCAGTGCGAACTTGATCAAGCAATGCTGGATCTTTGGCCAAATCTTTACCGTACGATGGGATGATCTGCTGGATCTTAGCTTGCCATTTGCCAGCGACTTGCTCTGGGAAGGCCTTTTCTAGCAGATTTAGCAAGATGTGCGGTGAAGTCGATGCACCAGGTGATGCGCCCAGCAGTGCTGTGACTGTACCATCTTCTGAACTGAAAATCTCAGTACCGAACTGCAATTTGGCCGCTTCGTTTGGTAGCTGCTTGATAATCTGTACGCGCTGTCCACCTTGGAATGCCTTCCAGTCTTCAAGTTTGGCCTCTGGATAGTACTTTTGCAGCTCTTTTAGACGCTCGGCATCACTAAGCATCACTTGGCTGATCAGGTATTTCACCAAATCGGTATTCTCAAGACCGATTTTCGCCATTGGAAAAGCATTGTCCTTGGTGGCTGAGTTGATCAGATCAAGCTGTGATCCATTTTTAAGAAACTTATTAGAATAAGTAGCAAATGGGCCAAATAACACATACTGCTTGCCATCGATGTAGCGTGTATCGATGTGCGGCACCGACATTGGAGGCGCACCAAGCTCAGCCTTGCCATACACTTTGGCGTTATGCGCCGCGACGATCTCAGGCTTGTCAGTCATCAAGAACAGACCACCGACTGGGAAGCCTGCATAATATTTGCTCTCAGGTAAGCCTGTGTACTGCAAAAGCTTAATCGCTGCGCCGCCTGCACCGACAAAAACAAAGCGTGTTTTGGTGTGCGTGGTTTCGCCAGTTTGCAGATTTTTAACGCTCACTGTCCAAGTCTGATCCTCATTACGACTGATGCCTGTGACTTCGCTATTTGAGGACAGCTTAAAGTTTGGCTTCTTGGTTAGGCCATCGATCAGCTGCGTGGTGATGGCGCCATAGTTGACATCAGTACCGACATCCATGCGGGTGGCAGCGACCTGTTGAGTGGCATCACGGCCTTGCATCACCAAAGGCGCCCACTTGGCGATCTCAGCTTTATCTTCGGTATAAGTCATGTCGCTAAACAGCGGTGATTGAATCATTGCTTGATGGCGGCGCTTTAGGAAGTCCACTTGATCGCCCCACACAAAGGCAATGTGCGGCACAGGGTTGATAAAGCTTGATGGCGTACCCAAGCGGCCTTCTTTGACCTGATGAGACCAAAATTGCTTGGCGACCTCAAACTGAGCGGCAATCTTCTCAGCGCGCTCGATGTCGATGCTGCCATCCTCACCCTCGACGGTGTAGTTCATCTCCATAAAGCCTGAATGGCCCGTGCCGGCATTGTGAAAGCCGTTTGAGCTTTCTTGGCCAACTTTATCCAAGCGCTCATACATATGGATCTGCCAATCTGGCTCAAGCTCATTTAAATAAGTGCCCAAAGTCGCACTCATGATGCCGCCACCGATCAGCACTGCATCGACGACTGGCTCATCACTGGCGCTTTCAACGGGCTTGGTTGCGACATTGCGAAATAAGAAAATCAACACAGCAATCAACACCAAAACGATGAGTACTGCCAAAATGCGTAAAAATTTTTTCATAATTAACAACTAATACTAAGATCTTTGGCCAAATACTGCCAAAAGACAAAAAAATATGCACCCGCCATTCGGCTAAGTGCATCCAAAACTTGGCTATTATAAAGCCATTATCCCAAAAAATCAGCAAATCTCACAATATGTAACAAAACTGTGAACGCGCATCGATTTGGCTTAGGCCACCCAAAACAAACAAACCGCCCAACAAGGACGGTAAGTCTGCTTGAAAAACCGAGAACGGCTTGGAGAAACTTTCAAATTGATTGCGAGTTATCGCGCGGATAAGAATGTGTCTAAGAATAAACCAAGCATCAGATACCGATGACAATATAAAACACTCACACCATCTGTGCTAGATCAATCAATCGCTTAGGCAGTCATCGGCAGTGGTTCAGCATTGCCTTTGGCCAGTTTTTTTAGGACAGCTGCGATCATCTCGCTTGTGATCGGCTGTTCTTTGCCTTTTGATAGGATGTTCATTTCGATGATTTGGCGTTTTGGCTGTGTCATGTGAAACTCCATAATTTTTTTATTTAATCAAGCTGATCGGCTTGAATTTGATCCGTGAGCAACTTGTGAATATCGGTTACTTGATGGATGTAGTATAACCCAAGTTAACAAATGTACACAACGACAAATTGCCATTTTGACCCGATAAAGTGTAAACACTTGTTTCATTTTTGACACACTTTGTCATATTTGGCGAAATATTGAATTTAAGTGAAAATGACTATCAATTTACTTCGGTGAGTCGCCAATCACCCATAAAAAATGCCCGAACTTGTCGAGCATTATGAAGTGATTCACCTTAGCCAATCAGTGCATTTTCCCAGCGTGGTACGACAAGCTGCATCAACGGCTTGAGCAGTTTCATATTACACGCAAATACTGAGCCTGTGGTCATCGCATTTGGTGCACCCTTGTGATCGACGACGACGCCACGCGCTTCGGTGACAATCAGCTCACCTGCCGCCACATCCCATGGCTTTAGTGACATCTCAAAATAGCCATCAAAGCGACCTGCTGCCACATAGCACAGATC
This sequence comes from Moraxella porci DSM 25326, assembly GCF_002014855.1. GTDB lineage: Bacteria > Pseudomonadota > Gammaproteobacteria > Pseudomonadales > Moraxellaceae > Moraxella > Moraxella porci. The sequence goes on along the minus strand of NZ_MUYV01000010.1, from coordinate 43,727 downwards.
AAGTGCTGCCGAACCGAAACGGCGTACCTGACCGCCATTTTCGCAGATGGCTTGCAGGCTGGCAAAATGCTGACGAGCAAAGCTCACACGCTCTTCACCGACCATACGCTCATAAGGATGACCCGTGGTGAATAGACCGCCTTCGATGGTTTTGCGTTCGCTGACTTGTAGGCGACGCTGATTCATCAATGCACCACGGCCACGACTGGCTGAAAATAGCTCATCACGCACTGGATCATAGACCACGCCATGCTCGGTGACGCCATTTTTTTGGACTGCGATTGATACACAAAAATGCGGTACGCCATGCACGAAGTTTTGGGTGCCATCCAAAGGATCAATCACCCAGCACCAATCCGCATCATTGCCCTTACCTTCTTGTAGGCCAAATTCTTCGCCCAGATAAGAGTGATTTGGGTAGCTTTCTTTGAGTGTTGCGATGGTCAGCTCTTCGGCATAACGATCGATTTGTGTCACAAGCCCATCCAGCCCCTTGGACTCAACCGCCAAATCTAGGCGGTGGCGATTTTGATGCGCTCGCAAAATTTCATGACCCACTTTTTTGGCAGCATTTGCCGCCATGACAACCATCGGTTCCATAACTCACCTTTTCAATAAGTAAATGACTAAAGTTTAAATAAAAGTTAAATAATACATTATCATTCGTCATGATAATGGGCAATTTTTTTATAGCCAATCTGCCAAAGACTGATAAATCCCATCCGCATCCAAACTGCAAGCAGCCAACTGCTGTTCATGGCTGGCGTGCTCAATAAAGCGATCGGTGATGCCAAGATTTTTAAGGGTTACTTGATGACCCTTTGCAATCACATATTCATTGACTGCACTGCCTGCACCGCCTGCGATTTGATGCTCTTCGACTGTAGCGATATGAGTTACGCCTGAGCTGATCAACTGATCAATCAGGGCAGTATCTAGCGGTTTCACCCATCGCATATCAACCACAACCACCGCCAAACCATTGTCAGCCAAACGCATGGCAGCAGTTTTGGCATCGGCCAAGCGTGTGCCAAAGCCAAGTACGGCAAGCTTACCACCGTGTGCTGTGTCAACATTATCCGACTGCCAAACGACATTCGCCCGACCAATCTGTACAGGTGCATCTGCCACATCCACCGCTCGCCCAATGCCATTACCCCGTGGATAACGCACCGCTGCCGTGCCTTGGTGCTGATAACACGCATTTAACAACTGATGGCACTCGTGTTCATCGCTTGGTGCAGCGATGATGATATTCGGTACGCATCGCAAATACGCCAAATCAAACACACCGGCGTGTGTCGCACCATCTTCGCCCACGAGTCCCGCTCGGTCGATGGCAAAGGTGACATCGAGATTTTGGAGTGCCACATCATGAATCAGCTGATCATAGCCACGCTGTAGAAATGTCGAATAAATCGCCACCACTGGCTTTAGCACACTTGTCGCCATACCCGCTGCCAGTGTCACAGCGTGCTGCTCAGCGATCGCCACATCAAAAAACCGCTCAGGATAAGCACTGGCATACTCGACCATACCTGAGCCTTCCGCCATCGCAGGGGTGATGGCGACCAGTTTATCATCGGTTTTGGCGGTGTGCATCAGCCAGTCGCCAAAGATTTGCGAGTATTTTTTGGCAGGTGTGCTTGGCTTATTTGGCTGATTTGCAGTCGATGCATCAGCAGTTTTTGGCAATTTACCAATGGCATGATAGCCAATCGGATCAGCTTCTGCCGGCAAAAAGCCTTTGCCTTTGACCGTATGCACATGAACCAGCACCGCCCCTTTGAGCTGGCTTGCTCGCTCAAGCACACTGACAAGCTTTGGCAAATCATGACCATCAAATGGCCCAAGATAAGTAAAACCAATCGCCTTAAACAAATTATCAGCAAATAGCTTATCGCCAATTTTCTCAGCAATCTTATCAGGCAGTGGCGATAATGGCGTACCACTAAACAAACCGCTGATTTTCTCGCCAATCTTACTCGGCAGACGGCTTGATACATCTTCCAAAGCTTCGTTTGCCATGTGTAGATAATGGCGAATACGACGATCATCAGATGAAATATCACGCTTAACCATCAAGATATTGCCATGCTTGTCAATATCCATCGCAAGCCCCCGCTGCCATAGGCGTGCCAAGTGGCGTGAAAATCCACCAATCGCAGCTGAGATAGACATATCGTTATCATTGAGCACGACGAGCAAATCGGCATTTTGCTGCACGGCATCATTCATCGCTTCAAACGCCATACCGCCTGTCATCGCCCCATCACCAATCACAGCTGCCACTTTGCGATTTTCGCCAAGCAGACGAGCAGCCAGACTCATGCCCAGTGCTGCTGAGATGGATGTTGATGAGTGACCCACGCCAAAGGTATCGTATTCGCTCTCATTTCGCTCAGGAAAAGCTGTCAAGCCATCTTTTGAGCGGATGCTTGGCAAGCGGTCACGGCGACCTGTCAGCACCTTGTGCGCATAGGCCTGATGACCGACATCCCAAACGAGCTGATCATAAGGGGTATTTAGCACAGTATGCAGTGCAATCGTCAGCTCAACGACGCCAAGATTGGCACCAAAATGCCCACCGCTTACGCCTGTTGAGTATAGCAAATACGCACGCAACTCATCGGCAAGCTGGATCAGTTCATCGCTGGATAAGTGCTTTAAATCGGCAGGCGACGCCACCCGATCCAAAATCGGCGTAACAGGACGCTCTGCCAAAAGCTCGGTGAACACTTTGGCTTGATACGATTTTTTAGAAGTGGCTACATCAGACATGATTCGCTAAATTCCAAGAGCTTTGATAAATTCGCTTTTCATCGTCAAAAAGAGTATGGCATAATACGGCAGATGCCAAACCATTTTTGGATGATGATACCATCCAAAATCAATCAACGATGATTAGATGGACTATTTTACAAGATAGCCTTTATTTTTGCTAGAAAAACCCCATTTATTCTAACAATTTTCATCAAAAACTGATGTTTGTGCGTTATTTACATCATAATTTTAATAATATTTGACAATTTTTATTGATAATCAGCCAATTTTGCTGATTTAAGGGCAAAATTTTGTATCAATTTATCACCCAAGCCAAACTACCAACCATTCATGGCGACTTTGATATTCATGTATTTGAAAATGAAGACGGACAAGAACACATCGCCTTAAGCTTTGGGCTACCAAGCACCGACCCGACTGCCGTGCCACTGGTGCGGATTCACTCCGAGTGCTTGACTGGGGATGCTTTTGGCTCACTCAAATGCGACTGCGGCCCACAGCTGAACGCCGCCATGCAAGCCATTCAAGCGCATGGTAGTGGCGTGATTTTATATTTACGCCAAGAAGGTCGCGGCATCGGTTTGACCAACAAAATCCGTGCCTATGCCCTACAAGATCAAGGACATGACACCCTAGAAGCCAATCTACTGCTTGGCCTACCTGCCGATGCTCGCACCTATGAGATGTGCCAAGTGATGCTCTCACACCTTGGCATCGCACAGCTTGCATTGATGACAAACAATCCAAATAAAGTCAATGACTTGGTTGAACAAGGCTTTGATGTCGTTGAGCGTCGTCCACTGATTGTCGGTGTGAATAAATACAATCAAGACTATCTGAGCACCAAAGGCGTGAAGATGAATCATTTTATTGATGCCGATGATTTGACAGATCACCAACACCGATAATCATTAAATCGAGATAATTATGGACACACAAATTGCCCGCGTACGCGAATTTTTATTAAATTTACAAGACAACATCATCAAGGCGCTTGAACATCAAGAACAGACAGGCGGTGTCGATGGTGGTAGCGAGACCAAATTTATCGCCGATATTTGGGAGCGTCCCGAAGGCGGCGGTGGCAGATCTTGTGTATTCTCAGGCGGTCAAGTCATCGAAAAAGCTGGCGTGATGTTCAGCCATATTCATATCAACCAAATGCCAGCTTCTGCCACCACTCGCCACCCACAGCTGGCTGGTGCAAAGGCGCAAGCGCTTGGTGTATCACTCGTCATCCACCCAAAGAACCCTTATGTGCCGACCAGTCATGCCAATGTCAGACTGTTTGTTGCTACCCCTACCGATGGTGGTGAGCCAATTTGGTGGTTTGGCGGCGGCTTTGACTTGACGCCATTTTATCCTTCGCTTGATGATGTCAAGCACTGGCACAAGGTGGCTTATGAGCTGTGTCAGCCCTTTGGTGACGATATCTATGACAAATACAAAACATGGTGCGATGAGTATTTTTATCTTAAGCACCGTGGCGAGTGCCGTGGCGTGGGCGGACTGTTTTATGATGATGTCAACACAGCTAGCACAGGTTGGGATTTTGAAACTTGTTTTGCATTCATGCAGGCAGTCGGTCAGGGCTATATCGATGGCATTGTGCCGATTTTTGAAAATAACAAACATCGCGCCTATGGCGAGCGTGAGCGTCATTTTCAACTGTATCGCCGTGGTCGCTATGTCGAGTACAACTTAGTTTATGACCGGGGCACGCTGTTTGGACTACAATCCAATGGCCGTACTGAGTCGATTTTGGTATCGATGCCACCACTGGCTGCATGGGAATACCGCTATGAGCCAACAGCTGGCACCCCTGAATTTGAGCTGACGGATTTTTATCTTAAGCCAAAAGATTGGCTGGCACTGTGATGCGCTGATCAATGATCACCCCTTAACCAAAAAAAGCATCGCTTATGATGGGCGATGCTTTTTGGATTTAAATAGATTCGTCAAGTTTTTTAAAGTCGATTCTGGTTTCGCCCGTCGGTATGCCTCGAGCATAGATTCTTGGGATTTTGCCCATCAGCGTATTGTCCTGCTCGATGATGGTTTCATAGTCACAAATCAGGCATTCATCAACTCGGCGATGGCTCAGATCAGCATTCAGTGCAGGATCGATTTGGCTGTATAATCGCCACACGACGCGATCGCCCTGCTGTAGCGTCGATGAAGTGAGCGTAAAGATGCTACCGCCCTCATCACAGCCGATGTGCGTCTTATCAAAATCAAACCCCACATCCGTGATCGGATGCGCATCCATAAAGCCAAAGATCCGATCGCTGGCATAGACATCTTGGCGCACATACGGCCAAACGCAGTAGCGCAAGAAAAACTGATCGATGTGCTGATGACGCTTGGGATTTTCTGCCAAATAACTCATCATCATGCCAAGCATATTTGGTACACTGCCTGCCTTAGCACCCCACAGACCCGCCAAAATCAGCTCAGTATGCGAGCCTGAATCTCGAATGGTATGAAAGGTTTTGCCGCTATCGATCCACTCGCGCACGCTTGTCGCTTCACGATGCGAGATGACAGAATCCACATCGCGGAACACGACATAACCCAGTGACGCATCATCCATCGCCAAAAACCGCCACATCGTCCCAGGCAAACTTGCTGCATCGCCCTTGACCTGTATCACTTGAGCCTTCTCTGCTGTCAGCCGATCGATGGCCGTCTGCGGCACACTGTCATCAACATAAAATCGACACTGCCAATTTGGATAGACCTCACCGACAATCTGGGCATTAATTACCGCTGTCTCGATGTACTCAGAGCGATCGCCAAATAGCGAAAATGCGATGAGATTTTGCTTACTGTCTTGATCCAGATCCATAAAAGATGGCGCAATCACAGGCGGTGTCGGCGATTTATCCATCACCAGCTCATCACGGATCATCAGCGCCTGCCTGCCATAAACGCCTGCATTTCGCCAATCTCGTTTGGCACCATAGGCATGTGACAGCACATCATAAGCATTGAGATGCTTAGGATCTATCGCAATGATCTTTTTGGCGGTAGCAATGGCATTATCCCACGCCTCTAGGTGAATATAACAAGTCGCCATGTCACTTAATGGCGCTGTTTTATTTGGGATCAGCTGATGCGCCTTTTGAGCCATGATCAAAGCATCATGATGGCAGCCAACGCTGCGCAATTGATGAAATTGATTTAGCAGCACATCCAATTGAGCTTGGATGTTGGATTTGTTTGATTTGGCAGGTTTTCTTTGTTTGACCAAATGGCTTGGCGGCTTAGGCAGGGGTAGTTTCATGATTGAGCTCAAACAGGATTGGTATGGCAGATATGCCAAGCTTAGCAAAGGTGAATTATACCATCGAATCTTCACAACTCAAATCATCCGCCTTTGATCCAGCTTTGTTAATTTTTGGTATTTTGTTTAATTTTTGTTTCATTTTCATCTAAATTAAGGTTTTTTGGAAGCTTTTTCGGTAAAATGCAATTTTCAATTTATTGCAATTACAAATTGCGCATAAATAAATTTAGCCATTGATTTTTTTAGCCACCGATAAAAAGGAAGTGACCATGTTTCACAAAATCGCTCTAGCATCTGTGCTGTCTGCTGTTGTTCTAACTGGCTGCAACAACGCAGCGACGACCACCGCCCAAGACAACACCCTGATCGAAAATCGCACCAAGCTGATGAAAGACTGGCGTCAAGCCAATGAAGGCATGAAAGCCATGATGGAAAATCCAGCCACCTTTGATGCTGCCACCTTTAAAGAACGCGCTGATTTCATCGCCAACAATACCACCACCATGTGGACTTATTTTGATGGTGAAACTGCCAAAGGCGGCGATGCGCAAGACGCCATTTGGGCAGATGCTGCTGGCTTTAAAGCAGAAACTGAAAAATTCACCGCTGCTGCCAACGCCTTGGCTGCGGCAGCCGCGACCGCGACTAGCGCTGCTGATGTTGAGGCACTGTATGGTGAGATGGCAAGCAGCTGCGGCTCATGCCACAAAGTTTATAAAAAATAAGCTTCGCATCACAAAAGCTGCCGACTGTTTGGTTGGCAGCTTTTTTTGTTTGATACATGCGTCATCGAAATTGTCGCTTGATGAATGACACGCTGTCATCTTTGGCTTTTTTGATGGCAAGCTTGCGATTTTTGCCGAGCATCAGGCGGATTTGCCACAGTTTTTCTTGATACAGCGCCAGATAATCAAGGCGGCGATCGGCATACATCACGCGTTTGGCGGCCAGTACTGCATCTGGCGAGCGCGCTTTTATATCCTTGATCAATGACTTGGCATGCGCCTTTGGATCATCCGATATCTGTGTGACAATCCCAGCGGCCAACGCCGCCTCGGCATCGATCATCTGTGCAGTCATCGCAAGCTTTGCCACATGATCACGACGCACATCAGCTGCCGTTTGCGTGATGCCCATATCCGCCACCAGACCCCATTTGGCCTCCAGTACCGAAAATCTCGCCTGATCACTTGCCATGCGTATGTCAGCACCCAAAGCCAACTGCAACCCACCGCCAACACACACGCCATCAATCACCGCGATCACCGGCACAGGCAGCGATCGCCAAATCAGACACACCTGTTGAAACTTACTCGGTGTCGGCTTGATCAGCTGATACGCGGCAAATGCCATGTTTTTGGGATTATTTAAATCTGCCAAATCCAGCCCAGAACAAAAATCCGCGCCTGCACCCTCCAAAATCACCGCCCGCAGATGCCGCTGTTTCTTGATGGACTTGGCAGCATCGATCAGCTCGTCCATCATCAAAAAGCTAAGCGCATTTTTCTTATCAGGACGATTGAGTGTAATGGTGGCAATGTCATCGCTCATCTGAACGAGAATTTGGCGATAATGAGTCATGATAATCCTTAATCAGTCAAATAATAAAGCTTTAGTGTAACAAAAGACAGTCAAATTTTAAGCGATCATTGTCAACTCATCAGTCAAATTCCACCCATCTTAACGATAAGCGCGCAGCACGCTGATGACCTCATGGCGAATCATCTGTGCCGATGGCATTTTTTCGGCATGAAAGCGGATGATGGGAATGCCTGCACTGGCAAGCGCCTTATCTTTTTTGGCGTCTTGCTTTTGGCGAGTTTTACTCTCATGCGTCCAATCATCCAGCTCAATGGCAGCCAGCACCGTTTGTAGATCTTCATCAACCAGCACAAAATCAACACTTTGACGACAGACGCGATTGAACCAAAACTGGCGCTCATCCGCCACCTCTTCGGTCGGCTCAATCATTCGAGATAACTGAACTTGTCCAAACAGATGAAATTCTGGCAATGCCATTTTTAATTTTTTATAAAACAGCACCTCGCTGTCAGTCATCAAAGGCATCGGCTCAAACGGCCAAACTGGCAGATCATCGCCTTTGATTTTTTTGGCTTTTGGGCGAAACAGCACATATAAAACTACGCACACAAGCAGTAGCCCAACGATGAAAATATAATCCAAAATACACTCTTTTTATTGTGACATATCAGCCATTAACAGATGCAAAAAGCACGGCAGAATCCGTGCTTTTGACTGATGGGGCTTTGGTCGGTTTATTGTACTTGATGCACAAAAGCACCTGGCGCACTGACGCGTGAGTCATCAGCGATTTTTTTACGCAAGGCTTTGGCACCCTCTTCGCTTTTTTCATTACCCACCAACACTCGCAGGCCGCGGCTGGTGCTGCTGGTAGTCACACGATAGCCTGCTGCACGATATTGTTTGACAATCTCATCGACTTTTTCTTTGTCTGGTGAGATGGCAACTTGCACCGTGTATCGGCCAGACATCTGCGGATTTTGCGACTTGGTTTCGGTCTTGGTATCCGATTTTTTGGTGTCGGATTTTTCTGTTGATTTATTTTGAGTGGTGTTGCCTGACTTGGATGCCTCTGACTTAGCAGCTTCCTGCTTGGCCTTGGCCTCACGAGCTTTATTATCACGCTCCAAACGCGCCACTTGAGATGCCGATGGGATCTTAATGCTGCGACCTGCGCGCAACAGATCATGGCGCGTCATACCATTGGCCTCAGCCAATGCCGCCACAGAAACACCATGGCGATTGGCGATGCCCTGCCAAGTTTCACCCGCTTGGACTTCATAAGTACCTGCTTTGGCTGGTGCTTTGACTTCTTTGGTATCAGATTTGGTATCAGCCTTGTTGTCGTCAGTTTTTTTAGCTTCTTGTGCCTTGGCTTGCTGACTTTGGGATTTGGCCGCTTGTTCGGCTTTTTTGGCCGCCTCTTCAGCTTTTTTGGCTTCTTCAGCCTTACGCGCAGCTTCGATGGCTTCTGGGCGTGTCTGCACCGTCGGCGCTGCGATCAGCTCACTTTTAGCGGCGCTGTCAGCAGAAACTTCTTGGGTATTGCTTAAAGGACGACCTGTGGCCTCGGCATTGGCCTTATCCAGTGCCTGTTTGCGCGCGTTGTTTTGTTCTTCAAGCAGTGCAGCGGCTTGTTTTTGCATTTGCAGATTATGCGCCTCACGCGCACGCTGTTTTTGGGCAAGTAGGCGCTCTTCTGTGGCGACATCAGCAGTTAAAGGTTGCACCACTGGTTTGGCGACTTTGGTCGTGGTGGTATCTTCGGCGGCCGCCTGTGTAGCAGCATCCGCCGCAGAATCATTTTTTGCCAATGCAAAAAAAGCCACGCTACCACCAATGATGAGCGCCACACCCAACATAACTTGCTTTGATACCATAACCTATCAACCTCATCACCAAGCCTGCTCGATACAGGCTAAGTATTATCATATCCGATCGACTGCACCCATCGCTGATATGATGCAGTCATCTTAAACTGTTAAAAATATAATTTTTTGGGCAAATTGTCAAGCTGTTTCATCAAAAGCATACTTTGCATCACAGCGATCATTGCCATCATCTTGTATTGATCACAATGCTTTAATAAGGCCTGCCCAATAACGCCACCAAACTCTCGCCAATGGTGTGAAATGAGCCAAACGCTACAATCAGATCTTGCGGGTGGCTGGCGTCAATTACCCCAAAAGTCGCCTTATCTAGATTCTCATACACCACCATATCAATATCAGGCACACACGCCTGCATGATGCCTGTCAGCGTATCAATATCCATCGCTCGCTCATGGCTGATGGCCGCCGTATGCCAACTTGCTGATGGCAATGCACCATCAACTATCGCTAGATGGATGTGCTTGAGCACTGCCGATACATCCTTATCCCCAAGCATTGAGAATAAGAAATATAGCTTGGCATCAGGATGCTTAACAAGATGCCTCTGCCATGCGGTCGTCAGCTGTTTTAACAAAAACTTGATGCCATCTTCATTGTGGGCAACATCAAAAATCCACTGACGATCTTGAATCACTCTTTGGTCAAATCGACCTGCCAACTGCACCACAGATAGACCGTGCTTGATGGCATCTAGGCTGATGCCAAGATTACTTGCTTGGGTAGCAGCAACGGCATTGACGGCGTTTTGTAGAGATAATTTTGGCAATGGCAACTGTGCCGTTAGACTTGCCGATGACCAAATCCAACCATCGCCTTTGGCAAGATAATCATAATCCACCCCCAGCTGATAAACCTTGGCGTTGAGCCGCTTTGCGATTTGAGTGACGCTACTTGGTAGATTTTCATCACCCAAAATCACAGGAATACCCTCACGGATAACACCGGCTTTTTCGGCACCGATTTTTTCGATATCATCACCCAGCCAATCCACATGATCGATGCCAATATTGGTAATCACCGCCACATCAGGATCGATGATATTGACCACATCCAATCGTCCGCCTAGCCCAATCTCAAGCACCCAAACATCACAGTCTGCCTGCTTGAACAGCCAAAATGCCGCCAAAGTCGTCATCTCAAAAAACGACAAGGATAAGCCCTCAGCCAGACGAGCCGACTCCACCGCTTCAAATGCCAAAATCAAAGCCTCATCACTCGCCTCGATGCCATCAATCCGCACTCGTTCGGTGAATGACACCAAATGCGGTGATTGATACAAGGCGGTCTTTAGCCCTGCACTTTGGCAGATAGCGGCGATGGTTGCTGTGGTTGAGCCTTTGCCGTTAGTGCCTGCGACAGTAAAGATCGTTGGCTTCTTTTTTAAATCTGCCTTTAACACACCCAGTCGCTCGGCAACTGGCAATACCCGCTCAAGCCCCATATCGATGGCGGATACATGGATGCTGCCCATATAGGTGAGCCATTGGCTTAAGTTTCTATCTGTCATGTGAATTTTTCCAAAAATTTTGGCATATTGTAAACTTATCCTCGCCCAAACACAACAAAACACCCAAAACCATCGGTCTTGGGTGTTGTATTACTAAGCTTATGCAGCAGCTTTGGATAATTTTGCCAAAATGCGATGCGTGGTATCAATCAGCTGATGACGGTGCACCACCATATCTACCGTGCCTTTTTCGAGCAAAAATTCAGCACGCTGGAACGGCTCGTCAAGCACTTCACGCACCGTCTGTTCGATCACTCGCTTACCTGCAAAGCCAATCATCGCCTTAGGTTCAGCGATATGTACATCGCCAAGCATGGCAAGACTTGCCGTCACCCCGCCATAGACTGGATTGGTTAGGATCACCACATAAGGCACACCAGCCAATCTTAGACGCTCAATCGCAGCACTGGTGCGAGCCATCTGCATGAGCGATAATAAGCCCTCTTGCATACGCGCACCACCTGATGCAGCAAAACAGACCAGTGGCTTACGCTCTGCTAAGGCTTTTTCGGCAGCTTGGACAAATCGATCACCCACCACTGAGCCCATCGAACCGCCCATAAAGCGAAAATCAAACGCACAAGCAATGACATCCAGATTCTTAAGTTTACCTGCCATCACCACTAAGCCCTCAGACTCACCTGTCTTGGTCTGCGCTTCTTTCATACGCTCAGGATAAGGCTTGGAATCGACGAAGTTTAGCGGATTGCCTGCGGTGAACTCTTGACCCAGCTCAGCATCCACACTATCAAAGAACCACTCCAAACGCTTACGAGCCGTCATGGTCAGATGATGGTCGCACTCAGGGCAGACATATTGATTCAAAATCAGTGCTGTATTAGTAGTCAGAGAATGGCACTCAGGGCACTCAGTCGATGGCTCAGTCTCTACCGCTGTCAAAGTCGGTACAGTGGTTTGTTTGATACCAGGGACAGCACGCTTTAGCCAGATGGTTGGCTCGGTGGCAGTTTCGCTTTGGCTCATGTGATTTTCCTTTTTACTATAGTGTCAAATTGGGCGTACCCAATGATTGTCATATAGTTTACACTTGTAAATCGATTTTGGCAAAGTGATTTTGCAAAAGATGGTAAATTTTTGGGTAAATTTGCAAAAATCACACAATCAGCCGTCTTTTGATAGCTCAGACAAGCTGAATAAATCAATTACACTTCTGCCAGTGCCGATTTGAGCTCATCCATCTTGGCAAGTAGCTGATCAATGGCAGCAGCGACTGCTTGCTCATCGGATGCATCGATATTGGCAAAGTTTTTAACAAGCTCACTGCCGACAATCACCCCATCTGCCACCGCACCCAACGCCTTGGCAGATGCGCCATCACGAATACCAAAGCCGACACACACAGGGATGTCGGTTTCGGCTTTGATTTTTTGGACTTGTTCAGAGACCGCTGCCACATCTAGACTCGCTGAGCCTGTGACACCTTTTAGCGAGACATAATAGATAAATCCACTACAGTCCTCAATCACTTTGGCACGGCGAGCCGCTTCGGTGGTCGGTGATAGTAAGAAAATTTGATTCATTGGATTATCAGTGCGTGCGGTGAGTTTCTTTGGAAAATCACCTGCTTCTTTTGGTGGCAAATCCACCATCAAAATCGCATCCACACCAGCATCAGCACATAAATCGCTAAAGGCATCATAACCAATAATTTCAACAGGGTTTAGATAGCCCATCACAAGCACAGGTGTGGTGGTGTTGGTCTTACGAAATTCTCGCACCATCTCGATGGCATCACGGGTGCTTGTGCCTGCTGCCAAGGCGCGCTCAGCTGCGTGAGCAATCACAGGGCCATCTGCCATCGGATCGCTAAATGGCAAGCCAACTTCGATGACATCCGCCCCATGCGCCACAAGCTTGTGCATCAAACCCACCGTCACCAAAGGGTGTGGATCACCTGCCATGATATAGGGAATTAGGGCTTTTTTATTTTGGGCTTTGAGATTCTCAAAGGTTGTTTCGATACGGGTTTTCATAATTTTACTCTTTATTTAGACTAATAATTTACCAATTTCTCACCAAAATATAATTTTATACTGGTCATAATTGACGCATAAACTGCTACAATTAATAACACCAACCCTGATAAGTAGTTGATAATTGAAGTAATTTTATGATTGGTGATTTTGGTAAATAAAACAGCATAGATTGACAAAATAAGATAATCAAGCACAATCCAAATGCCTACCAGCATGACTGTTGCAAGCCATTTATTTTGTGAAATATTAAAAAACATAGGAAAGAAAGCAACAAAAAACAGTATATCTTTAGGATTGGACAATCCAACAATCAACCCATCAACAAATCCTTTATTGTAACTACTCGTTGATACATCAAGATGTTTATGCTCGCTCATTTGCTCTTTTAAAATTCGCAAAGCAAAATACAACAAATATAATGAGCCAAACAAAGTTAGCCACAGCATTGCAGATTGACTAATTGCAAGCACGCCTTGAATTACCGCCATTGAGCAAGCGATTAATACCAAAGATGCACAGTTAGTACCTGCAATGGTTTTTAAACCCGCCGATATTCCATGCTTAATACTGGTATTTACCACCATGACAGTGACAGGACCCGGCGTGCCTAGAAATAAGATTATGGTTGTTATGTATGTGATTACCAATATCCAATCTATTGCCATAATACACCTACTTAGTTAATTATCAATCCACATCAATCCCATCAACTTTCATCACCGTGTGCAGATCTTTATCGCCACGGCCTGACATATTGACGATGATGGACTGATCAGGACGCATCGTTGCAGCCAGCTTCATGCCGTATGCTACTGCGTGCGAGCTTTCGAGCGCTGGGATGATGCCTTCTTTGCGGGTGACTTCACGAAATGCGTGCAAGGCTTCTTCATCGGTTGCGCCGACATAGTTCACACGGTTCATATCCTTTAAAAAACTATGTTCAGGGCCAACACCTGGATAGTCCAGCCCTGCTGAAATCGAGTGCGTACCTAGGATTTGTCCTTCGTCATCACACATCAGATAGGTGCGATTGCCATGCAGCACACCGATGCGGCCTGCTTGTAGCGGTGCGGCATGATGCGGTGTATCGATGCCTAGTCCATTGGCTTCGACACCATACATCGCCACTTCAGTGTCATTTAAGAAATCATAAAACAGACCAATGGCATTACTACCGCCACCGACGCACGCCACGAGCGCATCAGGCAGCTTGCCTGTTTTTTCTAGATGCTGGACACGAGCTTCACGACCGATGATCGCCTGAAAATCACGCACCAGTAGCGGATACGGGTGCGGCCCTGCTACTGTGCCGATGATATAATAGGTGCTATCGACATTGGCGACCCAGTCACGCATCGCTTCATTCATCGCATCTTTGAGCGTGCGAGAGCCACTGGTCACAGGCACGACTGTTGCACCCAAAAGACGCATCCGATAGACATTCATCTTTTGGCGTTCGACATCATCAGCACCCATATAGACGATACATTCAAGCCCCAATCGTGCCGCAATCGTCGCCGTCGCCACGCCATGCTGACCTGCGCCGGTCTCGGCGATGATGCGTTTTTTGCCACTCATTTTGGCAAGTAGCGCTTGACCGATGGTGTTATTTACTTTGTGCGCACCTGTGTGGTTCAAATCTTCACGCTTAAAATAAATCTGCGCCCCACCAATCTCATCCGATAGACGGTGAGCATGATACAGCGGTGTCGGACGACCCACATAATCGGTCAAATCCGCCATAAACTGTGCCCAAAATTCAGGATTGGCTTTGGCTTGATGATACAAGACTTCCAGCTCTTCTAAGGCTTTCATCAAGGTCTCAGACACAAAACGGCCACCGTGAACACCAAAATGCCCATCAGCATCAGGATAGTTATTATAATTCACTACATCTGTCATTACATTTGCCTTATCATTAAAAGAAAATTAAATATCTCGAGCCACTGCCAAGCCTGCATAAGTCTGTGCTGTCGGCATCATCTCAATCGAGTTGATATTGACGTGCCATGGCTGAGAGACCACCCATTGTACAGTATTGCTAATATCTTTGGCGGTCAAATATTCCACACCCGTATAGACGGCTGCCGCTTTATCATCATCGCCCTTAAAGCGGACATTGCTAAACTCTGTACCACCGCACATTCCTGGTTCGATGTTGGTCACACGCACTCGAGTGCCAATCAAATCAGCGCGCAGATTATTGCTAAACTGCTTGACAAATGCCTTACTTGCACCATAGACATTGGCACCAAAATACGGATGATTGCCCGCCGTTGAGCCAATATTAATCACTGTACCGGCATTATTTGCCACCATAAACGGTAGCACAATCTGCGTCACTGTCACAAGCCCCTTGATATTGACATCAATCATCGTCTGCCAATCACTCAAATCCGCTCGATGTGCAGGCTCAAGCCCCAAAGCAAGCCCTGCATTATTCACCAATACATCAATGCTCGCCAAATCAATCGCCGATAAGCTTGCCTGCACCGCTTTAGCATCTGACACATCAAAGCATAGTGGCACAAATCGCTCACCAAGCTCAGCACGCAAGGCGTCTAGCTTATCCATGCGTCTGCCAGTGCCATAGACGGTATGTCCTGCTGATACAAAATCACGGGCGATTTGTTCGCCAAATCCTGCCGTCGCCCCTGTGACGATGATGTTCATGATTTATTCCTTTTTATTTGGATAAAATTAATTTAACAAACCAACCTTCATTGTACCGATAAAATGTGCTTTTAGCAATTTTTTGACGCATTTTTATTGGCGGATATACCATTGGCATTCTTAGCAAATTCTGCCATCTTGCGTGCATCCTTGATGCCCTTGGCAGACTCAATACCACCGCTGACATCCAAAGCATACACAGGTAAATCCGCTGTCATCGCGACATTGTCAGGTGTCAATCCCCCTGCCAAAATAATCGGCAAAGGCGAATCGGTAGGAATCAGCGACCAATCAAATCGCTCACCCGTACCGCCAAATTTATCCGCATGATAAGCATCCAGCAAAATCGAACTCGCCCCTGCCATCTGATACTCACGGATGAGTGCCAAGATACTCGTCGGCGTGTGGCGTGTGGCATCGATACGCAGTGCCTTAATCCAGCGTTTATTGACAAGGCTAGCTTGACGCTGACACTCATCAGGCGACTCATCACCATGAAACTGAATGACATCAACCCCTACACCCTTGGCAATCGCCATCAGCTCATCATCACTGATATTCACCACGAGCGCCACAAGACTGGTAAAGGCAGGCACTGCTTGGGCAAGCTGTTTTGCCTGCTCGATACTGACCGCTCTTGGACTTGGTGGATAAAAGACCAAACCGATGGCATCAACGCCGAGTGCCACCGCTTGCTGGATGTCTTCACAGCGAGTCAATCCGCAATATTTAAGTTTTTTCATGATGTTGCTTAGCTTTGTTTTATAAATACAATGAAAAATGCCAAATTAGCCAATCAATTTGGCACAAGCTTGGCTTGTTATGGCTTGACTGCAAGCTTGCACGCCCCTGTGCCTCGGGTGCTGACTTCGACCACGCTACCTGTCAGCATAAATAGACTTTTGATTTGCTCGGCAGCGCTCGTCATCGCAAGGTTTAGCACATCGCCTTGGCAAGCTTTGGCCAGCACTTCGGCTTTGGCATCTGCTTGTACTTGGGCGAATAACTTGGGATCACCTGCCACCGTACCAAATAGCCCCGTCTGCCAGTCATAGACTTCGATATCATCCAAAAACACTTCAAACACCTGCGATGGCGGTAGCGTGATATGCACCCGATTGATGGTTTCGCCTTGCTCATTTTTGGTTTGGCTAATTTGTACCATCTCAGCACTGATACCGCCAAGATCCACGCCAGCCAATACTCGCCCTTTGATGATGAATAAGCCTTTTTGCTTGTCCTGCCACAGATTTTGCCAAGTGCCTGCCTTGTCTGCCGTCACGATGGTATCCACGCTATAAGCCACCGTCTGTAGTCGTGATAGCGTCTGAATTTCAGTGATGATACCGTCTTTGGTGATGGTATTGACATAGTTATCCGACTTATTGATAAGCCAAAATCCTGCCATCGCCAAAATCGCTACCATCACTAAGATGAGTAGTACATAGACGAGTGCATTGCCTGTTTGTTTGCTTTGGGGAATTTTCATCAGTATTCACCTAATCAATCGTTTAGGATTAAAATACCACAAAAGCCTGACAAATTGTGTAAAAATTGCGGAAATTTAGTTGCATAAATGGCGTTTTTTGCCGTAAGATAGACAGGTTATCTTTTGTCAATTTTATTGTTTATCGTATTTGCAAATTATCATTAGATTTTATAAGGTTAGTCATGAAAGCCAGTCAATTTTTATTCGCCACATTAAAAGAAACGCCAAACGATGCCGACATCGTCTCAAGTCAGCTGATGGTGCGTGCCGGTCTGATTCGTAAGCTGGCATCAGGTCTGTATGTCTGGATGCCAATGGGTCTTCGAGTACTCAAGCGTGTCGAACGCATCGTGCGTGAAGAGATGGATGGCATCGGTAGCCAAGAGCTGCTCATGACCGTCACTCAGCCGGGTGAACTGTGGCATGAGTCTGGCCGCTGGGAAGATTATGGTGCAGAACTGCTTCGCTTCAAAGATCGCCATCAGCGTGATTTTGTGCTTGGCCCAACCCACGAAGAAGTCATCACCGACATCGCTCGCAATGAACTAAAAAGCTACAAACAGCTGCCAGTCACTTTTTATCAAGTACAAACCAAATTCCGTGACGAAATCCGCCCACGCTTTGGGGTGATGCGCGCTCGTGAATTTACCATGAAAGATGCCTATTCTTTCCACATTGACAAAGAATCACTGGCCGAGACTTATCAAGATATGTACGATGCCTATAGCCGTGTCTTTAGCCGTCTGGGGCTTAAGTTCCGTGCAGTACAAGCGGACACAGGCTCTATCGGTGGCTTTGCATCGCATGAGTTTCATGTCCTAGCTGACAGCGGTGAAGATGATATCGCCTTCTCAAGCGAATCAGAGTATGCCGCCAATGTCGAGCTTGCCGAAGCCATCTGCACCGATGTCCGCCAAGCGCCAAGCCAAGCACGCCAAGATGTCGATACGCCAAATATGCCAACTTGTGAAGCGGTGGCAGAGCATCTGGGTATCGCCCTGACTCAGACGGTCAAGACCTTGATTGTCAAAGGTGCGTATAGTGAAGAAAATCCTGATGCACCAAAACTTGTGGCGCTCGTATTGCGTGGCGATCACACATTGAACGAAATCAAAGCCGAAAAAATCGCTGCCGTCCATGCGCCACTGACCATGGCAAGCGAAGAAGAAATCAAAGCCGCTGGCCTAATCAAAGGCTATATCAGTGTCGATCTCACCATCCCTGTCTATGTCGATCGTGCCGCTGCTGCACTATCTGACTTCGTCTCAGGTGCCAATGTCGAGCATAAGCACACCACGGGCATGAACTGGGAGCGTGATGCCGCCATCACCGAAATCGTCGATATCCGCAATGTCGTCGATGGCGACCCATCACCAGATGGTAAAGGCGTGCTGTCTATCAAACGCGGTATCGAAGTTGGTCATATCTTCCAATTGGGTGATAAATACTCAAAAGCCCTGAACTGCTCAGTACTTGGCAAAGAAGGTAAGCCTGTGACCTTGATGATGGGTTGTTATGGTATCGGGGTGAGTCGTATCATCGCTGCCGCCATCGAACAAAACCATGATGACAATGGCATCATCTGGGCAGAGCCACAAGACAAAGCCGACAGTATCGCACCGTTTTATGTCGCTATCGTACCGATGAAATCAAAAGACGGTCAAGCCGAACAAAAAGCCGATGAGCTGTACCAAACGCTCAAGGCTCGTGGCGTCAATGTACTGCTGGATGACCGTGATGAGCGTCCAGGCGTGAAGTTCGCTGATCTTGAGCTTATTGGTATCCCACATCGCATCGTCGTCTCTGAACGCAACCTTGCCGAAGGTAAATACGAGTATGTCAATCGT
Organism: Moraxella porci DSM 25326; assembly: GCF_002014855.1. GTDB lineage: Bacteria > Pseudomonadota > Gammaproteobacteria > Pseudomonadales > Moraxellaceae > Moraxella > Moraxella porci. Next base: position 24,707 of record NZ_MUYV01000010.1, on the reverse strand, counting down.
GCCAATGGCGAAAAAGTGATGCTAGATCTTGAAGAAGTCTTGGCGAAGTTCTAATCACCAAGCCAGTTTGGCTAATATAAACCGCACCCCAAAAGTTGGATTCAACTGTCAGCCTTTGGGGTGTTTTTTGGGACAATATCTATTGGTTTTTTATGGTGCGTGGTACGCATCCTATTGGACTATGGAAATTTTTCGTCACCTTGGATTAAATTAGGGGGATAGTTATGAAGATTTATAAAAGTTTGGTAGATATTAATCTATTAAAAGAATATCCAGACTATGACCCATGTTTAACTGATTTTAGTAACTATGTTGCCAACTATGTCAATCTAGAATCTTTAATTGCCTGCGCTGGGCTGTTTGCACCCGAATTTATAGAATACAATGACAGGATTTATCTTGGTGCTAATATTGTTTACGATAAAGAGTTTAAGCCAGATTTTAGTTTAGCTCAAAAGATAGCTGGCTTGAGTGAGTCTGATATTCAAAAATATACCAATATGTTTGAGTTGGGCAGCTTCTATTTACTAGCAAGCTCACAGGCACTTGATAACGATATTTTGTTTGATGAATTTGCTAAAATTATTCATTACTTTTGGGATAGAAGGTTAAAGGAATTGTTCCCAAGCAGGTCTTTTCATTTTATTTTAGAAGAAGATATGTATGGAGAGCAGGGATTATGCCTGACTTTTTATGAAGAGTTTTAATGGTGCGTGGTATGCGCCTATTAAGCTACGCAGGCTGTTGAATATGTTCACATATTCCAAAAGAAAATAGGGTATTTTCATAAAACAAAATATCAATTCTACCATCAATCTTGTAAACTTCACCACCTTCGATGACTGGAGCTTCTTTGAAAAAAGATATATTTTTTTCAAACAAAAAATCATCAATATGTTCTTTTCGAATTGGGCTCATTTTGATGTTATCATAAAAATCCAATTTAGATCCATCAAAAGAAAAACTTGTAATCCTATCGTTAATTAAAAAGAATTGTAAAGCTCCATAACCTAATATCTCAGGATATGATTTATGTTGCTTTGCATAATCTATAGGATTTCCAAATACATAAAGAACATCCTGTTTTTGGCAGTTGGTCCTGATTCCAAATAGACTTTTTGTTTTAATAATATTTTTTATGATATATAAATCAATTATCACTTTTAAAGTCTCTCAACGGCGGTTTTGAGTGCGGTAGGATGCATATAACACACCATCGATTTGATTTTTTGATGGTGTGTTATACACCTGTCTTAGTACGATAAATTATTGGCTTTATTGACGCACCAAACGCCCAATGCTCGGCATCGGATGGTTTAGCACTCGTACAGGATTGATGTCAATGCCACCGCGGCGAGTGTAGTTGGCTTGCACCATCAGACTTGTCGGTGCATAGACCGTCAATAGATCAGCAAAAATCTGCTCAACGCACTGCTCATGAAAGCCATTATGCTTACGAAAACTCAGCACATACGCCAACACCTTGGCATACTCTACCTGCTTGGCGGTTGTGATAGACACCGACAGCGTACCCCAATCTGGCTGATTGGTCACAGGGCAGTTTGAGCGAAGCAGATTGGTATGAAATTGAAAGGTTTGCACCACGCCATCAACTGCTGTGCCAAGTAGCGACGCATCGACATCATCAACGACAGCGACCGCATCACCCCCATCAAGCACAGCATCGATACACTCGCCCACAGGTCGCACCACTGCAAAATCAGCACCATCAAGCGAGCTGATCTGAACTGTGACCGACGCCCCCACACACGCTGTCAAGTCACGCTCAATGGTCTGTTTGACAGCAGATACATCATCAAACTGGGTGAAATTTAGACTATTTAGGTAGAGCTTGAGCGATTTTGACTCAACGATATTTGGTGAGTCAGCAGGGATAGTGATACGAGCGATGGCAACTTTTGAGATGCCTTGTGGGTTTAGCCACGACAGCTCAAATGCCTGCCATACATCAACGCCTGCCATCAGATGCTCTGCCGATACACCTGACTTTGCCAAAATCTCATCTCGACCAATCGTGCGGCTGATGGCAAACAGCACACTGCTGTCATAGCTTTGGGGATAGCTGGTACTCTCACCCAAGACACCGTGAATACTCATAATTTTCTCTTAATAAAACAAATCATCCATCACCATCTGACACGTCGATGGCAAATCATCAATCACAACCGCAATCTTGAACCATTGGCAAGTAAGCGATACGAGATGACATACAATACCACGCAAAAGCCCAAAATCGCCACCAACGACCACCAAACATTAACATCTGAGTAGCCTAGGATGCCGTAGCGAAAGGCATTGACCATATAGACAATCGGGTTTAGCAAAGATAAAGTCTGCCAAAAACCTGATAGATTTTCTAAAGAATAAAACACACCGCCAAGGTAGGTCAATGGCGTCAGCACAAAGCTTGGAATAATCGAAATATCATCAAACGAACGAGCAAAGACCGCATTGATGAGACCTCCCAAACTAAACAGCACAGAAGTACCGACAATGGTCGTCAGCATCACGCCTAGGTGCGTGATACCAAGCTTGGTAAAAAACAATGCCACGATGGTCACAATCAATGCAATCGCAAGCCCACGAAACACCCCGCCTGCCACATAGCCAAACAAAATCGTATGCTTGGACACAGGCGATACCAGCAGCTCTTCGATACTGCCTTGGAATTTCATACTAAAAAAACTCGACACCACATTAGAGTAGCTATTGGTAATCACTGCCATCATAATCAGACCCGGCACGATGAACTGCATATAGCTCACCCCGCCCATCTCACCGACACGACTACCGATCATCTGACCAAAAATCACAAAATACAGCGTCATCGTGATGACAGGTGGCAATAGCGTCTGCGGCCAGATGCGCAATATCCGCTTGATTTCTTTGATTAAAATGGTGGTGAATGCCACCCATTGCTTGCCAAAATTCATAAGATACTCTTGTTGTTATTATTTAGTCATTGGAGAGTTTTTCGGTCAGATTATTCTCAACCAAGCTCATAAACAGCTCTTCTAAGCGATTGGATTTATTTCGCATGCTGGCGATTTGCACTCCTTGGGCGGATAATTGCGCGAAGACATCATTCAAGCTTTCGCCTTTTTTGAGTGTGACTTCAAGGCTTAGCTCATCGACTTGTTGAAATTTGACGACATTGGTTAGATGGATTTGCCCATCAAACACTTTGGCAAAATCCAAAATAAAGCTTTCGATATCAAGACTTGCCAACAGACTTTTCATATCTGTATTGATGCGAATCTCGCCCTTATCCAAGATGGCGATGTGCTTACACAGCTGTTCAGCCTCTTCTAGATAATGGGTAGTCAGAATAATCGTCGTCTGCTCTTCACGGTTGATGTATTCCATAAACTCCCACATCGAACGGCGTAGCTCAATGTCCACACCTGCAGTCGGCTCATCCAAGATGAGCAGTTTTGGCTTATGCATCAATGCACGAGCAATCATCAAGCGACGCTTCATGCCACCTGACAGCATACGTGCCTTGGTATCTTTTTTATCCCACAGACCCAGCGCTTTCAATAGTTTTTCGGCACGGGGGCGAGCATCACGAGCAGTAATGCCAAAATACCCTGCTTGATTAATCAAGATATCTTGGACGTTTTCAAACTGCATAAAGTTAAATTCTTGGGGAACGACACCTAGGAACTCTTTGGCTTTGGCAGGATTTTTGAACAAATCCACCCCAAAAATCTCAACCGTTCCTGCCGATGGTGGAAATAGGGAGCTGACAATGCCAATCGTCGTGGATTTGCCAGCGCCATTTGGCCCAAGCAATGCAAAAAATCCGCCCTGTGGCACAGTCAAATCAATGCCCTTAAGCGCAGTAAAGCCATTATTATAAGTCTTGGTCAGTCCGCTGATCTTAAGTGCAGGAACTTCGGTGGTTGGCGTCATAATTTTCTCGAATCATCATTTGTCATACTAGATGATGGCTTGAGCGGATTTTTCAAGGCAAAGCCATCAACTCTAAGATTTTGACAATAATTTTGACCAATAAAAATCCCAAGCCATCGTATCGACAGCTTAGGATCAGCAGCGATCAGCCATCAATCCATCACTCAATAGATGGATCGGAGGCTAATCGAAGTAAAGTTTTTTACACTGCCCAAATAATTATTGTGCAAGAATGTAATCAACTGCGTTTTGGACTTCTTCATCAGACAGATCAGGGCTGCCACCACGCGCTGGCATGGCGTTAAAGCCATTGATGGCGTGATCATACAAAGTGGGTTTGCCTTTGGCTGCACGAGCTGCCCAGTCGGCAGTGCCAGTTTTTGGTGCGCCAACCAGACCTGCGTCATGACAGGTTGCACAGATAGCCTTATAGATGCTCTCACCATCACGCGCTTGGCCGTCAACAGCTGGTGCCAATACAGTGATATTAATGTCGCACTCTTCACCATCAAAGCATACTTTGCCATATGGTGCGATACGAGCGATCAGATTTGGGTACATGGCGACCAGCTTTTGTACCTGTGGGCTGTCTTGTGGGATGGCTTCTTCAGGTTGGGCAGCAGGTGCAGCAGCTTCGGCAGTCGCTTCGGTCGCGGCTGCATCCGCTGGAGCGGCGGCTGCATCGGCAGCAGGTTCTGGGGTGGTGGCAGCTTCAGCAGTCGCTTCGGCTGTGGCTGCAGGTGTGGTGGCAGCTTCTTGTGCTTGGGTTGCCATCGCTGACGCCGCCAACAATGCAGCAACAGAAAACATAACAGCTTTTTTCATGTCATCATCTCGTTTTATAGCCTTGAGCAAGCGCTCTGGGGGTGTCGGACCGTGTGCAAATCACCATGCAAAACCACCGTCCCAACGATACAAAATTTACCCTACTATTATAAGGGAAAAAGCAGGTAAAATGCCATGTTTTTTATCAAATCTGTTAAAATTTAGCAAGATTTGTCGAAAATTGGCAGTATTTTGCGATTTTTATGATGAAATTTTGGCGAAATGATGGCAATTTTAATCAAAACTTGTTAGAATCTGCCACCTAAATGACCATTTTCATGCACCTATAGCTCAGTTGGATAGAGTGTCAGCCTCCGAAGCTGAAGGCCGTGGGTTCGATTCCCGCTAGGTGCGCCATTTAAAAAAACCCATCTTATCCACTCAACAAGTTATCAGACTTGCTTAAGGCGTGGTATTAAGATGGGTTTTTTATTAGCGGTTATTATTGATCTCAATGATCTCAATCCAATAACCATCTGGATCTTTGATAAAGGCGATGTCTTTCATATTGCCCTCTTCTGGGCGCTTTTTAAATTCGACACCATTGGCATCAAACCATGCCACCGCTTCAGCCAGATTTGGTACACTAAAGCAAATATGCCCAAAACCTCTTGGCTCACTGTTGCCATCATGATAGCTAAAGCTGTCATCATCTTCAGTGCCATAATTGTGCGTCAGCTCAAGGATACTGCGTTGACGTGAGACGAAGTCTTTTAGCTCATCGCCTGCTGGCAGCGTTTTGCGCTCATCCTCAGTCAAACGCGCCAAAAAGTACAGATCAAATTCGGCATCAGGGAAGCTGCGATGCTTAAGCAGTGTCATGCCCAAAACGCCAGTATAAAACTCAAGCGACTTGACAGGGTCTTTGACGCGCAGCATAGTGTGATTAAAAATATATCCCTCAGACTGAACAGGAATGTCTTTGACGCCAGCGGCACTCAGTGAATTGACAGGTTGTTGGATGCTCATCGATGTCCTCTTTTTTTTGATGGTTGATAAAAGACCAAGTGGTCACAGCTTTGATTTTACAGGGTGCTTTGGATGATGTGAATGGCAGTTTTGTTAAGATCTGCAATATTAGTGTCAGATTTGTCAAGCCACTGGCATTCACAAATCAAACCCCTTATTCTTCAAAAAAATCCACTTTGCCAGTTGCCACATCATATTCAGCACCGACGATGAGCAAATCGCCACTGGCAACCATATCCTCCAAGATTCGCGAGCCATGCTTTAATTGGCTGACAGACATGCGCACATTGGCACGAATAGAGCGATCGATCAGCTCATCCATATCAGCATCATTGCCTGAGGCGGTGGCGATCTCATGCAGATTCAGCACGCTTGGGCGGATGCGATCGACGATGGATTGCAGGTTTGGTGAATAATATTGATCAGGATTAATCAAGGCCTCAATGCATGCTGTCACGGCGCCACAGTGCGAATGACCCAGCACGACCACAAGACGAGTATCAAACTTCTCAGCGGCAAATTCCACCGAACCAATCTGGCTTGGGGCGACGACATTGCCCGCTACACGGATTACAAATAGATCACCCAAACCCTGATCAAAAATCAGCTCCACAGGCACACGCGCATCCGAGCAGCCCAAGATGATGGCATTGGGCTTTTGTTCTTTGACCAATGTCGGGGGCGGAATGGGGATCTTTTCGGTCGAAGAAAGATTGGCCACATAGCGCTCATTGCCTGCTTTGAGTTCATTCAGCATTGCTTTGGCATCATGCATCATCATCGTCCTTTTTATTCGGGAGCTGCTGGTGTCTCAGCAGCAGGCTTGGGTTGGGCAGGCTCAGCCTTAGGGGCTTCGGCAGCAGGCTTAGGTGCAGCAGGCTCTGGTCGTGCTGTCGGTGCCATCGGCAAATCGCTTGGTGCGGCTTGACTTGGCTGTGCAGGCTGGCGCGGGTGATCGGCAGGGGCAGTATCCGCTGGTGCGACAGGCTGTACTTGCTCTGATATCTGAGTTTGCACGGCACGCTCTTGACTGGCTCGAGCCAACTCTTCATCCGCCTTGGTCGCTGCACGGACTGGAATCTCGGTGCGAGTGGCCTGCAGACGGACGCGGCGTGGCTGTGAGCTTGCCAAGTCCACCACATTCTGACCCAGCTCATAGCTGTCGATAACGGACAAGAATTCGGAGACTTTGGCGGTTTTTGGGGTAATGCTGCTTGGCAGACCAAAATTCACTTGAGCTAAGCCTGCCTCAGCTTCTGCACTGCTGGCAAATTTACCGTAAGTCAGCACATAGCGCTGCTTATCATTGTCATCAGTGTAGCGAAAATACGCAAACTGATCGCGATCACTGCGGCCATTGAGATAATCTACGATCACCTCATTTTCGGCGACATCCATCAGCTGTATGGCATAGCTACCACTGATGCCGTTAAAATAAATTTTATCTTTAAATTCTGGCGGATAGCTGCGCAAATCACGCACCAACACCGAGTTATCCATCGGTTTGACTTCGTTTTTTAGCTCATTTAAATCGCTGATGGTCGCAGGCAAAGCCAAATCCGAGGACTGCACTTCGTCAGCTTGCTTAGCTTTGATGATCGAAGGCGCTGCACTGGTCAACCAAATGATCAGCCAAAGCGCTGCCACCACAGCAGCAGCCATTAGCCAATACATCGCTTGGCGGCGGTAATATTTCTCACTCATCGCTGAATCGTGCGACATAAAATTGGCTTTTTTATTAAATATCTGCATGGTTGATCTCATTGGTTTGTAACACCGCTGTCAGATCCGACAGCTGAAAATCTGCGGTCACAAAGGCATCGCCGATGGCGCGAAGCAGCACCAAGCGAATCTTGCCTTGTTGGACTTTTTTGTCATGGCCCATCAAATCCAGCGCCTCATCGACGGCGATCACAGGTGGCACGCTCGGCAGATGAAACGCCTTTATCACACGCTCGATGCGTGACACATCGTCATCATTGATCAGTCCAAGCTTGGCTGACATTTTCGCTGCCTGCATCATGCCTGCTGCCACAGCCTCGCCATGTAGCCATGCGCCATAGCCTTGATGCGCCTCGATGACATGCCCAAAGGTATGGCCAAAGTTCAGTAAGGCGCGCTTGCCCGACTCTCGCTCATCGGCAGCGACCACTTGCGCCTTGAAGTCACAGCAGCGATACACCATCTCACCTAAAATCGCTCCATCTTTGGCATTGATGGCCTCAGCATTGTCTTCTAGCCAAGTCAAAAACTTGGCATCCATAATCAAGGCATATTTGATCACCTCTGCCATCCCTGCAGCAAATTCTCGCTCAGGCAAAGTCTTAAAAGTCGCCATATCAGCCAGCACACACTGCGGCTGCCAAAACGCGCCAATCATATTCTTGCCGCGCGGGTGGTTAATGCCTGTCTTGCCACCGACACTCGAATCCACTTGCGCCAATAAAGTCGTCGGCACTTGAATGAAGTCCACGCCACGCATAAAGCTTGCCGCGGCAAAGCCTGTCATATCGCCAATCACTCCGCCGCCAAGTGCAATCAGCGTACAGTCACGAGCAAAGTGATGCTCAAGCAGCTTATCATAGATGGCATTGATGCTGTCTTGATTCTTATAAGCCTCGCCATCAGGCAGTACACAATCCACCACCAAAAACCCCGCCGCCTCTAGCGCCTCATGAAGCGGTGCCAAATACAAGGGTGCGACCACATCATTGGTGACGATCAGTGCCTGCTTGCCTTTGATAAATGGGATAATTTGGCTAGCCAAATCAGGCACGCCTTCGCTTGCGCAAATAAAAATCGGATAATCATGGCTTTGGGCATGCACCATCAAAGCATCGTGTGACATCATAGTTGCATCCGTCATATTTTAAATTTAAATTATTAGTTAAGTAAATCTCGTGTCATTACTGCATCTGACCAAAATCGGTCGCAATGGCATCGACATAGCTCTCAAGCGCCAGCAAGATATCGCCAATCATCTGCTTGGGAAAAGCGCGGCCTGTCGGCATGATGACATCCGCCACCTCGCGATACAGCGGATTGCGCCGTTCATAAAGCAGCTCCAATACCGCGCGCGGATTGTCTGATTGTAATAAGGGGCGGTTTTTGTCTTTTTTGGTGCGTGCCAGCTGCGTATCGACGCTGGCGTCTAGATAAATCACCAAGCCATTTTTAAGCAGTTCGCGATTCTCAAGGCGCTCTACCGCACCGCCACCCGTTGCCATGACGATATCTGGCAGCACCGTCAGCTCAGCCAATGCGCGCGTTTCACGGTCACGAAAACCCGACTCGCCCTCTTTTTCAAAGATCCAAGGAATATCAGCGCCTGTCTGCTGCACGATGTGCCAATCACAATCCACAAACTGCCTGCCCAAATGCTTGGCAAGCAGTTTACCAATCGTGGTCTTGCCTGCACCCATCGGCCCCACCAAAAAAATCGCCGGCAGCTGCTTTGACAGCGCACCACCCATCTTTTCGACCACCGCCTCTTCTACGATGGTCGAATCGTCATCCAGCATGCTCATTTTCCAAATTTAATCGCTAACAGCAGCGCATTTGTCATCTGTATAGACAGTGTCGCACCCATTGACAAAAACGCATGAATAAATTGCTTTATGATACCGTGTTTGGCAATTTGTTGCCAGTATTTTTGCGTATTGTTTTGTTGAATTTACATTTTAGGTTGATCAGTCGCTCACAACTCACCTTAGCTTATCGCACCAACTTAGGCGTGATGAATATCAACAGCTCGGATTTGTCATTGGCTGTGTGATCATGACGAAACAGTCTGCCAAGCACAGGCACATTGCCAAGGCCAGGGACTTTATTGGCACCGTCTTGTTGACTTTGGCGATAGATACCGCCCAACACCACTGTTTGACCATCTTCGACGATGACATTGGTCTCGATGGCGTCTTCTTGGATGGCGATGCTACCCAGCGTGGCAACAGGGTTGCCGTTTTTGATGGTCAGTTTTAGGGAAATTTTACCATCTGGAGTGATCGATGGCGTCGCCTCAAGCAGCAGCATCGCCTCTTTAAAGCTGGTGGTAGTCGCACCTGAATAGGTCGTCTCTTGATAAGGAATCTGTACGCCTGACGAGATGCGCGCAGTTTGTTTGTCGGCGGTGAGGACTTTTGGCGTGGAGATCACCTCGCCTTGATTTTCAGCTTGCATCGCGGATAATTCCAAGTCCAAAATAGCATCAGGCAAATTCAACAACCCAAAAGCCAAGCGACCCATCGCGTTATCCACGCTCAGATTGACATTAGCATTGGACTCAGCATTGCCTGCGATCATGCCATCTTGGCGCATCGACCATAAGCTTGCCTGAGAGCCTGCATATTGTAGATTGCCAATTTGACCGCGCGCACCAAAACTTACTCCGAGCCGTCGCCCGAAATTTTCGTTGGCTGAGACGATGCGCGCTTCGATCATCACTTGCTCAACAGGGACATCGATGCGCTCGATCAGTGCTTTGATGTTATTGATGCTGGCAGCGACATCTTGGATGATGAGCGTATTGGTGCGCTTATCCACCGCCACTGTGCCGCGGTCGGACAATAAGCTGCCGCGCTCGGTAGTGGTGATCGTCTCATCGCTCTGTCTCTCGTGCAGTCTGGATAAGGTCTGTGATGTTGGCAGCTGGGTTTGCTGGCTGCTTTGGTTGATATTACCACGCTGCGTCTTTTCGCCCATGATCAGTGCTGATAAGTCCTCAGCCGATGCATAGTGCAGGCGGATGTATTCGGTGACAATGGGCGCATTAGTTTGGATAGAATTTGAGCTGATGATCCAGACATTGCCCTGTTTATGCGCTGACAAATTGCGCGTGCGTAGGATCACATCAAACGCCTCATCCCACGGCACATGATGCATGCGAATGGTCATATTGCCCGTCACACTGTCATCGGTGATGATATTAATTCCGGTAAATCCTGCCAAAATATCAAACACCGCCCGCACCGGAATATCGGCAAACTGTAAGCTGATCGGTTCGCCGCCATATGTCTGCACCTTGGTCTGTTCAGCCATCGCCTGCGTGCTGATCGTCGAGATTGCGATTCCAAGCGCGATGAGCGCCGTTTTTGTTGCTGTCATGTTCGTTGTCTATTTATGAATAAAAGTAAGCATGCTCTGCCGGTGATAATAATGGCCATCTTCAGCCAGTACCGCCTCGGCAAGTTCAATCCTGTCTGCATTGATATCCACCACGCGCCCGTGATGCCTGCCCAAATATTGCCCGACCATCACCTCATGTATGCGGCCATCAGGACTGGCAATCAGCGCCATGGTGCGTGAATGATCGGATAAAATCCCCTGATACTTAAGCATCTGTAAGTCATAATGCTCCAGCGGCTGACGCACGCGACTGCTGTCAATGCGCACCCGCTTGCCTTTGGGCGCAGGCTGATGAGTTGACGGATGATTGGCGATGGCAGCGCTTGATTCTCGCACAGGGGGTCTGTTACTTTCTTTGGCGACATCGCTATCATTGGATTTGGTTGCGTCAGGATCTGGCTGGCTGCTTGGGCGACTGGCCGTGTGATCGGAGGCAGCGCTCGGTGTATTTGGTGTATCGGCAGACGATGGCGCTGTGCGATAAGGATTGACAAAAGGATCTTTGGCCAATTGATACACCAATGGCGCAACCACGGCCGGCTCGGTCATAGGCTTGTGCGGCGGCGGAATTTGGCTGGTGATGGGTGATAGCTTCTCATCTGCACTGATGGCAGGATCTTGGCCACAGGCTGTCAATACACCAAGTAGCACACAGCATGGCAAGTAGTACAGCCAAGTCAGCTTCATTGCGCCCGCCCTCCATCTGACACCTCAGCTGCACTTTGAGCAGCGGGTTTTGCAGATTTATTGGCTTGATAAGTTTTAAAAACAGCAGTGAAATTCAGCAAATTGCGCTCACTGGCTTGAATATCGACATCATGCACCGTCAACAGATACGGACTGCTTGATAACTCAAACAGCCAGCGACCGATGGCATGATAACTGCCAATGGCACGCACCGCGATCGGGCGCTCGGTATAATACACAGCTTCAGTGCCTGCCTGCACCGATGCACCGACGACCTGCACGCCTGCTTGCTGGGCTTTGGTGTTGATCGTCCCAACGATCTGGGTCATTGGCGCGCTTTTTGGCAGCTGCTCAAGCAACAGCTGCAAGCGCGTATTTTGGGTGATTAGTGACTGGCTAAGCGCTTCAAGCTCATGTGTTTGTGGATATTTATCAGCAAATTCACGGATCAAAGTCTGCTCATGACTTTTGGCAGCGGACAGCTTTTGCAAGCTTGGCGATATCAATAGTAACCAAGCGAACACACCAATCAGCAAGATCATCAATGCCAATGCTGTCAGCTGCACGGCTCTGGGTGCCTGTCCGATGCTATGGATATTGATTTGGTTTAATTGTTCCCAAAACTGCTTGAGCGCATCTGCCCGATCACTCACTTTCATCAGCACTCCTTTGTTCTGACTCATCAGTGGCGATGCTGATGGCTGAATTTTGGCTCACGGCATCGTCAGCTGCGCTAGTCAATGCGCCATTTTCAGCCATCAATAACTGCATATCATGAGGCTGCAATGGCAATTCGGTGGCGCTGATGCTAAAACTCATCACTCGCCCTGCCTGCTGTAGCGACACCACCAAGACATCGCTGTACGCACCAGATAATTCCAAGGCATTGGCAAAAGCCGACACCGCTTGCGCATCCACCGCTTTGCCCGTCCATAACAGCTCAGCGCCAGTTTGCTTGGCGCCATCGAGATACACCCCGTTCGGCACGAGTAGCGGCAGCAGCTGCCAGCGATGGATCATTGATCGATCCGATGCCAAATCATCGATGGCATTGAGCTGATCTTCGGTATTGCTAAGTTCGGTTTTTAGGCGGTGAAGTTGTTGTAATTGATCATCGACGCCATTGATTCTGGTGGTAATCTGTGCATTAATGGCATTTTGATGGCGGATTTGATGGCTTAACAAGCCAAAAATCATCAGTACCACTAAGATCGGCAAGGCGATCGCTGCCTGCAGCATCCGCCGAAAGTGCATCGCTGAGCGACTGCGCTGCTCTTCTCGCCATGGCAACAGATTCACGCCGCTTGTCGCTCGAAGTGCCAACATCGTTGGCATCATCAATAACGGCGCCGACGATGTCGATGTCTCTGCGGTCGAGGCGGATGGCAGCAATAGCTTAGGATGGGCAAATTGACATGCTATGCCACTGAGCGCTGTCACGCTACGATCCAGTCCCGACCAGCGCAGTGAATCCAGACCCATCACAAATACCTGATCAATCTGCTTGGTGTACTGCTGCTGATACAGATCAAGCAGCATCCCAACCTGCCGCGCCATGCGATCGATGGCATCTGAGGGCGCTACTGGCAGCTGATCCACCTCTTTGATAGGCGCTGCCGCCTGATCGGTGATCGACTCATCAAAAGACGGCACCGCATCATCAAAGCTGATCTGATAGCTGCCATGCTGATGCTCATCTTGAATGATTGGCTGCATCGGCGTATCATCACCGCGCCGATTGATAAACGCTGAAAAATCAAGCGCATCTGCCACGGTCGGTGACGGCGCTACAGAGGATGGCGCATCAGTATCCCGATCGATCATCATCGATGACAGCATCGCATCCAAAGGCTGCGTCTGACTCCATGTGAATGACTGCTCGGCAATGTGGCAGCGGATTTGCCAAGCATCTACCTCGATCAGTGCTGCTGTCTGGGTCTCACCAAGCTTTGCTGCGATACTTTGCCGACATAAAGCAGCCACATCGATGGCGCGCGCCTCCAAGCCTGCCATGGCCAGCACCTCGACACAGTCATCAACAAAGGCTCGATGTGCAACTGTCAAAGAGATCACCGTGGCTGCATCCTCACTGCTCAGCACTTGAAAATCAAAATACACTTCCTGCAATGGACGGCCAATGTAACGCTCAGCATCAACCAAGATCTGCGCCTCAATGTCAGCATCACTTAATGCCGCAGGCAGCTCGATGGTAGTGGTCATCACCGCCTCATCCGCCACACACGCGATCGCTTGCATCTGCGGTGCATTGATGGCGTCGCAGGCGTTTTTGATGGCGTAGGCCAGCTTAGTTTTATCGAGTATCTGACCTTGACAGATGGCATCCAAGCAAGGTGTACAAGCCGATGCCAGCAGATGCTGCCGCCCTGCATGACCATCTAGCCACACCACACAGACTGCCGACTCATAAAAATATACGCCCAGCGCCTGCTCCTGCAAGGCACGGCTGCGGCCGATTGTTAGTCGATCACTCAGCACACATCCCCCAAGCAGCGCCCTATCCTCACTCTTTTAAGATTCATAGTCCATCAATTCTTAGGCAGCCTGCGCCCCATAATCACCGTATCCGCCAAAAAGCCATCCATATCACACACCTTTGGCAGTACACCCCACTGCACAAAATCAAACTGTGCAAATAAGGATAAGCTTGGCAAATTATGCTGAAAAATCAGCGCAACGACATTGTTGATGCCATGGCTTGGCGCGACATCCAGCATATGCTGTAATAGATACTTGCCCAGACCTTTACCATGTCGATTCTTGGTGATATATAAGCTAATCTCGGCAGTGATATGATAAGCAGGCAAATGGTATAAGTCACTAAAGCTTGCCCAAGCGACAATCTCGCCTTCATCAACGACGACATAGATAGGGCGTGTGGCGTCATTATGCGAGTCAAACCAAGCCATACGACCTTCTGTTGTATGCGGCACAAGGCTGGCATGAGCGATTTTATCATCGACGGTTTCGTTAAAAATCTCAACCAGTCGTGGTAAATCAGCCTTACTTGCCAGTCGGATTTGTTGCGCCATCACCATTGCACTCCCTTGCTTATTCAAGTTTATTGATTAGCCGATGACTTCAACCAACTCGCCTTCCACCAAGTGCATACTTTTGGCAGCGGTGATTTTGACCATGACAAATTGACCAAGCAATGACTCATCGCCGGCAAATACCACCGAACGGGTATTATCCGCAGAACCGTGCAGATAGCCTTCGTAGCGATTGGCAGGCTCTTCGACCAGTACACGCACCACTTGACCGACCATCGCGCGGGTTTTGGCAAAGGTGGATTCTTTGATGACTTCTTGGAACTCAGCTAGGCGCGCCTTTTTGGTCTCAAAGCTGACATCGTCAGGCAGCTCAGACGCTGGCGTACCAGGGCGTTTTGAATAAATAAAACTGTACGAGTGGTCAAAATCCAAGTCCTTGGCAAGCTGTAGCGTGTCATTAAAATCACGATCAGTCTCACCAGGGAAGCCAATGATAAAATCACTCGATAAGTGCAAATCAGGGCGGATTGCCTTGAGTTTATTGATCTGATTGATATACACATCAATCGTGTGGTTGCGCTTCATCGCAGCTAGGATATTATTTGAACCACTTTGGACAGGTAGGTGCAGGTGCGACACCAGCTTATCGATACTCTTGTACGCATCGATAATGTCATCGGTGAATTCTAGCGGATGGCTTGTGGTGTAGCGAATGCGTTCAATGCCATCGATATGTGCGACATAGTGGAGCAGCTCGCTAAAGCGGCAAATCGTGCCGTCATCTTTTTCGCCACGATAGCCATTGACATTTTGACCAAGCAAATTAATCTCACGCACGCCCTGTTCTGCCAATGATGCAATCTCAGCCAGCACATCATCCAGTGGACGAGACAGCTCTTCGCCACGAGTATAAGGCACAACACAGAATGAGCAGTATTTTGAACAGCCTTCCATGATGGAGACGAACGCCTTGTAGCCTTCGACCTTTGGCTCAGGCAAGAAATCAAATTTTTCGATACTAGGGAAGGACACGTCGACAACACCAATGCGGTTTTTTGGCAACTCACTGTGCTGCCTGGTGGATTGCTCGTACAGCTCAGGCAAGCGGTGCAAGGTCTGCGGCCCAAAGACCATATCCACATACGGCGCGCGTTTTTGGATATTATCGCCTTCTTGGGATGCTACACAGCCACCGACACCGATGACAAGATTTGGGTTTTTTTCTTTGAGTTTACGCCATCTACCAAGTTCGCTAAAGACTTTTTCTTGTGCCTTTTCACGGATGGAACAGGTGTTCATCAGCAGTACATCAGCTTCGTTGATGTCATTGGTGACGACCATACCATGCGATTGACCCAATACATCGCCCATTTTCTCAGAATCGTATTCATTCATCTGACAGCCTTGGGTGACGATATAGACTTTTTTGGTCTTTTTGTCGCTGATGTCGGCGACATTTTGTACAGGCAAATCGTGAATGCTATTGTGGATACTATTAGCGGTGGTGCTTTGGTGGGCTTTTGGGTCAAACGTGGCGACTTTCATGACGGGGTTTTCCAAAATGACAAAATAAACGGGTTATTTTAGCATAATTGGTGCGGGTTGTGGTAGGGTAATTGTAGTCCTACCACAATCACAATACCCCCCTGCCAATTTTTTCAGCCAAATAATCAATCTACGACAGGATAAAACGGTTTACCCCATTCTTGATCTGCGTTCATCATCACAATCTCAATCATCGCTGGCAAAATATCACCAAGAATACGGCACGCATCCTTAAGCTGTGCTCGGTTTACCGAACTGCCATGCGTCGCCCCGCCATGTACGATTTGGTTGCGTAGTGTGTACAGATGTGCAAAGACTGCATTTAAGATAGCAACGGTGTTTTTGTCCGCCAAGGCAGTAAGCGCCTTTTGTTTATTTTGCTCAAAACTCGCCTGCCATTCTGCTTCACTAATCACGCCGTTATGATAATCCCAAAACGGCTGAAAAGTATAGCGATTATCGAGCAAAATACGGATACTGCCCGAATAAGTCTGCCAAACCAAATCATACAGCCGCTGCTCGCCATCTAGCTGACTAATACGGTGTAAAAATTCAGTAAACAAGCCCTTATCGGCACCACGCACACCTGAGAAATCTTTGGCATATATGGCATTAAACGCAATCCATAAAAAGATAAATCGTGTATCCAGATCCGTCGTCTGTTCCGCCTGTTCAAGCCAGCTTAAGGCACGATGCACACGCAGACGCACGGTATCTAGCATGGTGGGTTTTAGGGTTTGGTAGTTATGTACGAGTGTGGTGGTTGCGGTCATGGGATGTCCTTGTTATTTATAAATCAATTTCCAAAGTCGTCCAAAGATTGATTTTGGCGAATAGGGTATCATATTAGCACCGCACTGTGGGCATTGTCTATCCCCTGGTGTGCGAACATCAGATGGATGATGACGATAAACTCGATGGTGACAGATGGTACAAACTAAAAATTGATGAGAAGAAACAGCCATAATCACTCCTTTTGCAGCCGATCGCAAATACTAAGATTAAGTCGAACAAAATCATCCCAATCCATTTTGTCTGACAAATACTCTTTGTAATAATCTTCTACTCGGCACACAAGCGGTCTATCATGATAAATCGTACAAAGATTCGTATCAATATCAAAATGACGACAAATGCCGTCGCCACGATCCAAGTATGCAGTTGCGCTACTTAGATTGACACGACGACAGCATTTACCGCAGGATGTGCATGGGAATGCCTTAAAATTCAATATGTTTACAGTCTGAATCATTAGCTTGCATCATGATTTCTTTAACACCTTGTAATGGTGATGACTTTATTTGATTAATAATACCTGTCATTACCAGATTAGCCAGTTGCATATCACCTGTCTCAATAGCAGTATCCAATCTTGTAAAAAACTCATCAAAGTTTTTGCTTCTCTCCTGAAATACAACTTCAATATATTTTTGAAAATTCTCTTTCTGAACTTGAAGTTTATTTAACTCTATATCTCTATGGGCTCGAATAGCCTCTCTTTTTGTCTGCTCCTGCTCTGTGACTGTTTTACATCTTTCGATTGCCCCTGTTACCATTTCAATAGACTTTAGTATATCAGCAGGCGACCCTGAAGGCATCTGTGGTTTTTTACTCATAACTTTTCCTTAGAAGTCAAGCACCCATTCTTAATTTAAGATGCGTGCTTATTTCTTGCCAGTCTTTAATTAGATATGTTGCGTTGCTTCTAGCAAGCCTGAGCATTTTACGCTAATACCTAATTCAGCTTCACCATCATTCGTAACGAGCGGGGTGTGCAACGCCTCTTTTAATGCCTTGCCAATCATTAACATTTGCTCGAATTTAACTTCATCTGAGTTATCGTAAACTTTTACATTATCAAAGCGTTCAGCCAGCTTGCCAAGTGTATCACTCATCTCTTGTGCGTTCAATTGAATGGCTTCCAATACTGCCATCGCTTGCTCAATTTTAACTATCTCAATATCAACTTTGGCAGCGTACGCTTCAGCCTCCGTAAGTGCCTCCGATGCTTTACTTTCCATAAATACACCTGCTACCAAAATGGCAGGGGCGGCAACGATACTGCCCAATACGACAGCGCCACCTGCCATACCAAAAGCAGCCGCGCCCGAACCCACGGCACCTCCACCCAGCCAAGCAAGTGTTGCATTTGTGGCAGCTGCTCCAGCCAAACTACTAATGGCTGTACCTGTGCTTGCTGCCGCAAACATACCAACTGAGCCGTATGCACCAAATGCCGCCAATGCACCAGCAGCCAACCCTGTCCCAGCTCCCGTTGTCAATTCAAGAGCATCCAATTCTTTTAAATCATGCTGCAACTGTTTTAAATCTTCAGCTGTTAAGGTATTTTCAAAACCCGAAATTTGAGAACTTGATGATTTATTATAAACGCGGCTTAGCACTTCTACAATATGAGCAATCTGGTTATGAAAAATATCAATCTTTATTTGACCAAGATTTTCAAACTCAGATTGCACAGATTCGGCCAACGCCGAAAATCCACTCTTTGCTCTGTCATGTCTGCGCGTTGCTCTATCTGAAATATCTTTAGCTTTCTCCCATTGTTCTTTTGCTGACAAGCCAGCAGCAACGCCCACCGCACCTGCAGCAATAGCTACAGCACCAATGATAAATGGTATTGGCATAACACCCTCCTTTTAATTAAAAAAATTTAGGCGAGAAAATTAGAAACCTGCTGACAGACCTCGCCCAGAGTCCATCTTTGGATTCATTTATCAATCTTTGGATAAATATATCGGCTTATATTTGCTATAAGCTCATCACAAATGCACCGAGGTGTACCAACCCCGGATTACAATAAAAAACCTTTACATTACTCTATAACACAAGCGCAAACATTTGCCTTGATATGAGTTCCTGTTTTTACCAACCAAGATATTGATTTTTTGCATAAATATGCTTATCACTTACCTCACCTTAGTACACTGCAATGTTTTTAACATTTGATATTTTATACCCCCTGCAATCATCGCACAGACCCTTGGTTTTTATACCATTTATTGTTCGAGAGAATAAATCAAATAATGGGGAGGTCATAGAGCCAAAGACTTCCTCTACATAGATCTTTCCACATTTTTCACACTTAAACTTTTTAAAACTGCTTAATGGCTTCATAACCATATTAATCTCCTGATTTTGAGTAAATTAACTTTATTTTTTCTGAAATGAAATATAGTGCTTCAGCTCTTCTTCTAACACATTTTGCCACCCTTCAGGGCTAACAATCTTGATATGCGGTATCCAGTATCGTACAAGTGGCAGGATTTGCTTGGCGCTCACCACATGGCTTGACAGGAGCAGTCCACCATCGTCAAGTTCTTTGATGAGTTGCTGCTCAGGCAGTAGCTGCCTTTGCACGAAGTGCGACGCCACATCATGGCTGACCTTAAGCACAACTTCTACTTTTTCTTGACCATACCAGATGCTCTCATCTTGGTTGATACGATCGATGACTGCCTTATCCATCACAAAGTTTGGCAAACTATCATCCGTACGAAACTCGCTGATACGGCTCATGCGATATGCTTTAAGTTCCTCACCCTGAACTCCTGCCAGATACCAACAGCCGCGGTGATGAATGATTTTATAAGGTGCTACCAGTCGTGATTTATCCTTATACACGAATGCCACCATGCGTCGATTCTTGATGGCTGCTTGCAGGTGTCCCATCATTGATTCAAATTGACTGGCATCTTCAAAGGTGTAGCCCTTGACCGAATACACTTGACTCGCACGATGATCCAAAATCTCACGCAAAAATGCCGTATCAAGATTGGGATATAGTCCTGAGATGCCTGAAATTTGGGCGAAGGTGCGGATATCTTTGTAGCCAAGGCGTCCTAGATAACTTGGCTCAAGCTTATAGCCTTGGGCGGTTTTTTGAAGCGGTAAAAATCCTAGGCGATCTTCGATGTCTCGAAGCATGGTACGGCGACTGACTTGGTATTTTTCGGTCAAGTCAGTGATATTAAGCGTCTCACCGCCATTAAGCATGGTGATCATGTCAGCGAGCCGATACGCCAATTTTTCGTGTGGAGAATCACTCATACAGCGAATATTCCTTGTGATTTCATTCAATTAACTGGTAAACCCAGCAGCATCTTTATCATAGTACAGTAGCCAGCACCTGACCGACTGATAGGAAACTTAGCAATAATCGGCATTATTTTGGGCAAATTGTACTCATTTTGAGTAATTTAGTCAAGATGTAGTAAATAGAGATATGAACAAAAGTATCTATAGCCCTGAAATGATCGCCGTACGCACTTGGCTGCGTAGCGAACGCATCCGACTAGGCCTCACCATGCGTGAGCTTGCCCATCGTCTTGATCGCCCTCATTCATTCGTCCAACGCGTCGAAGAAGGTGATCGTAGGCTTGATGTGGTTGAGTTTGTTTGGTACTGCCAAGCACTTGGGATCGATCCTGCGTTAGGGTTGGAATTGATTTTAAGCCATCATTCATATTCAATAAGCCATAAACCTATTAATTAATATCATTTTATCAGAGGAATTTGACAGGTGGTGTCACATCGCAATTAATAGATTGCCAAGTATTTAATAATCCACTCACATCAACAAACCGCTTTGCAAACTTTTTCAGACAAATCAGTCATATTGAATATTATCCGCTACAAATTACAACTTTTATACATCCAAGCAACCTTGATTTGATACCCTAAGAATCATTTTTTATTCAATTTTACCATCTTGCCAATTTTGCCATCTTATAAGTGAGTCATCCATGAAAATTCATCCAACCAAACTGCGCTTGGCGATTGCACTGTGTACGCTTGGCGCCATCGCTCAAGTCGCCTGCGCTCAGGGCAGTGCCAATGATGGCAGCATCTATCAATTCTTAGAAGCCGACCGCCAAAAATCCAATCCCAATGCCATGTATCAATATGAGCAAAGCATGCAAGGGACACTGTTTGGCATGTATCCAACCTACTGGCGCCTAAATTATAATCTATCCAGCCAAAGCCCCGATGCGGTCAATCAATTTGTGCGCCAATATCCAAGCAATGTCATCAGCGAAAAACTGGCTGCCGACTATGCCGAGACCAAAGCGCGTCAAGGTGATTATGCATCGGTGCGTGCCGTAGCAAACAGTATCGAAAACCCCGACGACTCTGAGGCCTGCGCCATCGCCTTGGGATTTAACCAAAGCCAAGACTCCATGCGCGCTCTATACCAAAAGCCCAATGTCTGGCTCAACACCCAAATCAAGCAATCACTGTGCGATAAACTGGCGACCGAGATGAGTGCCAATCCACGCATCACCGACACCGATAAGCACGAACAACTGATACGCATGATCCGCATCGACAACCGTCAGCTCTCCAGCCGCCAAGCACCGCTGGATAAAACAGGCGACATCCTGTCATTGATGAGTCAGCTGGGCGTGCCGATCAGTTTTCAGACATTAAGCGACATTCGCCGCAATCCCAACGGCTATTTGACACGCTTTCAACAAGAGCCATTTTCGACTGCCAATCAGTACCTGTACATCTATGCCATCAGTTTGCTGGCGCATCGATCTTATACCGAAGCTGCCACTCAGCTTACTTATGACATCGCCCAAGATGATCGCCGTCCACAAAAGCTGATCTCAGACATGGCGCGGCGTTATGCATGGCGCAGTATCGCCGTTAAGCGCATGAACATGAATACCGATGATGGCTTTGGAATGGATGCGGTGCATTGGTTTCGAGCCAGTCAAGGTGAGCCATTCAACTACGAAGAAGCCGAAGACTACGCCCAAGCTGCGATCCACTTTAGCCAATGGCAAGATGTCATCCATGCCATCGGTGCAATGACGGCTGTACAACAACAAGAGCGAGTGTGGCAATATTGGCTAGCGCGCGCTTATGAACAAACCGGCAAACAAGCTGACGCACGCCGTATTTATGGTAATTTGTCATCAGGCATCGACTATTATGGACTACTTGCCAAAGATCGCCTCGGGCAGCGACTGACTTTGTCTGATATCGGCGGCAATAGCCTACCATCAGTCAATGCCACGGACGCAGCACGCGTGATGAATAATCCGTATTTTGCTCGCGCGCTGCTATTAATGCAAAATAACGCAAGCCTTGAGCATATCAACCGCGAGTGGAACTGGGCGGTACGCATGGCGCGAGAATCTGGCGATCATCAGCTTTTATTAGCCGCTGCCAAAAAAGCACACGATTTGGGGTATTATCATCGCAGCATCCAAGCCATCGAAACTACGGATGTCGTGCGTAATGCCGCCTTATCGCATCCGACGCCATATATGGACAGCACCCTCAGACACAGCCGAAATGTCGGGATCGATCCTGCTTGGGCATTTGGCATCATGCGCCAAGAAAGCCGCTTTCAGCCATCGGCACAATCAGGCGCTGGTGCGGGCGGCTTGATGCAAATCATTCCTGGCACCGCCAACCAAATCGCCCGCGGTATGAGTGAGTCGGCAGGCAACATGAGCGATCCTGACACCAATATCCGCTATGGCACATGGTTCTTAAGCGACCTTGCCAATAAAGCTGGCGGCCAGATCGCTGTCGCCACCGCAGGCTATAACGCAGGCCCAGGCGCCGCTCGCCGATGGATCCCGTCGCATGGCCGAATCAGCGCCGATCAATATGTCGAAGCCATTCCTTATGCCGAGACCCGCGCTTATGTTAAGCATGTGATGGAAAATGCCACCATCTATAGCGTGCTACTCGGTCAATCCACACCGATCAGCCAGCGCATGGGCACAGTCAGCCCCCGCTAATCATCCACAAACCACAGCTTAGACTGTGGTTTTTTATTTTTTATCAAAATAACCTACTTTTCAGCAATAATCCTTAAAAGATCAGCATTCCAACTTGTTATGAACACACATCAAAAGCTCATATAAGATTGGTTGCGCTAGGATAAAAAGGTTTGTTTTTAGGTCTATAAAGTGATACACTAATCAAGATTTGACATTTTTAACAATAGGTTTATTGATAAAAATGTATAATCAACCTATTTATTCAGGTAACTAAATTTAAATATTCAAAGAAGGATTTACCATGAAACAACCTGTTCGTGTTGCAGTGACTGGCGCCGCTGGTCAAATCGGCTACAGCCTACTATTCCGTATCGCATCCGGCGAGATGCTAGGCAAGGATCAGCCTGTTATCCTACAGCTACTAGAAATCCCTGTCGAAAAAGCACAACAAGCCCTACAAGGCGTCATCATGGAGCTTGATGACTGTGCATTCCCACTACTGGTTGATGTGATCGGCACCGATGATCCAAATGTCGCATTCAAAGATGCTGACTATGCACTACTTGTTGGCGCCCGTCCTCGTGGCCCAGGCATGGAGCGTGCTGACCTACTACAAGAAAATGCGAAGATTTTCACCGTTCAAGGTAAAGCACTGAACGATGTCGCTAGCCGCGATGTGAAAGTATTGGTTGTTGGCAACCCAGCGAATACCAATGCTTATATTGCTATGAAATCAGCACCAGACCTACCTGCTAAAAACTTCACTGCGATGCTACGCCTAGACCACAACCGTGCCTTGACCCAAGTAGCGAAGAAAACTGGCAAAGCTGTCAAAGACATCAAGAACCTAACTGTTTGGGGCAACCACAGCCCAACCATGTACGCTGACTACCGCTTCGCGACCATCAATGGCGAGTCTGTCAAAGAGATGATCAACGACCAAGAGTGGAATGCCAATGTATTCCTACCAACCGTTGGTAAGCGTGGCGCAGCCATCATCGAAGCTCGTGGTCTGTCATCAGCTGCATCAGCAGCAAACGCAGCGATCGATCATATGCGTGATTGGGCACTAGGCACCAATGGCGAGTGGGTAACGATGGGCATCCCATCAGATGGCTCATACGGCATCCCAGAAGGCGTGATGTTCGGCTTCCCTGTGACCACCGAAAATGGCGAATACAAAATCGTTCAAGGTCTAGAAATTGATGAATTTAGCCAAAAATACATCAACATCACCCTAAACGAGCTTGAAGAAGAGCGTGCAGCGATTGACCATCTATTTGCATAATGGATTGATTGCCAAAAAAATGCCCGATTCTTAAGAATTGGGCATTTTTTGATTTCATAACATCTTATCCAGTTCAAAACATGATCACCAATACCAACTTCATAAAATTACATAGCCAATACAATTTTGTAAAGATTGACTAAGCATAAGCTGTTACAATCAATCCATGGTTTTAGCAACAACACTGGAAATTTTTAACCAAAAGCCACAAAAGGAGTAAATGATGTTAGGCGATATCGAATATACCATGAATGAGCTATTTGCACAATTGGGACTGGATAATAGCGATGAAGCCATTGAGCAATTCATCGCTGACAACCAACTGGATGAAGAAACCAGTCTAAAAGAAGCAACATTCTGGAGCGACTCGCAACGAGCCTTCATTAATGAAGAATGGAAAAAAGATGCTGTATGGGCGATTACTCTGGATGAGTTAAATGCGCGACTGCATGAGCAACTATAGCTCACTTTTAACCTCAACAAATGCTCTATTCTAATAGGGCATTTTTAATTCATAAAATAGATTTCCCACCCCCCAACAAAAAACCCCCTTCATCTCTC
>NZ_MUYV01000009.1 GCF_002014855.1 Moraxella porci DSM 25326 | reverse complement strand
GGTTTGTCTTTTTGTTTTGAGAGTTGTATTTTGACAGCCAAGAAGATTTTTAAAAAAAATGCTTGCAAAATCAAAAAAGCTTGCTATAATAGCAACCCATAACAACCCTAGGCGATTGGCTCAATTGGTAGAGCATCGGACTCCAAATTCGAGGGTTGGGGGTTCGAGTCCCTCATCGCCTGCCATCTTCTTTTCCACACCATTCTTTTAATTTCATAAAAATTGGTCATTCCAAGGCAAGTCCCTGCATGAGCGATAATAAAGACAATTTGGATACCCAATCTAAAATTACCGCAGACTCAAAAGATCACAAACAACCCATCACAGTTTCCAAAGAAAGCGTGGTAGAAGTTGCAAAAAAGCGCTCTGCTAAAGATGTGGTATTGTGGCTGATTGCCATTGTGGCGATGATTTCAGCTACCTTGGTTTCTCAGTATTTGCCAAGATATTGGGCGCCAGCTAATGATATCTGGGTGCAGATTGGCATCACAGTGGGCTTGGTGGTGTTTGGTTTTCTTTGTTTGGCATTTACCAATCAAGGCACAGCATTTAAAACCTTGTTAAAGGACGCCGGCATCGAGCTGCGTCGTGTGACTTGGCCAAGCAAAGATGAAACTGTACGCTATACTTGGCAAGTGATACTGGCCACCATCATTTTTGGTGTGATTATTTGGTTGTTGGATATGTTTTTTAATTATATCGTTGGTTTTGTCATTTAAACGATCAGACAATTTATCATAAAGGTGAATCAATGCGTTGGTATATCATTCAGGCGTTTTCTGGTTATGAAAATCAAGTTCAGCGTTCTTTAATCGAGCGTATTAAGCGCAGTGAGTTTGCTGATAAATTTGGCGAGGTACTGGTACCTACCGAAGAAGTCATCGAAATGCGCGATGGCAAAAAGCGCACCACGCAACAAAAACTCTTCCCTGGCTATGTCTTGATCAATATGGACATGAATGAAGACACTTGGCATATTGTGCGCTCATGCCCTAATATCACAGGTTTTATCGGCGGTACGCCAGAAAACCCAGCACCTATTACCAAGGCAGAGGCTGATCGTATCTTAAATCGCATTAATAAAACTGGCGATGCACCGCGCCCTAAAACCATGTTTGAACCAGGTGAGGAAGTTTTGGTCATTGATGGTCCATTCACTGATTTTAAAGGCTTGGTGAAAAAGGTCGATTATGACAAATCAAAGCTGCATCTAACCGTCAGTGTGTTCAATCGCCCAACGGAAGTTGAGCTTGAATTCACCAAGGTTGAAAAGATTAATTAATTCGCGTATAATACGCAGTTTCGGCTCTAGGCTTTCGTCTAGAGCTTGTTATTCACGGGGAGCTTCATAAGCGTTTGTACCCACCATCGGAGAGATTCTCATGGCTAAGAAGATTGATGGCTACATCAAGCTACAAGTGCCTGCCGGTAAGGCAAACCCTTCACCACCGATTGGTCCAGCATTGGGTCAAAAAGGTGTTAACATCATGGCATTCTGTAAAGAGTTCAACGCAGCTTCTGCAAATATCGAACCAGGTTTGCCAATTCCAGTTGTGATCACTGTATTTAACGATAAGTCATTCACTTTTGTGATGAAATCGCCACCAGCAGCGGTACTACTGCGTAAAGCAGCAGGCATCGCCAAAGGTTCAAGCACACCACACAGCGCCAAAGTAGGTACTGTCACTCGTGCGCAGCTAGAAGAAATCGTTAAAACCAAAGAAGCAGATCTAACCGCTGCTGACCTTGATGCGGCTGTTCGTACCATCGCTGGTACTGCTCGCTCAATGGGTATCACTGTGGAGGGTGTGTAACATGGCAAAGCTAACTAAGCGTCAACAGCTGATCAAAGATCGTGTCGATAGCAACAAGCTATACACCATCGAAGAAGCGGTAGCGATCCTAAACGATCTACCAGCAGCTAAATTCAAAGAGTCAATCGACATCGCAATCAACCTAGGCGTTGACCCGCGTAAATCTGACCAAGTGGTTCGTGGTGCAACCAACCTACCAGCAGGTACTGGCAAAACTAAGCGCGTTGCTGTATTTGCTCAAGGCGCTGCTGCTGATGCTGCAAAAGAAGCAGGTGCAGATGTTGTTGGTTTTGAGGACCTAGCAGACAGCATCAAAGCTGGCAACATGGACTTCGATGTGGTTATCGCATCGCCAGATGCCATGCGTGTTGTTGGTCAATTGGGTACCATCCTTGGTCCACGCGGCCTAATGCCAAACCCAAAAGTTGGCACAGTAACCGCTGATGTTGCGACTGCTGTTAAGAACACCAAAGCTGGTCAGGCTCAATACCGTGTTGATAAAGCAGGTATCATCCATGCGTCAATCGGTCAAGTTGGCTTCACCGCTGAACAGATCGAACAAAACGCAACTGCACTACTAAATGACCTTAAGCGTGCTAAGCCTGCGACTTCTAAAGGTATTTATATCAAGAAGATCACACTATCTAGCACCATGGGTCCTGGCATTGCAATCGATCCAGTTCCACATCGCGTGAACAAGTAATCGACTATAACTCGGTTAGATACAACATTTAACTTGATTTTTTGTCAGATTTACTTATAATAGTGCGAATTTTTCATCATAAGGCCACCCGAAAAGCTTAGCTTTGCCTTATGATGATCAAAAGAATTTTCAAATTAGCTCAGCACAACGGGTTGTGCTGTCTAAGACCGTAGGTGCTCTTATGAGTCTAATTGGGAAACCTGCCTACGCAGACGGTGAGACGATTCTCCCGTAATGGTGCAAAGATTTGACTTAGGTTAAATGCTTTGTGAAATTAGCTTATTGTTCAATTTTATTGGACAATATATTGGAGACAACCCATGGCACTAAATCTTCAAGACAAACAAGCAATTGTTGCTGAAGTAAATGAAGCTGCCAAAGGTGCGCTCTCTGCTGTAGTTGCCGATTCACGCGGCGTTACAGTAGCAAAGATGACCGAACTTCGTAAAGCTGCTCGCGAAGCAGGTGTCGATATGCGTATCGTGCGTAACACTTTGTTGCGTCGTGCCCTAGCTGACACTTCATTCGAGTGCATGAACGATGTATTCGTTGGCCCTACTTTGATCGCATTTTCTAATGAACATCCAGGTGCAGCTGCACGCTTGTTCAAAGAATTTGCCAAGGGCAATGACAAGTTCGAAATCAAAGGCGCAGCTTTTGAAGGTGAATTTATCGACGCAAAATCTATCGATCGCCTAGCAACCCTACCTACTTACGACGAAGCTATCGCTCGCCTAATGGGTACTATGAAAGAAGCAGCAGCTGGCAAACTTGCTCGCACACTTGCTGCACTTCGCGACAAGATGGAATCAGAAGCGGCTTAATTTACCGTTTTATTTTAAATTTATTTACTCTCATACCTTTATTTAGGAATAATTGCTATGTCACTAACTAACGAACAAATCCTAGACGCAATCGCGGAAAAATCAGTAATGGAAATCGTTGAGCTTATCTCTGCGATGGAAGAAAAATTCGGCGTATCTGCAGCAGCTCTAGCAGCAGCTCCAGCAGCTGGCGGCGACGCTGGCGGCGCAGCTGAAGAAAAAGACGACTTCAATGTTGTTCTAACCAACGGCGGCGACAAGAAAGTAGCAGTAATTAAAGTTGTGCGCGAAGTTACTGGCCTTGGCTTGAAAGAAGCTAAAGACCTAGTTGAAGGCGCTCCACAAACTGTTAAAGAAGGCGCATCTAAAGCTGAAGCTGAAGAGCTTAAGAAGAAGCTTGAAGAAGCTGGCGCGAGCGTTGAACTTAAATAATTTGATGGATCTTACTTTGGCGGCTTAGCCAAAAAGATCAAAATTATTTAGCCAAAAAGCCAATAATGTATTGCATTATTGGCTTTTTTTTATTATAATTTAGTATTTGACCTTTTGTGTAACCTTCTTACAGCGGAAAGGCGTACACATCCCAAAAGGACAAACGCACCCATGCAAGCTGAACGACTCAAGCATCATTGATTTATCTGTGCTGAATACCCACCAGTATTTGGCGCTTTGTTGTGTCTGTTGTTCGATGACGGTGTGTTTTTCTTTCAAAAAGTTCAAAAATGGGTGCATGTAGAGCAAATTTCTCAATTTTGCTTGATAAAAAATGATTAATTTAAAGATTTTACAGATTCCAGCCGCTATTTTATGGGCTTTGGTTGGGTGATGTAAGTCATGCTGACGCTTGATGTGATGACATTGATAAGATTGAATGATCAAGACGATCGGCTAAAAAAGTTTGATTTGTTCATTGTGGTGAACAATTTGTTTGGCAGTGTCTGTCCTCGGTGGACACAATGTTAGTTAATCTAAGGAATCTTAATGGCATATTCTTATACCGAAAAGAAACGTATTCGCAAAAGTTTTTCAAAGCTTCCAGATGTCATGGATGTGCCGTATTTGCTCGCGATCCAAGTGGATTCTTATGAGCAATTTCTTCAAGAGCACAAAAAACCTAAAGCGCGTGCCAATATCGGTTTACAAGCGGCCTTTTCATCGATTTTCCCAATCGAAAGCCATTCTGGTAATGCACAGCTGCAGTTTGTTGAGTATTATCTGGGTGAGCCTGAGTTTGACGAGCGCGAATGCATCATGCGCGGTTCGACTTTTGCAGCACCACTGCGCGTCAAAATTCGCCTAGTGATCAAAGACAAAGAAAACAAAACCGCCATTAAAGATGTTCGCGAACAAAGCGTCTATATGGGCGAGATTCCTTTGATGACTGATAACGGTACTTTTATTATTAATGGTACTGAGCGTGTCATCGTATCACAGCTACATCGCTCACCAGGCGTGTTCTTTGACCATGACAAGGGCAAATCACACTCTAGCGGTAAAGTGCTGTATAACGCTCGTATTATTCCTTACCGTGGCTCATGGCTTGATTTTGAATTTGATGCCAAGGATTTGGTGTATGCGCGTATTGACCGCCGTCGCAAGCTATTGGCGACCATCATTCTGCGCGCCATTGGCATGGATACTGCTCAGATTTTGGATACTTTCTTTGAAAAAGTTGAAGTGTTTAAAGGCGCAGAGTCATTTGAGATTGAATTGATCGCTGATCGCCTAAAAGGTGAGATGGCGCAGTTTGACATCGTCAGCCCAGAGGGCAAGGTGATCGTGGAGCAAGGCCAGCGTATTAATGCTCGCCGTGTCAAGCAAATCATCGAGTCTGGCATGACCAAGCTTGCTGTACCTGATGAGTACTTGTATGAGCGCATCATCGGCGAAGATGTCATTGTTAATGACGAAGTTGTTGTACGCGCCAATACTTTGATTGACCATGAGACTTTGGTGAAGCTTGCCGAGAAGAATGTGCAATCATTTAAAATTTTGTTCACCAATGACATCGATCACGGAGCATTCATCGCCGATACATTGCGTGCAGATACCGTCTTGACTCGCGAAGAAGCATTGATCGAGATCTATAAAGTGATGCGCCCAGGTGAGCCACCAACACTTGAAACTGCTGAAAAGTTATTTGAGTCGATGTTCTTTAGCCAAGAGCGTTATGATCTGTCAAATGTTGGTCGCATGAAATTCAACCGTCGTCTTGGTCGTGAATTTGTTGAGACAGATGATATCGATGTACAGCGTGAGCAGGGTGTTTTGTCTAACCAAGACATCATCGATGTACTAAAAGAGCTGATCGAGATCCGTAACGGTCGTGGTGAGGTTGATGACATCGACCACTTGGGCAACCGTCGTATCCGCTCAGTGGGCGAGATGACCGAGAACCAATTCCGCATTGGTTTGGCTCGTGTAGAACGCGCAGTCAAAGAGCGTCTAACCACAGCAGATTCTGACAATCTATCACCACAAGATTTGATTAACTCAAAACCAGTTGCCGCATCAATCAAAGAATTTTTTGGTTCAAGCCAGCTGTCTCAGTTTATGGATCAAAACAACCCATTGTCTGAGATCACCCATAAACGCCGTGTTTCAGCGCTTGGCCCTGGTGGTCTGACGCGTGAACGCGCAGGCTTCGAGGTGCGCGACGTACACACCACGCATTATGGCCGTGTGTGTCCGATTGAGACCCCTGAAGGTCCAAACATTGGTTTGATCAACTCATTAGCTACTTTTGCTAAGACCAATAACTTTGGTTTTCTTGAGACGCCATATCGACGCGTCGTCGATGGTCGCGTGACCGATGAGATTGAATATGTCTCAGCCATCGAAGAGGTGGGCATGGTGATCGCACAGGCTGACTCACCGATGAATGAAAATGGTGAACTGACCGAAGAGATGGTCAGCGTACGCCATGATGGCGAATTTGTGCGCATGAGTGCGGATAAAGTCACGCACATGGATGTATCACCTCGTCAGGTGGTGTCAGTGGCAGCGGGTCTTATCCCATTCCTTGAGCATGACGATGCGAACCGTGCTTTGATGGGTTCGAACATGCAGCGCCAAGCGGTACCAACTTTGCGCTCTGATAAGCCTTTGGTGGGTACGGGAATGGAGCGCCATGTTGCTCGTGACTCAGGCGTGTGTGTGGTCGCTAAACGCGGTGGTGTGATCGAAGAAGTTGATGCCAGCCGTATCATCGTGCGTGTCAATGAAAGTGAGATGACTGCTGGTGAAGCAGGTATTGATATCTATAACTTGATCAAATACACTCGTTCAAACCAAAATACCTGTATCAACCAACGCGTCATTGTCAATGAAGGTGACGAGATCGCTCGTGGCGACATCTTGGCTGATGGCCCATCGACAGACCTTGGCGAATTGGCTTTGGGTCAGAATATGCGTGTGGCATTTATGCCATGGAATGGTTATAACTTCGAAGACTCCATCTTGCTATCTGAGCGTGTGGTACAAGAAGATCGCTTCACCACCATTCACATCCAAGAGCTGACCTGTGTGGCTCGTGATACCAAGCTTGGCCCTGAAGAAATCACTGGCGATATTCCAAATGTCGGTGAAGCAGCACTGTCAAATCTGGACGAAGCTGGCATCGTGTATATCGGCGCTGAAGTTGATGCAGGCGATATCTTGGTGGGTAAAGTCACACCAAAAGGTGAAAGCCAATTGACACCAGAAGAAAAGCTACTTCGTGCCATCTTCGGTGAAAAAGCAGCGGATGTCAAAGATACCTCACTGCGTGTACCATCATCAACCAAGGGTACCGTCATCGATGTACAAGTCTTCACCCGTGATGGCCTAGAAAAAGACAGCCGAGCTAAGTCTATCGAAAAAGCGATGCTGGATGATTATCGCAAAGACTTAAAAGAAGAGTTGGTGATTTTTGAAGCAGCAGCAAAAGGTCGTATCCTAAGCCTGCTTGACGGCAAAAAAGTCTCAGGTGGTGCAGGCTTTAAAGCAGGTACTGTATTGGCAGTTGCTGATATTGAGAACTTGCCACTTGAAACCTTGTTGGACATCCAACCTGCTGAAGAAGAAGTATCAGAGCGTCTGGGTCAAATCGCTGAATTTTTAAGCGATAAGCAAAAAGACATCGATAATAAATTTGCCGAGAAAAAACGCAAATTGACTCAAGGTGATGATTTGGCACATGGTGTCCAAAAAATCGTTAAGGTATATTTGGCGGTGAAGCGTCGCATTCAGCCTGGTGATAAGATGGCAGGTCGTCATGGTAACAAGGGTGTGGTCTCGCGCATCATGCCTGTAGAAGATATGCCGTATGACGAAAACGGTAACCCAGTTGACATCGTGCTAAACCCACTGGGCGTACCATCGCGTATGAACATCGGTCAGGTGCTTGAGACGCATCTGGGCATGGCGGCAAAAGGCCTAGGTGATAAGATCAATGGCATGCTGCGCGCCCAAGCAAGTATCGCTGAGCTGCGTGATTTCTTGGATAAGATCTATAACAAAGTTGGCGGTGAGCAAGTTGACCTAGACAGCTTGTCTGATGAAGATCTATTGGCACTGTGCCAAAATCTAAAAGATGGCGTGCCAATGGGTACCGCGGTCTTTGATGGTGCCAAAGAAACTCAAATCAAAGAGCTGCTAAGCCTAGCAGGTCTATCGACCACAGGTCAGCAAACGCTTTATGATGGCCGTACTGGTAAGAAATTTGACCGTCCTGTGACTGTCGGCTATATGTATATGCTGAAGCTAAACCACTTGGTTGATGACAAGATGCACGCGCGTTCGACTGGTTCGTACTCGCTCGTCACTCAGCAGCCACTTGGCGGTAAAGCACAGTTCGGTGGTCAGCGTTTCGGTGAGATGGAAGTCTGGGCACTAGAAGCATATGGCGCAACTTATACGCTACAAGAGATGCTGACAGTCAAGTCGGACGATGTTGAAGGCCGTACCCGCATGTATAAGAACATCGTTGATGGTGAGCAATACATGAATCCAGGTATGCCTGAGTCGTTCAATGTCTTGACCAAAGAGATTCGCTCGCTGGGTATTAACATTGACTTAAAAGAAAAGAAATAAGTCAGCCAAGACCAAAATTTGCCTAGCCATCGAGCGTGGTGGCTAGGCGTCAGAATTACGACGAATACAACGGAGAAACCTTTTGAAAGATTTATTAGATATCATGAAAGGCCCTGCTGACAGTGGTGTCAAAGAGTTTGATAGCATTCAAATCTCACTTGCCTCACCTGAAGCGATTAAGTCTTGGTCACATGGCGAAGTGAAAAAGCCAGAAACGATTAACTACCGTACCTTTAAGCCTGAGCGCGATGGCCTGTTCTGTGCCAAAATCTTTGGCCCGGTCAAGGACTTTGAGTGCTTGTGTGGTAAATATAAGCGCCGTAAATTCCAAGGCATCATCTGCGAAAAATGTGGCGTAGAGGTTACCGCGGCCAAAGTTCGCCGCGAACGCATGGGTCACATCGAATTGGCAAGCCCAGTTGCGCATATTTGGTTCTTAAAATCTCTACCAAGCCGCATCGGTCTGTTGCTTGACATCACTTTGCGTGATATTGAGCGCGTGCTGTATTTTGAAAGCTATATCGTCACCGATCCTGGCATGACCAGTCTTGAAAAATATCAGCTGCTTGACGATGAAGAGTATTTTACTGCGCTTGAGCAATACGGCGATGAGTTTGTGGCCAAGATGGGCGCGGAAGCGGTACAAGACTTGCTAAAAGACATCGATGTCGATGGCGAGATCGATGAGCTGCGCCAAGCAATTCCACAGACTGGCTCTGAAACCAAGCTAAAAAAAATGTCAAAGCGCCTACAGCTGCTTGAGGCATTCCGCGATTCAAATAACAAGCCTGAGTGGATGGTAATGACAGTATTGCCAGTATTGCCACCAGATTTGCGTCCGCTTGTACCGCTTGAAGGTGGTCGTTTTGCCACGTCGGATTTGAACGATCTGTATCGCCGTGTCATCAACCGTAACAACCGTTTAAAGCGCCTGCTTGAACTGAACGCACCAGATATCATCGTGCGTAATGAAAAGCGTATGCTACAAGAAGCGGTGGATGCGCTGCTGGATAACGGTCGCCGTGGTCGTGCGATCACAGGTAGCAACAAGCGTCCGCTGAAATCTTTGGCAGATATGATTAAAGGTAAGCAAGGTCGTTTCCGCCAAAACCTACTGGGTAAGCGTGTTGACTACTCAGGCCGTTCGGTCATCGTTGTTGGTCCGACGCTACGCCTGCATCAATGTGGTCTACCAAAGAAAATGGCACTTGAGCTATTCAAGCCATTTACTTATGCCAAATTGCTCCAAAACAACATCGCAAGCACCATCAAAGCTGCCAAGAAGATGGTAGAGCGTGAAGAGCCTGCGGTGTGGGATATGCTTGCCATGGTCATCCGCGAGCATCCAGTACTACTAAACCGTGCGCCAACACTGCACCGTTTGGGCCTGCAAGCGTTTGAGCCAGTATTGATTGAAGGTAAAGCGATTCAGTTGCACCCACTGGTCTGTGCGGCATTCAACGCCGACTTCGACGGTGACCAAATGGCGGTGCATGTGCCATTGACGCTAGAAGCACAGCTAGAAGCCCGTGCACTGATGATGTCAACCAACAACATCCTATCGCCTGCAAACGGTGAGCCAATCATCGTACCATCGCAAGACGTTGTTTTGGGTCTATATTACATCAGTCGTGCCAGTGTCAATGCCAAAGGTGAAGGCATGGTGTTTAGCACCGTGAACGAAGCATTGCGCGCGATCGGCTCTGACGATTTGTCAGTCAATGCTACAATCAAAGTGCGCGTGGCTGAGACTGTACTGGACGAAAAAACTGGTGAAAAAACCAGCCGTACGACTGTTCAAGATACTGTCGCTGGCCGCCTATTGATTTGGAACATCATGCCTGAAGGGATGGCATTTAGCGAATGTAATACTGAGATGACCAAGAAAAACATCTCAAAATTGCTAAACTCTTGCTACCGTAAGCTTGGCGTCAAAGAATCAGTCATGTTTGCCGACCAATTAATGTATCTGGGCTTTGCACAAGCGACGCTATCAGGCATCTCGATCGGTATGGAAGACATGGTCATTCCACCGACCAAAAAAGAAATCGTCGATGCGGCAGATGCAGAAGTGCGCGACATCGAACATCAGTTTGAGCAAGGCTTTGTGACCGCTGGTGAGCGATACAACAAAGTTGTTGATATTTGGGCGCGTACATCGGATAAGATCGCTAATGCGATGATGGAAAACTTGTCAACCGATGAAGTCGTGAACCGAGAGGGCGAAACCCAAAGCCAAAAATCATTCAACTCAATCTACATGATGGCAGACTCTGGTGCTCGTGGTAGCGCGACACAGATTCGTCAGCTTGCAGGTATGCGTGGTCTGATGGCAAAACCAGACGGCTCGATCATCGAGACGCCAATTAAGGCGAACTTCCGTGAAGGCTTGACCGTTTTGCAGTACTTTATTTCTACGCACGGTGCGCGTAAAGGTCTTGCCGATACCGCCTTGAAAACTGCGAACTCAGGTTACTTGACTCGTCGTTTGGTTGATGTGGCGCAAGATCTTGTGATCACTCAAGATGATTGTGGTACAGAAGCAGGTCAACGCATGACACCAGTGATTGACGGTGGCGAAATCGTTGAACGCCTAGGTGATCGCGTACTTGGTCGCGTTGCTGCCAAAGATGTCGTGAATGCTGATGGTGAAGTGGTCGTGACTGCTGGCACGCTGATCGATGAGCGCGTCGTTGAGCAGCTTGATAGCAATGCCATTGATGAGGTTTATGTCCGCTCAGTCATCACCTGTGAAGCATCTCAAGGTGTGTGTGCTAAGTGTTATGGCCGTGATCTAGCTCGTGGTCATCTGGTGAATATCGGTGAATCTGTGGGCGTTATGGCAGCGCAGTCAATCGGTGAACCAGGTACTCAGTTGACCATGCGTACCTTCCACGTGGGTGGTGCAGCATCGGCAGCCTCTGTAGATAACAGTGTCTCTGTTGGGAATGCAGGCTCAGTGCGTTTCCACAACATGAAAACTGTGGAGCATGCCGATGGC
Organism: Moraxella porci DSM 25326; assembly: GCF_002014855.1. Lineage (GTDB taxonomy): Bacteria > Pseudomonadota > Gammaproteobacteria > Pseudomonadales > Moraxellaceae > Moraxella > Moraxella porci. Next base: position 40,317 of record NZ_MUYV01000009.1, on the reverse strand, counting down.
CATTTGGTGATCGTCTCTCGTTCAGCTGAAATCGGTGTGGCAGATGCTCAAGGCCGTGAGCGTGAGCGCTATAAAGTGCCTTATGGTTCAAGCGTACTGGTGCGTGATGGCGATGCGGTAGAAGCAGGTCAGGTGATCGCTAAATGGGATCCGCATACCCATCCGATTATCACAGAATTTGCTGGTACAGCGCGCTTTAGCGACATCACCGACGGCATGACTGCGACCGTGAAAGTCGATGAAATGACTGGTGTGAGTTCGTTTGAAATCTTGGCAAGCAAAGACCGTCCAAGCATCGCCAAAGACTTGCGTCCTGCGATCATTCTTGATACCGATGAAGGTAAAGAAGTGGTGTACTTCTTGCCAAACGAAACCATCATCCGTGTTGCCGAAGGTGAGCATGTAACTGCAGGTTCGGTGCTAGGCCGTGTCCCACAAGCCACCTCAGGTACCAAAGATATTACCGGTGGTCTGCCACGCGTCGCCGACCTATTCGAAGCCCGTCGTCCAAAAGATCATGCGATCATGGCTGAGATGAGTGGTGTGGTGAGCTTTGGTAAAGAAACCAAGGGCAAAAACCGCTTTATCATCACCAATGAAGATGGCGATGTGCATGAAGAGCTGATTCCAAAATGGCGTCAAATCAACGTGTTTGAGGGTGAGACAGTTGAGCGTGGTGAGGTTGTGTCTGATGGTCCGCAAAACCCACACGACATCTTGCGTCTAAAAGGCGAAACCGCTTTGGCAAATTACATTGTTAATGAAGTCCAAGAAGTTTACCGCTTACAAGGTGTTAAGATCAACGATAAGCACATCGAGGTCATTGTACGCCAGATGCTGCGCAAAGTTGAGATCACCGACGGCGGCGATTCAAGTTACTTCAAAGGCGACCAAGCTGAATACTCGAAGATTCGTGCGCTTAACGCTGAATTGACTGCGAATAATAAATTCCCAGTACAGTTCGAGCGTCAGCTACTTGGTATCACCAAAGCAAGTCTTGCTACCGAAAGCTTCATCTCAGCGGCATCGTTCCAAGAGACCACGCGTGTCTTGACAGCAGCTGCGGTGATGGGTAAAGTCGATGACCTAAGCGGCCTAAAAGAGAATGTCGTGGTGGGTCGTTTGATCCCAGCTGGTACTGGTCTAGCTTATCATCAATCACGCCAACGCAAGGCACAAAACATCAGCGCATCGATCGCACAAGTCGATGAGCTGCTAGTGACAGCAAGTGATGAGCCAGTGGTTGGTGAAGAGACGCTGAACGAAGACAACTTCGCCAAAGCGTTTGCCGATGAATTGGGCAGCCAAGAATAATGGTTGTGTAACACCAAAAGCCTGTCATGATTGATGGGCTTTTGTGTTTTTATCTTGTGAGTTTTGTGAGTTGGGTGCGTTATTCCAAGATTTTATAAACTAATTACTTGCCCAATCTTGCAAATATTTATCAATCAGTGTATAACAGTACATTGAATTTTATCCGCCAAAGGAATCCGACATGACTTTATCTCTACACAAAGACAAGATTCGCTTTTTGTTGTTAGAAGGCGTACATGATAATGCCCTAAAGGTATTGAACGATGCTGGTTATACCAATATCGAATACATCAAATCAGCACTAGATGAAGCCGAGTTGATTGAGAAAATCAAAGATGCACACTTTATTGGTATCCGTTCACGCACTCAGCTGACTCGCAAAGTGCTAGAAAGTGCCGAAAAATTGATCGCCATCGGTTGCTTCTGCATTGGTACAAACCAAGTCGATCTAGAAGCAGCACTAGAGCTGGGTATTCCTGTATTTAACGCACCGTATTCAAACACGCGTTCTGTGGCTGAACTTGTGCTTGCTGAGACCATCATGCTGATGCGTGGCGTTCCTGAAAAAAATGCCGTCGTCCATCGTGGTGGCTGGAATAAATCAGCCAAAGATAGCTATGAAGTGCGTGGCAAAGTGATGGGTATTGTTGGTTATGGCTCTATCGGCTCGCAGCTGTCAGTACTTGCCGAAAGCCTGGGTATGAAAGTCATCTATCATGATGCTGTGACAAAGTTACCACTGGGCAATGCGGTACAAGTCGGTAGCCTAGAAGAGCTGCTTGCCAAAGCGGATGTCGTGACCTTGCATGTGCCTGATTTGCCAAGCACTCGCAATATGATGACTGCCAAAGAATTTGCACAGATGAAAGATGGTGCATTCTTTATCAATGCTGCTCGTGGTGGCTGTGTGGACATCGATGCCTTGGCTGCAGCACTTGAAAGCAAAAAAATCTTGGGCGCTGCCATCGATGTATTCCCAAAAGAGCCAAAATCAGCAGACGAAGTGTTTGAATCACCACTGCGTGCCTTTGATAATGTCATCTTGACTCCACATGTGGGTGGCTCAACCCAAGAAGCGCAGGCGAACATCGGTCTTGAAGTGGGTGAGAAATTCGTTCGTTATTCTGATCAAGGCGATACGACAAGTGCGGTGAATTTCCCGAATGTCTCTATCCCATTCACCGAAGGTACACACCGCCTATTGCACATCCATCGCAACGTCCCTGGCGTACTATCACAAATCAACGCATCGTTTGCTGATGCAGGCATCAACATCGCCGCTCAGTCATTGATGACCAAAGGCGATGTCGGCTATCTGGTCATGGATGTTGATGATAATGATTCGGACAAGGCGATGGCTCGTCTGCGTGCCGTACCTGAGACCATTCGTGTGCGTGTACTGTTCTGATGACGACATGTCAAACCCAAAGCCGCTTTTCATTAAGCGGCTTTCTTTTTTTGTGCCAAGTTTGTGATACAATGGACAAAACAGCATCATGAGGATATGAAATGAAACACTACGACTATATTTCCATCGGTGGCGGCAGTGGTGGTATCGCATCGATCAATCGTGCAGCCAGCTACGGCAAAACATGCGCCATCATCGAGGCGCGCCATGTTGGTGGCACCTGCGTTAATGTCGGCTGCGTCCCCAAAAAAATCATGTGGAATGCCGCACAGATCGCCGATGCGATGCATAAATATGCACCAGATTATGGCTTTGACTTACAGGTGAATGGTTTGGATTTTGGCAAATTGATCCAAGCGCGCCAAGCGTATATCTCGCGTGTACATCAGTCTTATCAAAATGTTTTTGCTAAAAATAATGTGGATTTGATCACAGGGTTTGCGCGTTTTATTGATAAAAATACCGTTGAGGTGATGGATACAGAGGGTAACACAGAGCAAATTTCTGCTGATCACATCGTCATCGCTACAGGCGGTAAGCCCAGCGTCCCTGAGATTGAAGGTGCCGAATATGGCATCGACTCTGATGGTTTTTTTGAGCTAAGTGAGCTGCCTGAGCGTGTGGCTGTCGTGGGTGCAGGCTATATCGGTGTGGAATTGGCAGGTGTATTAAACAGCTTGGGTGTGCAGACGCATCTGTTCGTGCGAGGCGATCGCCCGCTGCGCAAGTTTGATCAGAGCATTGTTGATGTGTTAATGCAGGTGATGAAAGCTGATGGTATCACTTTGCATCAAGAAGCCAAACCACAGAAAATCACCAAAAATGATGATGAGTCACTGACCATCACACTTGAAGATGGTCGCACCGAACAGGTGGACTGTCTGATCTGGGCAGTGGGGCGCACACCTGCCACCGATGATCTGAATCTTGAGGCGGTCGGTGTCAAGCGTAATGACAAGGGGCAAATCATCGTTGATAAATTTCAAAATACCAACATCGATGGCATTTATGCAGTCGGCGATATCATCGAAAATGGCGTGGAGCTGACCCCTGTGGCAGTGGCAGCAGGCCGCAGACTCTCAGAGCGACTGTTTAATAATAAGCCTGGTGAGTATTTGGATTATTCACTGGTACCGACAGTGATTTTTAGCCATCCACCGATTGGCACGGTGGGATTGTCCGAAGAGGCCGCCATCGAAAAGCATGGTGAGGATGCCATCAAAGTATATACCAGTAATTTTACACCGATGTACAGCGCAGTGACCAGTCACCGTGAACCTTGCCGCATGAAGCTTGTGTGTCTGGGTGAAGAAGAAAAGGTGATCGGACTACACGGCATCGGCTTTGGGGTTGATGAGATGATCCAAGGCTTTGCTGTGGCAATGAAAATGGGCGCCACCAAAGCCAATTTTGATGACACCGTCGCCATTCACCCGACAGGGTCAGAAGAGTTTGTGACGATGCGCTGATCATTGATCTGCCCACACTTAGCACCGGCCAAGCACTGCCAACCCAGTGCCAAGTGTGGGCTGCTGTTGCATTTAAGTGGTGTAATTGGTGGGATCAATGCCATCGATGGTGTCGGCAGTATCGAAGAATGCCGCCTGCACTCGCGCTCTCGCTGCCTGCCAGCCATCAAACTGCAAACAAGTGTCATATAAGCTGCCTTGCCAAGCAGGAATATTGCCTTTCATGCGATCAAAGCGATGCTGTGGCTGCTCAGGCAGTGGCTTGACAGCCTCAATGGCCATCAGCGCGCCTTGTCGATCATTACACACCAGCGCCATATCACAGCCGGCTTTGATGGCAGCCACCACGCGCGCATCAACATCACCTGCGACATGTGCTGCTTTCATAGACAGATCATCAGAGAATAATAGGCCGTCAAAACCCAGCTGATCGCGGATGATCTGCCCAAGCCAGACTTTAGAAAATCCAGCTGGCTTATCATCCACTTGACTGAAAATCACATGCGCTGGCATCAGTGCATCGAGCTGATCGAGCGTCTGTACGAAAGTTTGGGTGTCATGATCAAAAATCTCATCAAAGCTGCGATCATCGATGGCATCAGCCACATGCGAATCAGGCGCGATGGAGCCGTGACCTGGGAAATGCTTGCCAGTGGTCGCCATGCCCGCTGCTTTCATGCCTGCCATGAATTGTCGTGATAATGCAATGATGGCTTCTGGGTCGGCATGAAAAGCGCGATCACCAATCACCAAGCTGACACCATCAATGTCCAGCACTGGTGCAAAGCTGAAATCCACGCCAACTGCCAGCACCTCACAGGCCATCAAATAACCACAGTCATAAGCGCGTGCCAAGGCTGTTTGTGGATCTTCGTCGTACAATTTGCCAAGCTTACCCATCGCAGGCAGCGGTGAGAAACCCTGACGAAATCTGGCGACACGGCCGCCTTCTTGATCCACTGCGATGAGGATGTTTGGGTTGATGCTGCGCATACTGTCGGTCAGAGCGCGCACTTGTTCGGGTGTATCAACATTGCGCGCAAACAAGATCATGCCGCCAATCTCAGGACTTTTTAATAAAGCCACATCGCTGTCATCGAGTGTGTGACCAGCGACATCTGCCATGACCATTACATTTGCCATAATTTTTTGCCTTACATGATGGGTTTGGATAATTTTTTTGCTCGATGACAGTGCTGATGCACTGATAAATATCATTAAATTTCATCGGGCGCAACCATGGGTTGGCATATTATGCCATGAAATGGGGTGGTTGTTGAGACTGATTTGAGTTTTTCGCACAAAATCGGCAGTTTTGTAACGATTGCTTAAGGCAGATGCACAAAAACCAGTATTTTGGTAAAAAAACTTTGTGATTTTTGTGCTAAGATAGCAAATATTTTGGTCGGTCGTATGCTGACCTGACTTTTCTTATCGATATCAGGATCTTGATATGTCAAAACAACAATATCTCTTATCAGGCGTTGCCATGGCGGTGGCAGGCGTGATTTTTTCAAGCAGTCTGGCATCCTTTGCTCAAGCGGCAGACCGCGCGGCATTCACCCAAACGCCTGAGCAGCGCGTGACTGCTCGACAGGTTGCCATTTTATTAGATCGCGCGCATTATAAGGATCAGCGTCTGGATGCGCAGATGGGTGAGAAGATTTTGGCGATGTATTTTGATAAGCTTGACCCGAATCGCACGCTGTTTTTGCAGTCGGATGTTGATGAGTTTACCCAAAAATATGCCAAAACTTATGCCGCGCGTCTGCTGCGTGGTGATTTGACGCCAGGCATTGAGATTTTTGAGCGTTATCGTACGCGTTCGATGGCGTATTTTGAATTTGCCAAGCAATATCTGTCAGGTGATGTCGATCTGCACACCGACCAAAGCATCGTTTTGGATCGCGAAGATGCGCCGCGCTTTGGCTCCATCGAAGAGCAGCAAGCATACTGGAAAAACCAAACAGCACTGTCTTTGATCACCATCACGCTCAATCAAGAAGATGATAAGGCCAAGGATCAAGCTTATCTGGATAATCCTGAGCTGGCTCGTGGGCAGGACTTGGTAAAGGCTGAAGCGCGTACACCGACGCAGATTTTATTAAATCGCATCAAGCGCCAAGAAGAGCAGCTGACTCGCCTAAAAAATGACGAAATCATGGAGGCGGTGTTGGATGCTGCGACCACAGCCTATGACCCGCATAGCAATTATTATGCACCTGTTCAAGCACAGGACATGCAGATTCAGACCAGTTTGCAGCTTGAGGGCATTGGCGTATCAATCCGCCCTGACCGCAAAAACCCCGATTATATTCGCATCGTCAGCCTCGTCGATGGCGGCCCTGCTGCCAAGTCTGGACAAGTGCTGGCCAATGACCTGATCATCGGTGTGGCTCAGGCCGATGGCCAGATGGTGGATACCATCGGCTATAACACTCGTGAGATCGTTGCTTTGATTCGTGGCGCGCGTGGCACAGAAGTGACCATCAAAGTTAAGCAGCCAAATACACCAGACTCGCAAGCGCGTACGGTGACTTTGGTGCGCGATGTCATTCAACAAGAAGAATCTGGCGTGCAGCATCGCATCATCGAAATGCCGTATGAAGGGGGTATCAAGCGCGTCGGCGTCATTGAGATCCCAAGCTTTTATTTGAATTTTAAGGCGCGCCGTGAGGGCTTGAATGCCGATCAATATCGCAGCGTCAGCAACGACACCGAAAAAGCGCTAAAAGCACTGACGGCCGAAGGCATTGATGGTCTGGTGGTGGATCTGCGCAACAACCCAGGTGGCTCGCTTGATGAAGTTGCCAAGATGCTTGCCATGTTCATCAAACAAGGGCCGTTGGTGCAAATTCGTGACAATCGCGGCAATGTGCAAGTCTATGCCGACAATGATGGCGGTCGCCAGCTGTACGATGGTGAGATGTCAGTGCTGATCAACTTAGGCTCAGCATCGGCCAGTGAGATCTTTGCTGCTGCTATCCAAGATTATGGCTTGGGCTTGGTGGTAGGTAGCACCACGACGGGCAAAGGTTCAGCGCAGGTGCAGCGCGATGATGTGGCATTGGGTTCGGTGACGCTGACCCAACGCAAATTCTACCGCGTCAATGGCGGCAGTACCCAAAATAAGGGCGTCGTGCCAGATGTGGAGTTGGTGAATATTTATGAGGGCATCGAGTTTGGCGAACGCGAATATAAAAATCCGCTGCCGTGGGACACCATCAAATCCACCAATTATCAAGCCGAGGGCAAATATTCACCGGCACTGATCGAGTCTTTAAATGCACAATCTAAAGCGCGCCAAGCCAGCGATCCGCAGTTTGTGTATTTGTCTGAATTGAATGCCATCCGCGCACTTGATGACGACAAAAAACCGACAGAAATTCATCTGGAGAAACGCCGTGCCAAGATGCAAATGATCGAAAATCGCACCTTGGCTGCCGAAAATGCGCGTCGTCAAGCGGTGGGCGAGGCGCCATTTACCAGTTGGTCAACCTATCAGGCCAATCTTGAAGCGCTGGCAGAAGAGCGCAGTGCGATGAAAGAAAATGAGCGTCCTAAGCTGCCTGAGAATGAAGCGTATGTACTAGAGGCGGCGCGATTGATGTTTGATGCTGCCAAGTGATCAGAGAATAAAGCAGTCAGCTGTGCAGTGCTGGCTGTTTTTATTATCATAAAATTCCATCAAAAAATCCCATCAAAACTGATGGGATTTGTCGTTGATGATCTATACGATCTATTCACCACAGGGTGATTAACGGCGACGACCGCCAATAAAACCAACGATGAACAAAATCACAGCGATGATCAAGAAGATGTATGCAAATTCTTTGGTCAAGCCAGCGATGTTACCAAAACCTAAGAAACTGGCGATCACAGCGATGATTGCAAAAATAATAGCCCAACGAAACATAGTAATTCTCCTTATAAATAACCGACCATTTCAAGCATCTATTTAAAAACAACCGTCGGCTTGGTGTTGATAAATATCAGTTTTTAATAACTGGTATTACAAACTGTCTTCTTGGTTGTTATTATAGGCAGGCACTTTTATAAAAAATACTGATAAATTGTAATTTGTGTGTGCTTTGATAAAGATTGTGTAAATGCCTGTGTACAACTGTGCAACATTTTCACAGTTTACTGACTATTTGCAACCTTAGTCAGATTTTTCTTGACAATGCCCGTGGATTTTGGTTTAATATGCACCACTTCGGCGTGATAGCTCAGTTGGTAGAGCAACGGATTGAAAATCCGTGTGTCGGCAGTTCGATCCTGCCTCTCGCCACCATCTTGATAAATCATCCCAAAAGATCACTCTTTTGGGATGATTTTTTTTAGCTTATGACGATCAGCGCATTTGTAGGGCTTTGTTCACCCATCAAAAAAAGCTTGGCATAGACAGCCAAGCATTTTATTTGAATGCCTCAGAGTCAAGCTGATGTATTGGTGATTGTTTAGAAATATCCGCTCACCATCAGCTGTACGCCGACGATCATGAGTAGTACACCAAAGGCGCGCTTGAGTGTCTGTGCAGGCAGGGCGTGGGCTAGGCGTGCACCGACTTTTGCCATCACAAAGCTTAAAATACTGATGGTGATGAATGCGCCGATGTGCACAAAACCGATCAAGCCATCGACCTGATCGACGCTGCCGCCTTGATGACCAAACCAAATAAAACCCAACGCACCTGCGATGGCAATCGGCAGACCGCAGGCGGCTGATGTGCCGACGGCTTGTTTCATCGGTACGCCATTTTGGCTCAAATAAGGCACGGTCAGACTGCCACCGCCGATGCCAAAGATGGCAGATAATATGCCGATGACGATGCCAGAGATCATCTGCTTGTAGTCAGCAGGGGGTGGGATGTCGAGTCGTTCTTGATTGGGGAAAAATAGCATCTTCACCGCCATCAAGATTGCACCACCGCCCAAGATGGCTTGGAGCATCGCACCGTCAATGAGTGTCGCCACCCAAGCACCGACTAGACTGCCAAGCACCAATCCCTTTGCCATGTTTTTAAAGATTTCCCAACGCACGCCACCACGCTTGTGATGTGCTGACATTGAGCTGATTGAAGTCAAAATGATCGTCGCCAGTGCCGTACCGACTGCCACGTGTGGCACGATTTCACTTGGCAAGCCATAATACGCCAAAATCCAAATCAGTGCTGGCACGATGACCATGCCGCCACCAACACCAAACAGTCCTGCGCACAGTCCTGCCACGATCCCTGCGATCGAAAACCACAAATAAATCATGATTCAAATCCCATTGTTTTAGTGAAATTGTGCTATTATAACGCAATTTTATGAGTTTTGTGGATGCATTTTCGATGGATTATTCACACGCTAAGATGGATTTTGCTTTGATTTGGGCGAGTATTCATCGTCATCATCGACATGATGCTGTAACCGATAGCACCAACACACAGCTGATACAGGCGGTGAGCATAGGCAAGCTTAGCCATCGCCAGCATCATCTATATACCGCCGATGCCCAAAGTGCAGGGCGTGGTCAGCATGGCAGATCGTGGGTGAGCGGTCAGGGCAATGTGTTTTTGTCGCTATATACGCCGATGCAGACGGATAGTGATGATGGCTTTGGGCTTGTGCGTTTGGATGGATTTTTGTCCTTGGCGGTGGGCTATGAGCTGGCACGGCTTGATACGATCCAAGCAATCAATGCTGAGCGTGCCAAGCAGGGCTTATCGGCGATCGGTGTCAAATGGGCGAATGATGTCGGCTATTATGATGATACAGAGCATCTGTTCCAAAAGCTATGCGGAATCTTGATTGAGCCTGTCTATGCCAAGGTCAATGACAAAACTCGCCTAGTCGGCGTGGTGACTGGAGTGGGGCTAAATGTCGAAATCGGCCCAATAATCAAAGATGGTCTGTATCAAGCCACCTGCCTAAGACAGCTTGCGGATATGGTTAATCTTGGCGAGTTGCCTACTTATCAAGCACTGTATCAGCCGATTTGCCAAGCGATTTGCCAAGCGGTGCATCAGCACAATCAGCTATCAGACGCGACAGCGAAGCTGGATTTTATTGATGCGTTTAACCGTGCGCATGTCTTGATGGGCAGATCGGTCAATGTCTTTGCCAGAGATGATATGCAGAGCGTCAGTCAGTCGGGGCGTTGTATTGGCATCGATCATGATGGTGCGTTATTGCTTGAGCAAGCTGGCAGTACCGTGCGTGTATTGGCGGGTATGATTCAGTCTGCTTAGATGGCTGTGTTTAGACGGCTACATTCAGACGGCTACGTTTAAGCATTTGTGCTTAGACATCTGTGCTAAGATATTGATAAGATTAAAAAAGGAAAAACACATGATCGCACTGTGGCTTGATTTGGGCAATACACGGCTAAAATATTGGCTGATCGATGATGGCAAAGTCATCGCATCGGATGCCAAAGAGCATCTAAAAGCACCCAATGAGCTATTGATGGGTTTGTTTGGGACCTTTGTGCGATTTCATCCAGAGTTTGTGGGTATCTCAAGCGTACTTGGCGAGAAAATCAATGCCAAAATTGCCGATACGCTCAATGAGCTTGGCGTGCCGTTTGAGTTTGCCAAGGTCAATGACAAGCACCCAATGCTACACAGTCATTATGATCCGCTTCAGTTGGGCGTTGATCGATGGTTACAGATGTTGGGTGCTGTCAATGGTGCTAAGCAGTGCGTGGTGGGCTGTGGTACGGCATTGACCATCGATATCATTGATGGCGGTGTGCATCTGGGTGGATATATCTTGCCAAATGCCTATATGCAGCGTCATGCCCTATATGCAGGGACGCAGCAGATTGGCGTTAAGCAAGGGCGATTTGACAGCCTTGAGCTTGGGCGTACGACCGATGATGCGGTGCATCACGGGATTTTGTTTGGGATTGTTGGTGCGGTCAAATCGATACAGGCAAACTATCCAGAGTTTGAGCTGGTTTTGACAGGGGGTGGGGCGATGACACTTGCTCCACATTTGGATGGTGCCATCGTTGATGAAGGGCTGATTTTGACAGGGCTACAGCGGTATTTTGAGCATTGCCAAGGTGTCTAATCTAGCTTAATGATGATGGCTTACTCTTTAGGGTATCATCTGATGTATGGCATTGTGATTGATTGAACCGCCTTGCAGGTCATCTAGCAGATGTCGCCAAATGTGCAAAGTATCAGGCTTAAGATGACCTTTTTGGACAATTATCTCAAGGGCTAGACTTTGTAAATTCTTGGCTAAGTCAAGCTGTCCGCACCAAGCCAGTGAGCGGATGATACGACTGATTTTCTTTTCTTGATGACCGATTGGCTTGAGCCAATAATCCCGAGCCTTGAGCGTATCTGTGGCAAATAGCTGATTGCCTTGTCTTTCGATTTCAAAGTAGCCGATGATTTTATCAAACGATGTCAAGAATTTTTGCTGGATGTCTGGATTGGTTTGGAAGAATAACAGCTCATCACCGTGCAGTGTCGGCACGGTTTTATTCCATTTGGATGCATGGTCCACAGGAAACAGCCACTCAATATAAAAATACTGCACGCTAATGATACTCGGTGGTAGCACCCACAAATCTTCTAGCGTACAATCAAATGCCGTCGTTTTGCGTAAACCCAAATAAAATTCATTAATCGGATGCATTGTCATCTCCAGTCTGATTGCAATGAATCAACGATAACATAAGATGGCGACAAATTGTGTCGCAATACAGCGACGATGGCAATGACAATGTGATCTGTGATAGCGGCTAAATGCCAAACCAAAACGCAAAGGTAAACAGCCCAAGCACGCACAGCATCGACAGTAGCCAGTTTACCGAACGCAGCATACCAAGATTGGCAGCGTAGCTTGCGATATAGCCGATGCGAAACAGCACATAGCCTGCTGCCAATAAGTTCACCACTGCCATCGGTACAAAGGTATAAATCGCGATCAGCACCGCCGCCAAAAACACTGGCAAAGTCTCATAGCCATTTGCCTGAGCATGGTTAAATCTGGCAGCGATGCCTGTGCTATCTGCCAAAAATCCACGCGGGTCTTGATTGTGCTTAGCAAAGCGAAAACCAGCCGAGGCTTTGGCGAGTACTGAGCAGAGCCAAGGCAACAGGCTTGCAATGACCATCAAGATGATGGTAAGCTTCATGCCTGTCTGCATAAATAATGAAATAATCATAACAAATGCCAATCAGTTAGGCGGCGATGATTTCAAAGTCATGGGTGATATTCACGCCACCTGCTGACAGCATACGAGATGCTGAGCAGTATTTGTCGGCAGACAGCTCGATGGCTTTGGCGACTTGGGCATCTTTGATGTCGGTGCCAGTCACCACAAAGTGCAGGTGAATATCAGTAAAGACTGCAGGCACGCTATCAGCACGCACCGCACGCATCTGGCAGCGGACATCTTGGACATCTTGGCGAGATTTTTTTAGAATCGTCACCACATCATAGCTGGCACAGCCGCCAAGACCGAGCAAAATCAGCTCCATCGGGCTTGCGCCTTGCTCTTTATTGCCGTCGAGTTGGACGGTATGACCTGATGGAGAAGTGCCTTCAAAATGCACACCATCTTTCCATACCAAGCTTGCGTTTAATTCTGCCATGGAAGTTTCCTTATAAAAATATCAGTCATTGTAATGGTTTTGATACGCTTTGGCAACCGATGCCATCAGATGCCATCAAAGGCTGATTATCAAAGTGATGATGGATAAATTGGGGCAAATGGCTGTTTTTCTAGCGGTTTTGCTAAAAATCGCAAATTATTTTAAAAAACATTACACATTTGCGCGTTTTTTTGGTTTAATAGTCATTAAGTAAAGTCATCGGTAAAAAACTGGTGATATTTCAATGATTTATAAATTAAGAGTTTAGTTATGATTGATGCAGACGGTTTTCGACCGAATGTCGGCATCATCTTGGTAAATGCACAAGGGCAGGTTCTGTGGGCAAAACGCATCGGACATGACAGTTGGCAATTTCCCCAAGGGGGTATTAGCCGTGGCGAGACACCGCTTGAAGCGATGTATCGTGAGCTGTACGAAGAAGTTGGCTTGTTGCCTGAGCACGTCAAAGTGCTCGCTGTGACTCGTGATTGGCTGCGTTATCGCTTGCCAAAACGCTATGTACGAGCAGGGCAAGAGCCGTTGTGTATCGGACAAAAACAAAAATGGTTTTTGTTGTATCTGGATGATGCTTATACCGACCATATCCGCTTTGATGTGGGCGTGCCAGAGTTTGATGACTGGCAGTGGGTGAGCTACTGGTATCCGCTGACGGGTGTCGTCGCCTTTAAAAGAAATGTCTATCAGCGGGCGCTCAGTGAACTGATCGAAGCTGTGCCAGCAAATGAAGTTTTGGCCTAAGCCTAATTTCATACCATAAGCCATCGCCATCAAGGGATGGCTTTTTATTATGGGTGATCACATCAACTTGCACGCTAAGATCATTCACTTGGATTTGTGATTAGCGTCATCAGCCAAAATTTGCTAAAATATCGCCTTTTTAAACCATCAAAAACACACGCATGCGACTCAAATCCCTAAAACTTGCTGGCTTTAAATCTTTTGCCAATCCAACGACTTTCACCTTTAAGCACGACATCACTGCCATCGTCGGGCCAAATGGCTGTGGTAAATCCAATGTCATCGATGCGATCCGCTGGGTGCTGGGCGAGACATCAGCCAAGCAGCTGCGTGGTGGGGCGATGAGTGACGTCATCTTTGCTGGTGTCGAGGGTCGTGCTGCCAAGAGTCTTGCCAGTGTGGAGCTGATATTTGAGCATACCCAAGACGAGACGCACGGCATCCGCCATGAGCTAAACCTGTACCAAGAGCTGAGCCTACGCCGACAAGTCACCAAAGACGGTAAGTCGGATTATTTTATCAATGGTCAGCGAGTGCGTCGCCGTGATGTGGTGGATGTGTTTTTGGGTACGGGACTGGGTGCGCGCAGTTATGCGGTGATTGAGCAGGGGATGATTGGGCGCATCGTTGAGTCTAGCCCCATGCAGCTGCGTGAGTTCATCGAAGAGGGCGCAGGTGTCTCTCGCTATCAGGTACGTAGAGCTGATACCGAAAAAAAGCTTGCTGAGACTCGAGACAATCTAGAACGCTTATCCGACTTGCAAGGCGAGCTAAAAAAACAACAAAAAACGCTCATCCGCCAAGCCGAATCCGCCAAGCAATATCAAGCGCTCAATGATGAGCTGCAGGCACTGCATCGTGATGACTTGGTGCGTCGGTTGTTCGAAGCGTGGCAATATCACGAACTCAAAAAAGGCGAGCATGGCAAATTCAGTGATGAGCTTGCCAAGCTTGAGATGGAGGTCACTCGTGTGCGTCGTGAACTTGATACCTTATCGGCTCGTGTCGCCGAAGGTCAATGGCTCAAAGACGAAGCACGAGATAAATACCATAATGCACAGATGGCAGAACAAACTGCTCAGCACAATTTTTATACCGTCAATAGTGAGCTTGCCCAAAGTGATGAAAAAATCACCCGCCTGACAGCACAGCATCAAGAAGCGCTTGCCAATATCGAGCACGCCACCGCCGAGCTTGCCGAGATTGACAGTCAGCTTGCTACGATCATGCCTGACACGATGGCGCTAGAGCAGGCACTCACTGATGCCAAACAGGTACTTGCTGATGCCCAAGAGGCATGGCAAAAACAGCGTGATGAGTTATCTGTCATCACCCAAGACAAAAACAATCTGGATAACCGCAAAAAACTTGCCGAATCCCAAATCGCCCGCCTAAAAGATGCTGAGCAAAAATGGCAAAAACGCAGCGATGCACTTGATGCGGAGCAGGCAGGCTTTGTTGATGCCCAGCAAGACCAAGCCGAGCAAAAAGCGTATCAAGAGCAGATCGACAATCTTAAACTTAAACTTGATAATCTATCAGATCATGATGAGCTCAAATCTCGCTATGATGCACTCAGTGAGACTGTCAAAACGCTACAAGCAAGCACCCAAGCCCAAGAAAAACGCCATGCGGTGCTGATGGGTGAGTATGATATTTTGCACAAGCTTGTGCATACGCCAATCGCTCAACAAAATAGCGTATCGAGCGATGATCAAGCGGATTTGCAAGCTTTGCCAAGCCTTGAGCATGGTTTGATGCCGAGCAGTACGGGGCATCAATATGCCAAAGTACTGGATCAGTTTTTGGGATTTTGGCTGGATGCCAAAGTGACTACTCAGCTCAATATGGCGACCGCCTTGACCAGACCTGCCAAAGATGGTGTGAATTTATTATTAAAATCTGGTAAAAAAAGCGATACTGCCATCACGACAAGCGCCATCGCAGCCAGTGATGCCATTGCCAAGCTGCCCAAGCAGATTGGTGAGCGACTGATTCGCTTGGATCAGTTATTTAGCACACCGACTTTGGAGATTTTTGGGCGCACCTTTTTATATACGGGCGATGATGTGCTTGATGAGATGGATACAAGCGCATTGATTGGCGTGATGATTTTGACCAAGGCGGGCTGGCTGATTGGCAGTTTTGGCATGGTGCATATCAGTCGTTTTGGTGAGACAGGCAGTCAATTTCTTGCCCAAAAACAAGCACATATCGAGCGATTGGCTGTGCTAGAAGAAGAGTTGAACACCCTAGAAGATGCGCTGAATGCCGACCAAAAACAGCTAAAAAATCAGCTGAATCTGCTTGAACAAACCAAAGTTGAGCTCGAAGAAGTCATCGCCCAAAAAACTGCCACCACCGCACAGCTGCACAGTGCCGAAAAAGCACTGACAGCGCTCACTGCCAAGCTGGATGCGGATAAAATCCGTCGTGACAACCACGCCAAAAACCGTCAAGCGCTCGATGAAGAAAAACAAGACCGCCAAAAAGAGCTCAATGAGTTGACCGTACAGCTTGATGAATATCACACAAAGCTTGGCGAGTTTGCCCCACGTTTTGAGATGGCGAATCAAGCAATGACCGTGCTGACGGCTCGCATTGATGAAGCTAATGGACTGGTCAAGACCAAAAATGAAACCTATCAAGCCATGCAGCTCAAATTTGGCACACTCAGCCAAAGCAAAACCCATGCCGAACGCCTGCTTGATATGGCAAAAAACAGCGCCACGCAGACGATAGCAGACATCGAAGTTACCAAAAAACACCAAGAAACCTTGCAGGAAAAATTACCAAAGCTTGAAGAAATATTCAAAGCTGCCAAGATAAGCAGTCATGAACTCAAAATCTCAAGCGATGAATATGAAGCGGCTGCCAAAGCACTGCAAATCGCTCAAACCAAGCTACAAGATGAGCTGACTGAAGCACATGGTAAATTTGCCACCGCCCAAGCACAGTCTGCCCAAATCAGTGCCGATGCGGCAGTGGGCGAGAGTCGGATGCAGGATTTGGGCGATGAGCTGTTGCGATTTGATGAGGCGTTTAACCTGCCTGCGACCTTGGCAGAGTTTCGAGCCAATCCCAATCAGCAGTTCATTGACCATAGCCAAAAGCGCGAGGATGTCAAAGCGCAAATCGCCAAACTCGGTGCGGTAAACCTAGCTGCTGCTGCTGAGCTTGCCGAGATTGAGGCACGCGTATCACCGATGGATGAGCAAATCCAAGACATCACCGATAGTATGAAAAAACTTGAAGATGCCATCAAAGCGATCGATGAGAAGACCAAATCGCTGTTTTTGACAGCGCTCAATGCGGTGAATAAAGAGCTCAATGCCTTGTTCTCAAAAGTATTTGGCGGTGGCCAGGCAAGCTTAAGCCTGATGGAAGATGAAACCTTATCCAAGGCGGACAAATGGCGTGCAGGGCTTGTGCTGATGGCACAGCCAAAAGGCAAGAAAAACTCACGCCTAGCGGTGCTGTCAGGTGGCGAGAAGACTTTGACGGCGCTTAGCCTGATTTTTGCGATTTTTAAACAGCATCCAGCGCCATTTTGTGTGCTAGATGAGGTTGATGCGCCACTGGATGATGCCAATGTCGGACGCTTTACAGGGCTGATTCATGAGCTGGCTGACGATGTGCAGTTTATCTTTATTAGTCATAATAAGCTTGCCATGCAAATTGCCGATGAGCTCAAAGGCATCACCATGCCGACGGCGGGGATTTCAAGCCTAGTCACGGTCAATTTAGAAGAGGCGGAGCAGTATTTGGAGCCGAATGCCTAAGTCTAGGCATTTCTAGGTATTGACGATGCTTTGTGTTACAATAATGGTATCTACAATAGAGATATGTTCATGATGATTGATTTTGCAACTTTGCCAATCACAGTGCAAGAGCGGATTGTTAATCTGCAAGAACCTGTGAGTATTTTAAAAGATGGGCAGGTAGTGGCTGTGCTTAGCCCAAAATCTTATGATGCCAAGTTTGATTTTGCAAGAATCCAAGCATCGGTTTCAAGTGGGCAGGTTGCTGTACCAAAAACGGCAACAGCGGATATTGATGCCTTTGACCGTTGGCTTGCTGATGTTGCGCCATGAAAGTGACATTGACACCGCTTTTTGCCAAGCACTTGCAAAATTTCCCAAAAGCAGACCGCCAAAAGATTTTGGCATTTATTAACCATGTTGAGCAGTTTGGATTAAACAACTTGGCAGGGAGAAATAAGTCATCGGATAATGCACCAACCAACCATCCAAGCTGGCTTAATTATGTCAATTATGCAAAGATGCACCGTCTATGGCATTATCATATTGGCATTCCAGACTATCAAGGTGAATTGGGTGATTTGACCAGTGAATATAT
This sequence comes from Moraxella porci DSM 25326, assembly GCF_002014855.1. Lineage (GTDB taxonomy): Bacteria > Pseudomonadota > Gammaproteobacteria > Pseudomonadales > Moraxellaceae > Moraxella > Moraxella porci. Next base: position 22,406 of record NZ_MUYV01000009.1, on the reverse strand, counting down.
TTTGCATTATATTCGCAATGAAGATGAAATTATCCTAGTCGATTTGTCGTCACATCCGCCTTTTGCGTTGCCTTTACCCCATTATTTACCAATCCAAGAAGATCTGTAGAATGACAATTGTTATGACAAATTGCCTTGGCTTTATACAAAATTTTTGCTATAATAATGCGTCCATTTTTTTAAATGGGCGTATTTTTTAATTTAACTTTACACTACACACACGAAATTTACAGCGTAGGCTTACGGTGTTTTGGAATATCGGGGTGTCTATCAGTTTGAATAATTTGACCCGATGGTCAGATGCGTGCTGATGGATTCGGTATTTTTGATTTCGTGGAGGCGTAACCCAAACTTTTTAGGAACTCTTATGTCAGACAAGAACCCAACTCAAATCTCAATGCGTGACTTGCTAGAAGCAGGTGCTCACTTCGGTCACCAAACTCGTTTTTGGAACCCAAAAATGAGCCAATACATCTTTGGTGCTCGTAACCGCATTCACATCATCAACCTTGAGCACACTGTTAAGCAGTTTAACGAAGCACTAACTTTCGTGAACAAGCAAGCAGCAGCTCGCAACAAGATTTTGTTCGTTGGTACTAAACGCGCTGCATCTGCGGTTATCCGTGAGCAAGCGACCCGTGCTGGTATGCCATATGTTGACCATCGTTGGTTGGGCGGTATGCTAACTAACTACAAAACTCTTCGCCAGTCAATCACTCGTCTAAAAGAGCTTGAAAAACAAGCTGAAGACGGTACTTTTGCGAAGCTGACTAAGCGTGAAGCGCTAGAGCGTACTCGCCAAATGGAAAAACTAGAGCGCGCTCTAGGCGGTATCAAAGATATGGGCGGTCTTCCAGATGCGCTATTTGTTGTTGATGTTGACCACGAAGCGATCGCAATCAAAGAAGCCAAGCAGCTTGGTATCCCAGTGATCGGTATCGTTGATACCAACTCAAACCCAGACAATGTTGACTATATCATCGCAGCCAACGACGACGCTATCCGTGCCGTTAACCTATATGTGACTGCAATGGCTGATGCCATCATCGCTGGCAAAGAGTATGCAAAAACTCAAGGCGGCGCTGATGCTCAAGACGCAGACAAGCAAGCAAACCGCGACAATGCGACTGCACCAGTTGAAGATTCAATCGATCAAGCTGGCCAAGTAGTTAACAATTACTAATACATCACAGATAAGCCCAATCCACTTTGGGCTTATCATCGTTCATATTTGAGGGAATCCAAATGACTCAAGTTTCTGCAAAGACTGTAAAAGAGTTGCGTGACCGTACTGGTCTTGGCATGATGGAGTGCAAAAAAGCACTAGAAGAAGCAAATGGTGACATCGAGCTTGCGATTGACAACCTACGCAAATCAGGTCAAGCCAAAGCTGCTAAGAAAGCTGGTAACATCGCTGCTGACGGTGCTATCGTAATCGCTCAAGGCGAAGGCAAAGCACTACTTCTAGAAGTAAACTGCCAAACTGACTTCGTTGCAAAAGATGAAAACTTCACTGTATTTGCAAACAAAGTTGCTGAATTGGCACTAGCGAACAACACGACTGATGTTGAAGCAATCTCAGCGCTACCATATGGCGATGGCGCATCTGTTGAAGAAGCGCGTATTGCTCTAGTTCAAAAAATCGGTGAGAACATCCAAGTTCGCCGTGCAGAAGTCATCGAAGGTGCTAACCTTGCTGCATACCGTCACGGTCTGCGTATCGGTGTTGTGGTATCATTCGAAGGTGGTAACGAAGAAGTGGGCAAAGCAGTTGCAATGCAAGTTGCTGCATTCAACCCACTGGCAGTGAACGAAGCTGATGTACCAGCTGACATCCTAGCTCGCGAAAAAGACATCATCGAAGCCAAAGCTAAAGAATCTGGCAAGCCAGAAGCTGTGGTTGAGAAGATGATCACTGGCGGTATCCAAAAATATCTAAACGAAGTGACTTTGGTTAACCAACCATATGTCATGGACAACGAAAAGAAAGTTGGCGATGTGCTAAAAGCTGAAGGTGCAACTGTTGTTAGCTTCAAGCGTCTTGAAGTTGGCGAAGGCATCGAGAAGAAGCAAGAAGACTTCGCTGCTGAAGTTGCCGCTGCTCAAGCTGCTGCTCAAGCATAATTTTTTGCTTGTTGCCATTTTTAAAGCCCAGTTCATCGAACTGGGCTTTTTGCTATTTGTAAATCGTGCACAATCAGAGTAAAATAGCCATAATTTATGCCAACATTAGGAATTATCATGCCATCATTCAATCCCCAAGCGTTTATTGAAGTCGCTCTAAAAAACAATGTACTGAGATTTGGTGAGTTTACCCTAAAATCAGGCCGAGTCAGCCCGTATTTTTTTAATGCAGGCCTGCTATCGACAGGTGAGTTATTAAGCGTACTTGCCACAGGCTATGCCGATACACTGGCAAAGCATGCAAAGACGGATGATTTGGTGATTTTTGGGGCGGCGTACAAGGGCATTCCGTTCGTGGCGGCGACCGCTCAGGCGCTCTGGTCACAGCATGGTATTAATGCCAACTGGGGCTACAACCGCAAAGAAGCCAAAGATCACGGCGAAGGTGGTATGCTTGTGGGTGCTGATCTGACTGGCAAAAAGGTCTGGGTGATTGACGATGTGATGACCGCAGGTACGGCGATGCGTGAAGTGGTGGAGATTTTGGATAAAGCAGGTGCAAGTGTCGCTGGCATCATCGTTGCACTTGACCGCAAAGAAAAAGGTCAAGGCGACAAATCTGCCATCCAAGAACTTGGCGAAAGCCTTGGTGTACCTGTGCTGGCACTGGTGACGATGGATGACATCACTGATTATGTTGCCACTCACGGCACGGCTGAGCAGTTATCCGCCATGCAAGCATATCGCGCCCAATACGGTATCGATGAATAATTTTGGATAAACAAAAGTAGCAACTATGAAAAAACTTAACTTTCTTATCGTCATGGATGATATTGCGACGATTAATTATAAAAAAGACACTTCACTTGCCATGATGTGGGCGATTGCCGATAAGGGGCATGGCTTGTACACTTGTGGCATTCATGATTTGTGGCTGAATTTGGGTCAATTGCATATTGATGCTCAAGCAACCAAAGTTTTTAAAGATCCACAAAAGTTTTATGAACTTGAGCCAAAAACCACGCATCAAGCCACTGATTTTGATGTGATTTTGATGCGTAAAGATCCGCCATTTGACATGAATTTCATCTACGCGACTTATCTGTTGGATAAAGCCAAGGATGCAGGAGTCCTAGTGGTCAATGATCCAAGCTCAATTCGTGATTGTAACGAAAAACTGTTCGCCACCTGGTTTAGCGAGCATATGAGCCCGACCATCGTGACGGCGAAGCAGTCGCATATCCGTGCGTTTATCCAAGAGCAGGGTGATGTCATCGTCAAGCCGCTTGATGGCATGGGTGGCATGGGGATTTTTCGCTTGACAGCAGACAGTCATAACATTGGCTCGACGCTTGAGCTGTTGACACAAAACCAAAGCTTGCCCATCATGGCACAAGGCTATCTACCTGCCATCAAAGAAGGTGATAAGCGTGTGCTGATTGTCGGCGGTCAAGTCGTGCCGTATTGCCTAGCACGCATTCCTGCCGATGGCGAAACTCGGGGCAATCTGGCGGCAGGCGGTCGTGGTGTTGCGATGCCGCTTAGTGATCAAGAACGAGCAGTGGCTGAACAAGTCGCACCGATTCTGCTTGAAAAAGGTTTGTATTTTGTGGGACTGGATTTGATTGGTGCAAAAATCACTGAGATCAATGTCACAAGCCCAACTTGCGTGCGTGAGATTGATGATCAATTTGGGACGCACATTGCGGTCGATTTTATTGAATTTATCGAGACTTGTTTGTCGGCAGTTTAACCGACAAAGCAAAAGCGATTGACGGTAATTTTTATTGACAAAAAAGTAAAGAAAATTTGCTTGAATTTGCCACAAAAGTCATTGAAAATAGATGATTTTTAAGATGGCTTTGGATAATTTTATGACAAAAAAAATCAATGTCCTTATGATGGCAGCAGGTACGGGCGGTCATGTATTTCCTGCATTGGCAGTGGCGGACGAATTGGCGGCTCGTGGTGCAACCATTCATTGGCTAGGCACACCAACTGGCATGGAGAATGATTTGGTCGCAAAGCACGGCTATCAGATGCATCATATAGATATGCAAGGCTTGCGTGGCAAGGGTTTGGCGCGTATGGTGAAACTGCCATTTATGCTACTAAAAGCCGTCATGCAGGCGCGCCAGCTGATGACTGACCATGCCATCGATGTGGTGGTTGGCTTTGGTGGCTATGTGACTGCACCAGGGGGATTGGCTGCTAAATTATTGAAAAAACCACTGATTATCCATGAACAAAATGCCATCGTCGGCATGAGCAACAAAAATCTGGCTCGTCATGCGGATAAGGTGCTACAGGCCTTTGATGGTGCGTTTGCCAGCGACGCCAAAGTCATCACCGTGGGTAATCCTGTGCGTGATGCCATTACCCAAATCGCTCGTCCTGAGCTGCGTTATGACATCAGTGATGAGTCTGCGCTCAAGGTGCTTGTGGTGGGTGGTTCATTGGGTGCGATGGCGATTAACCAAGCGGTGGTTGAGATGCTTGATAAGGTCAATCGCCCAATCAGTCTGCGTCATCAATGCGGCAAGGACAATCATGAGCAGATGCTCGTTGCCTACTCTCAGGCTGATATCGACACCACTAAGCATATCGTGGAGCTCAAGCCATTTATTGATGATATGGCGGCAGCGTATGCATGGGCGGATGTGATTATTTGCCGAGCAGGGGCATTGACTGTGACTGAGATTCAGACGGCAGGCGTGGCGGCGATTTTTGTGCCATTACCGCACGCTGTGGACGATCATCAGACTGCCAATGCCAAAGTGCTTGTGGATGCAGGGGCGGCGATTTTGATGCCGCAATCAAGTCTATCAGGACAGGCGCTTGCCCAGACGCTGGATGAGTTGGATCGCAGCCGCTGTCAAGAGATGGCAATCATCGCGCGCAGTCAAGCCAAAGCAGATGTCGCACAGACTGTGGCTGACATCATTGAAAATAGCATTCGCTGATTTATTTATTTGAAAGTTTATATACCAAAGGAATCCCCATGCCAACCAAAAAATCCCTGCCAAAACGCCTGATTGAAATCCCAGAAATGCGTCGCATCGAAACCATCCACTTCGTCGGTATCGGTGGGGCAGGGATGTGTGGTATCGCTGAAGTGCTTGCCAACCAAGGCTATAAGGTAACTGGCTCTGACATCAAAGCCAGTGCTGTGACTGAGCGTTTGGTCGGTCTAGGGGTGATTGTCTATATCGGTCATAACGCCAGCAACATCGATCATGCCGATGTGGTCGTGGTGTCATCAGCGATTGACAAGACCAACCCTGAAATCCAAGCAGCGCTTGCCGCTCGCCTACCTGTGGTACGCCGTGCGGATATGCTGGGTGAGCTGATGCGTTATCGCCACAGTATCGCGGTGGCAGGTGCACATGGCAAGACCACGACCACCAGTATGCTGACGATGATGCTGACCGAAGCAGGGCTTGATCCGACTTATGTCATCGGCGGCAAACTAAATGCATCGGGTAAAAATGCTGCCCTTGGTCAGTCTCGTTATCTGGTCGCTGAAGCGGATGAGTCGGATGCGTCATTCTTGTCACTGCGTCCAATGGCGGCGATCGTCACCAACATCGACGAAGACCACATGGATACTTATGAAGGTAGCTTTGAGAAGCTTAAGCAAGCCTATATTCAGTTTCTACAAAATATGCCATTTTATGGCTTGGCAGCGGTGTGTGGTGATGATGAAGTGCTGTTTGGCATGATTGATGCCATCGCTCGCCCTGTGCTGACCTTTGGTCTAAAAGAACACAACGATGTGCGTGCAGTGGATTTGGTCGTTGACGGTGCCAAGACGCACTTTACCGTACTACGCAAAGACCGTGAGCCATTGTCTTTGACGCTCAATGTGCCAGGTGAGCACAATGTCTATAACGCTCTGGCTGCCATCACCCTTGCTACGGATGAAGGTGTGGATGACGCTGCCATTATTCGCGCGCTTGAGAAATTTGCTGGCGTGGGTCGCCGTTTTGAAAAACAAGCACAAGTAGCGATCGATGACGGGGATGTGCTATTGATTGATGACTATGGCCATCACCCAACCGAAGTGGCTGCAACCATCAAAGCCGCTCGCCAAAGCTATCCAGATCGTCGATTGGTATTGATGTTCCAGCCACATCGCTATAGCCGTACTCGAGATTGTTTTGATGACTTTGTGGATGTGCTATCGGGCGTTGATGAGTTATTGCTACTGGATGTGTATGCCGCTGGTGAAGCGCCGATTGTAGGTGCAGATACCAAGGCGCTTGCTCGCAGTATTCGCCACCGTGGACAGGTGGAGCCGACTTTGGTCGATAAAAATGACTTGGCAAGTACCATGAAGCGTGTACTTAAAGCCAATGATTTATTGATCACCCAAGGAGCGGGCAATGTGGGGCAGATTTGCCTTGAGCTACGCGACAATAATTTGTATCTATAACACGATGATCCATTCATAAAAATTGAGAGTATAAAATGAGCGTTGATGTAAAACAATTTGGCAAAGTGGCAGTCGTCTGCGGTGGCTTTAGTAGCGAGCGAGAAGTGTCATTAAATAGTGGTAAGGCGGTGCTGGATGCCTTGCTATCAAAAGGCGTGGATGCGCATCACTTTGACCCACAAGAAACCGACATCTCAAAACTGCGTGAATTTGACCGTGTGTTCAATGTGCTACATGGCACCTTTGGCGAAGATGGTAGCTTACAAGGAGTGCTTGATGGTTTTGACATTCCTTATACTGGCTGCGGCGTGCTTGCTTCAGCGATTGCGATGGATAAGTTTCGTTGCCGTCTGATTTGGCAAGGGTTTAATCTGCCGAATGTCCCTTATGTGGTGCTGGATGATCACAGTGATTTTGATGCGGTTGAACAACAGTTTGGCTTGCCACTGTTCGTCAAGCCAGCCGCCGAAGGCTCAAGTGTGGGCGTGGTGATGGTTGAGACTGCAGGCGAGCTTGCCAAGGTTTATCCGACGCTGAAGCAGTATCACGGTGCTATCTTGGCGGAGCCTGCCATCACAGGTGGTGAATATGCTTGTTCACTACTGGGCGATGAAGCTTTGCCAAGCATTCGCATCATTCCGACAGGTAAGTTCTATGACTATGAAGCCAAATACCTGCGTAATGACACGACATATCAATGCCCATCGGATTTGACCGCTGAGCAAGAGCGAGAGATGCAAGACATCGCCAAGCGTGCCTTTGAAGCCATTGGCGGCCGTGGTTGGTCACGTGTGGATTTCCTAAAAAGTGATGATGGCAAATTATACCTACTTGAGCTTAACACCGTGCCAGGCATGACAGACCACAGCCTTGTACCGATGGCAGCCAAAGCTCGTGGTATTGATTTTGCATCATTGTGCGTACAAATCTTGGCACAAACGCTGTGAGCAGCCATTTTGATGCCATGACCATGCTTGCTGAGCGCTTGTCTGGTCATGGCATCGTGCTGTCAGTACAACGAAAATCTGTCAAAAATATCAACTTTCGCATCAAAGCAGGCGTCTTGTCCGTCAGTGCGCCCATGCGTATTGGTGAAAGTCAGCTAATCACAGCCATTACCGATCGCCTTGATTGGGCGGTGGCGGCACACCAATCACTGATGACCCGACAGTCTGAGCCTGATCGCTTGTGGGGTGAGTGCTTTGATGTGCATGCTTGGATGGATAATCATGGCGCATCTTGTCGCAACAGCCAGCGCCTGATGGATGATGATGCTCGGCTGCAATGGATTTATCGCCATGAGATCAATGAGCAGCTGCCTTTATTGATTCAAAAATGGCAAAGCATCGTCGGCAAACAAGCCTCGTCGATTCGCCTAAGATACATGCGCAGCAGGTGGGGCAGCTGTAATGTACGCACCGCCAAAATCACCCTAAACACGCAGCTTGCCGCGCATCCCAAGCGATGTTTGGAGTATGTGCTGGTGCATGAGCTGTGCCATCTGCATCATGCCAATCACAGCGCTGATTTTTGGGCAAGCGTCGAACAAGCCATGCCAGACTATCGCCACTGGCACAGCTTATTAAACCATAAAACGCGTACATTATGAGCGTGATTGGTCGGCTTCGGCTAATGCTTGTCCAAATATCTCGCTTAATAGGCGTACATCATTGACACGCGCATAATTTAGGCGGGTGATGAACGCCAGTCTGCGATGCGGGCCAGGCTCGGCCAAGGGTACGGCATGGACGGTCTTGCCATCGTTGATTTGATCGAGCGCCATTTTTGGCACGAGTGTCGTTCCCATGCCAGCAAGACTCATTTGAATCAGTGTGTTTAGACTGGCATCTGAAAAGCTAGAATGGATCTCGTTTTTACTAAGTGCGCACACGGACAGCACATGATCGGTCAGACAGTGACCCTCGCCAAGCAGCAGTAAGTTGGTCTTGGATAGATCATCGCTGTTAATTTTACCTGCTTGGATATGCGCATCATGCTCAGGCAAGATGGCAAAGAAATCTTCTGCCCAAAACTCAAACGCGTGCAAGCCTTCTAGCGGATACGGCAGCGCAATGATGGCAGTATCGATATGGCCATAGCGCACCTGATCGATCAGGCGCTCGGTCTGCTTTTCGACCACAGACAGCTCAAAGTTTGGGTGAGTGCGCTTTAATGTTGGCAGCACTTTGGGCAGCAAATAAGGAGCGATGGTGGGGATAATACCGATGGTCATCGGGTATGCCAGTGGCACTTGATGGCTGTGCGCTCGTGTCATTAAGTCATTGATCTCACTTGAGATTCGCTGAGCGCGTTCCAGCAGCTCTTCACCGATGGGGGTGATGAGTACCTGTTTGTTATTGCGCTCAAAGATTTGGGTATCCAGCTGTTTTTCGAGTTCGGCGATGCCTAAGCTTAGCGCTGATTGCGAGATGTTACACTCTTCAGCGGCACGCTTAAAATGACGATGTTTGGCGACAGCAAGGGCAAATTCCAGTTGGCGTAGGGTAATCATAAAAATCCTTGGCAGATGGCACTCATAAGCACCATGATCGAGTATTATTGATATCTATTTTACCTAAGTTTGATAAAATAAAACAATAGATTTGAAAGTTTTAACTGTTGAAATTGTGTTTTTTTGTTGTATTATAAAAGGGTGCTAAGGCAAATGGGCGGCATCGGTCGCATCAAGGCATTTGGCTTAGTGAGTTTAACAAACCAACCATTGAAAAGGTGAATATTATGGCAGCAATTATCAACCAACAAATCCCTGAGTTCTCAACTCAAGCCTATGTCAACGGCGAATTCAAAACCATCACTTCTGACGATGTCAAAGGCAACTGGGCGATTTTCCTATTCTACCCACACGACTTTACTTTCGTTTGCCCAACTGAGCTTGAAGACATGGCTGCTCACTACGACGAGCTAAAAGGTCTTGGCGTAGAAGTGTATGCAGTATCAACTGACACACATTTCGTACACAAAGCATGGCACGATGCTTCTCCAGCGATCTCAAAAGTACAATACCCAATGCTAGGTGATGGTACTGGTAAGATCACTCGTGGCTTTAATGTGATGATCGAAGAAGACAACGCAGCACTTCGCGGTACTTTCCTAGTTGATCCAGATGGCTTCATCAAAGTCGCTGAAATCCACGACCTAGGCATCGGCCGTAGCGCAAAAGACATGGTTCGTAAAGTAAAAGCAGCTCAATATGTTCGTGAGAACGACGGTGAAGTCTGCCCAGCAGCTTGGGAAGCAGGTCAAGAAACCTTGAAGCCAAGCCTAGACCTAGTTGGTAAAATCTAATTATCACTTAGGATAATTTGACAAAAACTCCAAGCCGTGTGGTTTGGAGTTTTTATTGTTTTAAAAATTTGACAGTGGATTGCTTATAAAAAAATCAGCCAACAAGTGGCTGATTTGATTGCTAAGCAAATCTGATTATGCGCGTTCAGCGGCAACTTTTTCTAGATAAGCTTTTAGCTCGTCTTTTAGATGAAGTTTTTTGTGTTTCATCTCATCGATTTCACCAGCGCGGCTGGCTGAAGCGACTGGATCTTTTTCAAGATTGTCGATTTCGGTGTCAAGATCGTTATGCTCATTAAATAGTTTTAGGAAGTGAGCATCACCTTCACTTTTTAGTTGAGTCATCAAATCGCGATATTCTGGAAGCATGGTATTCTCCTGTGATTGGGTGCTTGGCACCAAGTTTTTAAGTTTTGGATAAATTGGTTTGTTGAGATTATATTAGCAAGAAAGCGACAAATTGGCAAGCAGATTCACATCAGGCAGGTGGCGATGGCTGATTCATGATTTGAAGATTGTGATGGCAATGTTTTAAATTCCTAAATTTTCAATCATCAATAATCGGTTATAATAATCACATGTAATCATCACACAGTTTGGCGATGGCCATCATACCCAACAAATCACAGAAATAAAGGTGACACTTATGTTAGATCAAAATCTATTAAATGCAGTAAAAACTTATAGCGAAAACATGACTCGCCCAATCCAAATGGTCATCGGTGCAGGTGAGCACGAAAAGCGTGCCGAATTGGTGGATTTTTTGACCAAAATCGCAGGCACTAGCGACAAGATTGGCTTTGATGCGACCGTAGTCGATACCGATCTTAGCCCAATGAGCTTTAAGATCACCACCGAAAACAAAGACACAGGTATCGTCTTTAGCGGTATCCCAGGCGGTCATGAGTTCACTTCATTGATTCTGGCGATTCTACAAGCAGGTGGCCATACCTTAAAACTGGACGAAGGCATCCAAAGCCTAGTTAAGCGTATCCAAGCACCGCTAAAGTTCCAAACTTTTGTATCGCTATCATGCCACAACTGCCCTGATGTCGTGCAGGCGTTGAACCAATTTGCCATCCTAAATGACGGCATCGAAAACGAAATGATCGACGGTGGTGTATTCCCTGAATTGGTCGCCGAAAAAGGCATCCAAGGCGTACCAGCGGTATTCTTGAACGGTAAGCCATTTGCCAATGGTAAAGTGGATACTGCCAAGCTCATCGAAAAACTACAAGAGCAATACCCTGATTTGCTATCAGCATCGGATGAGCCACAGCTGGAGACTCAAGATGTGACCGTCATCGGTGGTGGCCCTGCAGGTAGTGCGGCGGCGATTTATACCGCTCGAAAGGGTCTGCGTGTGGCACTGGTGGCTGACCGTATCGGTGGTCAGGTCAAAGACACCCAAGATATCGAGAACCTGATTTCAATTCCGCTAACCAATGGTAATCAGCTTGCTGCCAATCTAGCGACGCACATCAAAGAGTACAACATCACCGTCAAAGAGCACGTGAGTATCAGCAGTATCGAAGAAGTCAAAGGTGGCTATCAAGTTACACTAAACACAGGTGAAAGCTGGACAACACGCACCATCATCCTAGCCACAGGTGCCAAATGGCGTAAGCTTGGTGTCAAAGGCGAAGATGAGAACATCGGTAATGGCGTGGCGTACTGCCCACACTGCGACGGCCCATTCTTCAAGGGTAAAGATGTCGCTGTCGTCGGCGGCGGCAACTCAGGCGTCGAAGCAGCTCTAGACTTGGCAGGTATCGTCAAGCATGTGACTGTACTTGAGTTTGGTGACACCTTGCGTGCTGACCAAGTACTGGTGGATAAGGCGATGGCAAAAGACAACATCACCATCATCAAATCAGCTGCCACGACAGAAATCACCACTGATGGTAGCAAGGTCAATGCACTGATTTATCAAGACCGCACCACAGGCGAGAACCAAACGCTACCACTATCAGCGGTATTCGTCCAAATCGGTCTGGTGCCAAACTCTGAAGTCGCCAAAGGCTTGGTAAAAACCACCCCGCAAGGTGAGATTGAAATCGACGCCAAATGCCGTACCGACAAGCCAGGCATCTTTGCTTGTGGCGATGTAACCACAGTGCCATATAAGCAAATCAACATCGCAATGGGTGAAGGCTCAAAAGCGGGTCTATCAGCCTTTGAATATCTGATGATGAACAGCTGATCGATTGCTGAATATGACAAATCACGCCTATGATGGGCGTGATTTTTTTGGTTTGTGTTGGTGGGTGGGTTGTGCTAAAGTGGCGATGTGGATACTTATCAACTTCAACAGGGTGATTATGCAGTATATTTATTGGCTGATGGCATTTGCAGTTGGTGCAGGTGCGGCGATACAGGCAGCGATCAATGCACGCTTGGCGCATGGATTGGGTGAGCAGCCTGTGGTGGCGGCTTTTTTGTCTTTTTTGGTCGGTACGCTGTGCTTGGGCGTGGTCATGCTGCATCAGGCCAATTTGGGATTGGCGGTGGCAGGCTTGCCATCACAGCCTTGGTGGCGATGGATTGGCGGTGCGATCGGAGCGGCGTTCGTGTTTTCGACCGTGCTGCTTGCCCCGAAGATCGGCTTGGTGAACATGGTGTTTTTGATCATCATCGGTCAATTGGCAGCGGGCATGGCGATCGATGCTTTTGGCTTGATTCAGATGCCAGTACGCCCTTTGACTTGGCATAAATATTTGGGACTGGGCGTGATGCTGATGGGTTTGATGGTTTTTATGTTTGGGGATAAGTTGATCGCGATGGTGCGATGAGTTGGCGAGCGCGATGGCATGTGTTACAATGATAAAAAAACACAGGAGAATCCCATGACCCTAACTTGGCACGACACCCTAGATATTGCCATTGCGTTGGCAGAAAAATACCCTGATGAAGATGTGCAGTACATTCGCTTTACTGATTTACACCGCTATGTCTGTGAGCTTGATGGCTTTAGCGATGACCCAAATAAGTCGAACGAACGCATCCTAGAAGCCATCCAGATGGCATGGCTTGATGAGCTGTGATGCTTTAGTTGAAATAAAACCGTTCTTGGTATCAGCCATGAACGGTTTTTTTATGATGTGGGCGATTTATAAGGTGCTGACCCGTCTGATAGCGACAGTCAAAGCATCACCGATTTGGTGGCTATCGTGATTGGCAGCCAGTGACGATTGCATCAGTAGCGTTTGACCAGTATTTGTGCTGAGCGTATAGAGCCAATTACCCCCACGAAAATCTCGATCACTCACTGTGGCATCGATGGCGTGCGTATCACGATCAGCCTTGTAGGGCTTGACATCATGTGGGCGGATGAGTGCTTTGGTGGCGTGCGGTGGCACAGGCAGATTGATATGCCCAAAGATGCTATCAAAGCCATGCTCGCCACCGTTTTGGATATCGACAAGCACCCCTTCACCGATAAAGCGGGCGACGGTCTCGGTGGCAGGCGTGTGATACAGGGCAGTGGGCGTGTCCCATTGTTGTAGCTTACCATCAGCAAGCATGCCGACCATATCCGCCATCGCAAAGGCTTCGGCTTGATCATGTGTCACCATGATGGCGCTGACATTTTGGGAGTTGAGCAGGCGGCGTACTTCCTTGGATAGGCTGGTGCGTAGTTCGACATCGAGATTTGAAAATGGCTCATCGAGCAGCACCAAGCTTGGACGGGGTGCCAGCGCTCGCACCAATGCCACGCGCTGCTGTTGACCGCCTGACAGTTCATGCGGATAGCTGTTTTTGTAGCTTTGCATATCGATTAGGCTCAGCATCTCATCTACTCGTGACACCTGTGCAGATTTATCCATGTTTGACAGTCCAAAGGCGATGTTATCCGCCACCGTCAAGTGTGGAAACAGTGCATAGTCCTGAAATACCATACCGATATGGCGACGATGAGCAGGCGTAGCCCCTTTGCCATCAAATAGTGCTTGACCATCAAGGGTAATGCTGCCTGTGTCAGGTGTCTCAAAACCTGCGATACAGCGTAGTAGCGTCGTCTTACCACAGCCTGAAGCGCCCAGCAGGCAGGCGATTTGACCTTTTTGAAGTTCAAAGCTGATATCGCTTAGGATGGTTTTTTTGTCAAAGCTGATGGATAGTTGATGAATATTTAGCATAATTTTCTCAAAATTTTTAATATTCTACTGATAATGGCGTTATTTTTGATCCATTTTGGCAAATAAAATCACAGGAATCAGCCCTGCAATGATGATGGCAAGCGCAGGTAGCGACGCCTTATCATATAAGCCTTCACTGGTGAACGAATAAATCCGCACGGACAAGGTATCCCAATCAAACGGACGCATCATCAAGGTAATCGGCATCTCTTTCATCGTATCAACAAAGACCATCAGCATCGCCACACCGAGTGAGCCTTTGATGAGTGGTAGATAGACACGACGCACGGTGTCAAATGGCGCCACTCCAAGTGATGCCGCTGCTTCGATGTGTGCAGATTTGATGCGTTTCATGCCGGCATCCACTGACTGCACGCCCAATGCCAAAAAGCGAATCAATAACGCAATCAGCATCACGCCAAGCGTACCCTTAAAGATAGCATCGGCGTCTGATAAGCTAGGCAGGGTGGCAATCAGCCAATTATCCAGCCATGCCACAGGGACAAACACGCCAACAGCCAGCACCGAGCCTGGGATGGCATAGCCGAGCGTTGAGATTTTGGCACTGGCAAGGGCAAATTTGCTGTGGTCGCTCCTTGTGCTGATGGCGATAAATAACGCAACCACCGCCACGAGCAGCGATGCCATTAGGCTAACACTGATTGAGTGCCAAATCTGGGTCAATAGTTCAGCAAAGATGGTGTCTTGCCAAATAGCCGTCGCCCACAAGATCAGCTGAACGACAGGCACGACAAAAGCAAGACAAAGAATGATCGCACAATAAGCGGTGGCAAGCCATTTTTTGTAGCCATGCAGGGCAATTGGGCGATGATGGCTGGCACGCCCTGTGGTCTCAAAACGGCGACGCCCACGGCTTAACTGCTCAAGCACCAAAAAAATAAATACCAAAGTAATGAGCAAGCTTGCCAACTGCTTAGCGGTGTCAATCGAAAAAAACCCAAACCACGCCTGATAAATGGCAGTGGTAAACGTGTCATAGCCAAAAACACTCACCGCCCCAAAGTCTGCCAATACTTCCATCAAGGCAAGTATCATACCGCCAGCAATCCATGGACGAGCCATCGGCAAGGCAAGCTTGACAAAGGCTTTGGGTGCAGATAGCCCCATCGATGCCCCAGCTTCCAAGGCGCGCACGCCCATGCTGCCAAAGGCATTTTTGGCAAGTAGATAGACATAAGGATACAGCGTCAGACTCATCACGATGGTCAGACCAAAGCCGTTTCGCACATCGGGCAAGCCGTTTTCAAATCCTAGATTGTCTCTTAAATAAGTGCTAATACCACCTGTATAATCAAAAATCCCAAGCTGCACAAAAGCAAGCACATAAGCAGGTACCGCCAAGGGCAGCATCATCGCCCAAGCAAAAAACCGCTGTAGCGGAAATCGATGCATCGCAGTCAGCCAAGCAGTGGTCGTACCAAGTATGGTTACGCCAACACCGACCCCGATGACGAGCAATAACGTATTTTTCAATAATAAAGGCAATTCGTATTCAAGCAAAAACTGCCAAATCTCAGCATTAAAACTGCCCAATGATGAGACGATGACAGCCAGCGGAATGATGACCAAAAACGCACACAGCGATAGCCAAAGACGAGCCAGAAATGATGAATTCATAGCACTCATATCAAGAAAATTGCGACGCCAGAAGTGGCAAAGGGAAAGTTAAGTCATCAAAATCAAAAAATCATTGATAATGATAATTTTTCTTGTTTCTATTTAGAAAATATTCTATTATAATAACACAATTAATAGCAAGTTTTCTTGACAAAACTTACATATTGGATAAATTTTTGTTTCAATAGCTTTTTAAGACAAAGGATCGATGATGAAAAAGTTAGTTGTAGCGTCACTGGCATTGGCGGTCACCGCGCCAGCCATGGCAAGCGAAATCGTGGTATATTCTGCTCGTGCAGATGAGCTACTTAAGCCATTGACTCAGGCTTATCAA
Source organism: Moraxella porci DSM 25326 (assembly GCF_002014855.1). GTDB lineage: Bacteria > Pseudomonadota > Gammaproteobacteria > Pseudomonadales > Moraxellaceae > Moraxella > Moraxella porci. The sequence goes on along the minus strand of NZ_MUYV01000009.1, from coordinate 6,430 downwards.
AAGAAAACGGGCACCAAAGTGACATTGGTGAGCGATAAAGCAGGTCCATTGATGGAAAAGCTTAAAGCCGAAGGCAAAAACACCAAGGCGGATGTATTCATCACTGTTGATGGCGGTAACCTATGGCAAGCCGCTCAAGCAGGCCTACTTCGCCCAATCAACTCATCGGTCCTAAAATCAAATATCCCATCAAACCTGCGCGACCCAAAAAACCAGTGGTTTGGTCTGTCTGTGCGCGCTCGTACGATTTTTTATAATCCAAAGAAAGTCAACGCAAGCCAGCTCTCCACCTATGCTGATTTGGCAAATGCCAAGTGGAAAGGCAAGCTATGCCTACGCACCTCAAACAATGTCTATAACCAATCTTTGGTCGCAACCATGATTGCGCATAATGGCCAAGCCAAAACTGAGCAAGTGGTCAAAGGCTGGGTGAATAACTTGGCAGCAGCACCGTTTTCAAATGACACCGCACTGCTAGAAGCCATCGATGCAGGTCGCTGTGATGTGGGTATCGCCAACACCTATTATTATGGCCGCCTACTGAACCAAAAGCCAAGCGTTGCTAACAATGTCAAAGTGTTCTTCGCTGACCAAAAAGGCAAAGGTACTCATGTCAATGTCTCAGGCGCAGGCGTGGTCAAGCACAGCGATAATGCTGCTGAAGCCCAAAAATTCATCGAATGGCTAAGTGGCTCTGAAGCTCAAAGCCTATACGCCCAAAATAACTTTGAATACCCAGCCAACCCACGCGTCGCTGTGACTGGCAATATGGCTCGTTGGTTGCCAAGCAGCTTTAAGCGCGACATGATCAATGTCTCTGTTGCAGGTCAAAACCAACAAAAAGCCACCATGCTGATGAAAAAAGCAGGCTATAAGTGATTGATTAATTAACTCACCCAAAAACAAGCCATGCAGCGATTGCATGGCTTGTTTTTTATTCCAGATTATTTGGTCAACTCATGCCACCAAACGATCCAAAATCGCTTCATAAACTTGGGTTAGCTGCTCAATCTCCTTGATGTCGATATGCTCATCGACTTGGTGGATGGTGGCGTTTTTGACACCAAGTTCAACCACTTGGGCATTCATGATCGGCGCAATAAAGCGACCATCGGATGTACCGCCTGATGTGGATAGTTTGGTATCTACTCCTGTCACGGCTTTGATGGCATCAACACAGGCGCTGACAAATTTACCTTTTTCGGTCAAAAATGGCACGCCCGAGAGCGTCCAGTCGATATGATAAGTGGCATCACTATCCGCAAAGTGCCGATCAAAAATTTCATGTGTCTTTGCCATCAGGCTATCAGCGGTGTTTTCGGTGCAATAGCGGAAATTAAATAGCACCGTGCAAGTGCCGCCGATGACATTGGTCGCGCCTGTACCTGAGTTGATGTTGGAGATTTGCATTGATGTGGCAGGGAAATAGTCATTGCCATCATCCCAGTGTGTGGCGGTCAGTTCAGCGAGTGCTGGAGCGACAGCATGAATGGGATTGATGGCCAAATGCGGATAGGCGATATGGCCTTGTTTGCCAGTGACGGTGAGTTTGGCATTGAGCGAGCCACGGCGACCATTTTTGATGATATCGCCAAGCTTATCCGTGCTAGACGGCTCACCGACGAGACAGTAATCCATCTTTTGACCACGAGCGGCGAGCGTTTCGACGACTTTGACCGTGCCATTAATTGCCACACCTTCTTCATCACTGGTGATTAGTAGAGCGATGCCACCTTTGTGATGCGGGTGTTTGTTGATGAACTGCTCACACGCCACCACAAAGCTTGCCACACCAGTTTTCATATCCGATGCACCACGCCCCCACAGTTTGCCATCAGCGACAGTCGCCGAAAATGGTGGGTAAGTCCATGCTGATTCATCACCGGTTGGCACGACATCGGTATGACCAGCAAAGCACAACACCGGCGCATCTTTATCCGTACCGTGTTTGATTGCCCATAGGTTTTTGACTTCGGCATTTTTGCCACTGTCGTTTTTATCGCCAAAAAACATAAATTCACAGTCAAAACCCAGTGCCTGCAATCGTTTAGCAAGAATATTTTGGCAGTCTTTATCATCAGGGGTGATGGATGCTTGTTGGATAAGCTCAATGGATAGGGCAAGTTCTGGAGAGTGGCTCATCATAATTTCCTAATTGATATCTTATGTAGATGGTTGGTATTTTGACTATTGATTGGCGTCAAATAACGCCGCGCCAAGATTGATGATGCGTTCACTGTCATGAAGCTTTTCAAGCCAGTGTGCTGGTATGGCATCAACACCATAATAAGCACCAGCGATTTGCCCACAGATGGCGGCGGTGGTATCGGCATCATCGCCGAGATTGACAGCCGTCAATACAGCATCGGTAAAGTTATCGGTATGATAAAAACACCACAAAGCCGCCTCGAGACTTTCGACCACATAGCCGCTACCGATGATGTCATTACAGCTTTTGTGCTGATAATCACCACTGATGATAGAATGCAAATGTTCATTGTATTGAGTTGAATCATCTGCAAGCAGTTCGTCCTTGCTCACCTTACTGTTGATAGCGCGCCACAGCACTAGGCTTAGGTAGGCACAAGCAGATAAACACGCATCCGAACCATGTGTGGTGGTTGAGCTTAACCGCCCATAATGCACCGCTTGCTCAATATCATGATGATAAAAAATAGGCACGGGGGCAAGGCGCATGATTGAGCCATTGCCAGAGTTGCTATGATCGGTATAAGTGGTTTGGCTGATGCCACGATGGATAAACTGCATCACAGCTTTTCTGGTGGTATCACCAATATCAAAACATCTACCTGTTGAGGAATTTTCACCCAATTCTAGCCATCTGGCATAGCGCTGCATTTGGTCATGGCTATCAAAACCGTGGCAAGCCAGCAGGCTATCTGCCAAGCATAATGCCATTGAGGTGTCATCCGTCCAATAGCCGGCAGGTAAATTAAATATACCACCACCTATCATGTCGGTGACAGGGGAAAAGCTGCCACGGGCTTTAAATTCGGCAGGTGCGCCCAAGGCATCACCAACTGCTAGACCGGTTAGAACGCCAATGGCTCGATTGCGTTTCTGGGTAATGGATGGCATAAAAACTCCTTTGTATTATCTATATGCATGGTGCATCATCTTGTTGTATCCATATTGCAATCGAAAAGCATGTATGATTTGCAATATCGACTCGGTGTAATAAATCGCTGCCAAATAGGACAGAGCTATGGTTTGCTTTCCTTCAATTTCTCAAACTTCAACTTTTAAGAAGTGCAAATTATTAATGCTATCCCAATAGAATGTATAATCATTCTCTAGGCTAATTGGGCCTCCGTGTGGTTTTTTGGTATTATATTTAAGTAATTTGCCCTTTTGGTATGTTTTGGAATGCCTAAAATCAAAGTCCCCCGTTCCTATGCTGTACTCTTCTTGATTATAATAATGTGCGTGGTTTGTGCCTAGAATAAAATAACAGAAGTCTACTTCATGTTTTTTGTACAATTCAAGGTTTTTTAAATCTTGAAATACATCATATCTATTGTTTGGTTCTCTGTGGTTTTCTTTTTTAAAGAATTTTAGTTCAATGGCACAGCGAACACTAACGTCTTTATTTTTGTAAATTGCAACTAAATCTACCCTTGCTTGATTCGACCTACTTTTTGGGGACTTTTCTGTCAATTTAATATAACTTTCAAGTTCTAGATGAAATTTATCATCAAGGTTAAATTCGTATAAATTACCAATTGTTTTTAATATATAAGCAAACTCCAATTGAAAAGAGGCTTCATTTTGAGCATTTAAACTACCATTACCTAATTTATGAATTAAAATTTGATAGGATTTATTGATGATTTCTTTTAATCTATCAATATAGATTTGTTTTATATCAGCCATTATAAGACCCCATCATCCCGACGCATCCAAGTAGCGATCGAAAAGCGAGTGCGGTTGGTGATATTGACTTGGTGTAATAGCTCACTGTCAAATAGAACAAGGCGATTGGCTTTTGGCAGTAGCTTTTGTTCATTGCCAAGCTTGTCATCGACCAGAATCTCGCCACCATCTGTCTGTGACCAGTCATCATTGAGATAATACACCGCAGAGATGACTCGTTCATCCCGACCGATGGGATTGTCTTTATGCCATTGATACCCAAAGCCCGACGGATAGCAGGCATAATGCGCTTCACAGCGACGAATACCAGTAAATAGTGTCGCATTAAAATACTGAGCCAGTGATTCAATACTTGATAAGTATAACAGCCCCACAGGGCAAGCATCATCAATCCAGCGAATGCGATCGCCACGAATACTCGCTTCTCGCTCGCCATGTGTCAGATGTGCATCTTTATAGTCGATATAGCCACTCTCAGCCTGCAATTCACGCACCGCACTATCGTCAAAACAGTCATCAACCACCATCACGCCAGTCTGCACAAAGTTATCAAGCATCGCATCTAGCCGTGCTGCCCAGTCGATGCCAAAATCGTGAGTTGTCGCCATAGTTGCTGTCATGTGCTTATCCCTAACAAAAAACAATTCGCCAAAAATCGCTGTCTATGCTACCATATCACAGACAAATTTGTTAAAAAAAAATCAATCGAGACGCTATGAATTACAAACACGCCTATCATGCAGGCAACTTCGCTGATGTTGCCAAGCATATTTTATTATTACAGTTATTGGCGCAATTTTCTGCCAAAGCCAAGCCATACTATGTGCTTGATGCCTATGGTGGGCGAGGTCTGTATTCACTGGCAAGCACCGAAACTCAAAAAACCAAAGAAGCTGAACGCGGTATTGTCGCACTCGAAAAGGCAGTCGCGGCAGGCGTGGATCATCTACCAAAAGCAGTCGCACAGTATTTGGATGATTTGGCATTTGCTCGTAATAAATACGACCAGTTTGTCTATCCAGGATCGCCTTGGTGGATTGCCCATCACAGCGAGTATCATTCAGCGGATGCGCCGCTACGTTGTGAGGCCTTTGAAGCGATCGCTGATGAATATGATGCGCTTAATTATCAGCTATATCAGTTGCCTATCGGCATCCATCATCGTGATGCTTTCGAGGGCGTACCTGCTGTCGTACCACCAAAAGAACGCCGTGGCGTGATTTTGCTAGATCCGCCATTTGAACAAGAACACAAGGATTTTAGCCGTTTGGTGGATTTGCTTGTTGCTAGTTATAAGAAATTTGGCAATGGCACTTTTGTGCTATGGTACCCGATCAAAAATATCGACGCTACCGAACTATTTTACAAAAAAATGAAACGCACGGGCATCAAAAAACAGCTTGTCTGTGAGCTGAATCTTTACCCAAATGATGTCGCAGTTGGTCTAAATGGCACGGGGCTATTTATCATCAATCCGCCGTGGCAATTTGCCGATGCCGCCCAAGAGATTTTGGAATTTTTGGCACCAATTCTAAAGCCAGTGGATGCACCACAGATGTCGCTCGGCGAGATGGCAGTGGTGAAATGGCTTGTCGGTGAATAAGCAGAAAAAATCGTTTATAGACAGTGATAAAGGCAAACCATGACACAAATCAATAAGCCAGACAGTCAAGATATCCATCCTGAATGCGAACACGACGGCATCACCTTTGAAGTCATTGAACCAGAGCATAGCGATGGCAAAAAAGTGATGAGCAAAGGCGTGTATCTTGTGCCAAATCTGATTACAACGCTGTCATTATTTGCAGGGTTTTATTCGATTTTATCCAGCACCAATGGTGAGTTTATCAAGGCAAGCTTTGCGATTTTTATCTCAGCGTTTTTGGATGGGATGGATGGCAGGGCTGCAAGACTACTAAACGCCCAAAGTCCTTTTGGTGAGCAGTATGATTCATTGGCAGACTGTATTGCTTTTGGGCTTGCACCTGCAGTATTGGTGTATAGCTTTGCTTTGCAGCCGTGGGGTAGATTTGGCATGGCGTGTGCGTTTGTTTATGCAGCGTGTGCAGCTTTTCGCTTGGCGCGATTTAATGTACAAATTGGCGTCGTTGACAAAAAATATTTTATTGGTCTGGCAAGTCCATTGGCGGCATTGTTGATTGCCTGCACAGTGCTTGTCAGCCTAAAATATGCTGATTTTATGACTGGTATAAGCGCGCAGTTGACCTGGTTCTTTGCGTTTTGGGTCATTGCTTGCGGTCTTTTGATGGTCAGCAATGTCAAATATTATTCATTCAAAGAATTTGATAAGCAAAAAGTACCATTTGTGGTGTTATTAGTGGCTTTATTGATTTTTGGTGCTTTGTTATATGACATCCCAGTGGGGCTGCTAGCCATCGGTGTCACCTATGCGCTGTCAGGTTTTGTCACGACTTATTTGCATAAAAGTAAAGCATAACCCATAAAAAAGACCTTTGTATAAAGGTCTTTTTTATCGCAAATCAATTTAGTTAAAGATTAAACCCCAACAAAATCA
>NZ_MUYV01000008.1 GCF_002014855.1 Moraxella porci DSM 25326 | reverse complement strand
GGTTTGTCTTTTTGTTTTGGGAGGGTTGATTGACAAAAAAATCCACCCATGATACGGGTGGATTTTTGATAAATAAGATGGGTGGTTACAGCGCATCCAAATATTTTTCTGCATCGAGCGCTGCCATACAGCCTGTGCCTGCTGAGGTGATGGCTTGGCGATAGATGTGGTCAGCGACATCGCCAGCAGCGAAGACACCATCGACACTGGTCGCAGTGGCATTGCCATCAAGGCCGCTATTGACGACGATATAGCCATCTTTCATGGTCAGCTGACCTTCAAAAAGGCCTGTATTTGGCTTATGACCGATGGCGACGAACATACCCATCGCATCAAGCTGTTTGGTGCTGCCATCGACGGTCGATTCGATAATGATGCCAGTGACGCCCATCTCATCACCGACGACTTCTTTGACTTGGTGATTCCATTCGATTTTGACATTGCCATTAGCGGCTTTTTCAAGCAGCTGGTCTTGTAGGATTTTTTCAGAACGCAAGCTATCACGGCGATGAATCAGAGTCACTTCACTTGCGATGTTTGATAGATATAAGGCTTCTTCGACAGCGGTATTACCACCACCGATGACCACAACTTTTTGATTTTTATAAAAAAACCCATCACAAGTCGCACAAGCAGAGACGCCTTGACCCATGAATTTTTGTTCAGATTCTAATCCCAGGTATTGAGCGGTAGCACCAGTTGCGATGATCAATGCATCACAGGTATAAGTGCCGTTATCGCCAGTTAGCGTGAAGGGGCGGTTTTGCAGATCAACTTGGTTGATGTGGTCATAGACAAGTTCGGTGCCGAAGCGTTCGGCGTGCGCTTTCATACGATCCATCAGGCCATTGCCAGTCAAGCCATGTGCATCACCCGGCCAGTTATCCACTTCGGTGGTGGTGGTGAGCTGCCCACCGACTTGCAGGCCTGTGATGATGACAGGCTTTAGGTTGGCACGAGCGGCATAGACAGCAGCAGAATAGCCTGCTGGACCTGAGCCTAAGATAATAAGGCGATGATGGTTTGACATATCCGATTCCTATGAATTTAGAAAAATACTCAATTAGATGCTGTAGTATATAGGGCTATGGCTGAGAATTGCAAGTAAAAAGCCCAAATCAAATGATCTGGGCTAACAGACTGATGTATGTCAGATGTTACAGACTTATTCCAAGAACGCAAAATGCTCAATATCCATCTGCATCATGACCTCGCTTGGTACGGTCATGCTCTCAGCGTGTGCCGAGCTTCTTGGTAGCAGTTTTTCAAAATAAAATTCTGCCGTTTGCGTTTTGGCAAGATAAAACTCTTTTGGCTGCTCGCCGCCATTTTTGAGCTTATCAAAGCTCACCGCCGCCATACGCGCCCAATGATATGCCATCATCACATAGCCTGAATACATCAAAAAGTCATCCGACGCTGCCGAGACGATATCACGATCTTTGCGAGCGGTCAGCAGTAGGCGCGCGGTCAGCATATTCCACTCAGCACACAGCTTGGTGAGTGTCCAGACGAATTTACGCATATCTTTGTCCAGCGCATATTCCCCGCACCATTTCATGATACTCGCGGTGTAGTCACGGATGACCTTGCCACCACCATGCAATAGCACCTTGCGACCGAGTAAGTCAAGCGCTTGCACGCCTGTGGTGCCTTCGTACAGTGTCGAGATGCGAGCATCACGGGCAATCAGCTCCATGCCTGATTCTTTGATATAGCCATGACCGCCGTAGATTTGCTGACCATGTTTGGCACATTCAATGCCAAGCTCAGTCAAGAAGCCCTTGAGAATGGGCGTATAAAAACCAATCTTATCATCCCATTGTTTGATGGCTTCTTCATCACCTTTTGCCACCGCTTCGGCAAGCTTATCCGCATAGCGTGCGGTGTGATAGATCATCGAGCGCGCACCTTCGGTAAATGCCTTTTGGGTGAGCAGCATACGGCGTACATCCGCATGGTGGATGATGGCATCGGCAGGCTGATTCGGCTCTTTGGTACCTGATAACGCACGCATCGAGCGGCGTTCTTTGGCGTATGGCAGGGCGTTTTGGAATGACAGCTCCATGTGTGATAGGCCTTGGATGCCGGTGCCGATACGCGCGGTGTTCATGTAGGTGAACATGGCTTTTAGACCTTTGTTTGGCTCGCCGATGAGAAAACCTGTTGCGCCATCAAAGTTGATCACACAAGTGGCTGATGAGGTGATGCCCATCTTATGCTCAATCGAGCCACAAGCCACCGCATTGCGCGCGCCGACTTCGCCAGTATCTGTCGGCAAAAATTTCGGTACGATAAACAGCGAAATGCCTTTGGTACCAGCAGGTGCATCGGGTAGACGAGCCAGCACGATATGCACGATATTTTCGGTCAAATCATGCTCACCTGCCGAGATAAAAATCTTACTGCCTGTGATGGCATAAGTGCCGTCATCGTTCGGCACGGCACGGGTTTTCATTTGGTTTAGGTCAGTACCGCACTGTGCTTCGGTCAAGCACATCGTACCTGACCATTCGCCTGAGATGAGCTTAGGCAGATAAGTGGCTTTTTGGGCGTCATCGCCATACTGCAAGATGGTGTTCACCGAGCCTGTGGTCAGACCTGGATACATCGCCCACGGCCAGTTGGCAGTACCCATCATTTCAGATTTGATGAGATTGAGTGACATTGGTAGGTTCATACCGCCAAATGCTTCAGGATAGCTGATGCCTTGCCAGCCGCCTTCGACGAATTGCTGATAGGCTTCCTTAAAGCCTGTTGGCGTGGTCACTTCGCCATCTTTAAAGGTACATCCTTCGGCATCAGCAGGCTGATACAGTGGTGATAGCACATTTTCGGCAAAGTCGGCAAAACCTGACAAAATCATGTCCACCGTCTCAGGATCGGCAGACGAGCCGTTTTCAAGCGTCTGATAATGCGCCTGAAAATCCAGCATCTCATTCATCAAAAATTTAATATCACGCAGGGGGGCTTTATAAGTTAACATAAGTCATCCTTGTTAGAGTATCAGTCGATACGATTTGCAATGAAAATTGACAAGCCATCAGCATGGCTGTTAACAACACTATACAACAAATTGTGTTAAGAAAAAGGATTTTTTGGCTTATGATAACTTATTTTCATAAGAAAATTTATTTTGGCAAATTTTTTGTTATTATTTGATGGCCATTCATCCATAAAAAAAGCGATTACTCATCATCGAATAATCGCTTTGTCTTGCCATACTTTGGCTTATAGCTTGCAGGCACCGCCTTCACAGCCCTCATCATTGATGCTATCGACGCCACCTTCGACAGCCACGCCATCAAAGTCATCAAATAGATTATCCAAATCGTCAAAATCGACATCGTCATGGGTGGTGGTATCGCTCATTTTGGCATCCTATGTGGTTGGTGAATAAACTTAAGTGGCTATTATGGTAATGATGCTTGATAATTTCAAGGGGTAAATCAATCAGGCAGGGTCACTTGATCCAGATCAATGCTCGCTCCCGTCCACAGTTCAAAGGCAAGCTTGGCTTGATGGATCAGCATGCCATAGCCGTCGGATGTGCGTGCGCCTTGCTTGGCAAAATGCGCCAAAAATGCCGATGGCTTGCCATACATCATATCATAAGCAAAGTCCGCCGTGATACGCCCAAAATCCAGCGACTGACCTGTGGTGGTCGCCGAAGTGGCATTGATGATGACATCAAAACGGGTGGTATGTTGTAGTTCATCCAAACTGTGTGCGGATAGATTAGGGTGATCAAAGTCTTGCACCAGCTGCTCAGCTTTGGTAAGCGTGCGATTATAAATCGCCAAGTGTGCACCATGAGACAGCAAGGGTAAAATCGCCCCACGAGTAGCGCCACCTGCACCCAAGATAGCGATTTTTTTATGAGTTAAATCAACATTTTGGCTAATCAGATCTGCCACCAAGCCACGGCCATCGGTATTATCGCCGTATAGTTTGCCATCACGCATCATCAGGGTATTGACCGCACCTGCCATCTTGGCATCATTGCTCATCGCACCTGTATGTTGGCATAGTTGATGTGCGATCTCCTTAAAAGGCAAAGTGACATTGGCGCCCACACCGCCACCAGCAAAAAACGCCGATACCACCGCTTCAAAGCTGCCCTGATCATCAGGACAAAACTGCCGTTGATAGCAGATATCCAGTCCTGCGCTGTCAGCAAAGGCGTGATGGATAGCAGGGCTTTTGGAGTGATTGATCGGATTGCCGATGACGATGAAGTGCTGCATTGAGATGCCTTATTAAAATTCGTGAGTGATTGCCAGTGATAAACCAGTCGCTTGGCCAATGACTGAGTGCTGATGGCCGATCGCTTGGCAAATATCAGGTTTATTTTAGCAAAAAACGGCACCGATGGGGTGGCGTAGGGTGGCTTTTGTGTTAAAATTATCCAATTTTAGCATTTTTATGATCTTTGATTGCCAATCAGCCAACGGTAACTGCCATGACTTATGATCGCGCATCGACTCTTGATTCTCCACCACCCAAAAACAACAGTTATCGGCCTTGGTTGATGGTAGGCTTGCTGCTGGCGGCGGCGCTGGTGCTGTTTTTGACTTTTCGGCCTGTCTCACAAGAAGAAATGGTTGCCGACGATGGTGAGGTTAAAAGCTATGACCCTGTGGTTTATGATACGAGCGATTGGCAGACAGCCAGTCAGCAAAGCCAAGACTTTGAGGCGCTCAAAGGCGCGCTCAGTGCCACCGCGACCAGTGAAGAGGCGCTGGATTTTTATGGCAATAAAGCGATGCGCTATCGTTTTAGCACGCCATTTGAGCCGCCGTTTTATGTCATCGAATCGCCCAACTTATTCGAATTGGTGTGGTATTATGCCGCGCCCACCGATGATGATGCCACTAAGAAGCAGTCGATCGATTTTGCCAAACGCAGCTATCGGATGATGAGCATGGCCGGCGGCGATGTCGGCACCAAAATTGTAGAACAGATGCTCCAAGGTGCTGCGGTCTCATCGCAGACGGTGGGCGGTTTCGTGCTAGAACGCGGCGCTTGTGAAGATTATCGCTGCCAAATCATCTTAAGACGATGACACTGATGGCGCAATATTATTGTTATCAGCAGGATGGCGCACTTGTGCTGTCAGATGCGCGTATGGATGAGCGAGCCTTTGCTTATGGCGATGGATTTTTTAGTACCATCGGGGTCTGTGATGGGCAGATGGTCTGTGCGCCATTTCATGCCGAGCGTATCCTGACTGGCCTATCAGCGCTGCGATTGAGCGCCAGTGTCGATGAGTTGATGATGGCATTGACGCAGCTTGCTAAGCAAATGCGCGAGGGCATCTTAAAGATCATCATTACCCGACCCAAGCAGAGCGTGCGTGGCTATGGCTTTGTCGGCATGGCGGCAGCGCAGGCGTACATCAAAGCGATGCCATCGCCTGTGTATCAAGGCGTGCGCTTTAAAGATGGCATTCCTGTTCAGCCTGTGATGGCGCGGCAGATGGTGCTGATGCAGGGGCAATTAAGCCATCGATCACCTTGGCTTTCGGGATTAAAGCTGATCGGCTGTCCTGAGCAGGTGCTGATCCATGCTGAGCTTTTGGAGCGTCAGCAGCTCGATGATAGTATCACTGATGGACTGGTGTCCAATGTGCATGGGCAGTGGGTCTGTGCAACGATGGGTAATATTTTTTATCAACTTGATGGCTGTTGGTACACACCGCCTGTGGATATCTCGGGTGTGGCAGGCGTGATGCGCGCTGCATTGATGGCATCGACTGTGCTGGGCAAGGTACATGAGCGCGTGCTACAGACAGCAGATCTGCCGCTGATCTCAGGTTTGATCACCACCAATGCAGTACGCGGCATTACACCCATCACCAATCTTTGTGGTCGTCCTTTGACTGATGACTGGGATGCTGCTGGATTTATCCCTTAGTAAGGCTTAACTCATCATCAGTACTGCGCTGAATTTTTAGGCAGATCAATGCCTTACAATTTTCACACGCACGAGCCATAGATTTAGTGGCCATTTGTCATAAAATTTTGCTAAAATGAGCAAAATTCATCATTATGGCAAATTATGGCAACCTCCAAAAAACCTCAAGCAATTAAGCGCTCCACTTCAGGGACTGCATCGCGTCGTAAGTCGCGCCAAAGCCCGCCACCAAAGCAGTCATCACTGACCAAGCTGATACTGGTGGCTGTGGTCGCAGCCGTAATCTTGGCGCTGCTTGTCATTTATCAGACCATCTATGCTCAGACCGACAGAGCGGCTCAGACGCTGAGTGTCGGCAAGGGCGATACTTATCATAGTCTTTTATCAAAAGAGCCGTGGTCGGATTCGGCATTGGCCTCACGATTTGTCACCAAGGCGTATTTGTCGGTGGCAGCCGATAAGCCCTTACAAACCGGCCATTATCAAGTGCCACAAGGGGCAAGTTTGGCGCAGATGGTACGCTTGTTTGGCGAGGGTGCTGCTACCGAAGAAATCAGTGTGCGCATCATCGAAGGTAAGACGGTCAAAGATCTGTATCAAACGCTAAAAAACACCGATGGCGTGGTGCTTGAGCTGTTGACACCAGCGGCTGATGGCTACGCGTGGAGTGATGTGGCGCGTGATAACGAAGCGGTGGCGGCAGCATTGGGCATTGAATCGCCCAATGGCAATTTAGAAGGCTGGTTTGCGCCGAATACTTATCAATTTGCTAAAGGCACGACAGACACGATGATCCTAAAACGCTTATATGAGGATCAAAAGCGCATCTTGGATCAAGCGTGGCAAGAACGCGATGCCAATTTGCCTTATGCAACGCCATATGAGGCGCTGATCATGGCAAGCATCATCGAAAAAGAAACAGGCATCGCCTCAGAGCGTCATTTGGTGTCCTCGGTATTTGTCAATCGTCTGCGTCAGGGCATGCGACTACAGACGGATCCGACCATCATTTATGGCCTGTTTGATCGCTATGATGGCACCATTTATCGCAGCAATATCCAAGAAAAAACCGCTTATAATACCTATCAAATCGATGGCCTACCACCGACACCCATCGCGTTGCCATCTGCTGAGGCCATCCGTGCAACCATGCATCCTGATGACAGTGATGTGCTGTTTTTCGTGGCGACAGGCAATGGCGGCCATAAGTTTAGCCGCACTTACCAAGAGCATCAAAAAGCGGTTGAAGAATATCGCACGGTGATGCGCAATAAATAACTTCATGCCACACGACATTACAAAAAGGATGAATAGGATGCAAGGTCGATTTATCAGCTTTGAGGGTACCGAAGGCGTCGGCAAGACCACGGCGATCGATCAGCTGTGCGCGCGATTGACAGAGCGTGGCATTGAGGTGCTGCGCACGCGTGAGCCGGGTGGCAGCGAGCTGGCTGAGGCGCTGCGGACGATGTTTTTGGACCCTGTGCGTCATATCGATGCTGATGCTGAAATCTTGATGATGTTTGCTGCGCGAGCCGATCACATTCACAAGACCATTTTGCCAGCCTTACAAGCGGGCAAGTGGGTGATTTGTGATCGCTTTGTGGACAGTACAGTGGCGTATCAGGGCTTTGGCCGATATGAGGGTGATACCACAGCACTGAATAAGATTGAGCTGTTGATTGAGCATTTTGTGCCTGTGATGCCTGAGGTGACGCTGTGGCTGGATTTGGATGTGGTGACAGGGATGCAGCGCGCTGGCAAGCGTGGCGCGCTCGATCGCTTGGAGTCCAATAACATTGCTTTTTTTGAGCGGGTGCATCGAGGTTTGGAGTATCAATTTGCTCGTCACGGTGAGCGCATCCATCGCATCGATGCCTCAGGCAAGATCGATGAAGTCGCCGCACGCATTGATGCAGCTTTGGGGATTTGATTTGGGCATCTGTTTGGATATTTGGCGATGGCATGTGGTGGCGCGAAATTAGCAAGGCGGTTGAGAATCGGGTAAGATTTGATGGGATCAAGAAAGGTTTTGTCGCCAAAACATGCTTGACGCCATACATGAAATTTTGGATACTTTGCAGCATTGGTCATCATAATCGGTGATTTTTGGTCATTCACCATTAGCAAACACCATTAGCAAAATTCCCCAAACTCTGTAAAGGATGTTTCATGAAAAAATCAGCACTGATGCTTTGTTTGATGATGGCAGGCGCAGCCATCACCACCTTACCTGTGGCGACGCCTGCTCATGCACTGGCGAGCGCCGATTTTTCATCATTGGTAGAACAAGTGGCGCCATCGGTGGTGCGCATCAGCATCACCAAGCAAGTCGATGATGAGACTTTGGCGCAGGCGCGGGCGGTGCAGATGCTCAAAGGCTATCTGGGCGAACAAGCACAGCTTCCGGATATTCCAGTGATAGAGCAAGGTTATGGAACGGGGTTTTTTATCAGCAGTGATGGCTATTTATTGACCAATCATCATGTCATCGCAGGCGCCGATCGTATCACCGTGACGCTCAATGATCGCACTGAGCTGGATGCCACACTGATCGGCAGCGATGAAAGCTCAGACATTGCCGTGCTAAAAGTCGCTGGCAATCACTATCCTGCGCTGCCTGTCGCCAAAGCAGATACGCTAAAAGTAGGCGAACCTGTGCTGGCCATCGGCTCGCCTTTTGGGTTTGATTACTCGGCATCAGCAGGCATTGTTTCTGCCAAATCTCGCAATGTCAGCCGTGAAGCTGCTGTGCCATTTATCCAAAGCGATGTTGCGCTCAATCCTGGCAACTCAGGCGGGCCGCTGTTTAACCGCCAAGGTGAGGTCGTTGGTGTCAATTCACTCATATTTAGCGGCACAGGCGGCTATATGGGTCTGTCTTTTTCGATCCCCATCGATGCGGCGATGGATATTTATCAGCAGATTCGCCAAAATGGCAAAGTCACGCGCGTGTATTTGGGCATCTCGGTACAGGATGTGGATCGTAATTTGGCCGAAGCTTATGGCCTAACTAAGCCACAAGGTGCGCTATTAACGCGCGTGGTACCCAATTTCCCTGCCGATCAAGTTGGCCTAAAATCAGGTGATGTGGTACTGAGTTTTAACCAGATGCCGATTGTCCATGCGCATGATCTGCTCAACCAAATCAATCGAGCCAGACCAAATGATGCATTTGAATTGACCTATCAGCGCCAAGGCAAGGTCTATACCGCCAAAGGCAATTTTGGCGAAGCCCAAGAAGACACCGCCATCCAAAGCCGCAATAAAGCCGAAGGCGTGCGCCTAGGGTTGCGCTTGCGAGCGTTGAATGCCAATGAACGACGCACTCTACAAAGCCAAGGCGTGTCAGGCGGCGTACTCGTTACCTCAGTGGATCTGGTCGGCCGCGCCGCCAAAGCAGGCATCAGCACGGGCGATGTGATCATCGGGCTGAATCAACAGAGCATCTCTAGCGTCGAGGACTTTGCATCGGCAGTGACAAATCTGCCAAAAACTGGTGTGATCACCGTTCAGCTGATCCGCCAAGGCACACCAGCCATCATCGGCATGCGCATCGATGAATGAGTGGGTGTTTTCTAACTTTAAGATGGGATTGTAAGGATGTCGCTTGGCTAGGATGGCCAAAACAACCAAAAATAACTACAAATATCCCATGTAAATGTGATACACTAGCAAAGATGATCATAGACCAAACCTGAAGCTGGGATTGGTCACCATTTTTTTAATCAATCAAGCAAGGCTGCTTATGACAGACGCATATCAACAAATCAAATCCAAACTCCAAGGAGCGATCACTGCTCTGGTAACACCGATGAAGCCTGATGGCGCGGTGGATTATGATGCATTGGCGCGCCTGATTGACTGGCAGATTGATGCAGGGATCCATGCTTTGGTTGCTGTGGGTACGACAGGCGAGTCGGCGACGCTGGCGATGGATGAGCATATTGAGGTCATTCGCTTTTTTGTCAAACAAGTGGCAGGCCGCGTCCCTGTCATCGCAGGTACAGGCGCAAACTCCACGCATGAAGCCATCATCTTGACCAGTGCCGCCAAAGAGGCAGGCGCTGACTGTGCGTTGTTGGTGGTTCCTTATTATAATAAGCCAACCCAAGAAGGCATGTACCAGCATTTTAAAGCCATCGCCGGGGCAGTGGATATGCCGCAGATGCTGTATAATGTGCCAGGCCGTACCGTGGCTGACCTGTCTGAGGAGACAGTCAATCGCTTGGCTGATATTGATAATATTGTCGCCATCAAAGACGCTACGGGTGATGTTGATCGCGGTATTAGCCTAATCCGCCGTGTCGGTGACCGTATGGTGGTGCTGTCAGGTGATGATCCGACGGCGCTGACTTTGATGCAGCATGGCGCTCGCGGCGATATCTCGGTGACCTCAAATGTTGCACCTGCCCAAATGAGTCAGGTGTTTGGTTTGGCACTTGAAGGACGCTTTGAAGAGGCTGAAGCCATCCATCAAACCATCAAGCATTTGCACCGCGATCTGTTTATCGAATCTAGCCCACAACCTGTCAAATATGCTTTGCACAAAATGGGCAGGATCGATACTGGCATCCGCCTACCGATGGTGTGGCTCAATGAGCAGTACCATCAGCACATCGACGATGCTCTAACCAAAGCCGCATTGCTGTGATGTCTTAGACACAAAATTTTGATTTGTATTATTGGGTATTGGTATTAATTGTTTAACTCCAATACCGCCATTTACTTGGAATGTTTATGAAAACTGTAAAATTAACCGCAGGCGTGATGGTAGCCATCGTGGCATTGACGGGCTGTAGCGCCACCAAAGACTTGCTCTCAAAGCGCGATAATGGCAGCTTAGATTATCGTGATGCTGCTCAGTTGCCGCCGATCAAGCTGCCGGCTGATCAACCAGCTGCCGATTTTACGCCACTGTACCAAACCCCAACTACCACAGGCCAGCTGCCTGATTTTGTGAATGAAGCTGGCAAGCAGTACGAGCTGCCTCGTCCACCGAGCGTCAGATAATTTTCATGTGGTCAGTGAGCTGACTGCATTTTTTTCATTAATGTATAATTGATTAATCATCGAGATGACCATGCAAAAACAAGCGCTACTTTATACTGGCAAAGCCAAATCTGTCTATGAAACCGACAATCCTGATTATCTGATTTTGCATTTTCGCAATGATGCCAGTGCATTTAACGGCGAGAAAATGGCCAGTCTTGACCGCAAAGGCATGGTAAATAATCGCTTTAATGCATTTATCATGCAAAAGCTGGCTGAGGCAGGTGTGGAGACGCATTTTGTCGAGCAGCTGTCGGATGACGAGGTGCTTGTTAAGCGCCTGAAAATGATTCCTGTTGAGGCGGTTGTGCGCAATTACGCTGCAGGCGGTCTGATGAAGCGCTTGGGTCTGAGCGAAGGTTTGCCGCTATTGCCGCCGACTTATGAGCTGTTTTATAAAGATGATGGCTTAGGCGATCCGATGCTGTCAGAATCGACCGCCATCGCGCTTGGTTATGCCACCGCTGATGAGTTGGCGCAGATGCAGTCATTAACCTTAAAAGTCAATGAAGTGCTATCAAAGCTGTTTGATGATGCAGGTCTGATGTTGGTGGACTTTAAGCTAGAATTTGGTCTGTTCCAAGGCCGCGTGGTGCTTGGCGATGAATTTTCGCCAGACGGATGCCGTTTGTGGGATAAAGATACCAAGAAAAAACTTGATAAAGACCGTTTCCGCCAAGGCTTGGGCGATGTCGTCGAAGGCTATGAAGAAGTCGCACGCCGTATCGGTGTGGTGCTATGATGGCGTGATCGTCCATATCTAAGATCATTAAAATATCTAAGATTATCAAAGAGTTGTCATGTATTTTCAAATGTATAAAATCGTCACCTACATCCCTGAGAGTGATCTTGAGGCAGTTAAGAATGCGATGTTTGAGGCGGGTGCAGGCCACTTTGGCAATTATGAATGCTGCAGTTGGCAGACGCTTGGTGTGGGCCAGTTTCGTCCGATGACAGGTTCTCATCCAGCCATCGGCACGGTCGGTGAGATCACGCAAGTGTCTGAGTGGAAGGTGGAGATGATCGTCCCTGAAAATAAGCTGTACGATGTGGTCGCTGCCTATAAACAGGCGCATCCGTATGAGGTGCCTGCTTATGAAGTGTACCAGACTGTCGATGTAGAGGGTGATTGATCTTGATCAATCTGCCCGCGATACCACCAAAAAGCCCTTGATGATCAAGGGCTTTTGTATGGGCGGTCGAAGGGCTAATCATCACGCTCAGCGATGCCTTCATCGACGCGTTGATCGATGGCAGTAGCCAATGCCTCATACGATGGTGTATTAGTATCAAGCACCGCCTGCCAAGCATGAATGGCGTCATAACGATAGATGTGGCCATGCCCAGGCGGAGTGTTGTTCGAGGCTGGCATGTCCAAGCTGAGCTCCCACAGGCTTAATATCGGCAGCCACATAGGCACGCGAGCGATGTCGCGCCCAGCAGCTTCGCGCATCCAGTCAGGTCTTTGGTACAGCATGATCGGTGACCACCAAACGATCGGATCAGAGGCATATTGCACAAAGACGATGCGCGGTGTCTGCCAGTCTTGATACAGCTGACCTTGCGGATGGCCTTGGCTGCTCAGCATCTCAGGATAATCCATAAAGCGTACATGTCGGCCGCCATCAATGATCGGCAGCGTCTCAGTGCTGGGCTTGCTGCGCATTTGCACCAGATGCGACCACAGATGGCTAAGTCTTGGTGTTCCAACCCACACCGCGCCATCGATTTCACCGATCAGCTGTTCATAAGTCTGAAAATTACTCTGGGTGGCAAAAGCGCCCAAAGATTCGCCAGCTAAGTACAGCTTGGGGCGATCGGCCTGTGGCATGGCGTTGAGCCTTTGTTTGATGGCTTGATACAGCAGCCGATTGACTTGACTAGAAGCTTCTTGGTCAACGATGAATGATACTTGACTGGGCAGATACGAATACTGCACGGCCACGCTGGCGATGTCGCCATCGGTCAGATATTCTGCCGCCAGACTGCTGTATTCTTCGACCCAGCCGCGACCAGTCGCACCATGGATGACCAGATGCTGTCGCTGCCAAGCGTTGGTGCGATCCAGTTCTTGTAGGGCGATGGCCACCAGTTCATCGGCTTCGGCGGTAATGGGGTTTTGGTGATTCAGGCCTGCAAATACACGGATCGGCTCAATGGCAGGACGACCAGTCAAGGCAGAGATATCCTCGGCAGTTGGGCCTAAGGATACAAAACGCTGACCATAATGACCCAGTGCTTGCCAAGGCTGTGCCGAGATGCCATCGACGCCAGAGCGGTTGGGGCCGGTCGGTGCATTGAGGGCGTCAGGCTCAGTCAGATCAAGTGCCAGAGCTTTTTGGGAGATGGTTTGCAGCGCAGGACGCCATACATAATTGCGCGTCAATCCAAACAGCAGCGAGGCGACTAAAATACTGGCACCTACCCAAGCCAACGCACGGATCGGCAGATGCAGTTTTGGGGCGATTAGATTGACCAGCCATTCGGTCAGTATCACAAGCCAGCGGCTGATCGCCACCAGCGCCAACCAAAGCACCAGCCCAATCGCCGCCGCAGCAAAAGCCATCCACAGTGGTTCATTTGGCATCTCCATCAGCTGACGCATCGCTTGCATGACTTGCCAGTGATACAGTGTCATCACCCCAAGACCGATGATTCCGAGGATGACGATCGCCAAGCGGTATTTTGCAGCCAGTCTGATCTTTTGTTGCGCGCACAGATGGCAGCCTAAATCCATGCAGCCAGTCAATAGCTTGCCAAAGGCATAGCCGATGGCACCTGACACGCCGCAACACACTGCCTGCACGAGCCACGAGCGCGGCAGCAGCATCGGTGTCATCGTGATATAAAAGCACAAAAATCCCAGCACCAATCCAGTCATGGATAAGGTCTGAAAAAACGCCCACGGTGAGCGGATGGGGTGTAGCGAAGGCGAATCAGTAACAACTCTGGGCATGAAAGATCCATCAATTAAACACAAGCAGACTTTGTGGTGCATGCCACAAAATACTCAATACTTTATTAAATCGGCAATAAATTTCTCACGGTGATTTTAGCATTTTAACTCAATAAAAAAATCCCTTATCAGGATAGATTTGTTGTAAAAGCGTTATTAATTTGAGGTTTTTTAGCGTTGGCTTTTGTGCTATGATAAGTTAATTTTGGAAATTTTTTGAGAACGAAATGTCCCAGCCATTAAGCCAAGAGCAGTTTTTAGACCTAAAAAATCAAGGCTACAGCCATGTACCACTCATCAAAAAACGCCTGATGGACGATGCTACGCCTGTCTCGGTATTTGCCAATATTCGCAAACTAAACCCAAAAGCTTATTTGTTTGAGTCGGTGGTCGGTGGTGAGCGTTTTGCTCGTTATTCGATGATTGGGCTTGGCAAGGGCGTGTATTTTGAATACCAAGATGGCGTGATGAAAGTCGGCAGCGAGCTGGTGGGCGTGGTGTCGAGCACCCAAACGGACAAGCCATTTGATGAAATCCGCAAATTCATGGCGCAGTTTACAATGCCGACGGTGGAGGATGTGCCAGCTTTGCCAGTGTTTAGCGGTGGTTTGGTGGGGTATTTTGGTTATGATTTGATTCGCACCATTGAGCCATCGGTGGGGCAGTCGGATGCACCCAATCCGCTGAATCTGCCTGATTTGTGGCTGATGTTATCGACTGAAGTGGTGGTGTTTGATAATCTTGAGCATACTTTATCCATCGTCGTCTATGCCAATAGCGAGCTTGAAAATGGCTATGAAGATGGACTGGCGCGCTTAGCTGCGATTGAACAAGCACTGGGACAGCGACCTGATTTGACCACGACCACACAACCTAAGCCAAACTTTGTGTCTGTCACAGGTCAGGATAAGTTCTGCAAGGATGTTAATAAAATCAAAGACTACATCCTAGCAGGTGATGTCATGCAAGTCGTGCCTGCACAGCGTATGACGGCGGATTTTGATGGTGATGCTTTGAGTGTGTATCGAGCGCTGCGTTATCTGAACCCATCGCCGTATTTGTTTATGTTGCATGGTGAGACTTTTGGCGTAGGCAAATCGCCATTTGACATCATCGGGGCATCGCCTGAGATTTTATCTCGTATCGAAGATGGTACGGTCACGGTGCGACCACTGGCAGGTACTCGCCGTCGTGGGCGTGATGTGGCCGAGGATTTGGCGCTTGAGGCAGAACTGCTGTCCGACCAAAAAGAAATCGCCGAGCATCTGATGCTGATTGACCTTGGGCGTAATGACATCGGACGAGTATGCGAAATCGGCTCAGTCAAGGTGACGAACAAGATGTTTATCGAACGCTACTCGCAGGTGATGCATATCGCCAGCAATGTTGAAGGTCAAGTGCGTGATGATGTCGATGCGCTCGATGTGTTTTGTGCGACTTTTCCAGCAGGTACGCTGTCGGGCGCGCCCAAAATCCGAGCCATGCAGATCATTGATGAAGTTGAGCCTGTCCGCCGTACGGTGTTTGGTGGGGCGATTGGCTATCTGGGTTGGCATGGCAATATGGATACTGCCATCGCCATTCGCACCGCGGTGATGAAAGATGGCAAGGTGCATGTCCAAGCAGGGGCAGGCGTGGTCGCTGATTCTGACCCGATGGCAGAATGGGATGAGACCAACAAAAAAGCCCTTGCCATCATCAAAGCGGTCGAGATGGCGTGTGATGGGCTTGAGATTTGAGCATGTATCATGGCAGAAATTTTGATAAAAATATTATTTAAATCAGTAACTTATAAAAATAAATCAATTTTTATCAAAAAAAAGCTTGCACAATCTCAAAAATTTGCTATTATATGCAGCACTTAGGAAGTACACCGCCGGCTTAGCTCAGTTGGTAGAGCAACTGACTTGTAATCAGTAGGTCGCCAGTTCGATTCCGGCAGCCGGCACCATTCCTAAGAAAGCATTAGGTCAAGCCCAGTAACGGGCTTAACTTTTACCAGACCAGTAAAAGCATGCCTATCTACTTTGGTGGGGTTGGGGAGCGGTCAAACCCAACAGACTGTAACTCTGTCGCGAAAGCTTCGAAGGTTCGAATCCTTCCCCCACCACCATTATTCCCTACCTAGGTACTACCCTGCGGGTGTAGTTTAGTGGTAGAACCTCAGCCTTCCAAGCTGATGGTGCGGGTTCGATTCCCGCCACCCGCTCCATATATTAGCGATTTTGCTCTTGTAGCTCAGGGGTAGAGCACTCCCTTGGTAAGGGAGAGGTCACGAGTTCAATTCTCGTCAAGAGCTCCATATTCACCCTTGTCGGTAAATACTGACAAGGGTTTTTTATTTATTCAGACAAAATCATGATAGATTTTACCATTTCACTGTGCACTATTTTAAAATTGCCAAATCAACAAAAATTTATGCCCAGATTCACCAGATAGGCTATCAATGATATCAGGCGACGGTCTATGATGACAAGCGCCGTCCCATATCATGCACCACCCATGCAGGGCCGATGAGCAAAAATTGCAAATCTTCAAAGAACGACGGCTTAGCACCTTCGATTTTATGCCCGACAAATTGCCCAATCCATGCCACCACAAACAGCCCAACCCAAAACCACACCGATACTGGCAGATAATAAACCACTGCAATGCACAATGCCATAAAAATCAGCATCTGCATAAATAACACCAACGACAAACGCAGATAAAAGAACAGCACCCCCACAGCAATCACGCCCAGTAGCCCGATATGCACATGATATAGCAGTGCGACAATGCATAGGAAAATCACTGGCACGCATAGCCAATGGATGGATTTGTTGGTGGGATTTTGGTGGCTGACAGCATAGTCATCAAGCCATGTTTGTAGTGATTTTTGACTGGCGAATAACGACATGACAACTCCTTTTATTAACGCTCCCAATGATTGATGCTTCCAAAGGTTTTTATACTGTAACCAATTTTTGGATAATTTTCAAAGGATTTTTATAAAAATAAAGACCGCTAGCAGCAGTCTTTAAGTCATTTTAATGGATGCCTTTGGCGAGCTGTTCACTGCGATACCAGCCGTACAGCCCCACCACGGCATTGACTTGATAAATCACCGTTTGGATGGCAAAAATCGTGTTACCTGTCATTAGATTGACAATCAGCCATACGGCATTGACTACAATCCACAGCCACCAGTTGAATGAATACCGCAAAATCATCGTCGCCTGTGCGGTGATGGATAGCACAAACGCCACGACATTAATCCAAAAAAAGTCAATCATCCCCAAAAATTGACTGCCATCATCATCAATGACGCCATAGCCTTGGGCATCGAGCCAGCGGTTAATCATCGGAAACAGCGCAAGACCTACAATGATAAAGCCAATGGTCAAAAGCCAGACATATTTGTTGGCGGATTTTGGTATCATATTGCCATCGGCATCGGTGTTGTTTGCCCAGTATTTGACTCCATAAGCATGGCTAAAAAAGTTAAACAAAGGCGCAAGCATCAGTCCCACCGCCCCTGATGTCGCCTGTACGATCACTTCACCTGCGGTGGCAAGCATCCCAAGCCCATTGCCTGCGATTTTTTTGCGAAAGCTAAGACTCACCACACATAGTAGACCAATCACAGATACCAATAAATAAAACCAGTCCAATGCTGTCTGCTCAGTCGTCGTCCAAAACCCAAAAAACAGTGCAAGCAGTCCACAGCTGAACCAAATCAGCACCCAATAGACGCTCCAGTCGTGCTTACCAAAGCCAGTGATGTTATCCAATAGAGCGATTTTCATAGGGTGGTATCCTGTGGGTGTGGTGTCAAAATCGTGGGTGTCTTGCCTAGTATCTGCGTATCAATCCATGAGACGGCTTGTTGGTAGCGTTCGTGATAATCGGCATCATCGATCACATGATGGCAGATGTCGTGCCGAATCAAGATGTCGAGCAGTGTCTGTGCAAAGTGACTACGCGCTTTGGTGTCGCCAAGCCTACGCATCCCATCAGCGACCCAAGTGACATTATTATCCAGATAAATGGTGAAATCTGCGCGAAAATGATCGGCAAGGCTTGCCACGACAGGATGGGTGCGGTTTTCATACACTTCACAAAATGCCTGCGTCGTCGCAAAATCCGTATCAATCAAGGTGATAGGGGCGGTGGCATTGGCAGTGGCATCCATGATGGCTTTGGCGTGATTGATGGCAATCGGCAGATAATCACTGTACTGTAGGCCAAGCTCTGTACCGCCAAGGTGCGAGTGCGTATAAAGCCGTCCCATCTCAAGGGCGATGTTGGCACCGTAATGATTGGCAAGCTTATGAATGAGTGTGGTTTTGCCCGAGCTTTCGCCACCGACGATGCACACTGTCTGGGTATAAAAATAGCGGCAGGCAGGGGCAAGCTGATCAAAGTGGTGTAGTGGATGCTGACAAATCGCCATGCGTTGTGATCGCAGGTGAGTATCGAGATTGGCTTGATACACCTGCGTCGATGTCGTATCGATGGCAAGCGCTTGACATACTTGCGACAACTGTCCATCATCAAGCCTAGTATCCTGCTGATAATCAAAGGCGATATCCAGCCCAAGACTCTGTGTGGTATGAACTTTGATAAAGCCAAACTGCTGACACGCCACCTGTACCCATCGTGCGACATCCTGCAGATTGGCAGTACGACCACTGGGCAGTGGCCGCTTGACAGGTGGTGTGATGACGATGTGTAGCGTTTCGGCAATGCCGGCGGCGTGATTAATATCGGCAAGATGACCCAAATGCAATGGGGCAAAATCACCGATCAGTAGGGCATTGCTCGCCTTTGTCATCTTGTCATCCTTTGTAAGTCTTTGTTGTGTTTTGTACAAGGGTGCTTTTGTGCTTGAAATTGCCGATGCGAGCAACCATCTAGATACTAAACCTGTTAGCAAGGCATGATTTGTACAAATAATACAAGTTAACATTATACCTAAATTGCATATTGCTAGCAAGTCATCGTTAAGAACGACTGATAATCATTATAATCATCATCATACGGAGTGATTTTATGGCAAAACTCATCAAACTTCACCGCTCACAAAACCATCGCATGATTGCCGGTGTGATGGGTGGTATCGCCGAATATTTGGGTTGGTCGCCAACGATGGTACGCCTAGTGTTTGTGATTATCTCGTGTGCCAGTGTTGCTGTACCAGGGATTCTGATTTATCTTGTGTTGTGGCTATTGATGCCAAATGCGACCGCGGCATCGTATGCTGATTATGGCGTTTATCGTTCATAATCGATAGTAAATCTCTCTACAAAACATCCCACAAAATCCGCCAAAATCTTGAAAAAGAATGGAAAAAATGCCTGTTGTTTAGTACAATGGGCATTATTTTTTATCTTAATTTTACATGAAAATTGGGCGAGACATCATGACCTTTCAACAAATTATTCTTACACTTCAAAACTACTGGGCAGACCGTGGCTGTGTGGTACTTCAGCCTTATGACATGGAAATGGGCGCAGGTACATTCCATACGGCGACCTTTTTGCGCGCTTTGACCCCTGAAAAATGGAACGCCGCCTATGTACAGCCATCTCGCCGTCCGACCGATGGACGCTATGGCGACAACCCAAACCGCCTACAGCACTATTATCAATTCCAAGTGGTGCTAAAGCCAAACCCTGCCAATATCCAAGAGCTGTATTTGGGCTCGCTAGAAGCATTGGGCATTGATACCTTGACCCATGATATTCGCTTTGTGGAAGATAACTGGGAGTCACCAACCTTGGGTGCATGGGGGCTTGGCTGGGAAGTGTGGCTAAACGGCATGGAAGTGACGCAGTTTACTTATTTCCAACAAGTCGGCGGTATTGAGTGCTTCCCTGTGACGGGTGAGATTACTTATGGTCTTGAGCGTCTGGCGATGTATATTCAGGGCGTGGACAGCGTCTATGATTTGGTATGGACGGACGGCGAGTTTGGCAAAGTGACCTATGGCGATGTCTTCCACCAAAATGAAGTGGAGCAGTCCACCTATAACTTTGAATACGCCAATGTCGATAAGCTGTTTGAATTATTTGATTTTTATGAAAGCGAGGCAGACAGATTGGTGGCGGTGAATTTGCCACTGCCTGCCTATGAGATGGTGCTAAAGGCAAGCCATACCTTTAACCTGCTTGACGCTCGTGGGGCGATTAGTGTCACCGAACGCCAACGCTTTATTCTAAGGGTGCGTACACTTGCTCGCAAAGTGGCGGTCAGCTACACCGAAGCCCGTGCCAAACTTGGCTTCCCATTGGCGGACGAAGCGCATAAGGTAGAAGCATTGGAGAAGTGGTTGCCGAAAGAGAGTGGTGAGTGAACCGAAAAGCACCACCGCCTGATAGATTTGCCAGTTTTCCTTATGATGGCAAAATTTTGGCATATTTTGCAGGGGTATTTGAAGCGGTGTTTGTGGTTATGCAACCCTTTTGCAAAATCGAAAAAGAGCATCAGTGGATTTTAAATCGAAACATTGATGTTTCTAAGCAAGAGTTTATTCGTTATGCCAAAGCTATTTCTTGGCAAGAAATTATGCAAAAACTGAACATTGGCGAGTATCAAGACCTTGAAACAGGCATTCAAAGCCGTGAAAATCGCCTTTATGAGCATTTGCAAAGGATGGATATTAAACATCAGCTTCTTACTTTGGAGAATGAATGCGATATTTTTGCACCTGAAACCAATGAAATTGCCCCTTATTTTGAGAATGATATATTTAATGTCATCAAAAAATTAGGCTATGACTGGGTGTGGGTAGGTGATGAATTTGCCACAGAACGAAAATTGCATTTTATTGATGATTTGATTTTGAGTGAGCAAGCCAATATTGGGGTAGGAACGATATTTACACCAGATTATCAATTGTTGATTGGTTCAATTTACGGGGTGTCGAGCGTGTTTATTTGTTCATCAAAACAAATGATTGAGAAAATTCGCCAGTTTTATGACTTTGAAGGGTTTTATTGTACGCCACAAACAGAAGTGGTGTGGAATATTAACTGATTGTTTTTAGAGGGCGTATTTATGAAAAACCTTATTTTAATCGCTATTTTAGCCACTTTTTTAACTGCTTGTGGTATGGTTGGCAATAACGATAATAACGAGCGTGAAAACGACCGCACCGAACAGTCCGATCGCCAAGAACGTGAAAACGACAATGACAACGACAATGACAACGATCGTGACAGCGACCGCGACAATGATGACGATAATGAGCGTGATAGCAGTGGCGACCGTGACAACGACCAAGATAGTGACCGTGACGATGGCGATCAAAAAGATGATTAAGCTTTGATAAAGCTAAGTTATCAAGACGCAAACATGGAGTAATTATGAACAATCCCATAGAAATCTACCAAACCGCTGCGGGTGATGCCAAGGTGGAAGTGCGTTTTGATAATGATACTGTTTGGCTGTCACAGGCTCAAATGGTGCAGCTTTTTGGGCGAGATGTTTCCGTGATTTCACGTCATATCAAGAATGCATTAGCGGAAGGTGAGATTGCCGAAAAAAGCAATTTGCAAAAAATGCAAATTGCAAATTCGGATAGACCTGTGGTGTTTTATGACTTGGAAACCATCATTTCTGTTGGCTATCGTATCAAATCACAACAAGGCGTCGCTTTTCGCCGTTGGGCAACTGCTCGTTTAAAGGATTATTTGCTTAAAGGTTATGCGATTAATCAAGAACGCCTTGCTCAAAATGCTCATGAGCTTGAGCAAGCGTTGGCATTAATCCAAAAAACTGCTCAATCGCCGAACTTAACCCTTGATGGCGGCCGTGGTTTGGTGGATATTGTCAGTCGTTATACGCAGACCTTTTTGTGGTTACAGCAGTATGATGAGGGCTTGTTGTCCGACCCTAGCGGTGAGCTGGGTGGCATTCTGCCAAGTTTGGATGAAGCACAGCAGGCTTTGGCAGGGCTCAAGGCGGATTTGATGGCAAAAGATGAGGCGACTGAATTATTTGCCAAAGAGCGTGGCGATGGGTTGTCTGCAATTTTGGGTAATTTGGAACAAACGGTATTTGGCGAACCTGCCTATCCGAGTATTGAAGAAAAGGCAGCACATTTACTGTATTTTGTCATCAAAAATCATCCTTTTGCTGATGGCAATAAACGCAGTGGGGCGTTTTTATTTGTAGATTTTTTGCATAGAAATGGACGGTTATTGACCGCCGATAATACACCGATTATTAATGACACGGGCTTGACCGCTTTGGCATTGTTGATTGCCGAATCTCATCCTGATAATAAAGAAACATTGATTAAACTGGTTGTGCATATGCTACAAAAGCACTAATCTTTAAATAATTTAAATAAATTTAGCTATTGAAATTAAGGTATCCTATGACCACAATCCTATTTGAACTTGGCACCGAAGAGCTGCCACCAAAGAACCTAAAGACCTTGCGTGATGCCTTGACGGACAATGTCAAAGCCGCCTTGGAGAGCCAAAATATCGCCTATGAAGCGATTAAGCCTTTTGCGGCACCACGCCGTCTGGCACTACAGATTGTCGGTATCAGCGACAAACAGCCTGACCGCACCGAACAAAAACGCGGCCCTGCGATCAAAGCTGCCTTTGATAGCGACGGCAATCTGACCAAAGCAGGTCTTGGCTTTGCTAGTGGACTCGGCATCACCAAAGATGACATCATCACCATCAGTACGGATAAGGGCGACTATATCGGCTATGAATTGACCGTGCAAGGCAAGCCTGTCATCGAGCTACTACCAGTGATTTTCCAAAAAGCCCTTGATGATTTGCCAATCGCCAAGCGTATGCGTTCGGGTGCGAGTAAAGAAGAGTTCGTCCGCCCTGTGCAATGGGTGGTACTGATGGTAGATAGCACGGTGATTGATGCGACCATTCAAGGTCACAAGGCGGGCAATGCTACTCGTGGCCATCGCTTCCACGCCCCTGATTTTGTCAGTATCGCTCATGCCGATGATTATGAAGCTGTCCTACAAAATGCCAAAGTCATCGCCGATTTTGATAAGCGTCAAGCATTGATCAAAGAACAAGTTGCCAAGCTGTCTGATGAAGTCGGTGCCATTGCCATCGTGCCTGATGAGTTGCTTGATGAAGTCACCGCCTTAGTGGATTTGCCAGTGGCACTACGAGCCAGCTTTGAAGAGCGTTTTTTGGCAGTGCCCCAAGAAGCCCTAATTAGCACCATGCAGGCTGACCAAAAGTATTTTTGCTTGACCGATAAAGATGGTAAGCTGTTGCCGTATTTTGTATTTATTAGTAATATTGAAAGTAAAGATCCAAGCCAAGTGATTTTTGGTAACGAAAAAGTCGTGCGTCCACGCCTATCGGATGCTGAATTTTTCTTTTTACAAGACCAAAAACAGCCACTATTTGCCTTGACCGAAAATCTAAAAAATCGCATTTTCCAAGATAAGCTTGGCACGATTTGGGAAAAATCAGAGCGTATTGCTAGCTTAGCGGCATATATCGCTGGCCAAATCGGTGCAGATAGTGAGCACGCGATTCGTGCAGCACATCTGTCCAAGTGCGACCTTGCCAGTACGCTGGTGGGTGAATTCCCTGAGCTACAAGGCGTGGCAGGTACTTATTATGCCCGTCTAAATGGCGAAGCCAAAGGTGTGGCGGATGCCATCGAAGAGCAGTATTTGCCTAAGTTTGCCGGTGACAAACTGCCTGCGACTGACATTGGCACCGCTCTTGCTTTGGCAGATCGTATCGATACGCTGGTGGGTATTTTTGGCATCGGCGAGATTCCGACAGGCTCAAAAGACCCATTCAGCTTGCGTCGTGCATCGATTGGTGTACTGCGGATTTTGATTGAAAAACGCCTAAATCTTGGCCTAAGTGAGTTGATTCAGCACGCTTTGAGCGGCTATGGCGATAAGCTTAGCGATGCTGCCAAGACTTTTGATGAAGTGATGGAATTTATCAATGCTCGTTATCGTGCGATGTACAGCGAGCAGGGCGTCGCGGTGGATACCATCCAAGCGGTGCAGGCGATGGATATTGATGTACCGATGGATTTTGATGATCGTATCCGTGCAGTACAGGTGTTCCGCAGTCTGCCACAGGCGGGCGTGCTTGCTGAGAATAATAAGCGCGTTGCCAATATCCTAGCCAAAGCTGATGTTGCGGTGAGTGATGAGGTCGATGAAGCAGTGTTGGTGGAAGTAGCCGAAAAAGCACTCTTTGATGCGGTGAAATCTGCCCAAGCTGCCGTCTTGCCACTACAAGCTGCTGCGGATTATCAAGCGATTTTGACCACATTGGCAAGCCTATCAGAGCCTTTGACCGCTTTCTTTGATGATGTGATGGTCAATAGCGATGATGCCAAGCTCAAAGCAAATCGCCTAGCACTGCTACAACAAGTGCGAAATCTGTTTATGTTGGTGGCGGATATTAGCTTGCTACAGGGCTGATGGCTGATACCAAAAAAATTACCAAAACTCATGACAAATTATGGTTTTTTGGGTATAATAGGCAGCCTTGGAGACGTGGCTGAGTGGTCGAAAGCGCACGCCTGGAAAGTGTGTATACGTTAATAGCGTATCGAGGGTTCGAATCCCTCCGTCTCCGCCATCCATGATTTTTGCAAAGATTTGCAACAAAGTACAAAGACAAGCAAACACCTACCAAACCCCTTGAAAATACTAGCTTTCAAGGGGTTTTTTGCAGTCAAATATCATCAATTAATAGCGCTTGGGTAGTTATCGGCTGCCGCGCGCCATTCATGCCAATACAGGGCGTTGCGACCAAACAAGCTAACACATCCAAAAACTTAGCCTTGGGCATGGTGTCAGCACCCAAGCTTAGCAAATGTGGGTTTGGCATTTGGCAGTCAATCAACTCAATGCCCGTGCGTTTGGCAAAGTACATCAGCGCCCAAAAGGCAATTTTGGAAGCATCCGTTTTCCGATGAAACATGCTTTCACCACAAAATATCGCCCCGATATTGACGCCATACAATCCGCCGATCAGTTCGCTGGTATGAGGCGATCCTTCCCAGACCTCAATGCTGCTGGCGGCCGATAGCTGATGTAATTGATCATAGGCTGCGATCATCTCAGCATGTATCCAAGTGTCATCGGTATAGCTGCGAGGCTGACTACAAGCACTGATCACTTGCTTAAATGCTTGGTTGGTGGTGATCGTCCAAGACTGCTTTTTGGCGGTGCGCATCAGGCTTTTACTAGGTTCAAAGGCGCTTGGCACCATCACGCAGCGCTCTTTTGGTGACCACCAGCAGATCGGCTCATCGGCTGCAAACCATGGAAATACGCCAGAGCGATAAGCGTGTAGCAGCGTGGATGGCTCAAGATCGGCGCCAGTACCTAAAAACTCATCACCACTGTGAGCAGCCTTGCCGAAATTATAAGCACATGCATCAGCTAGCCTGTGTAGCTGCTTAAGGGCATGATCTGTGTCTGCGATCGCATTATCTGTGTTATTCACAATCCATTTCTGCCGAGGTTGGCAGCTTCCTTGTGTTATATTGAATTTACAATTAAAAAAGCTGCTTAATTAAGCAGCTTTTTATAGCAACCACCGATTACTTCGCATTACGCTCATAAACGGGTAGTTTTTTGCAGATGGCTGCGACTTTTTCGCGAGTAGCAGTGATGACAGCTTCATCACCACGGGCATCTAGCACATCGCAGATCCAGCCTGCCAGCTCACGGCACTCAGCTTCACCAAAGCCACGAGTGGTGATAGCAGGCGTACCGATGCGGATACCTGAAGTCACAAATGGTGATTTTGGATCGTTTGGTACTGAGTTTTTGTTCACAGTGATGTGTGCATCGCCCAGCCATTTATCCGCCTCTTTACCAGTGATTTCTTGCTTGATTAGGCTGATGAGCATCAGATGGTTCTCAGTGCCGCCTGAGACGATCTCGTAGCCACGAGATTGGATAACTTCTGCCATGGCTTTGGCATTGGCGACAACTTGTTGTTGATACGCTTTGTACTCATCACTCATCGCTTCTTTGAAGCAGACAGCTTTGGCAGCGATGGCGTGCATCAGTGGGCCACCTTGGTTGCCTGGGAATACCGCTGATGCCAGTTTTTTCTCGATATCGGCATTGGCTTTGGCTAGGATTAGACCTGAGCGTGGGCCACGCAGCGTTTTGTGAGTGGTCGTGGTGGTGACATCGGCGATTTGTACTGGGTTTGGATAGACGCCTGCTGCGACTAGGCCTGCCACGTGTGCCATATCGACCATTAGGTAGGCACCGACTTCGTCAGCGATATCACGGAATTTTTGCCAATCAACAACTTGGCTATACGCTGAGAAACCAGCAATGATCATCTTTGGCTTATGCTCACGAGCAAGGCGTGCCACTTCATCATAATCGATCAAGCCAGTCTCTGGGTTTAGGCCGTATTGTACCGCATTATAGGTACGACCTGAGAAGCTCACTGTGGCACCGTGTGTCAAGTGACCACCGTGTGCAAGGCTCATACCAAGTACAGTATCGCCAGCTTCTAGTAGTGCCAGATAGACAGCACTGTTGGCGTTTGAGCCTGAGTGTGGCTGTACGTTGGCGTAGTCAGCACCAAATAGCTCTTTGGCACGATCGATGGCGATTTGCTCGATGACATCGACATATTCACAGCCACCATAATAACGCTTACCTGGATAACCTTCGGCATATTTGTTGGTCAAAGCTGTGCCTTGTGCTTCCATTACTGCAGGTGAGCAGTAGTTTTCAGAAGCGATAAGCTCAATATGATTTTCTTGACGCTGTGCTTCGGCATCGACCTGTGCAGCGATGTCTGGATCGTATTGATGTAGTGAGATTTCTTTAAACATGGTATTTCCTTGTTTGTATCAAATATGGAAGGATAAAACAGTGTCCTTAGTGTAGCATATTTGCCCATCGATACACTAGGGGCGAGCGAGTTTTTGTTAAGAAAATTTGTCAATGGCAAATTGGCCACGAAAACTTCATGCCAAGAGACTGTCAACAAAAGCAGGCAAAAACCGCTCATCAATCAGCAGTTTTTTGCCCTGATACTCATATACCGTACATCTACCATGACAACCTTGCTGCTCATAATAATGACGGACATAAGGCAAAGTACGCTGCTGCTTAAACAGCACATAGCCGATGGGCGTGCGACCAAGATGACGCAGGCGAGACAGACCACCTGTCAATGTCGGTAGGGGGAAAATGCTGGTTGCCATCACCCAAGCATCATCACTATTGCCGTATAATTTGACCGTACGCACCCAAGCAAGCTGTGGCTTATGTATAGGCAGTGACAGTAGGCGTTTTTGGCGGTGATTGAGTGGAGCATAGCCTTCATGCAGAACGACGACACGCAGTGGCTTGTGTGCGTGTGCTTCAAGTAGGGCGGTCAGCGAACCTTTGGATTTCAAAAATGCCTGTAATTTTGGGGATATTGCAGGGATATTTGCACAAATTGATGATGGCATGACGGTTACTGTGATGAATACAGGTGTTTCATTTTAGCATAAAATCCACAAAATGCGATGGGATTTTGCGAAATTAATAATTTATAATAATATAATAAAATAAATAATTCTAATCAAAAATCTGACAATTGCCAAGATTAATTGCAAAAAATCAATCACTTGTATCGATAAACTATTATTTATTCTATTTGTAAATGACTTTGTAATAGCCATTTATTTATGAAATATTGAACATTGGCACAGGCTATTGGATTTATGATGAGATTTTGGCTATTCTGTAGTCATCGGGGACGCAGTGATTCGATGCTCATTACGATGAATCGCTGAGTTGTTATTAATCATCATTAATTTTTAAGTTATCAATAAAAGGAGTGAGTCATGACTTATCAATCAGCACTAGACCATGTTCGTAAAGTTAAGGAAAAATTGGGCGGCACTTGGGATGCCATTCGCCCAGAAGATGCGGCACGCATGATCGTCCAAAACCGCTTCAAAACTGGTCTTGATATCGCCAAATACACCGCTGCCATCATGCGTAAAGACATGGCAGAATACGATGCGGACAACAGCAAATACACCCAATCACTAGGCTGCTGGCATGGCTTTATCGCTCAGCAAAAAATGATTGCCAACAAAAAATACTTCGGCACAACCAACAAACGCTACATCTACCTATCAGGCTGGATGGTGGCAGCGCTTCGCTCAGAGTTTGGTCCACTACCTGACCAATCAATGCACGAAAAAACTGCTGTGCCTAAGCTGATCGAAGAAATCTACACATTCCTTCGCCAAGCAGACGCCAAAGAGCTAAACGACCTATTCCGTGCGATGCAAAAAGCTGAAGCAGCAGGCGACACAGCGAAAGTAAAAGAAATCGAAGCTCAAATCGACAACTTTGAAACTCATGTTGTACCAATCATCGCTGACATCGATGCAGGTTTTGGTAACGAAGAAGCAACCTACCTATTGACCAAGCAAATGATCGAAGCAGGTGCGTGTGCGATTCAAATCGAAAACCAAGTATCTGATGCTAAGCAATGTGGTCACCAAGCAGGTAAAGTAACTGTACCGCACGAAGATTTCCTAGCCAAAATCAATGCCGTACGCTATGCGTTCCTTGAGCTTGGTGTCGATGATGGCGTAATCGTGGCTCGTACCGACTCAGAAGGTGCTGACCTTACTCAAAAAATCCCTGTATCTCGTGAACCAGGCGACCTAGCGAGCAAATACATCAGCTACCTAGAGACCACTGAGATCGACATCTCTGAAGCCAAAGAAGATGAAATCCTAATCAAGCGTGACGGCAAACTACATCGCCCAACTCGCTTGCCATCAGGCTTGTATCAGTTCCGTGAAGGCACTCAGCATGACCGTGTTGTCCTTGACTGCGTAACTTCGCTACAAAACGGCGCTGACATGATTTGGATTGAAACACCAACACCAGACGTGGCAGGTATCGCAAGCTTTGTCAATGACATCAAAAAACAAGTGCCAGATGCAAAATTGGTGTACAACAACTCACCATCATTCAACTGGACCATCAACTTCCGCCAGCAAGCGTATGACCGCTGGGTCGCTGAAGGCAAAGACGTATCAGGCTATGAGCGTGACAAGCTAATGGACGCCAAATATGACGGTTCTGAGCTTGCCAATGACGCAGACGAAAAAATCCGTACTTTCCAAGCGGACGCAGCGCGTGAAGCAGGTGTATTCCATCACCTAATCACCTTGCCAACTTACCACACCGCCGCTCTATCAACGCATGAGCTTGCCAAAGGTTACTTCGGTGAAGAAGGTATGCTGGCGTATGTGGCAGGCGTACAGCGTAAAGAAATCCGCGGCGGCATCGCTTGCGTTAAGCACCAAGCCATGGCAGGTTCTGACATCGGTGACGATCACAAAGAGATCTTCTCAGGTGAGAATGCACTAAAAGCAGGGGATGCAAGTAAGAACACCATGAACCAATTTGGCGGCTAATTAAACGCTTCGTGAATTGGGCTACTGCTTCGTTAGGCTCGCTCGTAGTACTACTTGTACAGCATCGCTCACCTACCTTGCATTAGCACCAATTCACTTGGTTTAACCGATAACGGTAATTGGTAACAAACGGTGTTTTGACTTTTGGGTTAAAGCACCGTTTTTTGATTTAGTTTAAGATAATGATTTTTAAGGATAAAACTATGGCGACACAACGCATCCAAAAAGGCAGCTTTGCCATTGACAAGATTTTGTATGATTTTATTGAAAATGAAGCTTTGCCGCTATCAAATGTCTCAAGCGATGAGTTTTGGTCAGGCTTTGAGGCGATTGTCAAAGATCTCACCCCAAAAAACAAAGCCCTGCTTGCTCGCCGTGATGAGCTGCAAGCGCAGATTGATGAGTGGCATGAGAATAACACCTATGAGCTTGAAGCGTATAAACAGTTTCTCACCGACATCGGCTATCTTGAGCCAGAAGTAGCGGATTTTGAAATCACCACCGAAAATGTCGATGACGAAATCGCCACCATCGCAGGTGCACAGCTTGTTGTGCCTGTGCGTAATGCTCGCTATGCACTAAACGCAGGCAATGCTCGCTGGGGCAGTCTGTATGATGCACTGTATGGCTTTGATGTCATCAGTGAAGAAGGTGGTGCTGATAAGGGTCGTGGCTATAACCCTGTGCGTGGGGCAAAGGTGATTGAATTTGCTAAAAATTTCTTAGATGAAACCTACCCACTGGTAACAGGCTCGCACGCAGATGCGACTGCCTATGCCATCAAAGATGGTCAGCTTGTGGTGACTTTGGCTGATGGCGAAACCACACTCAAAACTGCCGAGCAGCTACAAGGCTATAACGGCAGCAGTGATGAGCCAGCAGAAATTATCCTAAAAAACAATGGGCTACATACCATTATCCAAATTGACAAAACCAGCCAAATCGGTCAATCGGACAAAGCAGGCGTCAAAGATGTCATCCTAGAAGCTGCCGTAACCACCATCCAAGACCTAGAAGACTCAGTGGCTGCTGTCGATGCCGAAGAAAAAGTAGAAGGCTATCGCAACTGGTTGGGTCTGATGAAGGGCGATTTGAGCGAAACTTTGGAAAAAAATGGCAAAACCATCACTCGTACGCTAAATAGCGACCGCACCTTTACCGACCTAAATGGCAATGCCAAAACCCTACATGGCCGCTCAGTGCTACTACTGCGTAATGTAGGTCACTTGATGACCAATCCTGCGATTTTGGTGGACGGTGAAGAGATTTTTGAAGGGATTATGGATGGGGTGATCACACCAATGCTATCCACCATCGACATCACTGGCAAAAATACCTTGCGTAACTCTCGCACAGGCTCGATGTATATCGTCAAGCCAAAAATGCACGGCTCCGAAGAAGTTGCCTTTGCGGTGGAGTTGTTCACACGCTCAGAAGAGCTGCTCAAGCTGCCAAAAAACAGTGTCAAAATGGGCATCATGGACGAAGAAAAACGCACCAGTGCCAACCTGAAAAACTGCATCTCGGCAGCTCGTGAGCGCACCATCTTTATCAATACAGGCTTTATGGATCGTACAGGTGATGAGATTCACACCGCTATGAAGGCAGGGGCATTTGTACGAAAAGGTGAAATCAAGGGTCAAAAATGGTTTGCTGCCTATGAAGACCGTAATGTCATCATCGGTCTAAAAGCAGGACTCAAAGGCCGTGCCCAAATCGGTAAAGGTATGTGGCCTAAGCCTGATGAGCTGGCTGATATGTACCGCACCAAGATTGAGCATCCACAAGCAGGGGCAAGCTGTGCATGGGTACCAAGCCCATCAGGTGCGACCATCCATGCGATCCACTATCACAAGTGCAGTGTCGCCGAGCGTCAAGCAGCATTGCAATCTGCCCAAGTGCCGTCCATTGATGATTTGCTGACTATTCCATTGGCGACAGATACCAGCTGGAGCGATGGCGATAAGCAAAAAGAGCTTGAAAACAACTGCCAAGGCATTCTGGGCTATGTGGTGCGTTGGGTGGATTTGGGTGTCGGCTGCTCAAAAGTCCCTGACATCAACAATATTGGTCTCATGGAAGACCGTGCGACCTTGCGTATCTCATCTCAGCATGTTGCCAACTGGCTGGCACACGGTATCGTCACCGAAGATGAAGTCTGGGCGGTGCTAAAACGCATGGCAAAAGTCGTTGATGAGCAAAACGCGAGCGATCCTGAATATCGCCCAATGTCGGCAGACTTTGATAATAATATCGCCTTTAATGCGGCGGCTGATTTGATCTTTAAGGGTGCAACTCAGCCATCAGGCTATACTGAGCCATTGCTGCACAAAGCACGCTTGAAATTAAAAGGCTATACTGGCGATTGATCGGCTGTCTTTAAAAAGCTGTCCTTATCACAAGGGCGGCTTTTTTATGCACGGGATGGAATTTGATGGCATTTGTATGGCTAATCTTTTATAATTAAAAAAAACTTTGGCAAATTTTTTTATGAAATCGATTATTTATACCGCAATGTTGTCGTGCGGTCTTTTGCTTGGTGGCTGTGTCGGTACGCAGTTTGTTGTCGATCAGACGCACACTGCTCAAGGTCAATCTGAGCGCATCGAATACATTGTGCTGCATTATACTGCCGAAAATGATGAAAACTCTTTGGCGGTGCTGACCACAGGTCAGGTAAGCAGTCATTATCTGATCCCAACAGGTCAGGATCGGCGCATTTATCAGCTTGTCGATGACCATAAAAAAGCTTGGCACGCTGGCGCCAGTCATTTTCGGGGCAAAACTGCTTTAAATGATATTTCAATCGGTATTGAGATCGTCAATGCTGGCGTCCATGCTGCTTATCGTGGGCGGCGCGGCTATTTGCCGCATGAGGCTTATGTTGATTATGAGCCGCAACAAATTGCTAAGGTCGCTGAACTATTGACGACCTTGATCGCCAGATATGACATACCCGCGACGAATATTTTGGCGCATTCAGACATTGCACCATCGCGTAAGATCGACCCAGGCGCCAAATTTCCGTGGGCATATCTATATCATACTCATGGCATCGGTGCTTGGTATGATGAACAGGATAAGTCATCTTACTTAGCGCAGCTAAATGATGAGGTGATGGCGGACATGCCGATCAGCCAAATCAAGGCTGAGCTGCGTCGCTATGGTTATCAGATTAATGACAGTGAGGAATGGGATCGAAGCAGCCAAGATGTCGTATATGCATTTCAGCTGCATTTTCGCCCACAGCGGCCAACAGGCGTGATGGATGTTGAGACATTGGCCATTTTGCGCGCGCTGAATCATAAATATCGCTCAACACCCCAGATGTGATGGCGAAAACTGCTTGATAAACTAAAAAAATAAGCGCCAAAAATGTGGCGCTTATTTTTTTGGGTCGCGGCAGATCAGCTGTCGCTGCTGTCTGTGTTTGGCGTGTCATTGGCCGTCTCAGGCTTGCTGATTTTACGCACTTCGACCTTGGTTGGCTTTTTGCTCGGCTTTCTTGGTGCACGAGTTTTTGGCGTTTTGGTGGTCTTAGGTGCTTTGGCTGCCATCAGATTTAGGATGCCAACCTGCGGCTGTAGCTGACCTGCGACATTCTCAATCATGTCTTTGTAGCTACTGGCCTTGGATTTTTTCTCCGCTTTTTGTTCGGCGGTGATTTCTTTGACTTGGCTGACCTTTTGGGTTTGCTTGTCGGCAGCGACCTGGGAGGCATCATCGCTTGCCGTGGCTGCAGGCTCATCTGCTGGCTGTGAGTCACCGGCCTTGTCAGCGTTGCTTTGACCTGAAAGCAGATCCACAGCAGCAGCTGCGATGGTTGCGACATTGTCGATGGTTTCGCTCACTACGTCGCTGACGGTGTCTGAGACTTGCTCAGCGGTTAGCTTGGCGACATCGATGGCATCATCGACCAAATGGCGCGCGGTTTCACCAAGGGTCTCTTGAGATTCCAAAAGATTGGCGTCAGCTTCGCTAGTCGCTTCGATGACGGGCTCGATGGCTTCTTCGGTGGTGGTCTCAGTCATTTCAACGACTTGAGTTGCCATCACTTCAGATGCTGCATCGGCACTTTGGTCTTGTACCACTTGACTTTGCACTTGCTCGCTTGCAGTTTTGGTTGGCTCTAGTGCATCAGTTTGTTGATCTGATTCGACATAGTCAGGATGCTGACCGCGTGGGTCGTTGGCTGCACGACGTGTGATTGGTCGTGGTGCGACGGCAGTTTTGCCTTGTGGGGCAGATGCCTGCGATGCCGCTTGGGTGAGTTTATCAAACTCAGACTTGGCAGTAGCATCCAGCGGCGCATAGCCGAAGTTGCTAAAGTCAAACTCGCCTACTTGCGATTGCGACTTGGTAAGCGCTGCCAAAAAGTCGGCGACAAACTGACCGCTGACATCACTGCCCAGTACGCTTGCAATGAACTCACCTGCAGTGCCACGAATCGGCGTTGCCGGTGCTTGTAGCGCAGCCTGCACCACTCGAGGGTCGTTCACTGCTTTATTCATCGACTTGGCAAGTGTGGTGATGCGAGCCTGTAATTCAGGCGCCAGTGTTGGCTTGGCAACAGGCTTGGTATCCATTGTAGTTGTGCTGACGGTATCGACAGGGGCTTGTGCCTGCTTAGGTGTATCAGCGACTTCTACAGCGGTGATATCGGTAGCGACAGTGACATCAGTAGAGGTCTCTTCGCGACCTTGTGCATCGATTGGTTCTGCGATCTCGGCCACTTGGTCGACTTTTTCGATGCTTTCTACTTTCTCGCTACGAGTCTTGGTTTTCTTAGGCTTGCTACCATCTAGCGACAGATGTACCACTTGGGTTTCGGTATCTTCAGCTTTGGTGGCACTGATGTGTAGTACTACTTCATCAGGATTGGCTGATTTTTGGCGTGGCGTACGCTCTGCCTTATCCGCTTTTGGCTTGTCGTTGCGTTCTTTTTTGTCGGCTTTTTCGACTTTTTCGTTTTTATCAGCCTTGATGGTCAAGGTTTCATGACGCACGATTTCGCCACGAGATTCACGACGTGAGCCTGCTTCTCGTTTTGGGTGTTGTTCAGCGACTTTGTCTTTTTTGGTGCGACGATCGCCTTTTTCGGATTTGTCGGTTTTATCCAATTCTGGCTTTTCGATACTCTCTTTGTCTTCGCTGACTTCTTTTTTGTGTTTTGGTTTTTTGCGTTTGTCATCAGCGTGTGGGCGAGCAGCTGGCTCGTTATGCGTCGCTGATTCGATGATGGCTGAGACATTGCCTGATGCGCCTAGACTGACACCACCACCATTGACGATGGCTTCGATGGCAGATGCGACATCTGCTGTGCCCAGCGAGCCTGCCAGTTTGGCTTGTGGTTTTGGTGCAAATAGGTTGGATAGCCATGCCACCGCTTGTGGTTCGGTCTTGGCAGGGGTCGCTTGCTCCGCTTGTGGTTTGGCGGCTTTTTTGTCGCTCTTATCGCTTTGTTTGTGCCAACGAGCGGTATCCTTGCCGTCATTATCGCTTTGCCAATTGACTTCATAGCCACGATCAACAGTTTCTTTTTCTTCGGTATCGGCGATGCGTTCGTAGCTGGATGGGGCAAAGCCATCTGGATTGAAATGCAGCGTGAAATTCGGGCTTTCTAGGTGTGCGTGTGGCAAGATGGTGATGCGTGCACCGCTGTCTTGCTCTAGATATACCAAGCTTTCACGCTTTTCGTTCAATAAGAATGCGGCGATATCGGTCGGTACTTCAGCTTGGATTTCACCCATGCGTTCTTTTAGGGCGATTTGCTCGATTTGACGCATGATCGATAGCGATAGTGAACGCAAATCACGAATCATGCCATTGCCATGACAGCGTGGGCAGATGTAGCCAGTGGCTTCTTCGAGCGATGGGCGTAGGCGTTGACGGCTCATCTCCATCAGGCCAAATTTGCTAATCTCAGCAAACTGCACACGAGCACGGTCATGGCGTGTCGCTTCAATCAGGCGTTTCTCCACTTCTTTTTGGTGGCGTGGGTCGTTCATGTCGATGAAGTCGATGACAATCAAGCCGCCCATATCGCGCAGACGCAGCTGACGAGCGATTTCATCAGCGGCTTCTAGGTTGGTGTGATAGGCGGTTTCGGCGACATCTGAGCCTTTGGTAGATTTTGATGAGTTGATATCGATCGATACCAAAGCTTCAGTTTGGTCGATGACAATCGAGCCACCTGATGGCAGACGCACTTCACGCTGATAAGCAGTTTCGATTTGGCGTTCGATACCAAAGCGAGCAAACATCGGCTCATACTCAGTGTATTTACGCAGTTTGCTCATTTGGCTTGGCATGACCGCACTGATGAAATTCGCCGCTTCGTTGTAGGCGTTTTCGCTGTCAATCCATACTTCACCGATGTCATCACGCAGATAGTCACGCACCGCACGAGTCACCACGCCAGCTTCTTGATGGACTAGGCATGGACTTGGGCGAGTTTTGTTTTGTTCTTGGATGGATTTCCAGATATCAAGCAGATGATCAAGGTCGTTTTGTAGATCTTCAGCGCCTTTGCCAAGACCTGCTGTGCGTACGATGACGCTCATGCCTTTTGGTAGGCTTAGCCCTGCGATGATTTGTTTCATCTCTTCACGGACTTTGCCTGAGATTTGGCGGCTGATGCCACCTGCTTTGGCGTTGTTTGGCATCAATACCAGATAGCGACCAGCAAGCGAGATAAAAGTCGATAACGCCGCGCCTTTGTTGCCGCGTTCTTCTTTTTCGACTTGGACGATGACTTCATCACCTTCTTTGATCAGCTGTTTGATGTTGTCTTCACGCAGATTGCCGTGCAGATATTCGCTAGCGATCTCACGCAGTGGCAAAAAGCCTTGGCGAGCAGAGCCATATTCAACAAAAGCCGCTTCTAAGGATGGCTCAACTCGGGTGATGTGGCCTTTATAAATATTGGCCTTTTTTTGTTCACGGGTGCGATTTTCTAAATCAAAATCGTACAGGTGACTGTCTTTGCACAGAGCAACACGAATTTCTTCGTTATGCGTGGCGTTGATTAAAATGCGTTTCATGATGTTCCTTATAAGGGCAAAAGCCCGAATCAAGCAACATCGGTATTTTTCCAAAGATTTATTAGCTGTACGAAACAATCAGCAACAGATATTTATCATCTAGGCTGATTGTACGGGCTATCATTACAAGTCGCTTGTCTGTACAAACGACACTTAGCACTGCTTGCACCAACGCTATAAAAATTCTGTAAGCTTGAGCCGACTGGGGTTTACCTTGCAAAAGCAGAGTTTGTCTTGTGCTTTTGAACCAGTGGTACTCAACAAGGCTAAAAGACGAACAATCGTCCTAGCGAAATCTTGTACGGTATCAATACCGAAGTTGCATTATCATGCTTAAAATGGCTGTAGTGCTTTTTTAAGCGATTATTAACTATTTTGGCGGTTGCAAGGGCAAATATGAACTCTTGGGCGTGACCGTCACACCAGTAGGGTGTAGGTATCGTTGAGACTTGGTTTTGTAAAATTATGCCAAAACCGATATCGCTCAATCGCCAATTTTTACCCAGTATCTCAATCAGTCATTATCATATCTGATTTGTGAATTTAACTATGGTAACAAAAATAGCTCAGGGATTTGCAATGGTATCGGATAAAAATTGGGTCAAATCACAAAAATTATCCTGTATTGGTTTGCAACATGCTAAACTATACCAAATCTTTTGCCAAACGCCTACAAAAATTTGACAAAACCATGAAAAATTTACAAAAAAATCCCAAAAATCAGCCATCAAGCCATCGTTTTGGTAAAAATTTGC
This sequence comes from Moraxella porci DSM 25326, assembly GCF_002014855.1. Lineage (GTDB taxonomy): Bacteria > Pseudomonadota > Gammaproteobacteria > Pseudomonadales > Moraxellaceae > Moraxella > Moraxella porci. The sequence goes on along the minus strand of NZ_MUYV01000008.1, from coordinate 20,596 downwards.
CAAAATCCACCCAAACCCACCCACCAAAACGCCAACAGTCCAATCCGCATCCGAAGCAATCGGCGGATGTGGCGATTAGCAATTTTAATCAAGTTAATTTTTTGACGGTGACGGACAATCAAGCAGGGCAGCGGATTGATAATTTTTTGCTCGCTCGGCTAAAAGGCTTGCCACGCTCGCATCTATATAAGCTGATTCGTGCCGATGAAGTACGCATCAATGGCAAACGCTGTAAGCCACATGATAAGCTTGATGTTGGTGATGTGGTGCGAATTGCACCGATTCGCTTATCAGTGCGTGAAGAAGTTATAATTAGCGATAGCTTTGCCAAAGGCTTGATGGCACGCATCATTCATGAAGATGATGGGCTGATTGTGCTCAATAAACCATCGGGTATGGCGGTGCATGGCGGCAGTGGTGAGAGCTTTGGGGTGATTGAAGCGATGCGTCAGGCGACAGGCAAAAAGTATCTGGAGCTGGTGCACCGCATCGACAAGGATACTTCAGGCTTATTGCTCATCGCAAAAAAACGCAGTACGCTCAAGCACTTACAAGAGCAATTTCGCCAAAAAACCATCCATAAGCAATATCTATGCTTGGTCACAGGCTATGTCAAAGCAGACAGCCAAATCATCGATGCACCACTGCTTCGCTATACGCTTGCTAATGGCGAACGCCGTGTCAAAGTGGCAAAAGTCGGCACAGCACACGGCGAAGAAGTCGCCAAAGCAAGCCTGACTCGGATCAAGGTTTTGGCACGATTTGAGCTAGACGGTCAGCCAGTCAGCCTTGTGCTTGCGATGCCTGCCACGGGTCGCACGCATCAGATACGCGTGCATATGGCACATATCGGTCACGCTTTACTTGGTGATGATAAATATCAACTGAACACATCTGCGCCACAGGTCAAGCGTCTTTGCCTGCACGCATGGCAGCTGAGCCTTGCACCTATGATGGATGATGATCAAGTGTGTGATCGTCCACAGCAGTTTGTTGCACCATTACCGCAGGATTTTGGCGATCTGTTGCCTGAATTGGCATTGCAGTCGTTGGCAGGGTAATTTGCCAAGTCATTAACCAAAAATCAATAGACAAAAGTAGGCGTTTGTCCTACTATGAGCGTTATAAATGAAGTTGTTTGTCATCAAAAAAAACGCAACTTGCTTTGGGTGATAAACAGCGATACAATGAACAAAATTATATCCCTATAAAAATTCAGGATTTGTCATGAACCCAACTTTTCCAGATACCACCGAACGCCACCAACAAATCGCCAGTGCCATCAATGATGCCGCGGCCATTAGCCGTGATGAGCTACTAGGGGCGATTGACTTGGGCTCGAACAGCTTTCATTTGGCGATTGCTCGCTTGGATCATGGCGAAGTACGAAAAGTGGCATCGATTTCTGAAAAAGTACAGCTGGCAGCAGGCCTTGATGAGAATAATGTCTTGAGTGAAGAAGCCATTCAGCGGGGTCTGGACTGCTTGCATCGCTTTGCTCAGCACGTCACCGAAGTGCATCCGACGCGTCTGCGTATCGTTGCGACCAATGCTTTGCGTAAAGCGGTCAATGCCCAAGAATTTATCCGCCGTGCCAATCTACTCCTGCCAAAGCCGATCGAAATCATCGCAGGTCGTGAAGAAGCTCGCTTGATTTATCTGGGTGTGTCGCACTCAAATGCCAGCACTGATACTCGCCTAGTCATCGATATTGGCGGTGGCTCGACGGAGTTTATCATCGGTCAGGGTTTTGAGCCGATTGAGATGGAAAGCTTGCAAATGGGCTGTGTGGCTTATACCAAAAAATTCTTTGCTGATGGCAAAATCACCGAAAAAGCCTTTGAACAAGCCGCTAAGCACACCCAAACCGAACTGCTTGCCATCGCCAAACGCTACAAAAAAGTCGGCTGGGATAATGCCATCGGTTCATCAGGCACCATCAAGGCAGCTCGCCTAGTGCTCGAAGAGCTAGGTTTTAGCGGTGAGAGCATCACGCTAGATGGGATGGTGAAGCTTAAAAAGCATCTGATCAAGCTTGGCTCGGTGGATAAGATTGAGTTTGAAGGGGTTAAGGCGCATCGCCAAGCGGTATTCCCTGCTGGTGTGGCAGAGTTACTTGCCATCATGCAGACGCTAGAGATTGATGAGCTGGGCTATTCAGACGGTGCACTGCGTGAAGGCGTGATGTATGATATGCTAGGTAGGCTCAATTCTGAAGATGTGCGTGACCGCTCAGTGGCAGCACTGGCTGAGCGTTATTCGGTCGATGTCAAACAGGCAGGGCGTGTGATGACAAGAGCGGCTCGCTTGTTTCATGATGCCAAAGATGAGCTTGAGTTCAGTAGTGAAGATGCTGACCTATTACGCCGTGCGGCAAATCTGTTTGAGATTGGGCTGGCGGTTGGGCATAGCAATTACCAACGCCACAGCGCTTATTTGCTTGAGCACTCGGACATTGCAGGGTTTTCGCAGGTAGGTCAAGCGATGATGGCACAGCTGGTGCTACATCATCGCCGTAAGCTCAAATCCGATGCGCTTGATGTGGTCGAAAGTCTGGGCGGTCGCAAGCTTGTCTATCTGTGCTTGATTTTGCGTCTAGCGGCACAGTCTAGCCAATCCCGCACCACCAAGGCAGCAGCGATTAATCTCAACATCATCAGTGCTGACCACTGGCAAGTGCTGGTCGGTGCAGGTATGCACGAAGAGCTGATTGCCACACAGCTTGAGCAAGACGCACCGCAGTTTGCCAAATGGGGCGTACAGCTTGATGTGGTGAGTACAGGCGAATTTGCTTGATAGTATTTGATAGTATATAGCATCTTGGTAATTTTAGCCAAAAGACAACACAAAACCCCAAAGATGACAGTATGATGTGCTTTGGGGTTTTTATATGAAAGTGTCGTATGGTGTGTGTCGTAGTCGGCAAATGCAGATCTGTCGCCATTTTAAGATTTGCTGATGGGTTATGATTGTCAAAATTACCAATTTGCTTGGTTGCCAATGGTTTTGGTGACAAACCAACCAAAAATCACAACAAAAAAGATGACGAGATACCAAAAAATGTGCTAAACTAAATCAGTTTACATTTGTACAATCATTTTTTTAGAGTGGACTATGAGTAAAGTTTGGGAAAGTGTGCAATTGGCACGCCATGCAAAGCGTCCGTTGTTCCTTGATTATGTATCGGCATTATTTACCGAATTTGATGAGTTGCATGGCGATCGTGCCTTTGCAGATGACAGAGCCATCATCGGTGGCTTGGCACGATTCAACGGTCAGCCTGTGATGGTCATCGGTCAGCATCGTGGTCGCAGTACTCGTGAGCGTATTGCGCATAATTTTGGCATGGCAAACCCCGAAGGTTATCGCAAGGTGATTCGCCTTGTGCAGATGGCAGAGCGTTTTGGCTTGCCTGTATTGACCTTTATTGACACCCAAGGCGCATACCCTGGCGTGGGTGCCGAAGAGCGTGGGCAAGCCGAAGCCATAGCCAAGAGTATTGCCGTATTTTCAAGTCTTGGCACGCCAGTCATCGCAACGGTCATCGGTGAAGGTGGCTCGGGCGGAGCGCTTGCTATTGGTGTGGCGGATCGTGTCAATATGCTTGAAAACAGCATTTATTCGGTGATTTCACCAGAAGGCTGTGCATCTATCCTATGGAAGACTGCCGAAAAAGCACCTGATGCGTCAGATGCACTGAAACTGAACGCTGTCAATCTGCATCAGCTGGGCTTGATTGATGAAGTCATCGAAGAAGGCGTGGGTGCGCACGAAGCTCCAGAACCTGTGATGGCAGCACTCAAATCACTGATTGCCACACAGCTTGCCGAGCTTGAAAAGCTACCAAAGGATGAGCTACTACAAAAACGCTATGAGCGCTTGATGCAGTTTAATTCTAAGGTATCTTTATAAGTCATGACAGGTAGTCTTTGGCGGATGTTTGTCAGCCAAGACAGCTATTGACTGATAAATTTGCTACAATAGGGTGAAAGTGATTTTGCCCTATTTTTTATGCTTGATGTGATGCTAGGCTTATGCTTGATGTACTGACCCAAACTTTATTGACCGCTTATCAAACCCATCGGCACAGACTGGATGGGGTGACGCTGTATTTGGCGTGTAGTGGTGGGCGGGATTCACTGTCATTGGCATATGCGTGTCATCTGTTGTATCAGGCAGGGCAGATAGACAGACTGCCAATCCTGCTTCATGTGCATCACGGGTGGCAGTCGGCCAATGATGACTGGGCAAAGCTTGTTGAGATTTGGGCGATACAGCATGGTTTTGATTATCAGATACTGCCTGTCACACTCCCAAAAAACAGCGAAACTCATGCACGCCAAGCTCGCTATGATGCCATGCTGTCGGTGATGAATGATCATGATGTGTTGATGCTGGCTCATCATGCCCATGACCAAGCCGAAACGGTGCTGATGCGTCTGATCGATGGTGCAGGCGTGCAAGGCTTATCAGGGATGAAATCATGGCAAGCCAAATTCGGCCATGATAAGCAGGTGTGGCTGTGGCGAGCATGGCTGGAATTGTCTCGAGAGCAGATTACCGCTTTTGCTTGGCATCACAAGCTCCCCTTTGTGGATGATCTGACCAATACGGATACCGCTTATGTGCGGGGTGTGTTGCGCACTCAGATTTTGCCACTACTAAGCACCATCAATCCCAAAGCCATCGCCAATATCGCTCGTTCATCACAGCTACTGTGTGAGACAGCCGCTTGGCAAGATCAGGCGGTGGATGAGTATTTGGCGCAATTATCCCACGAGAAAAATCATCTACCGTATCAAGCAGTGATGGCGGTGCAGGCATTTGAGCAATTACCAAGCCTTGCCCAATCTGCCGTGCTGCACCGCTGGCTACAAGGGGATGAGCCGCTACCACCGAGCCAGCAAACGACCCAATCCGTGCTTGAGTTGATGGCGCGCACGGATAATGATCATCGCAGTCAAATCATCTGGCAAGGGGCGTATCATCGCTATGTGATTTGTCGCTATGATGCGTATCTGTATCGCTATCGAGCTGATGTGTGGCGACTATTGAAAGCAGGTGTGCAGGCGGATGAGCTGCCTTATCTTCAGCACGAACACCAGCATGAGTTGGGTGAATTGACATTGGTGACAGATGAGCGAGTGCAAATCCTACTTAAGTGCCAACAAGCCATCACTCATGCTCAAAAAGTAGAAAAAACCACACCCATCATCATTGGCAAACACACCTATAAAGCCAAAAAACTTGCCCAACAGCTTCGCCTACCGCCATGGCTGCGGGGGCATCTGTGGCAGGTGGTCGTTGCTGATGGTGGGCATTGGCTCATCGCACCGATGATGGTGTGGCGACTGCCTGATGGTGAGCGTGTGGCTTTGGATAATTTTGCACCCGTGGGACGAATGGTGTACAATGGGTGAAGTTTTACTTTGATAAATTTGACAAAAAAGGTGTGTTATGACGACAGTTGCTGATTTTGATGTATTAAATGGCAAAACCATCGCTTTTATCGGCGGTGGCAATATGGCAGGGGCAATCATTGACGGTCTATTAAAGGCAAAAGCCGAGCACGGATTGGATTTGACCTTATCAGTATCAGATACCGATACCGATAAGCAGGCGCAGTTTATTGCCAAAGGCGTCACGGCAGTCAGCCCAGATCACGCTGAGCAAATCATCACACCGGCTGATGTGGTTGTCTTGGCAGTCAAGCCCCAAGTGATGGGCGTGGTTGGCGCGTCGATTGCACCGTATTTGTCATCACAGCTTGTGTTATCGATTGCGGCAGGTTTGTCGGTGGCGACTTTATCGCAGATGCTGGGTGGTCATAGCAATATTGTCCGCTGTATGCCAAATCTACCTGCCAGCGTGGGCTTTGGTGCGTCGGGTCTGTTTGCTGATGGTGTCGGTGAGACCGCTTGTCAAATGGCCGAAAAAGTCATGCAAGCATCGGGCATCACTGCATGGGTCAAGGATGAAAACCTATTGCACGCCGTGACGGCAGTGGCTGGCTCAGCACCAGCGTATTTCTTTTATGTGCTAGAAAATATGATTGCAAAGGCTATCGAGATGGGTCTATCGCCTGACGATGCCCACGCCTTGGCAGTACAGAGTGTGCGTGGTGCAGGTGCATTGGCAGTCAATCAAGATCCTGCCACATTGCGTGAGCAAGTCACCTCAAAAGGCGGTACGACGGCGGCGGCACTAGACAGCCTGTATGCCGATGATGTCGGTCAGGCATTTGCCCGTGCGATGCAGGCGTGCAGTGATCGCAGTGTCGAGCTTGGTGCAGCTGTGAGCCAAGGCTAAGGGATTGTTTATGAACTCTGTGCCTTTTGTGCTGACCAATATGGTCATCAACTTTGCACTGATGCTGCTGTTTGTGCGTTTTATGATTCAGTTAGCCGATGTCGATAGCAGCTCACCATTTGCTCGCGCCACTTATCGCTTGACAGGGGTTGTCGATATCTTTACGCGCATTTTCCCTGCAGTCGGCAAAGGGCGCATCAGTACTGCTGCGGTTGTTTTGATGCTGCTTTTGTATCTGATCAACCTTGCTGCCAATAATGTGATTTTGGGTCGATCGATGACTGCTGTGGAGTTGTTTTTTGCAGGGTCGTTAAGCGGCATCATGAAATTTTTGCAGCTTTTGCGCTACACCATGATCGCATCAGCCATCAGCAGTCTGTTGGTGATGTTTTTGAACATCAATAATAACTTTATGATGGTACTGATGCAATTATCAGAGCCGATCGTCGCGCCGTTTCGTCGTTTTGTGCCGAATATTGGCATGATAGATTTGTCGTTTTTGGTGGCGCTGTTTGCTTTGTTACTTGCTGAGAATTTCATTCGCATCATCGCTATGAATATTTGGATGGGCTAATACGACACCCAAAAAAAATCAGCACCATATCACGGGTGCTGATTTTTTGGTGATTTATCGAAGATGATAAAAGCGATTCGGCATCATCTGCGCTGTATCATGATCGGGGTGTGGCACATCGGCATGGATGAGCGATTGATGCACCCAGTCATCGGCACGCATGATGGCATCCACCAAATCATCACCCATCGCCAGCCGCCCAGCAATGTGGCTAGCCAGCGTACAGCCTGAGCCGTGGTACTCACCCTCTAGGCGTGGCACGATACTGGTGTGCTCTATACGCCCATCCATGTACAAAAACTGCTCAATATCCTCCATCTCAAAGTCATGCGATGTCTTGACAAGCACGGCATTGACACCCTGATCATTCAAGTATTTGGCAGCATCATGTAGATTGTCACGACCGCTTAGGGCGCGCAGTTCGTGCGTATTTGGCGTGATGAGTGTGGCGTGGGGAAGTAGCTTGCCAAAGGCTTGCACCAATGTCGCAGGATCGCCCAGACCACCACCAGAGTTGGCGACCAGTACAGGGTCGAGTACATACGGCGTACCGTGTGGTATCTGGTGTGTGTCAAAAAGCCTTGCGATGGCATCAATATTTTCAACTGTGCCGAGCATGCCTGACTTGATGGCTTGTACAGGCAGGTCATCTAGCACAGCGACGGCTTGAGCGGTGAGAAGGTCGGCAGAAACTGGCTCAAAGCCAAACACCTGCTGCGAGCTTTGTACCGTGATGGCAGTGCAAGCGATGGCAGCGTGTGCACCAGCACCGCCGATGGCTTCGATGTCGGCTTGTAGGCCTGCACCGCCTGATGGATCTAGCCCCGAAAAACATAATACGGTTGGTCGCATAACTCTCCTTGGTGATATTATCCTATCGTTGGCTTATGATAATAAACTTATGATAGCAGATATTTGTACAAAAATTCAGCACTTTTTATCCTCCAACCATCCAAATCATACGCCAGACGGATAAAGGCACAAGGTAAATTACCAATTTTGCAAAAATTTTATAAAAAAGATGCGAAAAACACTTGCAAAGTGTCAAATTTTTGCTATAATTGACGCCCACAACGACAAGCGAATCATCGATGATGATGGATGATAAGTCTAGCAACTTATCAAAGCAAGCGTTCGGTGAAGTGGGTGAGTGGCTGAAACCAGTTCCCTGCTAAGGAACCATACCTAATTACGGGTATCGAGGGTTCGAATCCCTCCTTCACCGCCATTTATTTTCTCAAGTTTTGATCGACATTAAAACCGAAAATAAATTAAAAAAGTGCTTGACATACAAAATAAACACTGTATAATAGCCGCCACAACGAACGATGTTGAGAAACAAAGTAAGTTGAATCCGCACCCGTAGCTCAGTTGGATAGAGCACTTGGCTACGAACTAAGGGGTCGGGAGTTCGAATCTCTCCGGGTGCGCCATATTGCGAAGATCACCGAAGTCATTGATTTCGGTGATTTTTTTATGCGTTTTATCATGGGCATTGGGCAGGTGTCGGGACAAGCATTGTGCAAGTCATTTGCATTGCAGGCTTCGATTGCTAATTCCCCCAAATCATGGCTTTTATGCTACAATAATCCCATCTTTTTCATTGTGATTGCATCCATGTCAAAACACGCCAATACCCAAGCCGTAAAAACACCCGCCACCGAAACGCCTACCATCGCCAAGCCGTTGGTGCGACTGTCTGCCATCGTCTATGATGGTATGCTGATTTTGGCGATGTTGTTTTTGGTGGGGGCGGTGCTGGCAGTCGTCGGTACGCTGTTATTTTTGGATGTGGGGACGACCTCTCAGGATGCCAAGGCGTTGCCGCTGTGGTATCAAAACGGCGTGATGACACCTGCGTTTGTGCTGACTTTGGTGGGGTTTTATGGGATTTTTTGGCGTAAGTCGGGGCAGACCTTGGGGATGCAGACTTGGCGATTAAAGACCGTGGATGCCAATGGGCAGCTGCTTAGCTGGGGGCAGAGCTTTAAGCGGATCATCAGTGCTTGCCTTGTGCCTGCGATATGTGCTGTGGTCGGTGCGTTTATCCATGGGTCGAAGCTTGCGATTTTGTTGGCGGCGTTTTTGGGCTTTTTGTTCAATTTTTTGTTTTGTGTGTTTAACACTCGGGGGCTTGCGGTGCATGATATGCTATCAAACACCATCACGCTCAAAGTGCCAAAAATCGCCCACGAAACCCTATGGCAAAGCCTAAAACGCCGTAAATCAAAAAGCTAGATATGCCAAAGCCGTTGTCATCAACGGCTTTTTTTGTGGATGGCGGAGGGTGTGTTTAGAGGTTTGATAAATAATGCATCATATGTGCTTCATGGTCTTACCAAATCACGGGCAATTCATACAAGGCACAATGACTGTCGGCACTAATAAAACCCAAATTATTTGCCATCGCACAGCTAATGAGCATACGGTCAAATGGGTCTTTGTGATGAAATGGCAAGCGTTGTAGTATTTGAACATCGTGCCAACTTTGGCTGATTGGGCGAATGTCATTATGGGCGAGCTGCTGTTGATATAGCATTTGCCAATTTTCAACCAGTGTTAGCTTACCAATACTGATTTTAATGGCGATTTCACACAGTGATAATGGACTGTAATAGATGAGATTGTCAGAATTTTCAATGATGGCTTTGGCAGATTTGCTCAGTTTTTCGGGTTTGGCAAGCAACCAAAGCAGGGTGTGCGTATCTAGCAAATAACCTTGCATTACATATAATCCTTAAACTCATCCAAAGGTGCATCAAAATCATCCGCCATATAAAGCACTGAGCCTGCGGCACCGCCGAGCTGTCTTTGTTTGGGTGTATTGATCAGCTCATTGATGTAGGCAGCAAGATAGCTTTCAACACTCAGACCGGCGTCTTGTGCTTTGGCGATGATGGCTTGTTCGGTGCTTGGGGGTAAATCCAGTGTGATCATGTGATAACTCCAATGCGTCGTGATGGATGGTGAAATGGGTTGTGCGGTGTTGGCTCGATGTACAATCGCTCATCACTACCAACATCATGTTCACCCTATAAAATTCATTATCCCAAACCGTACCAAATTGTCAAGTCAGATGGGGATAGCACCCATCTAAATCACCTTTGAAAAGCGTCCTGCGTGTTTTTGGCTTAGATATTCATCAAACACCATCGCCACATTACGCCCAAGAATACGCCCCTTTGGCAAAATGGTGATGCCATCTTGATCAATCTGCACCAATCCATCGGCTGCCATGTCGTGTAGCGTGGCAATCTCATCGGCAAATACTTGGGTGGGCTCGATGCCAAACCGCTCACGCAAATAGCCAAAATTCATATAATCATGGCAGAGCAGATTCATGATGACATGACGACGCAGCTCATCTTTGGCATCGCTTTGGATATGCTTCACGGCAGGCAGCTTATCATCACGGATGGCGGTTTGATAGTCTGCCAGTGCGGTGGGATTTTGGGTGATGTGTGCACCGATTTGACTGATGGCACTGACCCCAAAGCCGATCAAATCGCACTCGCCCAAGATGGCATAACCCTGAAAATTACGGTGCAGTTCGCCTGCTCGCTGTGCTTGTGCCATCGTATCGCTCGGCTTGGCAAAGTGATCGATGCCGATGTACTGATAGCCAGCTTCTGATAGGGCGGTGATGATATTGCCAAACATAGCAAGCTTATCGCTCGGGCTTGGCAGATCTTCATCACGGATGCGTCGTTGGGCGACGAAGCGATCAGGCAGATGCGCATAATTGAACACCGACAGCCGATCAGGGGATAGCTTGATGATCTCACGGATCGTGGCATTCATACTCTCGATACTCTGATGGGGCAGTCCATAGATCAGATCGATATTGGTTGATTGATAGCCTAGGCGGGTCGCTTCGCTCATCACATGGGTGATGAGATCTAGACTCTGGACACGATTGACGGCAATTTGGACTGTCTCATCCAGATCCTGTACGCCAAAGCTTAGGCGATTAAAGCCCAGATTGCGTAGTATCTGCAATGTGTTTGGGCGTAATTCACGGGGATCGACTTCGATCGAATAATCGCCATCGGGTGCAAAGTCAAATTCTGCGTGCAAAAATTCCCACAGCTCGACTAGCTCATCATCGCTCAAAAATGTCGGCGTACCACCGCCTAGGTGCAGCTGTTTGACACGACTGCCTGATGGCATCACGGATTTTTTGTGGCGGATTTCTTTGAATAGATAGGTCAGATAATCACCAGCATCGCTGTTCTTTTTGGTGATGATTTTGTTGCAGCCGCAGTAGTAGCATAGATGATGACAAAATGGAATGTGAATGTACAAAGACAGTGGCACAGTGGCATCACGATTTTTGAGAATATCAGCCTCCATGCCGTCTGCCATCGGGGTAAATTCCAGTGCGGTCGGGTAGGAAGTATAGCGGGGGCCTTGGCGGTTGTATTTTTGAATCAAGGCTTCATCGAACTCAATACCGTCAAAATGCTGGGCGGTGCGGTTGGCGTAGGGGTGATCGACTGACATAGGATGCTCGGGTTTTTGGTGAGTGGATGGCTGTATTATACCAAATCAGGCGGTAAATTCTAACCGATATCCACAAAAATCTTCGGGAATTAAAAAAACGGACTCATCATCGATCAGTCCGTCCTCTTAGTCATCACAGATTAAGCCATCACGCTCACCATCAGCCAAGCGCTGTAGCCAATAAAGCAGCTGATCAAAAGCGCACCAGATAGGCGACCGATCTGTCCATCGCGCTTTAATGCTAGCGCACACATGATAAATAGCAGTAGGGTGATGGCACACATCACCACCGTATCACGGCTTAGCACTTCTGGCGCGACATCCATCGGCATGATCAGACCTGCCACACCGACGACGCCTAGGGTATTAAAGAGGTTTGAGCCTAGCACATTGCCCAGTGCCATCTCAAATTCACCGCGACGGGCAGCGATCACAGAGGAGACCAGCTCAGGCAAGCTAGTACCGATGGCAACGATCGTGAGGCCGATGATTAGATCTGACAGCCCCCATAAGGTCGCCAGCTCCACCGCGCCCCAGACGATCAGGCGCGAGCTGAGCACCAGTACCACGAGACCTACGATGAGCTTAAATAAGGATTTGGGTGTGCTGACGGCATTCGGATCGGGCAGCTCATCTTCTGCCAGCTCATAGGCATGCTCATCACTGGCCAAGATCGCACTCTCGGCAGCGGCTTTGGCATGGCGCTTGGCGTAGATGACTTGCACGCAGATATTGGCTGCCATCACTGCCAATAAGATGCCAGCATCGATGCGACTGATGTGGCCATCGAGCATGACGACGACGGCGACGATGGTGGCGCTGATCAGCCAGATGAAGTCAGTTTTTAGGACTTGTTTTTGGATGACGATGGGTGCGATGAGTGCGGTGACGCCCAGCACCAGCATGATATTGACGATGTTTGAGCCAAAGGCATTACCGAGCGCAAGCCCTGGACTGCCAGCCAGCGCCGACAGCGATGAGACCACGATCTCTGGCGCCGAAGTGCCGACACCGATGATCAGTGCGCCGATCAGCATCTTTGGCATGTGGTACTTGGTGGCGATGGCGACGGCACCATCGATGAACATATCGGCACTGTAGATGAGGATGATCAGTCCGATGACGACAGCAAGTATGGGAAGTAGCATAATAAATACTCGGTAAATAAAGCCAGCTGGCTTAGGCTGGCAGCTTAAAGCCATTAATGTGATTGCGTGCGCGCTCGATGTCGCCACTCATCAGCTCAGGCAGCGCGTCGATGGTGCAGTCGATGGCAGCATCGATACTGATGCGCTCATCAAGGGTTGGCTTGGCGAGGACAAAGCCGCTGACCTGTGAAGAATGTGCAGGGCGGCCGATGCCGATGCGCAGACGGTGAAACTCAGCACCGATGTGCGGCACGATGTCCTTTAGGCCGTTATGTCCGCCATGACCGCCGCCTGTTTTTAGGCGAATTTGGCCTGCTGCGATGTCCAGCTCATCATGAGCGACGAGCAGATGGCTTGGGTGAATGTTATAAAACTTCGCCAAAGGTGCGACCGCCTGACCTGAGCGGTTCATAAAAGTCTCAGGCAACAGCAGACGCACATCAGCGCCATGGATCGTACCACGACCGACCTTGCCGTGAAACTTCTTATCATAACTCAAAGTGATGCCAAACGCCTCTGCCAGCCGTTCAACGAACCAAAACCCAGCGTTATGCCGCGTGTGCTGATATTGGGCGCCAGGGTTGCCCAGACCTACGATGAATTGGATGCTCATAAGATGATCGCCGTGATGATGCTGCACTGCAGCCATAGGGGGACTGAAATTTTAGCAAACTGATAAACAAAAAACCAGTAAGCAGCTTACTGGTTTTTTGGGAGCTTGAAAGATTATTCTTCGCTCGCTGCTTCTTCGCTTGCCGCTTCTGCGTCTTCTTCTGTAGTCTCTGCCACAGTCGGTGCTTGCATGGTGACGATGGTGCGATTTAGGTCAGCTTCGTCGTGCGTCACTAGAGTCAGTTCGGCAGGTAGCTTCACATCAGATAGATGGATAGACTCACCGATCTCAAGCTTGGCCACATCGATCTCGATGGCTTCTGGCAAGTTGCGTGGTAGGCAGTTGACTTCGATGTCATTCACCAAAGTGGTTAGGATGCCGCCAGCTTTTTTGCCAGCTGAAGTGTCTTCGTTAACTACATGTACTGGCACATGGAAGTTCATGGTCTGGCCGCGAACGATGCGCTGGAAATCCACATGCAGTGGGAAGCCTTTGGCAGGATGACGCTGTAGGGCTTTGATGATGACTTCTTGGTCGTTGCCGTCTAGGTTGATGGCGATGACGCTAGAGAAGAACGCTTCGTTTGACAGTGCTTTGACCAGCTCGTTATTCTTAACGCAGATAGATACTGGCTCATCGTTACCGCCATAGATGATGGCTGGGATTAGGTTTTCTTTACGCAGGCGGCGGCTCGCACCTTTGCCCTGCTGATCATCGGCGCGCACAACGCCAGTTAGAGTAAATTGGCTCATGAAAGATCCTTAATAAATAAAATAAAGCAGACTTGCGACCAGTCCGCCAACACATGGATAAAACACCGCTTACTCACATAGTGCCGCGGCGCTTTGGCATCCACACATCTGCCACTGTGGTGATCAAGATCAGCCTACAGTTGACAAATTAGCGCAATATTATACCCAAAAATATCACGCTTGACAAAGCATTTTCGGCCAAATTGCGCAAAGTTTTGCAAATTTTAACAAATTCTCCCTAAAATCCACAGCCAAACGCCCAAAATCCTGCCAATATCGCATCTGCCCAGTCATCAAAAGCGGTCAATCGTTTGGCAATTTTGTGCAATTTTAATAAAAACATCCATAAAATCAATCAGATAAATATGATTATACAAATTATATTACCCTAAAGCTAAAGATTTGTTATTTTTATGTTATAATATGTGCCATCATGCCCAGCGTCTGCTTTTGGCGTTAGGGCGCTTTGATTGATTTTTTTTGATAGTTTTTTGTGATAGTTTCATGATCGATGGATCTGCTGCCCAGCGCTTTGGGGCTTGATACCACAGTCATCACACGGCTGATCAAGCGCTGCGGAATTTGGCGCTGCATGGCGTGATGGCGTGTCCTCTGACTGCACTTGTGGCTCATATCGATCAATTTGACAGCCGTATTGGGCTGCATAAGGAGTTTTACCATGCAAACTGTGGAAACAGGCGTATGGATCTCGCTGGCGGTTTATTTTATTTTGATGATCGCCATCGGTGTGTATGCGTATTTTAAACAAAAAAACGATGTCGAAGGCTACATGCTTGGCGGTCGTAACCTAGGCCCTGCGGTGACGGCATTGTCAGCGGGTGCATCAGACATGTCAGGCTGGCTATTGCTTGGCTTGCCAGGCTATATGTACGCATCGGGCGTGGTGAGTATCTGGATCGCACTGGGTCTGACCATCGGTGCGTTCGCCAACTACCTATTGGTCGCGCCACGACTGCGCGTCTATACTGAGGTGGCGGATAATGCCATCACCTTGCCTGACTATTTTGCCAACCGTTTTCATGACAAATCGCATCTATTGCGCATCATGTCAGCCCTCGTGGTGATCTTATTTTTTACCGTCTATACCGCAGCGAGTCTTGTGGCAGGTGGTAAGCTGTTCGAAAGCTCACTGGGTCTGTCATACAGCCTAGGTCTGTGGGTGACAGCAGGCGTGGTCGTGGCTTATACGCTGTTCGGTGGCTTTTTGGCGGTGTCATTGACCGACTTCGTGCAGGGCGTGATCATGCTGATCGCGATGCTGCTGGTGCCGATCGTAGCATTTAGCGAGATTGGCAGCATCTCAGAGGGCTTGGCGATCGCTGAGCAAGCCAATCCCGAGGTCTTTAATTGGATGAATGGCGTGACCGTGATGGGCGTGATTTCATTGATGGCGTGGGGCTTTGGTTATTTCGGTCAGCCGCACATCATCGTGCGCTTTATGGCGATCCGCTCGGTCAAAGATGTCCCTGTGGCCACTGCCATCGGTATGGGCTGGATGATCCTAAGTCTTATCGGTGCGTTGATGGTTGGTCTAGCTGGCGTGGCATACATCGCCAAGACTGGTCAGACGCTCAATGACCCTGAGACCATCTTCCTTGTGTTCTCTCAAGTGCTGTTCCATCCTCTGATCTCAGGCTTCTTGTTGGCAGCGATCTTGGCAGCAATCATGAGTACCATCTCAAGCCAGCTGCTCGTGGTATCTAGCTCACTGACGCGTGATGTGTATAAGCTGTTCTTGGATCGTGAGGCGACAGAGGCGCGCCAAGTACTGGTCGGCCGTATCTCGGTGGTGGTCGTCGCGATCGTCGCCATCATGCTCGCTGGTGACAGCAACAGCTCGGTGCTACAGCTGGTCTCACACGCTTGGGCAGGCTTTGGTGCGGCATTTGGCCCGCTGGTCATCCTAAGTCTGATGTGGAAGCGCATGAACCGAAATGGCGCTTTGGCAGGTATGATTGTCGGTGCTTTGACCGTCATCGTGTGGGTGTATGGTGGCTTTGAGATCGGTGGCCAGCCTGCCAACGATGCCATCTACTCGATCCTACCAGGCTTTGCGCTAAGCTTCATCACCACCATCGTGGTCAGCCTGATGACAGCGCCACCGCCTGCCTATATTGTCGAGAAATTTGAAGAAATGGAACGCGGTCTGCGCTGATAGCTGCTGCGTACTTGCATCGTCTTAGCTGAGCTTAGGCGATGCTTTTTTATTATTTTTATTTATAAAAACTTAACAAATAAATCAAATATCACTTCGCTGATCTAAGCCTCACGCAGGCTTGGCATGGTCATTAGGGCGATTGGCTGCTTGATTTTGGTGAATAATTGATTAAAAATTAAGCAAATCAACCCCATATTACAAAGTCTATACAATTCAGTGCTATTTTTGCTACATAATCGCGCAGTGTTAAGCGTATAATACGCGCAAATCCCGATGGCATCGCAGATTCCTGCAGCAGCCATCCCTCCCCCATAATTTCGTAATAATTGAGTGATAGAGTCGAGTTCCCTGTAGAGCGGATGAGATTCTGTAATTTGCAACCCCTCGTCATCTGCTTGGCACGATGATCTCACAGAGCATGGTAGAACTATGAACCATATTTACAAAGTTATATTTAATAAAGCCACTGGCACCTTTATGGCGGTGGCAGAATACGCCCGCGCCCAAGGCAAAGGTAGCAGCACAACCGTCGGCAGCGCTGAGCAGGCAGACACAGGCAGTGTCTCTAAGCTGATCCGCTTTACCCTTGTGATGTCAGGTATCATCCTGTCAGCCCACGCACAGGCTGCTACAGGTACAGACTTACCAAGTGCGACGTCGGCAGCAGGCTTGATCAATGCCACTTCAACCGATGCGATCAACGGTAGCCAGCTATATGCAGTGGCTAGTACACTCGGTAATCAAGTTGAAAATACTTATTTCCATGTGAATAACGGCAGCAATGCCAATACAGGCAATGCAACCACCAACTTAGGTAAGATCACAGATGCAGCTGGTGCAAAAAATGTAGGTGCGGTAACAGCCGGTATGAACGCTGTCGCAGAAACATCGCAGAGTATCGCTATTGGTCAAGGTGCGAAAGCTGGAGCTGCTGATCGGACTGGTAGCAGTAACTGGGCGAATATCATCGATCCGCGTACTCAAAAACCATTTACTAGCGAAGCCGAATTGCTTGCATATTATGAAACTGTAAAAACCAATCCTGGTAATACTGTAACTCGTGCTTTGATCGGTAAAATCAATAATATTGCCATCGGTGCTGGTGCGGTGGCTGAAGGTGGTCGTAATATCTCGATCGGTGAAAATGCCGGCGTGGGTACCGCGGATAACTGGAATATTCAAAATGTGAATATCGGTACTGAAGCTGGTCAAAATTCGAAGAAAGACTATAGCGTTGCGATTGGTTACCGTGCTGGCGCATTGACGGATGCGCAACAAGTGGAACAATTGAACCCAAAAGTGTTGGACGCTGATCGCCACCCTAGCATCCTAATCGGTAAACAAGCCGGTGAAGGTACTGTCGCTTATGGCACTGTGGCGATTGGTCAGGATGCCGGTAAAAATATTTCCGATATCCGTTCTATAAAAAATATTGCGATCGGTAGTGGTGCAGGCCAGGCCGTGTCATCCAATGATGGAAGAAATGCGACATTCCCAGGCTTTGGTGCAGGTGCCAATACGATGATAGGTGCTGCTTCAGGTCGTGGTTTAGTGGGTGATGGTAACGTTGCGATTGGTAACTTAAGCGGTTCAGGTACAACTGGTGATAACAACTTCTTTGGCGGACATTTGGCTGGTGCAAATGGTTCATCTGACCGATCTATTATCATCGGTAGTCATGCCGGTGAAGAAATCACTAGTGATCGTAGCGTCTTTATTGGTAACTATGCACACAGTGAGAAGAAGGGAAATGTAGTGACCGGTATTGCCATTGGTAATAGTACTTTGGCAGGCAAAAATACCGATGGCAGCACTACCTACAATTCTATTGCGATTGGTAATAGTGCCGCAGCAACGAACGATAACACGATTGCTTTGGGTAGGAGTGCAAGTGCGTCGGGTCTACGTTCTACTGCAATTGGTTCGGGAGCTGAAAGCTCTGGTGAGCAGGCAATTGCCATCGGTCGAGGTGCAGTAGCTTCAGGCGCACAATCCATTGCAATCGGTACACAGAATAAGGTATCAGGCGCTAACGCCGGTGCCATCGGTGACCCATCAATCGTTAGCGGTGCAGGTTCTTATACCTTAGGTAATGACAATGCCGTCGGCAGTACATCAACCAATGTCGGTGCCTTTGGTAATAACAACCAAATCGGTGCGACAGCGACTTATGATGCTGCTGGTAAATTATTGCTTGCTAGTGGTCTAACGGATACTGCAGCCGTAGAAAATGCTCGTGCTGTGGGTAACAAAAACTATATCAACACCTCTAATACCTATGTATTAGGTAGTGGTGTGGGTACTAAAGATGACGGCTCTGTACTAGGCACAGTAGAAAACTCTGTTTACTTAGGTAATGACAGTACTGTTGCTAAAGGCGCAGCAGTAGGCACCAAAAACCTTACTAAAGAAGGTGCTGAAGGCGCAACAACAACCGCTGGTGATACAGGTACGGTAAATACAGCGACCGTTGCAGGCGTAACTTATGGTGGCTTTGCTGGTAAAAAAGCAGCAGGTGCGGTATCTGTGGGTTCTGCAGATCTTGAGCGTCGTGTGATGAATGTAGCAGCAGGTGAAATCTCTGCCACTTCAACCGATGCCATCAATGGTAGCCAGCTGTATATGGTGGCTAAAGAGCTGGGTGAAGAAGTTCAAAACACTTATTTCCACACCAATACTGGTGATGTAAACCAAGAAGCTGGCGATGCAACAACAAACCTGGGCTCTATCACCAGTAAAGCAGGTGCGACAGGTACTGGTGCAGTCACTGCTGGTATGAATACCGTCGCCTCGGGTGAAAACGCTGTCGCTGTCGGTACAAGCGCTAATGCTCAAGGCCAAAGTGCAGTTGCTGTTGGTAAAGAAGCTGTTACTACAGCAAACTTTGCGACCGCTGTAGGTAATACCGCAGAGGCACGAGCAGCGAATGCGACTGCGCTAGGCAGTGGCTCGCGTGCAACGGGAGCGGCAAGTTTGGCAGCGGGTGCATCTGCACAGACCCAAGCATTCCAATCTATCGCAATCGGTAATGGTGCATCTGTATATACTAACGGCTCTCAAGCCATCGCTATTGGTGCTAATGCGACCGCTGATCATGCCAATGCTGTCGCTCTAGGTGCTGGCGCCAGAACTGATGCTGCAGTTGGTACGACCAATGCAACCGTTAATGGCATCTCTTATGGTGACTTTGCTGGTACAGCGCCGATCGCTACGGTAAGCGTGGGTACTGCAGGCAGTGAGCGTACGATCACCAATGTGGCAGCAGGTCGTATTTCAGCGACTTCGACTGATGCGATTAATGGTAGTCAGTTGTATATGACCAATGACAGATTGGGTAATGTAGCTGATTCTGTGGTCAATAATTTCGGTGGGGATGCTGAGCTAGATCCAAATACAGGTGATATTACATTTACCAATATCGGCAATACCGGTAAAGACAATATCCATGATGCGATTCAGGCCGCTACCACAGTAGTGAAAGCGGGTACCAATGTCGTTGTGGATGAAGCGACCAATGCAACCACTGGTCAAAAAGAATACACTGTCAATGCGTGGGATACGACTGTATCGGCTGCTGCAGACAGTGCTGTCACTGTAACACCAACCATTGATGAAACCAACCGTACCCGTGCGTATGAAGTGGCGGTAAATACCGACGGCAATACCATTAAAGTAGAAAATGGCCAGCTGACCGCGAATACCACACCTTTAGCCACTACCGACGGTAAGGTTAATGCTCCTGCCAATGCAGATGCGCTGGCAACTGCAGGTGACATCACCAACGCCATCAACAACTCGGGCTTTACGCTGACTGCCGAAGGTGCAAATGGCAGCGTGGTGAACCCAGGTGATACGGTGGATATGAACAACACCGATGGCAACATCGAAATCACCAAAACGGCTGACAGCAATGATGTGACTTACAATCTTGCCAAAAACATTAATCTGACAGATACAGGCTCTGTGACTACCGGTGATACCGTGATTAACAATGACGGTCTGACCGTTGGTGATATTACTGTGACCAATGCGCCGATCACCGTCAATGGCACTACCGTTAACAACATCAATGAAGCGATCAACCAAACTGCTGCCCAAGCGTTTAGTCCGCTGACTTTTGCGGGTGACTATGGCACAGGCATGGATACAACCAACAAGAGCTTTGAGCGTAAGTTGGGTGAAACTGTAAATATTATCGGCGGCAATAATGGCGATAATTTATCTGAACAAAATATCGGCGTTGTGTCTAATAACGCAGATACTTTGGAGATTAAATTGTCACGCGATCTGAAAGATCTGAACAGTGCAGTTTTTGCAAGCGCAACAGGTCAAACCGTATTGACTCCGGACGGCTTGAGAACCTATACCAATAACGCAGGTGATTTGGTTGCCGGACCGAGCATTACCAATAAAGGTATTGATGCAGCCGATACAGTGATTACCAATGTGGCTCCTGGTGTAGAAGATACAGACGCAGTGAATGTAAGCCAGTTGAAGGACGCTCAAGCCGCAGCAACC
>NZ_MUYV01000007.1 GCF_002014855.1 Moraxella porci DSM 25326 | reverse complement strand
TGCCATGATGGTTTCCTCGTATTAAGTGCATGATTAAAATTCAAGCACAGGATGGTTAATGATTTAAGTGCAATACCGCCGTGTTATTAACCAGCAGGTATTGCAGTTTACTCACCAAAAACGATCGATTACTCGTCATCGTCTTTGGCTGTGAATTTCTTGATGATCTCGTCAGCAACATTCTTCGGAGTTTCTTGATACTTCAAAAATTCCATTGAGTAGGTTGCACGACCTTGAGACATAGAACGCATTTGAGTCGCGTAGCCGAACATCTCAGCTAGTGGTACTTCAGCGCGGATAGACTTAGTGCCGCCAGGCAGGTCATCCATACCTTGAACCATACCACGACGACGGTTCAAGTCACCCATGATGTCGCCCATGTAGTCTTCAGGAGTTTCTACTTCAACTTTCATGATCGGCTCTAGTAGCGCTGGGCTTGCTTGTACGAAGCCTTTTTTGAACGCCATCGAACCTGCCATCTTAAATGACAATTCGTCAGAGTCAACATCGTGGTATGAACCATCGTACAGAGTCGCTTTAACGCCAACAACTGGATAACCTGCGATAACGCCATTTTTCATGCGCTCTTGGATACCTTTATCAACCGCTGCATGGTATTCTTTTGGAACCACACCACCGACGATCTCTTCAGCAAATTCGTATTCAACTTCGCTGGCTGGATCTAGCGGCTCTAGGCGTAGCCATACATGACCGAACTTACCACGGCCACCAGTTTGGCGAACGAATTTACCTTCAACCTCAACAGTTTGACGGATTGTTTCACGGTATGCAACCTGAGGCGCACCGATGTTCGCTTCAACATTGAATTCACGCTTCATACGGTCAACGATGATGTCAAGATGCAGCTCACCCATACCTGAGATGATGGTTTGGCCTGACTCTTCATCAGTACGAACGCGGAATGATGGGTCTTCTTTTGCTAGACGACCCAAAGCGATCGACATTTTTTCTTGGTCAGCTTTGGTTTTTGGTTCAACAGCTAGTGAGATGACCGGCTCTGGGAATTCCATACGCTCTAGAGTGATGATGTGATCGTTATCACACAGAGTATCACCAGTGGTTACATCTTTCATACCAACTAGGGCAGCGATGTCACCTGCGCGGATTTCTTCCACTTCTTTTTGTTCGTTTGCGTGCATCTGTACGATACGGCCGATACGCTCACGCTTCATCTTAACAGGGTTATAAACGCTGTCGCCTTGTTTAACAACACCAGAGTACACACGAACGAATGTTAGGTTACCCACATATTTGTCGTTCATGATTTTGAACGCCAATGCAGAGAACGGTGCTTCGTCAGACGCTTCACGAGAACCTTCAGTCTCATCTTTGTCGTCAAGGATACCTTTGATCGCCTCAACATCATCTGGTGCTGGTAGGAACTCGATCACAGCGTCAAGCATACGCTGAACGCCTTTGTTCTTGAACGCAGAACCACAAAGCATTGGCTGGATTTCGCTTGCCAAAGTACGGATGCGCAGACCTTCAACGATCTCTTCTTTGGTCAGATCGCCATTTTCAAGGTACTTATCCATCAACTCTTCAGATGCTTCAGCAGCCGCTTCAACCATGTTGGTGCGCCACTCTTCAGCAGTGTCTTGAAGATCAGCAGGGATATCGCCGTACTCAAACTTCATGCCTTGTGATGGCTCATCCCAGATGATTGATTTCATTTCGATCAAATCAACAACACCGGTGAAGCTGTCTTCTGCACCCACTGGAATAACGATAGGCACTGGGTTGCCGCCTAGGCGAGTTTTCATTTGCTCAACCACGCGGAAGAAGTTAGCACCAGTACGGTCCATTTTATTCACGAACGCTAGACGAGGTACTTTATATTTGTTAGCCTGACGCCATACAGTTTCAGACTGTGGCTGCACACCACCAACCGCACAGTAAACCATGCACGCACCGTCAAGTACACGCATAGAACGCTCAACCTCTACAGTGAAGTCAACGTGGCCTGGGGTGTCGATGACATTAATGCGGTGTTCTTTGAACTGATTGCCCATGCCTGACCAAAATGCGGTGGTCGCAGCAGAAGTAATGGTAATACCACGCTCTTGCTCTTGTTCCATCCAGTCCATGGTAGCAGCACCATCGTGTACTTCACCAATTTTGTGTGATACACCTGTGTAGAACAAAATACGCTCAGAGGTAGTAGTCTTACCAGCGTCAATGTGTGCCGAGATACCGATGTTGCGGTAGCGGCTAATAGGAGTTGTACGAGCCATAATTTTTCCTAGAAAAATTCTGTTTAATTTGGTAAATCTGCCAGCCAAACAATGCTCGGTCTGGCAGATTTTTGAGTTTTGTTTGGGAAATTACCCAAAAACAATCGCAGGCTTTTGCTGACAAGCAGCCAAAACCAATTAGAAGCGATAGTGTGAGAACGCTTTGTTCGCGTCCGCCATACGGTGAACATCATCACGCTTCTTGATGGCTGCGCCTTTGCCTTCTGATGCATCATTTAGCTCGCCAGCTAGGCGTAGAGCCATTGATTTTTCAGAACGCTTCGCTGCAGCGTCTGCCAACCAACGCATTGCTAGGGCGGTACGACGGGATGGGCGTACTTCCATAGGTACTTGGTAGGTAGCACCACCAACACGACGAGCTTTAACTTCGACGGTTGGGCGAACATTTTCTAGCACTTCTTCAAAGAAAGCCACAGGATCTTGGATGTCTTTTTTGGCTGCAACTGCATCTAGTGCGCCATAAACGATCTTTTCTGCGACTGATTTTTTGCCATCAACCATCACATGGTTAATGAATTTAGCGATTGTTTGGCTGCCGAATTTTGGATCTGGTAGGATTTCACGGGCAGCAACGACACGACGTCTTGGCATAATAGTTTCCTTGTTTCTTCAGGATTGTCTGGTATAAAGCTAGGTTTAACCAGCCTTACTGCATGAGCGGGTTTGACACACCAAACCCCAATTCATGCAAATGATGTCTTAGGCTTATGCCTTAGGACGCTTAGCGCCGTACTTAGAACGGCCTTGCTTACGATCTTTTACGCCTGCACAATCAAGTGCACCACGCACGGTGTGATAACGCACACCTGGCAAGTCTTTAACACGACCGCCACGGATTAGAACAACGCTGTGCTCTTGAAGGTTGTGGCCTTCACCGCCGATGTAGCTAGAAACTTCATAGCCTGAAGTTAGACGCACACGGCACACTTTACGCATTGCTGAGTTTGGTTTTTTTGGTGTGGTGGTGTAAACACGAGTACACACGCCACGACGCTGTGGGCACGCTTGCAACGCAGGAACTTTTGATTTTTCCTTGATGGTTGTGCGACCCTTGCGGATTAGCTGGTTTGTAGTTGCCATAGGGCAATTCTCTCCCGTTGTTGTTAAAAATTCGCCATTGACAAACCGCCGACCTAAGCCAGCGATTTCAACCAATAACGCAAATCCCCTTTTAGGGGCAATATATTATAGGGCTAAATCAAGAAAACTTCAAGCCGCCCTATAAAATAAGTTGTAATTTGAGCAATTTATTCAATAAAAATCTTTCAATGCGACAAAATGGCAGTTGTCTTCCGCCATTTTGTCGTTGCTCGATCAAATCTGTGCTTAGGCATCTTCTGTCTGAGCATCAGTATCGTCATTATGCTCAGCAGTCAGCAGATTTTCCTCAGTCAAAGTATCTGAGAAAGTCGCCATCGCGGTACCGATCACTTCATCAATCAGCTCATTGTTGTAATGCGCGCCCACAGCCACCGCAGAGATTGGCAGCAGTTTGTGCAGCCATTTAGGATTTAGTTTATCCAGATCAATGAATTTATCCAGATCAACAAACTGTTTGGCATACGGCTGGCTTTCACGATAGCGCGCTGACAGACTGTCTAGCTGCGCTTTGACGCCCGTGCTTTGAGCGTTGGCCAACATGGTGCTGCCCAGCGCCAATGCAGTCAAAATGACTTGCTTTTCTTGTAATTTCTCCAAATTGGCACCTGATAGCACGCCGTAGGCTTTTTTGACGCCTTCTTTGCCCGTCAATGGCTTATCATAAATCGCTGCCACTTGATACACGGTGCGCAATGACACCATCAAAAGCCACGCCATGTCAGCCACCACGCCTTTTAGGCCAGCCAGTCCTGCCACACCGCCTAGAGTAGCCAGCGCACGGTTTTGGTTGGCGATGTCATGGGCGAAGGCATCGCGTTCAGCGCCATTCATCGTCTGTAGCAGATCGTAGCGTGAGTCTTTTTTCAGATCATTGATCGCCCAGCTGCTCGACCATTCGGCCACTTTGTTGTAGATAGCATCACCGATGGCGTCAAACTTGCTTTGAGGGACGACTTTGCCCACTAGGTTTTGAGCTGCCATCGCTTTGGCACCAAACATTTGACCTGCAAAAAAGCTGCTTTGGGCATGGAATGCATCTTGTTCAAAGTCATCTTTTTCGATGTCCACCGCCTGATAGCGCTTATCTCGGCTTTGACTTGCGCCATACATGCCTGACAGATAAGCACCCAACTTACCCAATGTGGCGCCCAGACCCTTTTCATCATGAGTGGCCTCATAGGCCGCACCAGCTTCTTTGGCTGCTTGTAGCGATTCTTGGGCGGTCAGCTGAAGTGATTGGGCTTCATCTTTGATGACCTGAGTGGCCAGACCAACCTGATCGCCGATTTCATTGACGGTGTCTGTCGCGCCGTATTTTTCGCCCAGTTGCTGGACTTTTTCGTCCAATACCTGTTTGCTTTGCTCGATGAATTGACCAAGCTTATCTTTGGCGGTGTCTTTGGCCGCTTCGATCTTATCATAAGCAGCCGCCGAACCTGTCAAAGCGGCACTTTGTGCATCAGTGATGGCTTGATCAGCTTTCTGTTCGGTGCTGTGCTTTAGCGACTCACCACCAGATTTGAGCGCATCGACTTTTTGGGTCACTTGCGATTTGATCACCTCGCTCTTTTCGCTGGCGGCTTGTTTTAGGTCATCGATCTTATCATAAGCAGTTTGCTTAAGCGTTTCGGCAGCGCGTTTGGCTTCATCGATTTTTTGCTTGGCGGCATCGACGACGCTATTTGCTTGCTCGCCTGCTTGGTGCAGCTTGTCTTCAGCCTGTGCTTTTAGCTCATCGACTTTTTGGGCAGCTTCTTGCTTTAGCGTCTCGGCTTGCTGTTTTAGGGCATCGACTTGCTCACTGGCCTGCTGCTTGGCTGTATCGATCGCATCGGCTGCTTGCTCTTTGATTTCATCCACCTTATCGCCAGCCAGCTTTTGGGCGTCTTCGACTTGTTCGATGGCTTGATCTTTCAGCGCTTGCGCCTGCTCGATGGCTTCATCTGCTTTTTCGCTGACCGCTTGTTTAAGCTCTTGGGTTTTGTCTTGTGCGCTTTGAGTGATGTCTTCGGCAGCTTGTTGGACTTTTTCAGAGGCTGTGCCACCTGCCTGCTTGATGTCGTCGATGGCTTGATCGACTTTGCCATCCGCTTTATCATCGTCGTTTTTAGCTTTGTCATCGTTGCTGGTTTTATCATCGGCTGATTTGTCTGCCTCGGTATCTTTTTGTTTCTCATCGGCTTTATCAGCATCTTTGTTATCAGCTTGATCGGCATCATCACTGGTATTGCTGTCACGAATGATCACCACATCATACACTGCTTTGTTATCAATATCCACTTCAGCGACGATCTCCACATCATCGTGCTCGGCGACTTGCTCTGCTAGGGCTTGGATTTGCTCATCATGTGCTTGCTGAGCAGTGTTGGTTTTTGCGTTTTTTTTGTTCGATTTAGGCATAGGTCTCTCCATCATTATTTAAATTTAAAGAATCAAATATCC
Source organism: Moraxella porci DSM 25326 (assembly GCF_002014855.1). Lineage (GTDB taxonomy): Bacteria > Pseudomonadota > Gammaproteobacteria > Pseudomonadales > Moraxellaceae > Moraxella > Moraxella porci. Next base: position 80,655 of record NZ_MUYV01000007.1, on the reverse strand, counting down.
ATCAAATCAGGCTTATCGTTCGCTGGTTTGTCATGGCGACATCCTTTGCAAATCCTGACAACTGAACTAAGACTAACATAAAAAACCCATCACGCCTAGTAAAAATATGCAAGATAAATGTTATTAAATGTTCATCTATACACAAATTACTGTCACAATGATGCTGTTTTGATAATATTGGCAATTTTTGATGCGTTTTTTGGCTGATTTTTACCTATTTTTATGAAAATTTATGAAAATTGATGGAAAAAATTCCCCTAAATTTTGGAATAATTTGTTACAATAGCCGCATTACAACTGTAAACTTATTTAGGAATTTGCTCATGAAACGAGTTGTCATCACAGGTGCAGGCATTGTCTCATGCTTGGGTAATGATCTGACCACTGTCAAACAAGCGCTGATGGATGGAAAATCAGGTCTATCATTCAATCAAAGCTATGCCGATCATGGCTTCAAATCACAAGTCGCTGGCAGTATCGACGCTGATAGCCTAGATACCACAGGTATCGACCGCAAGCTCAAACGCTTTATGAGCGATGCCAGTCTGTACGCCTATGTCGCAGCCCTAGCCGCCATCAAAGATGCAGGGTTGACTGTCGAAGATGTCGCTGATAATCCACGAGTCGCTGTCGTGGCTGCATCAGGCGGTGCATCGACTGCTGATGTCGTCGCTGCTGTCGATGCCATGCGTGAAAAGGGTCTGCGTGGTGTGGGTGCGATGGCCGTGCCAAAGGTGATGGCAAGCTCAGTCTCTGCCACACTGGCTACAGGCCTAAAAATCAAAGGTACTTCGTACTCACTCTCATCAGCTTGTGCCACTTCTAGCCACTGCGTCGGTCATGCGATGGAGCTGATTCAGCTTGGTAAAGCCGATATGGTCATCGCAGGTGGTGGTGAAGGCGAGCACTGGACACAGTCGTGTATGTTTGATGCGATGGGTGCGATGAGTACACAGTATAACGACACACCGACCACGGCCAGTCGCCCGTATGACAAAGACCGTGATGGCTTTGTGATTGCTGGTGGTGGCGGTATGGTCATCGTCGAAAGCCTAGAATCTGCCCAAGCGCGTGGTGCTACCATCCTAGCCGAAATCACAGGCTACGGTGCGACATCAGACGGTGCTGAGATGGTTGCCCCTAGTGGTGAAGGTGCGGTACGCTGTATGCAAATCGCCCTAGCCCAAGCAGGTCTAGATAAGGTTGATTATGTCAATAGTCACGGCACGAGCACACCACTTGGAGACATCACTGAGCTAAACGCCATCGCCGCTGCCTTTGGCGGTATCAATAACACGCCTGCCATCAGCTCAACCAAATCAATGACCGGTCATAGCCTAGGCGCGGTCGGTGTCCAAGAGCTGATTTATTGCCTACTGATGATGAATCATGACTTTATCGCACCAACCATCAACATCACCAACCTAGATGATGGTGCCAAAGACTTTGACATCGTCACCACCACACGCCACACTGCCGTAAACAGTGCCATGAGCAACAGCTTTGGCTTTGGTGGTACAAATGCCGCCCTAGTCCTACAAAAATACTTGGGCTAATCGGCACTCTCTACCAACTACCCCATCTTTTGATGGGGTTTTGTTTTTTGTATAATGTGTGGTGTACTTAAAAATAATCTTATGGTTTATCAAATAATCCTTATGATAAAATACTTGCCAATGGCGACCGTGCAGATTATCAAGGAAATATTGTTGGCAAAACAGGATTGCTTTTTGAAAAGGTAAATATATGAATTCCAAAAACCATTTTTACGATTATCAAAAACTTTTACGAATTAGAAATAGGTATATAATAATAAATCTTTTTATTTTAATGGTTTTGGGATTAATTGATTCTATTTTTGAGACAAAATTGATTTTTTATATGTCATTTATGGCATTTTGCGGCTTCTTTTATATTTCAACAATTGTATTTATCAACAAATATAACATCTGTCCTTATTGCAAAGGGCCATTTTTCTGGTTTGGAGAAAAGCAGGATGCTGCAAATCCATTAACTATTTTTGGTAACAAATGCACCAATTGCGGTTATCCTAGAAAAAACTGATTACGGTAGCGGCAGGGTGCGTTGCACCCACCTACTGGACTTGATTTTGGAGAAAAAGAAATGAATATATTATTAAAATATAAAAATGATATTTATTTTTTTCTATATTTTTTTATATTGGTAAATATAATTTATTTTTGGGATGTTATTTCATCTTCCAACATGGACATAAGTTATATTTATCAAGAAATAATAAAGTTATATTTTCCAAAAAAGACAATTTTTATTTTAGTGACACCTATCATCCCATATATATTATCAATGGTTCTTAAGTTCATATTATTTAAAAATAAAAAATATGAACTTAAGATGATAATTATTATTATATTATTCTATATATTTGTTTATTATTTTGATTTATTTCTGTTTTTTATTTTTTACGCTTCAAAACTTTAAGTGGCTGTACTAGCAGTAGGGTGCATACAACGCACCTTGAAAAAGCAATTCAAAACAAAGGTACTTGGTTCGCAGCTTACTGGGCTTGCATTTAAGATTTGAGAAAAAGATGAAACAATCATGCCTGTCTCACTATCATTCATTAATGCAAATAAGGCTAAGAGTATTTTTTTTACATGCCACTTGCATTACTTGTATTGGCTGTATTCCTGATTAAAATGGGTTTGCATAGTGTAATTGTTACAACATTGGTAGTCGGATGTATATATTTTTCAATATTTTATTTTTTAAGCAAGAATATCTGTCCGTGGTGCAAAGGAAGTTTTTTTAGCTTTGGTCAGTTAGGTGATAAAACCCTTAGGGGTGTACTTTTTGCAAAAAAATGTCAGCATTGTGGCAGACCTAATTCGGATGATTTTTAGGTTAATGGTGCGTTGCATGCACCCTGCTGGGCTTATTATAGGCGGATAAAAATGAATCAAATCATTATTGATGGTAATACTGTCAAGACTGAACAGGATTTTCATAAGACTTTGGCGATACAGTGTGGTGTGACAGAGTTTTATGGGCATAATCTTGATGCTCTTTGGGATTTGTTGTCTTGGGGAGTGGAAAGACCTGTTTGTATTGTTTGGAATAATTCTGAAAAATCAAAAAATAGCATGGGGGTAAGTTTTTATGGGATTATTAATGTATTGCAACGAACCAAAGAACAAGATGAAGGTTTTGGATGGGCGGAACGTTTTGATTATATATTAAAATAAACACTAATTATTATATTAAATTAGCTCATGGATTAGTTTGCAAAATCATAGCGATGAAATGCACACCACCCCATAGGGTTTTGTTTTTTGCCAAAGTGCTTTACAATAAAGCTTTCAACCAATAACACCTGATGATACCATGCACCCGTTGCCACTTTATAAAGCCATCACTCTAAGCCTGCTATGCACCGCCCTATTCACCGCCTGCACACCAAAAGCCGAGCAACCCGAGCAGTCCAATGACACCATCGAGTCCGCCACCAGTCTGACACAGGATGTCAGCACCGAAGTCTTGGATGATGCAGCTACTGCAGGCCCAAAAGCACCTGCCAATCGCACACCAGCCGCCACCAAGATTGAACACAGCGCTGATGGTCAACTCACCACCATCGCCATCGACTACGGTAATGCCAAAGTCGGTGAATACAGTGCGCCTGCTCGTGGATTCATTATTGCGCCTGCACAGTCGGACGCACCTGTACCACTGATTATTCTAAGTCATCTGCGTGCACCCAACTGTGCTGATCTAGAATCACGCTATCCTTGTGCCAATGGCGTCGATGAGCTACGCTATGATGAAGGGATGCGATATGCAGGCGAACATCTTGCCAAGCTTGGTTTTGCGGTGGTGATTCCTGATTTGGCACCAGCATTTATCGGACTGGATCTCAAAGAACCTTATGATCAGACGCTGTTTTGGCAAGATATCATCAGCCGATTTGTCAGCAGTATCGAACGCAGTAATGCGCATGATGAGAAGCTTGGTTTTGGTATTGCGCCTGTGGATTTGACCAATATTGGCTTGTTTGTCCATTCTCGTTCGGCACAGATGACCGACACTGCCGTGCGACTGTTTGGCAAGCATCTCAAGAGCGTACTGGCTTATGCACCATCGTATGAGACCTTTGAGCTGGCTGATATCTCGCCTGCACCGATGGATATTCCTTATCTTGCCATCGTCGGTAGCCGTGATACCGATGTCGGCGCATCTGCCAATCTGTGGCTGTCACACTATGCCACCACACCGAGAAACACGGTGGCAAGCACGGTGGAGTTGCCGCATTTTGGTCATATGTCCATCAACCGCACCGCCGCCAAAGCAGGCATTGATGACCGTCGTGGCTGTGATATGATCGCTTGCCCTGACGATCAGACGCATGAAGCGATGCTACTGTCCGTCATGAGTGATTGGTTTGGTGCAAGCTTACAAGGCAAAACCAGTCCACTACCTAGCACCCCACACGCACCACTACCTGAGCAAGTCGCCACTCACAGTGCAAGATGGCTCGCCCTAACTCCAAAAGCCATCGGCTATGTCGATGCCAAGACACTCAGCGAGACTGCACTGGATAAATCCGCAGGCGTCCAATACTGTGCTTATTCAGACCCGATGAACCCTGCCGCTGCCATCATGCCCGCCTGTCCTGAGCCTGAGATGGGCGTGGTGCAGACACTCACCCCAGTCGCGTATATCGAGCGAAGCACCAAAGCTACCGCCAATATCAAAGGTGCAACCGCCCTTGCACTACACATCGCCCCTGTAGGCAGCCATGCAGATGGCAAAGGCACAAATGTTGATATCGCTTTATTACTGGATAATGGTGAAACTATCAGCCTAACTATCCCTGCCACACATCCTGCCTTGATGAATCGAGCCAGCGAGCATGACAGTGGTAGCTATCGACTTGGTACCGCACATCTGCCCCTACCCCCTACGGCTCACAACCGCACCATCACCGCAGTGACCATCACCACTGACCGCCCTGTCGTGGTACGCAGTGTGGATTTTTGGTGAAAACTCATTCAAAACCTACAAACAAAACCTGCAAACAGATGAGCATTTGGCACGCCATTGATTGTTGCAGGGTTTTGTTTTTGGGGAATTTGCTATACAATTGGTCTTTTTTATTCGCTGATCGTCATGACCCACTTTATCCCAAGTAGCCTTCGCCCTGATGAGCTGACTGCACGCATCGCTCATCATTATCCTATGTGGCAGGTGTGTTTTTTGAATAATCATCACGCACCTGTGATTGGGATTTTGCCAAAAAACAGCTGGCAGATGACGCCATGCGACGGACAAATGACGCTGACCACGGCGACTCGTCGCGCGCTTGATGACTATCAATATGAGCAGATGCCAAGCAGTTATACACAGCTGATGCAGATACTTGGTGAATATACGCTCCCTTTTCAATCAAAGACAACTCATGCCGACACAAACCATGCGACACCATCTTATCAGCATGGACTGATGGGCTTTGTCGGCTATGACATCGCCGCTCATGCACTCAATCCTAACATCAAGATTGATCATGCTCAGCCTGCGTGTTATTTTGGGCATTATGATTTGATTTTGAGTCCGTGTGCAGATGGTTATGAGTTGATTTGTCATGACGGACAGTTTGATATCACCCTGCTGATCTCGATGATTGAGCAGCTCAACTTGGTCAAATCACTCGCCAAACACGCCTTGTGCCTACAACCCATCTGGTCAAAAGCCGACTATGCACACGCCTTTGAGCAAGCCCAAGCTTATCTGCTGGCTGGTGATGGCTATCAGATCAATCTCACCCAAGCTTGGCATACCACGCAAACAGCCCATCTATCAGCACATCTACCATCTTTGATGCAACAGACCCAAGCGCCATTTGCTGGTTACTTACAGCTTACCGATTTTGAATTATTATCCGTATCGCCCGAGCTGTTTTTTACCTTTTATCAACAAGATCATCAGCTTCATATCATCACCAAGCCCATCAAAGGTACTCGCCCCCGTTCAGCGGACAAAGCACTCGATGACGAGTACAAACAAGCGCTTGCCCAGAGCAGTAAAGACATCAGCGAAAATCTAATGATTGTCGATTTGCTCCGCAACGACTTGGGTAAATATGCCACGATCGGCAGTGTCAAAACGCCCATTCGCTTCGCCATCGAAAGCTTTAGCAATGTACATCACATGGTCAGCACCATCACCGCTACGCTCAAAGATGATAGCTACCCTATCGCTGTGCTGTTTGGCTCATTGCCGGCAGGCTCTATCACTGGCGCACCCAAAAAGCGTGCCTGCGAGATGATTGATGAGCTTGAAGCGCGCCCGCGTGGTGCGTACTGTGGCAGTATGGGTTATTTGAATTTTGATGGGACGGGGCAGTTTAATGTGCTGATTCGCACCATCCAAGCCAATGCCAATGGCATCAGTGTCTGGGCAGGTGGCGGTATCACCATCCGTTCACAAGTCAATGATGAATATCAAGAATGCATGGATAAAGTTGGGATGATTTTAAAGACTTTGGCGGATGGGTGATGGGTGGTGTTTTGACATCAATCAATCCAATTATAAATCATAATTCTTTTCCTTGGCTAATCTTAGCCATTCGGACACATGGTCTGATTGTGCTTTTGGTAGTTTTGGTATGGCGATTTGTAGTAAGTCATACACTTTTTGTTTGTCTTCAGGCATCCCCATAAAGTCATCAAAATCAAACAGTGACATTGTGCGAAATAAGCTTGTACCCCTAAATGGCGGTGTAAAAAAAGCTTCAGCAATCACCAAATCCGCTATGGCTCTAGCATGAGTTGCACAATACACAGTATCGCCAAAGTTTGGCAATCCCATTTTGTTATATACCAGTTCATTGGCATGGAATACGCCCAAATCCCCTAGATAAGGCGTTGTATCAAGCTGACAGCCCTTGCCAACCACTTGATACAAGCCAACACAAGCATTAGGACGATACCAAGCATCATAGCTATGCCAATCACCAGTTTGGTTTTGCGAATCAATTATATTCAAGGCTCGTTTGCCGCTGATATACAATGATGGCGAAAATTGGAATTTGGATAATTCTTCGTAAAGCATAAACCCTGCTGGTTTTTATTTGTTTTTTAGATTATATCAAAAAAAATCACTTGGTGCATTTTGCCATTTTCGATGACATCACTACAAAAAAGCCCCATCACCCGATGGAGCTTTTGCCATTCAATCAGCTTGAATCTGTCAAATCACACCGCTTTGGTGCGTTCAATCAACCACGCCTTAGCATCGCCTGAAACACGGTCGATCAGCTCATCATGGACACGCTGATGGTAGCTGTTCAGCCATGCTTTTTCCTCGGTGGTCAATAGCTCTGGCAAAATCAGACGCGTATCAAACGGGCACAAGGTCAAATCATCAAACTTCAAGAAAGTCCCAAACTCAGTCTCATGTGCTGGCACGTGTACGACGCAGTTTTCTAGGCGGATGCCCCATTTGCCTTCACGATACAGTCCTGGCTCATTGGTCGTGATCATGCCACGCTTCAGTACACGCTCGGCGGTGGCTGGTGCGTGTACTGAGATGACTTGTGGACCTTCGTGGACATTCATAAAGTAGCCCACACCATGACCTGTGCCATGGCCATAATCCAAGCCTTGTTGCCATAGATGGATACGAGCCAGCACATCAATCTGACCTGATGGCAGTCCTTCTGGGAAGTGTGCATTGGCAAGTCCAATGTGTGCTTTGAGCACATAAGTCACATCACGCTTTTCGTCATCGCTGACGGTGCCACAGCTTGCCATACGCGTGATGTCGGTGGTGCCGTTATAATACTGCGCCCCTGAGTCAATCAGTAGCAGGCCATCACCTTCAATGGTAGCAAAATTATCTTCAGTGGCTGAATAATGGACAATCGCCCCGTTACCCTTATAACCTGCAATCGTGCCAAAGCTTGGTGAAATATGATGCGGCTGACGGCTGCGAGCTTCGTTGAGCATACGATCGACATCCAGCTCAGTCAATTTCTCACCCTTAGCAAGCTTTGCTTCAAACTCTGAGAAAAACTCGCACAAAGCCGCACCATCTTGACGCATCGCTTCACGGATATGCTCAATATCTGCATCTGATTTGATGGCTTTTAGCAAGGTGCTTGGATTCATCGCACGCACGATGGCAGTATCAGCAGGCAGTTTTGAGAGTGTGCCGACCGAGACACGAGCAGGATCAATCAGTAGCGTACCACGCACATCCGCCACCGCATCGATGATGTCGCCATAATCCGCCGTATTGATGCCTGCAGCGGCAAGATTTACTTTGATGGTGTCATCAAGCTTGTTTTGATCGACAAACAATGTCGCGGCCGTATCTGTAATCAGTAGATGCGACAAAAAGACTGGGTTAAACACCACATCACTGCCACGCAGATTCACCAGCCATGCGATGTCATCTAGACTACTGATCAGATGGGCGTTAGCACCTTTTTCACTCATGGCACTACGGACTTTGGCAAGCTTGTCCGCTGCTGTCGTATCGACAAACTCGGCAGGATGCTCATAGATGGCATCTGTTGGCAAGCTTGGGCGATCCGACCAAATCTTGGCAAGCAAATCAAGGGTCGTCACAAGCTCAATGCCTTTATCACCAAAAGCAGCTTTTAGCGTGTCTGATTCATTGACCGATAAGACATTGCCATCGATGGCGACTTTGGCACCGCTTGGCAGATGCTCAGCCAAAAATGTCGAGAAAGTCGGGCGACCGATTTGCATTTTTTGTAGTTCGATACCCGTACCTTCAAGCTGCATCGGTGCTTGCACCCAGTAGCGGTTATCTGTCCACACACCAGCAAAATCAACGGTAATCACCAGCGTACCCACCGAGCCTGTAAAGCCTGACAACCACGAACGACCCTGCCAATACACTGGCAAATACTCCGACATATGTGGATCAGCAGATGGGATAATCAGTGCATCCACGCCATGTTCTGCCATCAATGCACGAGCGTTCTGTAGGCGTTCACGACGCACTTGAACCGAATCAGTCATAATTCTATCCTAAATCATGTGAAAAACCGTGGGCAATACCCACCCAAGTCCTAAGCATTTTATCACAAGCCTGATATGTTTTAAATCATGGGCTCTTGATAAGCTTATCACAAAAGCTGATTAATCCAACAAAAAACCCTTGTGGAAACAAGGGCTTTATGTAGCGATATCCGCCTTGATTATTTGCTTTGGGTTGCTTCTGCTTCTGCAGTCGCTTCAGCTGGCTGAGCCTCTGTCGCTTCAGGCGCGGCTTGTGCAGTCGCTTCAGCGGTGGCGGTCGCAGCTGCTGGCTCAGCTGTCGCAGCATCTGCAGACTGTTCGGTGGCAGCTGTTGCATCTGTTGCAGGTGCAGTAGCATCCGCAGGCTGTGCTGTATCTTCCGGTGCTTCAACAGTTGCGGCCTCTGGCGCGGCTTGTTCAGGCGCTGCAACTTCTGCTGCTGGCGCTTCGGCAGGTTGATGCTCACCAGCTGGACGCAACCATGCCGAGATGGCAATACCTGCAATCATCACAAGCAGCAGCACGATACCTACCAGTGCCGTTACCGATTCTTTTAATGGATTATTTTGTGAAGCATCATGTGCCATAAGTCACCTGCCTAAAATGGGTTGGAAATGGATTTTGATCAATAGAAATAAATTTTCTCTATTATATACCAAATTATCGCTTTTTGTACAATTCCTTTTACTATTTATGGAATTATTCATCACATTCAGCGGTCAGCGACACCTTTGGCGGTGTAGTATTTTTCTTTTTTGGCACTGGTATTATTCATACGATTTGCCAAGATGCTTAATAAAATCAACAAGATGCTGATAAACAACACTGGATAATGCCCAAAGATCATAAATGGCGTCTTGCCTGTCATACTCGGCACCTCACCACGCAGGATAGCTCGTTCAAACTGTGGCAGACTTGTGATTATTTGACCTTTGTGATTTATGATGGCTGTCACGCCATTATTGGTCGCTCGCACAAAATACCGCCCTGTCTCAAGACTACGCATCTGCACCATCTGTAGGTGCTGCAACGGACCTGCTGATGTGCCAAACCAAGCATCATTTGACACGGTCAATAAAAAGTCCGTATCGATGGCATTACGGCGTGTGGTATCAGGATACGCCACTTCATAACAAATCGCCACACCCACGCGCTGATCTTTGGCCAAAAGCGGTGCCTGATGTGCATCACCGCGGCTAAGGCTGGCCAAGCCTTGCATACCTTCCAGTCCAGGCAGCACATCAAGCAAGCCGCCCATCGGAATATACTCGCCAAATGGCACCAGCTGCTGCTTATGATAGATGCCGCTCGTGGCCTGATCGGTCAGCAGCACGCTGTTATACAATTGGGTGGCGTCATCTTGGCTATCACGGTACAAAACCCCCGTCATCCAAGCACTGCCAGCCTGCGCCGCCTGTTTGGCGATCGCGTCAATTTGCGCCTGCGCCTCATCTTGGAACATCGGAATGGCAGCCTCAGGCCAGATGACGATATCACGCCCCCATTCTGACTGAGACAGGCCTGCATAAATGCCCAAAGTTTGAATGCCGGCGCCCTCTTGCCATTTTAGATCCTGAGGGATATTACCTTGGATCAAAGATACGCTCGTTGTCTGTCCAGTTGGCTTGGTCCAAGCAAAACCAATCAAAGAAACCACCAGCGTCACCATCCACAAGCTCATGGCGATGGCAAAATACCCTGCTTTTCGGCGCAGCAGCTCAACCAAAGCCGCCGCCAATAACACTGCCAAAAATGACAAGCCAAACACACCTGTCACTGGCGCCATGCCATTCAGCCAGCTGACATCAGTGAATGCATAACCGACAAATAACCACGGAAAACCAGTTAAGAGCCAAGTCTTCGCCCACTCTTGCACCACCCACAGGCCAGCAAAAGCCAGCGGCTGACGCGCAGTAAAGCGCACAAAAACCCAAGCCATCACGGCATGAAATAGCCCCATAATCAGCGCCATCACACCAATGAGTATCACTGCCGCCCATGCAGGCACGCCGCCATAATTATGAATCGAATGATACAGCCAAAACGCCCCGACCACCCAAACACCAAAGCCATAACTCTCACCCAGCCAAAATGCCTGTCGCGGATTTTTGGCGCCAAGCAGCAGGACATACAAAACCATCGGTGAGATGATAGCGATGGGAAATAGATAATAAGGCGCCAATGCCAAACTAAAGATAGCACCAGCAAATAATGCCAACAAACAGGCGATGCCCAGAGGCAAAGTGCGGTGAGTGGTCGCTTTGGCGCGAAAAGAGGTGGCTGCTTTGGTCATCGTATTAATTAATCAATTAAAAAATTAATTATTATAGCAAAATTTTTGGTATTTGGCGAAAAAAACCGCTCACAAACGCAAGCGGTCGGCCAACTCATCAAACACGAGGTGAATATGATGGGTGGTTATCAATGTTAAACGGCCAATGAACCTATCTGCCCTCTTGAACTTCGGCATCTTGGGTGGCAGTTTCAGAGCTTTCATCAATCTCCACCACTTCAGCGATCTCCACCTCTTCTTCAGTCTGAGCAAACGCCTCTGGCACCACCTCTTCGATTTCGCCAGCGTCGTTTTGCACCACCACAGTCGGCTCAGCAGGCTTGGCTGACATCGGTACATCCTGCTCTTCGACTGGATCTGCAGTTGCTTCTTCGGTTTTTTGGGCGCAGGCAGTCAATGCCACCACGCCAGATAACAGCAATACATGCCAAACAGATTTTTTCATTTGTGACTCCGCTGATCTTATTTGTCTTTTGCCAACCAAATCTCAATCAAGCAGATCTGGTAAGCCAAGCCATCCATCGTTTCATTTGCCATCAATGCAGCTGCCATCATGTGATGCCTCTCACGCCTTAAACTTGCGATGGCAGAGATTCACTGAATCTTGGTAAATGAAATTGATTTTCAATAAGCTTAGTATAACACAATTTTGCTGCAAGCAAATAATAATTGGGCGCAATTTAGTGAGGATTTCTTGCCCAATTCACCAAAAAATCGTATCCGTGCAAAAGGGCAGAAAAAACTCATCAGCCCAGCTTTGCACCAAAGATTATACCCAGCTTTTTTGGCTTAAGCGATTTTGCCGTGGCACTGCTTATACTTAAGCCCCGAACCACACGGGCAAGGCGCGTTACGATTGATATTGGCTGGAACGACCAACTCATCGTCAGGCACCATCTCAGTTGGCTCACTCATCACAGGTCCGCCTGCACCCAAGGTCAGCGTCATACGCTGCATCGGGCGAGATGGTGGTGTCTGAAGACTTGGATCTGGCGTTTGACTGCCATCCAGATTCATTTCATTATGCTCAAACATCATCTGCATGCGCTCGGCTTGTAGGCGGCGTTCTTCTTCTAAAGCGGCCAGCTCTTCAGGCGTCGGCACATGCACACGAGCCAAATCCTGTACCAGATCAGATTTGATCGCGCCCATCATCGCTTGGAACAGCTCAAACGACTCACGCTTGTATTCTTGTTCTGGATTTTTTTGGGCATAGCTGCGCAGATGGATGCCTTTGCGCAGCTGATCCATCTGAGTCAGATGCTCTTTCCAGTGGCGATCTAGGCTTTGGAGCATAAAATGACGCTCAAGCGATGCCGCGGTCTCAGCACCCATCTGCTCACGGCGAGCCTCATAGCGTTCGATGGCAGTGTTGATGATTTTTTCGCGCAAGCCTTCTTCGTCAAGGCGACGATCGGCATCCAGCCAGTCATTGATCGGCATATAAAAACGGAACGCTTCTTCGATTTCATCCTCTAAGCCATCAATATTCCACTGATCATCGACCGACCCTGGTGGCACAAACTGACTAATCAGCGCATTATACACCTCATGGTGCATGGCTTTGATGCCCTCTTGTAGATCCATCTCCGCCAGCAGCTCATCACGCTGACCATAGATGACTTTACGCTGTTCGTTGGCGATGTCATCGTATTTTAATAGGCTCTTACGCGCATCGAAGTCACGAGCCTCGACCTTACCTTGCGCGCCCTCAATCGAGCGAGAGACCATCTTATGTTCGATCGCTTCGTCTTCTTTTAGACCCATCGCACGGAACATATTGGTAATGCGATCACCAGCAAAAATACGCATCAAGTCATCTTCAAGCGACAAGAAAAAGCGAGATTGGCCTGGGTCACCTTGACGACCGGCACGACCACGCAGCTGGTTGTCGATACGACGTGATTCGTGACGCTCTGAACCAATGATATGCAGACCACCTGCCGCCAGTACTGCATCATGACGCTGTTGCCATGCCGCTTGGGCAGCTTGGCGCATCTCATCAGTGACACCCTCGACGCCTTCTAGTTCAGCTTGCCAGTTACCGCCCAAGATGATGTCTGTACCACGACCTGCCATGTTGGTCGCGATGGTGACCGCCTTTGGGCGGCCTGCCTGTGCGATGATGTCCGCCTCTCGCTCATGCTGTTTGGCGTTTAGGACTTCGTGCTTAATGCCTGCTTGGTTTAGTAGATATGACAGCTCTTCGGATGCCTCAATAGTGGCGGTACCCACCAGTACAGGCGCGCCTTTGGCGGTGATTTGTTCGATCTCACGGATGATGCCTTGATATTTACCAAGCTTGGTCAAGAAAATCTGATCATCCATGTCGATACGCGCGATCGGACGGTGCGTCGGGATGATGACAACATCAAGGTCATAAGTTGATTTAAGTTCTGCTGCCTCGGTATCTGCCGTACCTGTCATGCCAGACAGCTTATCATACAGACGGAAATAGTTTTGGAAAGTGGTGGTGGCCATCGTTTGGTTTTCGGCTTGGATTTCCACGCCTTCTTTGGCCTCTACCGCTTGATGCAAGCCATCACTCCATCGACGACCTGGCATGGTACGGCCAGTGTTCTCATCGACGATGATGACCTCACCATCTTGGACGATGTAATGGATATTTTTGACAAATAAATGATGCGCACGAATCGCCGCCTGTGCATGAGCCAGCAGTGGCAGACGAGCTGGGCTATACAGGCTCTCATTCTCGCCCAATTCACCCACTTCGATTAAGAATTTCTCTATTTTCTCATAGCCTTTTTCGCTGATTTCGATGGTGCGGTTTTTCTCATCGATCCAAAAGTCGCCTTCTTCGTTATTTTTATTGGCTTCTTCATCTTTTGAACGCACCAAACGCTCTGCGATCTTGTCAATCAAGGCATACAGATGTGCCGAATCTTCGGCTTGACCTGAGATAATCAGCGGCGTACGCGCTTCATCGATCAAAATTGAGTCAATCTCGTCAATGATACAGTAGTTGAGCGGACGCTGTTTCTTTTCAGCTAAGCTAAACACCATATTATCACGCAGATAGTCAAATCCGTATTCGTTATTGGTGCCATAAGTGATGTCAGCACGATACGCAGCGAACTTCTCTTGTGGCATCTGCTGACTATAGACCACGCCCACCGTCAAGCCCAAAAACGTAAACAGCGGACGGTTCAATTCAGCATCACGCCCCGCCAAATAATCGTTTACGGTCACGACGTGTACGCCTTTACCGCTGATGGCATTGAGATAAATCGCCAAAGTTGCCATCAAGGTCTTACCTTCACCGGTTTTCATCTCGGCGATTTTGCCTTCGTGCAGAGTCATACCACCGATCAGCTGCACATCATAGTGACGCATCCCATTGACACGCAGTGACGCTTCACGACACACCGCAAAGGCTTCAGGCAACAGCTTATCCAAGCTCTCACCTGCTTGATGACGCTCTTTAAATTCTTCGGTTTTTTGGCGAAGTTGGTCATCTGACAGTGCTTGAATACTTGGCTCTAATGCGTTGATCTTGGCGACTGCTTTACGCATACGCTTGAGTTCGCGTTCATTTTTGGTGCCAATGACCGCACCGACGATTTTTGCTAACATAGTTTTTTCCGAAAAATGGGCGAACCCATAACAATCATTTTTTGATTTGAGTTATATGGCTTTTGATGGCTTAAAATCAAGCCACAAGCCTTTAAAATCAGTGAATTTAATCAAAATTTTACAAACTGGCAAAGACCTTATCCGCAGCAGCAATGGTCTTATCCAAATCTTCATAAGTGTGTGCTGATGACATAAATGCCGCTTCAAACGCTGATGGGGCAAGATATACACCTTCATCAAGCATTGCATGGAAGAATTTGGCGAATTTTTTAGCATCGCATTTGGTGGCGACATCATTGAAATTCTGCGGCAAGCTGTCGCTAAAGAACACGCCAAACATACCACCCACCGAGCAAGCTTCAAATGCCACGCCATGCTTAGCGGCGGCATCTTTTAGGCCCTTCACCAGATATTCAGTCTTGGCAGTCAGCTCTTCATAAAAGCCGTCTTGGGTCAGTTTATCAAACATCGCTTTGCCTGCACGCATCGCCAGCGGGTTGCCTGACAAGGTGCCTGCTTGATACACACCGCCCAATGGTGCGATACATTCCATGATTTCTCGCTTACCGCCAAATGCGCCCACTGGTAGACCTGCACCGATGATTTTGCCAAATGTCGTCAAATCAGGCGTGATGCCAAAGTGCGACTGTGCGCCGCCCAATGCCACACGAAAACCAGTCATCACTTCATCAAAAATCAACACCACGCCATGCTCGGTACATAGCGTACGCAGAGTTTGGTGAAACTCTTGGCTTGGGATGATCATATTCATATTGCCCGCGATCGGCTCAAGAATCACGCAAGCAAGCTGTTGCCCAAATTTCTCAAAGCACGCTTTTAGTGCATCGATGTCATTATACGGCAGGGTCAAAGTATGCTTGGCAAAGTCTGCAGGCACGCCTTTTGACGTCGGCTCACCGATATCCAGCATCCCAGAGCCTGCCTTGACAAGCAAGCTGTCTGAATGCCCATGATAACAGCCTTCAAACTTAACAATTTTATCACGCCCTGTATAGCCACGCGCCAAACGAATCGCCGACATCGTCGCTTCAGTGCCTGATGACACCATGCGCACAAGCTCAATGCTCGGTACGATGCTTGCGATCAAATCCGCCATCGTCGTCTCTGATGGCGTTGGCGCACCAAATGACAAGCCGTCTTCGGCAGCTTGTTTGACCGCTGTGATGACATCATCATGTGCATGACCCAAAATCATCGGGCCCCATGAGCCGACATAGTCGATATAGGCATGATCTTCGGTGTCGTAGATGTACGCCCCTTTGGCACGCGCAACAAACACAGGCGTACCACCCACGCCAGCAAAAGCACGCACTGGCGAATTGACACCGCCTGCAATGTGGCGTTTGGCTTTTTCAAATAAAATTTGGTCAGCTTGGCTTTGGTGAGTCATAAAATAAGTTCCTTGGTTTGAGATCAGTCAGATCTGCTGCTGTCTGAATGGTTTGGCGGCGATGATTAAGAAATCAGACTGGCGGACATTTCAATCATCAGCGCAAGCACGGCCGTATTAAAAAAGAAAGATAACACGCTGTGAAATGTCCCAACCCGTCTAAGCTTACGACTGGTAAATGAAATATCCGCAGTCTGCCCTGTTGCGCCAATGCCTAAAGAAAAATACACAAAGTCCCAATAATCAGGATTATCCTCATAAGGAAAATCCAGCGGATAAATGCTGTTATTATTCATATCATAATAAGCGTGCGCATAATACAGCGCAAATAACACATGAATAAACAGCCATGACGCCACCAAAGTGATGAAAGTCAGCACCACATGAAATGCCGTCTGCCAACCCACCAATTCTGCGCCGATACTCATCTCACGGACGATGGTGACGATACTGACCACGCTGGTGATCAACACCAACACCAGCATTTTTTCTTTTTTCTCGTACTCTCGATGCGCGCGCTTTTCGATATCTTCGCGCTTAACACTGGCAAACATCCACGCTGTGACCGTCAAGTAGCTGAGCAAAAACACATCCCAAACGATCAAATACGCCGTCGGACGATGCAAGCTTGGCACATAACTGCGAAAATATCTAAGCTCGCCCAATAAAATGGAATAAGTCACGCCAGCCGCTGCCAAAGCAAACAAAAGCTGCCAATTATTTCTAATAAATTTCGTCAAAATAATAATGAATTTTTTCATTAATTCTTCCAACTCATGACAGCGGCTGCCAATGCCATCTTGCCAAGTACTACGCTTTTTTGACCACCGATGATTTCAATTTCATCGCGCCAAAGCCATCGATTTTGCAGTCGATGTCATGATCATCTGGCGCATCATAAATCAGGCGGATCGATTTGACTTTGGTGCCAACTTTGATGGGGGTCGATGAGCCTTTGACTTTCAGATCTTTGATCACCGTGACCGCGTCGCCATCGGCAAGCACATTGCCGACTGCATCTTTGATGACTGGCAGATCATCGCTTGACTCGCCCTCTTTCCATTCGTGGCTACACATGGGGCAAATCAACAAATCACCGTCGGCATAGGTGAATTCTTCGTGGCAGTTTGGGCAGGCTGGCAGGGTCATTTTATCCTCTACGGGCAAATTGCAAATGAAAACTTAACTGCTTATTGTAACCGATTTTTATGCTAATTTCTTGTGTTGATTGGCAATTCATACAAAATTTTAACACTTTTGCCATATTTTGCCTTATAATTTTTTAAAATTACCCCATATCAGTCAAATGACTTGATCATAAAATTCATAATGCATGATTTTGGATGCGATTTTAGATAGATAACTTGGATAATACAATGACAGAATTTAGCAGTTTTATCATGACAGGCGCTGATGCCGAGAAGTTTTTGCAAGGACAAGTGACTGCCGATATGGCAAAACTTGACGATGTATTTTTGCCGAGCGCAATTTGTAATCTTAAAGGTCGTGTGCAGTTTGGGCTATGGCTGCGTCGTCTTGCTGATGGCATACAGATTGTGATCAGCCAAGACATGGCAGAGGATTTTGCCAAGCATGTCAAAAAATTTGGCGCATTTTCCAAGATCACACTATCAGCGCCACAGCCGATCTATCCTGCAATGATTGATGGCATGCCAAGCTTTGACACAAATGACAGCCAAGCTGATGCCGCATGGCAACTGGCCAGCATTGCCCAAGGCAACTATTGGGTGACTAAAGATAACAGCGAAAAATTCCAGCCCCAAGAACTGCGCCTGCATCAGCGCGGCGGCGTGGCCTATGATAAGGGTTGTTATTTGGGTCAAGAAATCATCGCTCGGCTGTATTTCAAGGCAAGTCCGAAAGCCTATCTGCATCGTGTGGCTCATGCTGATGCAGCTTTTTTTGATAGCCAAGCCGAGGCGCTGGGCTTGGCAATCGTGAATGTGAGCAGCACAGATGAGGGCGCACAGGCCTTGGTCATCGCGCGTCCCGATACCATCAGGGCGGCGGCAGCTCACGGCGTGGTTGAGCTGGCACTTCCCGATGCGCTGCAAGCTGATGTCGGTCGAGTATCCAGCCAGCCTTAAATGGCTAAGCAAATGGCTAAGCCAAAAAATACGCATTGGTTCATTGTCAATGCGTATTTTTTAGGGCAAAATCAAGCCCATCGGCTTACTGATCAGCCACCTCTGCCTGCGCCACCAAAGTCAGCTCAAGCAGATGGATAAATCGCCCTTCGACATCGACAATGGTGATTTGCCAATCATCAATCAGCACCGTCTCGCCCTCAAGATGACTTACAAAGCCAAGCGCCTGCATCACAAGACCACCCATGGTATCGACATCGGCATCATCAAAATGACTGCCCAAGACTTCATTACAGTCGCTAATCAGCGTCGATGCCTGCACGAGCCACACGCCTGCTTTGTCAGGATGTGGGACGATGTTATTAATATCGCTATCTTCATCGATGTCATCATGCTCATCGACGATATCACCGACAATCTCCTCAAGCAGATCTTCCATCGTCACCACGCCCGACACCGAGCCGAACTCATCGACGACGACCGCCATATGCACTTGGGCTTTTTGTAGCGAACGCAGCAGGGTATCTGAACGCGCTGTCTCGCTGATGTACAACGGCTTACGCACGATGTCTGAGATACGCAGTGGTGTATCAATGCCCTCGGCTTTGTTTTTTAAAAATGGGATTAAGTCCTTGACCAACAAAATCCCCAACACCGCATTATCATCGTGGCTGTCAAAGACAGGATAGCGAGAATGCTCAGTCTCAAGCACCACCGATAGGATGTCGGATAAATCATCGTCGCTCGCCACAGCGTGTACCTGCGGGCGTGGCGTCATGATTTCACGCACTTGGGTGGCAGGCAAATCCAGTACGCCTTCTAGCATATCGACCGTATCCGGCTCCAAAAACTGGCGTGAATCCTGCACCAGTTTTAATAAATCATCTCGGGTCTCAGGTGCGGTGGATAACCAACGCTTCAGCCCTCGCATTGACCAACTACTCGAATTGTCATCAGACATCTGCGGTATAATTTAACCTCGTGTGATTGAAATTTTCGCTTTTAATTTAGCGTATTGGGGCAGATTATTCAAGTGGCATTTTGCGGATTTTGGATAATTTTGCTTACAAGTGTACCACCAAGCCCGCACCAAACCCTTTCCAAACCACTACTTAAAGCTTTACCCAGCGGATAATCCGCTCTTCGATGGCTTCATCACTCATGCCCACTTCGCTGACACAGCGACCTGCCGACGATACTTTGGCAAAGCCTGCTTTATGGCTAATGCCATCATGCAGAAGTTTATGCCAAGGTGGCAACTGCTGCCCTAGATACAGTCGCTTGTAGGCGCAGTGACGGGGTAGCCATAGCATCTGTGGCAACTCATCTGCCGTCAAGCGAATGCAGTCAGGCACTGTCTTTTGGCGATTGGCATAATCTGAGCAATACCCTGTCGTGCAGTCAAGTAGCTGGCACGCCACATCGGTGTACTCAGTGTAGCGGACATCGTCATCATCCAAAAACTTCACCAAACAGCACACGCCACAGCCATCGCACAGCGCTTCCCACTCATCGTCGGTCAGCTCATTAAGCGAATAAGTCTCCCAAAATCGTGGGCGAAGTTGATTGTCTGTCATCATAATCATTGGTTATCATCAAAGTGTCTATTGTACCCTAAATCCATCCAAAAAACCGCTTGACTTGCCCAAAATCCCTTGTTAAGTTATCCCTATCACATCCGTGAATTTTTGGTCTATATTAAGGATAAGCATCATGACAATCAGCACTACGACGCTCACTACCACCGCACCAGATGGCACTGCCCTGCACAGTTATGTCGCCATGCCAATAGATACGCCGACTGATGGCACATCACCTGCCGTACTCGTCGCACCTGAGTGGTGGGGTGTGGTCGAACATCCAAAGACAGTCGCCGAACGCTTGGCAAATGAAGGCTTCGTGGCGGTAGTGATGGACATCTATGGCGATGGCAAAATGACCACCGATGCGCATCAAGCCAACGAATGGATGACGCAAATGCTTGAAAATTCTGATGAGCTGATGAATCGCTGCCGAGTGATTTTTGATGCGGTGGCATCATTGCCACAGGTTGATGGCACACGCATTGGCATTGCCGGCTTTTGTTTTGGTGGTAAAATCGCTCTGGACATGGCACGCCTAGGCACGCCGCTCAAAGCAGTCGCCACTTTCCATGGCAATCCCACCCCAATCACCCCTGCTGCCGAAGGTAAATTCACCGCCAAAGTACTCGTCGCTCATGGTGCTGCTGACAGCATGGTGTCGATGGCCGCCATCGATGGTCTGCGTGATGAGCTGACCGCTGCCAAAGTCAGCCATGAAATCGATGTCTATGAAGGTGCTAAGCACGGCTTTAGCAATCCGCACGCCGATGATCGCGCTCGTGAAAATGGCGTGGACTTAGGCTATCATGCCGATGCTGCCAAGGCAAGCTGGGATAAGATGGTGCAGTTTATGAAGGGGAATTTGTAAGCTACTTTTAGCATGATGATTTGATATCGTCATTTGGCGTAGTGATTTAGCGCAGCCATTTAGCACTGTGATCATGCTTAATTTGTCATACTAATTTTGTCTTGGGGTGTTTGCTGATGTTGATTAGCAAACACCCCAAAGACGCTTGCCATCTGTTTATTCACCCTGTCGCTTTTGTTTTTGTGCCAAAATCTCGCCCAAATTATCCTGTAACCAATCCACCAAATTTTTTAAATGCTCCCCTGCTTGTTTGCCAAGTGGTGTTAAGCTGTATTCCACATGCGGTGAAATGGTTTGAAAATCTTTACGGTCAATCAGACCATCTTGTTCCAGCTGCTGCAAAGTTTGCGTAAGCATACGCTCATTAATGCCGTCAATTTGTCGGCGAAGTTCGCCAAAGCGTTTTGTACCTTGCAATACACCAAAACCCATCAAGTATTAGCACATGGCGATTTTGCATTGGCAGTGAGCGAAGGTACATTTGCAGGCAAACCAACTGCGTTTTATGACTTGTTCCGTGTGGAAAATGGCAAAATTGCCGAACATTGGGATGTCATTGAAACTATCGCAGAGCCAAGCACTTGGCAAAATCAAAATGGTAAATTCTAAATTTGTTTGATTAATCATGACATCAAAAATGCCGTTTGAAAATTCAGACGGCATTTTTGGCTTATCTTTTAATTTAAAATCAAATACTTATCATGAAATTTCTTAACTTACATTTATGTAAGTACTTTAGAAAAGTAAGCTAAATCATTATAATACAGTCATAAGCTCACCTTTTGGAAGTATACGAATGCTGTTTTTGCTATTGCTGATTTTGAGCTGTCTTTGGATTGGCTATTGTTACACTCATCAAAAACGACGCTTACTCACGCTTGGCACCTTTTGCTTTGCCAAAACCATCAGCCATCACCACCAACAATACGACATTGAAGAAGTGGCTTTTAGCGACTATCAGGGGGCAATTCATGGGTATTTTCGCTTAGTGTCGGCATTGCAAGTGTATGGCGAAGTCAAAAGTAGCGATTATGATTTTTTTGATTTTTATTCGGTGGTGTTGCAATTTGACGATTGCACCATGCGATTACTCCGCCGAATTGACCATGTGCGTTTAATCAAAAGCCATCAGCCCATGTCGATTGATGAATTTAAACGAGAAATAGAAACCTTTGCCTATCAATCTTTCTAGGCGATGCCCATGGCAGCCCATACTCACCAAACCATCACCACCACGCTGTAATGAATTACCAAAATGCGTACTGTACTCTCAGCAAAGTATTGTCAATTAAATCATACTCGTATTAATCGATCTATAAAACAAAACCGTTTGAAGTACATTCAAACGGTTTTATCATCACGCCTTTGGCACATTCGCCAAAATCTGTGTCAACAGCGTCCAATAAGTCACCACCGATGGGATATGCACCATTTCATCAGGCGAATGGGCATTTTTGATGGTCGGCCCGATGGAGACGATGTCAAGCGTCGGATGACTGGTCTTGATCAATCCACACTCAAGCCCTGCATGAATGACCTTAATCTCTGGCGCATGACCTAGAATGTCAGTATAAAGTCGCATGGTGGTCGCTGTGATGGCAGAGCCTGTGTCTGGCGTCCAACCGACATAATCACCGTCAAATTTGACATCAGCACCAGCAAGTGTAGCAATACTTGAGAGCGTCTGACACACCGCCGCCTTGCCCGACTCAATCAATGAGCGAATCAGTAGCGTACACTCAAGCGCATCAGCGGTCAGCTGTGCCTTGCCAAATGACAATGAAGTCTCTACCGTATCCGCCACAACATCGCTATAACGCACCACACCACTTGGCAGGATATTCATCAGATGGATGGCCTTGGCGGTACTTTGTGTATCGAGCACTTGGCTTGGGGCATTGGCATCATTGATGACGGCGGTGAATTTGGGTTCGCCTTGGCAAATCTCACCCGTGATAGTAGCGATACTTTGGTCAATGATGGCTAAGATGGCATCTTTATCCGCCGCTTGGCAAGCGATACTCACCGACGCTTCACGGGGAATGGCGTTTCGTAGCGTACCACCTGTGATGGCACTGATGCCAAAACGGTCGGCAAATTGTGCCTGCACATCCGCCAAAATGCGCGCCAAAATCTTGATGGCATTACCACGATTTTTATGAATATCAATCCCTGAGTGCCCACCACGCAAGCCTTTGATGGTCAAATCAATTGCCGTATCAAATGTTGATGCCTGCCAATCCACCTTTAGGCTCATATCCGCATCGATACCGCCAGCACAGCCGATATACACTTCACCAATCTCTTCGGTGTCGGTATTGATCATCATCTGTGCAGATAAGGTCTGCGGCTGCAGTCCAAACACACCAATCATACCCGTCTCTTCGGTCATGGTCAGTAGCACTTCAAGTGGTGGATGAGCGATGTCATCACTGTCCAAGACAGCCAGACAGCTTGCCATGCCGATGCCGTTATCCGCACCGAGTGTCGTGCCTGTCGCCATCAGCCATTCGCCATCTTCAGGATGGATGCGTAGGCGTATCGGGTCGGTGGTAAAGTCATGTACCGTATCGGCATTGGCTTGGGGCACCATATCTAGGTGTGCTTGTAGTGCGATGGTCGGATGATGCTCATAGCCTTGGCTAGCATTTTTTTTAATAATCACATTGCCCACGCCATCACGATAGGCTGTCATACCACGAGAGCTCGCCCATGCCACGATGTCATTGGCTAGAGCTTCTTCATGATAGCTTGGGTGCGGTGTGGCACAGATGCGGGCGAACCATTGCCATAGGCTTTGGGGGGTTAGGTCTTTGACAACTGATAAATTTTGCTCATAAGCAAGTTGATTTAGGCTCATTTTTTATCCTTAAAAAACACAAAAAACAGGCTAAGCATACACCTAGCCTGTTGATTTTTCAAGTAGTGATAAAAGGCTTGAACTTGGATCAGCCAAACACCTGATCCGCTGCACGGGCAAATCGCTCAGTCGTGCCATCGACATCGATCAGCTTATCAAGCCCAAATAGCCCAATGCGAAACGACTTATAATCGCTGGGTTCATCGACTTGTAGCGGTGTACCAGCAGCGATCTGTAAGCCCACTTCGGCAAATGCTGCACCCTTATGCACCGCATCATTTGGCGCATGGCAGACGACGACGCCATAGGCCTGAGCAGAAGGTGCTGCGACGCTTTGGATGCCTTTGGCGTTTAGCACGGCTAGGATTTGAGTACCTAGCTTGATTTGGGCAGCTTTTAGGGTGTCATAGCCGATGTCACGAGCTTCAAACAGCATATCTCTTAGCTGCTTGATACCGTCAGTTGGCATGGTCGCATGATAGGCATGACCGCCGTTTTCATAAGCAATCATGATATTGAGCCATGCCTTAAGATCCAAGGCAAAGCTTGATGGCGTACTGGCAAGCACCGCTTCTTTGGCAGCCGCTGAGAGCATGACAAGCCCTGCACACGGGGTGCTGGATAGACCTTTTTGGGGTGCAGATAGCAGTACATCAATGCCAAGCGCCTGCATATCCAGCCAAATACAACCTGAAGCGATGCAGTCAATGGCAAGCAGACCACCGACTTCATGCACTGCTTCAGACAGTGCACGGATATAGTCATCCGACAGCATCATGCCAGAAGCTGTCTCAACATGGGGTGCAAAGACCATCTGCGGGCAATTTTTGCGGATATAAGCCGTCACCGTCTCAATATCGGCAGGGGCAAACTGCACCACGCCATCATTGTCCGACTGACTTGCCTTAAATACTTCAACAGACTTAGCCACCTTTGTGGCATCCAAAATCTGCGTCCAGCGATAGCTAAACCAACCATTACGCACCACCACACAGTCCTTGTCCGCCGCCAAAGCACGCGCCACCGCTTCCATACCTGATGTACCAGAGCCTGGTACGATGGCGATGGCATCTGCATGATACAGTGATTTGAGCTCGCTGGATAAATCAGTCATCACCTGCCGAAACTGTGCTGACATATGGTTCAAAGCACGGTCGGTATAGACCACCGAATATTCCAAAAGTCCATCAGGGTCGATGTCGTGTCGTAGTGCCATGGGTATTTTCCTTATTCCATTAAAATCAGCTCTACTGTATCAAGCTGCGCCAAAAAAATCAAGCACCCAGCTGATGACAGATCCATACAAAATAAGCCTGCGGCAATCCACAGGCTTATAAAACAGCATTCATCAATTTGATTAATTGGTGGTGGCTGCATCGGCTGCAGGCGCAGCTTCTGTGGTTGCATCGGCTGCAGGCGCAGCTTCTGTGGTTGCATCAGCTGCAGGCGCAGCGGCATCGGTGGCAGCATCAGCTGGAGCGGCAGTATCGGCTGCAGATGTGGTGGTAGTTGCCGCGCCACCTGACAACTCAACAAAAGTCGGCTGTCCATGATCATCAAAAATCATCTCTTCAGCTTGTGGCGCCTTTTGTAGTGCAGCTGCCTGCGCTTCTTCAACGCGATCTACCGCATAGACTTTCTCATGGTGCTTGCTGCAAGCGCTCAACGCCACTGCTGCTGCCATCACGGCAATTAGTGCAAAATTTTTCATACCGTTTCTCCAAGTTTAAGATCAATTAAAATTGTCAATCAAGTCATCAAATGCCGATGAACAATTTAAAGCTTATAAAACCCATTTTTCAAGGACGAATTCGATCACAAGTTTGGCGATGAATCCAAAAAAACCCATACCCAAAGCCACAAAAATCCAGAATGTTCCTGCTCTGCCTGCATTTGATTTTTTGGAGATGTCCCACATAATAAAAATCAAAAATGCAATAAAAACAGGCAGTAATACATACAAGCCCAACTTGGTAATCGTCTCGGCCGATACCAAAAATAGCGTCGCCATCGCAGACATGCTAAGCACCTTTGTGATAATTCATCCACATATTATAACAATATTTATCCCAACTACCAACCACCATGCAACAATAAGCACGATATTTTTAGAAAAATTTGTTACAATAGTCATCATTCATTGATTTTGTCATCTTAAGTTCAGTTGCGCCGCTCGATGCAGCTTTGGCCAGTACGCTCAGCCCAAGGATATCACCATGTCACCAAGACCTCAAAAACAACCTTCTGCCATCTATAAAGATGAGATGCGCCGCCGCAGCAGAGGCTTAAGCAGCCTATTATGGATGTTGGTGGGCGCTTTGGTGGTGGTGATGCTGTCGGTATTTTTGTATTTTTCGCCGTTGTTTGATGGCTTTCGCCGCAGTACCGCTGAACTCGAAGCGCCGGTTGAACCCATCAAAACCACCAGTCCTGCGATGGAATTTGAGTTTTATGAAGTGCTGCCTGAACAAAAATTTCAAAGCATCCCTGAGGGCGTCAGCATTCAAGAGCGCGAGGTGGTCAGCCTACCCACCCCAAGCACGGATTTGATCGTGCATTCTAATGCCAATAACAGCGCGCCAAGCCAAGTCGAACCTGCACCCATTGATGCAGCCGAGGCGGATGAGCCAACCAATCGCCTGACCATGAGCGAGTCAGAGCGCGGCATCAGCCAAGTCCAAACCAGTCAAGGCAGCCACATCTTACAAATCAAAAGCTATGAGCAAGCCCACGAAGCCGACCTAAAGCGCGCTGAAGTGCTGATGGCAGGTGTCGATGCCATCGTCGTGCGTCGTGAATTAAACGATGGCAGCTATCTGTACCAAGTCATCTCCACACCGATGAGCCAAAGCGAGGCCACCTCAGCCAGCATTCGTCTGCGCAATAACGGCATCGATTCGATCATCATCGAGCAGCGGACGCGGTGATAGCCGTCAGCATCGAGGGGTGTTTCACTTTATCCCAGTGATTCATAAATCAGCCGAACAATTTATCACAATATGCAAAAAAGACGCATTCAAGCGTCTTTTTTTGATTGGCGATGGCAGTTATTCAATGCCACATCGCTTGAGGTGACTTAATGCTTCTTACCAAATAGCTTCTTTGCCATAATTACCACAGCAAGGATAATCAAACCTGCGATCAGACCCACGACGCCATTATATAGCGCTTCGGTAAGGCCGCCAAATACGCCTGACAATGCCGCCAGATCTTCGGCTTGATGGTGCAAAATATCGATGCCATGCACCAAGATGCCACCACCGACCAAGAACATCGCAAGCGTACCAGCGAATGATAAAAACTTCATTAGCTTTGGTGCAAAAGCAAGCAGCGCACGGCCGATCGCTTGAGAGGATGCGTCAGGCTTATTCAGCAAATGCACGCCCATATCATCAAGCTTGACAATCAGCGCCACCAAGCCATACACGCCCACCGTCATCAAAATGGCGATCGTTGATAGCGCCGCTGCTTTGGTTGCAAATGTCGCTGCCGTCATCACGCCCAGTGAGATGACCACGATCTCAGCAGATAAGATAAAGTCTGTACGAATCGCACCTCGGATTTTGTCTTTTTCTAAAGCAACCAAATCCACCTGCTCATCAGCATTGGCGACTAGACGGTCATGATGTGCGGCATCATCGTCAAGCTCATGCGGCAACAGGTTTGGGGCGAATTTATGCACGACTTTTTCGGCACCTTCATAGCACAAGAACGCACCGCCGAGCATTAACAGTGGGGTAATCAGCCAAGCTGCCACCGCACTGATGAGTAGAGCGGCTGGCACTAGGATGACTTTATTAATGAACGAACCTTTGGCAACTGCCCACACTACCGACAGCTCACGATCGGCACGCACGCCAGTCACCTGCTGAGCGTTCAGCGCCAAATCATCACCCAGTACGCCTGCAGTCTTTTTTGCTGCCATTTTTGTCATTACTGAGACATCATCAAGAATCGTTGCGATGTCATCGAGTAACATCAGTAGGCTACCACCTGCCATATTTTCACCTTAATTTTAGAGTATTATTTTAACTGGTTTGTCATGCGTTGTTTTTGCATTTGTTTGGTATGGCAAATACAAAATAAGCCAAGCGCATGACAGCTGGCTTATTATAATCAAGCTTTGGCAAATGATGTGTAGTAAATTGTATAAAATTGGCACAAATGCCAGTTTGTATCATCGCAGGTCAAGGCTTTTTGGCGACCATCACCGCGCGTACAGGGCGTGGATAGCCTTCGATGGTTTTGCTGTCATCATCGGGATCTAAAAAGTCTGATAGCGAATGATAAGTCATCCAATCAGTCGCACGCTGCTCATCGCTTGTGGTGGTGCTGATATCGACGCAGTGGACATCGACAAAGCCTGCTTTTTCTAGCCAAAGCGTCAGTGCTGCCACTGATGGCAAAAAATACACATTATTCATCATCGCATAGCGATCTTTTGGCACAAGTACGGTATTTTCATCACCTTCTACGACCAAAGTTTCAAGCACCAGTTCACCGCCTTTTAGCAGTTGATTTTTTAATTGTAATAAACAATCAAACGGCGAAGCACGATGATAGAGCACACCCATACAAAAGACGGTATGAAACAATCCGCCATTTGGCAATTCTTCTAAACCCACAGGGATAAAATGAATCGGTGATTGGCCAAAGCGGTTGGTCATCTCACCCAAAAAATGCCGTATCGCCATAAACTGATGATAAAACAAGCAAGATGGGTCAATCACCACCACGCTACTAGCACCCGCGCCAATCATACGAAAGCCATGATAACCTGAGCCACCGCCGACATCGAGCACGCGTTTGCCACCAAGGTCGCTGATGTGTGGCAAGACGCGATCCCATTTGTGATCGCTACGCCATTCGGTGTCGATATGGATTTGATGCGTCTCATCACCGATGATAAAGCCGCCTTTTCGCCATGGCATCAGGTTTTTCAGCAGTGCTTCGGCTTTGCGATAGTCACTGTGAGTCAGGCTGACATGAGCAGTGACACAGCTGGCATCAAGATCAATATGCGTTGGCGATACTTCAGGCAGTTTGTTAATCACGGATTCATAATACGGGGCGTGTGCATATCGCTCTTTATTTTTGATACTGCCAAGCCAATCAGGTAGGCGTTTGAGCCATTCATACGCCACAGGATGATGCTGAGCTAGGTCAAACAAGGTGTCAAATAAGGCTTTTTCGGTACGGGCAATGGTGTTCATCATACTAAAAATCGCTATTTAAACGCCACAATCGACGCAAAATTCAAAAACATAAACCAAGTCAAACGACGCTCAAACCCTGCTTGCTGCAGTCTGTGATGATGCAGCTCAAGCGTGTCGGTGATGAGTACATTCTCAAGCGCATTTCTTTTGCCGCTGATTTCCATCTCGCTGTAGCCATTGGCTCGCTTAAAATCATAATAGCGTTCGACTCGCCATGCATCATCTTGTTCATCGCTTAGGTGCGTTTTTTCGGTGAGAATCAAAATACCGCCATCAGCCAGTGCATCGTGGCATTTTTGTAGTAGGGCTAGGCGGGCATCAGGATTGAGAAATTGCAAGGTCAGATTGATAACAATCAAATCGCACGGCTCAAAGTCCATCTGCGTGATGTCGGCAAGCTCAAAGCGAATGTCATGATCAGGATAATGCTCACCGACGACACTTTTGGCACGATCGATCATTGGCTTTGAGATGTCGATGGCGTGGATTTCAAGCTCATCAGGACGAAATTTATCCGCCAAAGCAAAACTCACCGCCCCAAGCGATGTGCCAAGATCATAGACACGACTGACTTTTTTGCCATCATGCGTATTTTGGCGAAATAGGCAATGACGGCGAGCCAAAATCGGCAACATGGCAAGCATCTGCCCATAGCCTGGGACACTGCGGCGAATCATATCAGGAAAACACGCCACCACTTCTTCATCAAAGCTAAAACGAGCCGATTTATCCAGCGGTGTCGTAAATAGCGTGTCGTGCTTGGTATTTGACATAGGCTTATGATAGACTGGTAAAAATGACTTATTATAGCATTGATTTATCAATTTGAAATTAAGGATGTGGCGATGATTCGATCAATCTTGTTGGGTGGCGGCTGTTTTTGGTGTACTGAGTCGGTGTTTGGCGCACTAAAAGGTGTGCAAAGTGTCATCAGTGGCTATGCAGGTGGCAGTGCCGATACCGCCAATTATCAAGCGGTCTGTACAGGTACGACAGGTCATGTCGAAGTCGTGCAGGTGGTCTATGATGATCAAGTGATTGATTTATCGCAGATTTTGGCAGTGTTTTTTGCCACCCATGACCCGACAACGCCGAACCGCCAAGGCAATGACATCGGCACACAATATGCATCGGTGATTTTTTATGAGGATAACACCGATCAAGCCATCGCTGAGCAACTCATAAATGAGCTTATCAAAGATGGCATCCCGGTCGTGACTCGCCTTGAGATGGCACCGCAGTTTTATCCAGCAGAAAGCTATCACCAAAATTATTTTGCTAATAACCCCACCCAGCCGTATTGTAGTTTTGCCATTCCACCAAAATTGGCAAAACTGCGTGAAAAATTCACCGATTTATTAAAGTGATATTTCGTTTATAAATACTAACAAAACATACTGGATTGTGCGATAATCAATCCAGTATGTTTGCTTTGTCAGTTTACTCTGGCAGTTTAACTTCCATATCAGGTACGATAGCGGACGGCTTGAATATAACTCGGTAAAAATAACTATCAGCCTGATTGGGCTCAATTTGTTCGACAAATGCTGTCACATTGTCAGATAGCACTAATGTATGTCTTTTAAATGCTTTTTCACCTGTCTTGCAAATGACATTAAAAGCAGTTTTGCTATCATTCAACTCAAATGAGCATCTGCCTTCAATCTCAAGGATGTAGTTATCCGTGATACCATTATAAAACACAATACGGCGATTAACTTCAAAATTATCCGCTGATTTTCGTGTGTTGTAACTGGCAATGTTGGCATCGCTACAGCTGATTATCGCAGTCATCATCATGGCGAGGGCAGAAATTTTGAATAATGCATGTTTCATATTAATTGGTACCTTTGCTCCTATTAATCCAAAAACACCGCAAACTCATCCACAGGCACGCGTGGCGTGATAAAGGTATTGACGATGTCTGATTCATCGGCATAGCCAAGCGCGACAGTACAAACCAGCTCTTCATCATCACCTGCACCGATCGTCTCAAGCACCACAGGGTGGAAGTGGTTGAATGCAGCCTGCGGGCAGGTGTCAAGCCCACGAGCCTTGGCGGCAATCATCACATTTTGGATCATCATAGCGATGTCCATCTTTGAGCCAGTGCCCATCACTTTATTCACCGTAAAAAACAGCCCCACAGGCGCATCAAATAGCTTGAAGTTGCGATCTTGCTGTGCCGCCATTTTTTCTTTATCGCCTTTTTGGATGCCTAAAAGTCCGTACAGTCCCCAACCATTCTCACGGCGACGATCGATGAATGGCGAGATCCATTCGGTCGGATAGTAGGGGAAAGTTTCTTGGAATTTGTCCGCAAGACTTGGATCATCGGCGATGGCTTGTTTGGCAGTAAAGATATTGTCAATCAGCTGGGCTCGTTTGTCACCTGTCACCACATAGACTTTCCACGGCTGTGTGTTCGTGCCTGATGGTGCGCGGCTTGCCACGGTGAGAATATCTTTGATGGTCTGTGTATCGACAGGCGTATCCAAAAATGCCCGTACTGAGTGGCGAGCGGTGATCACGCTATCTACGATGGCAGTTTGGTCTTGGGTGGTCATGGGCAAGTCCTTGTTTGTTGTGCGGTGGTTTTGCTAAGAGTTTTTAAGATTATGCCAAAGCACTGTTACCTTGTCAAACTATCGTTCTTCTAGTACTTGTCAAACTGTCGTTCTTCTAGCATCATCACAGCAGTGCATCTTGTTTGGTTTTGGCTCGGCTTAGGTTACGCATTTGTTGCATGATGGTTGATATTGTCGGATTTTAGCAAGTTTATTTTGAAATCACGGGCAAAATTGGGTAAGCTTAGGCTATTTGCAATTTTCATTATGGTTCTAAGGATTTTTTTATGAAAAAAACACTTTCAGTCCTATCATTGGCAGTGAGCGGTTTGGCACTGAGCCAAGCGGCGGTGGCAAATGATTTACCCAATCTTAGCAATAGCGAATTTCAACAATGCCTTGATGGCCTAAAAAACAGCAGTGCGTTTCGTGGTGTCTCAAGCCAAACCTTTGAAACCTATCGCCCAAGTCAGCCTGACCCGACGGTGATTCGCTCGCTGAATTATCAACCTGAATTTAAAAAAGATGTTTGGGATTATTTGGCATCACTAGTCGATAGCGAGCGTGTCGAAGACGGTATCCGCGCCAAGCGTGAGCAGGCCGATGTCTTACGCCGTATCGAGAGCCGTTATGGTGTCAAGGCAGAGCATGTGCTTGGCGTATGGGGTGTGGAGAGTAATTTTGGTCAGACTTTGGGTAAGAAAAACTTGTTTGACAGCCTTGCGACTTTATCATGCTTTGACCGTCGCCAGAGCTATTTCCGTGGTGAATTTGCCAATGCCCTAAAAATCGTCCAAAATGGTGACATTCGTCCGCAGGATATGACAGGCTCATGGGCGGGGGCGTTTGGTCAGACGCAGTTTATGCCAAGCACATTCCTAGAATTGGCGGTGGATTTTGATGGTGATGGCCGCAAAGATTTGGTTAATTCAAAAGCAGATGCCCTAGCCAGTACCGCCAATTTCCTTGCCAAAAAAGGATATCGCAGTGGCGAGCCATGGGGCTATGAAGTAAAATTGAACGGCTATGACGGCTCAAGCGGTCGCCGTGACAAAAAATCCATCAGCCATTGGCAAAATATGGGGCTGACCCTACCTGATGGTCGTCCATTGCCAAATAACATGGCATCGGCAGGACTGCTGCTACCTGCAGGTAAGCATGGTCCTGCGTTCTTGGTGGGCAAGAACTTTGATGCGTTTTATGCCTATAATGCGTCAGAGAGCTATGCACTTGCCATTGCTCATTTGTCAGATTTGGTGACGAGCGAAAATACCAACACAAACTTTTCCACACCTTGGCCAACAGATGACCCAGGTATCGGTCGCCGTGAATCCAAAGAGATTCAGCAAGCGCTACTCAACGCTGGCTATGACATCGGTGCAGTGGATGGTATCATCGGGGATAATACTCGCCGTGCCATCATGGATTATCAGCGTAAAGCAGGCGTGACTCCAGATGGCCGAGCGGGTCAAAAATTCCATCGCTTGATTACAACACAAAGCAGTGCGGTACAGCCTATGTCAGCACCACAAGTAGCACCGCAGGCACCCAGTAGCATCCAAGCTACACCAGTGGTTCAGCCAAGCCAAGGCATTTCTGGTGCAGGCACTGTCTATCGCCGAGTAGTCAATACTGACGGCTCGACATCATTAGTGCCAGTCAAATAATCAATCAGCATCAAAAAAAGCTCAAAGTATCGTACTTTGAGCTTTTTTATTATCGACATCGACTATGCCATCAAGCGTCGTCTTCTTTATCATCCCACTCGGCATAGGTCTTCGATGGGTTGATGCCTTGTTTTTTTAGGTATTCGACCTGCTCCTCGAGCGTACGCTTTTTTTCGGCGTCGTGCATCGCTTCGGATAGCTCGTCGAATTTTTCGATTTGTTCGCGCAGGGTGCTGTTAGTGTCTGTTGTCATCTCATTCTCCTTGTTGTGGTATAAAACATTCATCAGATGCAAAATTGGCATCACTTAGTGGCATTACAACAAATTTTGAGGAAAATTGCAAATCATCGGTGCGTTTTTTACCGATTTTCATAAAATATAACATTCTTGGCACAATCGACGCTAGCCATCAAGCACAAGATGACTCATCATCCAGTGGCAAAAAATCACTGTCCACAAACACCATCCGCGTACCTGATAAGCGCTTGGCGGTCGTGACCACATGATCTGCCAAACTCGATGCATAAAAATACAGCACCGCATCCCGCTCACTAGAATCAGCACTTAAACCAAAATACTCAAGCAACGATCGCACGCGCTCAGCAATCGCGGTGCCTGAGTCCAGCAGCGCCATCGAAAGATGAGAGTCATCGATCCATGCCTGCAAAAATTCCTTAAAAAACGGGTAATGCGTACAGCCCAGCACGATCACATCAATGCCCGCCTCGTGCCACGCTGCAGTCTGCTTGATCAATAGATCTGCCACATGATGATCGATGGGCATGCCAGACTCCACCCACGGCACGAGCATCGGCTCGAAATGCTTATGCACGGTCACGCCCTTTGGGGTAGCGATCTCATCGATCACTTGCTGTAGTAGCCTGCCTTGGAGCGTTGCTTGGGTGGCCAGCACAGCGATCTGGCCTGAAGTGGTGATCTCACAGGCTGGCTTGACCGCAGGCACCAGACCCACGATCGGCACGCTGCATCTGGCTCTGAGCGCTGTCAAACTGTGCGCCGATGCGCTATTGCAGGCGATGACGATGAGTTTGCAGCCTTGCTTGCACAGCCAATCCACTGCCTGCAAAGTCAAAAATAATATCTCATCCCCTGATTTATTGCCGTATGGCACATTTTGGGTGTCAGCATAATACACATAGCGCTCATTGGGCATCAGCCGCGCCAGATGGCGAAACACCGACAGCCCGCCGACACCCGAATCAAAAATACCGATCGGGGCTTGGCTAGTGGGCTTCATCGGGTCAAACTGTGGGTGTATCATGCGCATACATGGTCCATAAAAACTACAAACTGCCGCTTAAGCGTGCTGATCAATTTGGTGAATTTTACCACCACTTGACAGCTTTAGCACGGTTTTATTTTGCTTATTATCACTGATCTGCACGAGCTCGCCCATCTCGATCAGATGATACATCGCATTATTCATCAGCCGTGCGCTGAGGCCAAAGCGCGTATCGATATACAGCCGCTCACCACCCTCATGGCTCTTAAAATACAGCTGATGATGATCATCCAAGCGAATGCGATCGCCATTGGTGGTGCCAAACTCGATCCACAGCTGCCCATTGTCGGACACTTGATCGACTTGATTGATAAATAAAGGCGCATCAGCAACGCGTATTTGATATTTATCTGTCGGCGTTTTTAGGTAATGCACTTTTTGGCCATCATGCATCTCAACCCACAACACACTGGCAAACAGATCCACCAGTGACTGACGGGTCATTTTTGTGCCTTCGTGCCACCACTCGCCATTATCACGAATTTCAATATCGATCGGTGAGCTGCGTTCAGGCTGCCAGCGCTCCAAAGGCGGAATTTTGCGCACAGGCTTATCATCACTGACGCCATCGGCAGCCAGCTTTTGTAGATCTTGGGTAAGGGTTTTGGTTAACTCATTGTTTTTATTTGATTTTAATTCATGTTGTGTCATCTGTATACTCCCTGATTGATTGATCATATTGCTCAACTATACAAGCAATGCTTGTCAATGCCATCGCCATTTTTTGTTATGATGGGTGATTTTTTGGGGAATTGCAAGCGATTTTTGGCTAAGATTTACCGCACAAACCCGCCTACACGGCAGCCAATTTTTTTGGTAAAAATTTAAAAAACCATGCATCGGCCATTCAAAAATACTAAGCTGGCTTTAAAAAAACTTGCCTAATTAGCCAAGATTGCTAAAATAGACACATGCTTAACTGTAGCATCGCAGGCTAACTGCCAGCCTCTGCTACTTTGGATATCATTTGAGAGTTTTTATTTTATTATTAAGGATACTTCATGCAAATCGAACGCGAATCTATGGAATTTGATGTCGTCATCGTCGGCGGTGGGCCTGCAGGTCTGTCAGCT
This sequence comes from Moraxella porci DSM 25326, assembly GCF_002014855.1. Classification (GTDB taxonomy): domain Bacteria; phylum Pseudomonadota; class Gammaproteobacteria; order Pseudomonadales; family Moraxellaceae; genus Moraxella; species Moraxella porci. The sequence goes on along the minus strand of NZ_MUYV01000007.1, from coordinate 45,085 downwards.
GCCATTCGTCTGCGCCAGTTGGCCATCGCAAACGGCATGGATGAATTCACCGTCTGTGTCTTAGAAAAAGGCTCAGAATTTGGCGCACACACCTTGTCAGGCGCCATCATGGAAACGCGCGCCCTTGACGAGCTGATCCCAGACTGGAAAGCGCGCGGCGCACCGATCACGGTCGAGGCCAAAGAGGATCGCGTCTATATGCTAGGCAGCGCCACTCGCACCACCAAACTGCCTGGTTCCATCGTTCCTGCCAGTATGCACAATGAGGGTAACTACATCGTCTCGCTGGGGAATGTGGTGCGTTGGCTTGCCGAACAAGCCGAAGCCCTTGAGGTGATGATGTTCCCAGGCTTTGCTGCCAGTGAGATCCTCTACCACGAAGATGGCTCGGTACGCGGCGTACAAACTGGCGATATGGGCATCGACGCTGCAGGTCAGCCAAAGGGCAGCTTCGAGCCAGGTTATGAGCTGCTTGCCAAATATACCATCTTTGCTGAGGGTTGCCGCGGCCATCTGGGCAAACGACTCATCAGCCGCTTTCATCTGGACAAAGACAAAGATCCGCAGCACTACGGCATCGGCCTAAAAGAGCTGTGGGAAATCGATGCCGACAAACACGAAGAAGGCGTCATCATGCATGGGACGGGTTGGCCATTGTCTGAGACTGGCTCAACTGGCGGCTGGTTCTTATATTTTGCTGAAGACAATCAAGTCAGCTTCGGCTTGATCGTGGATTTGGCGTACCATAATCCACACATCTCACCATTTGATGAGTTGCAGCGCCTAAAACTACACCCATTAATCCGCCCGATCCTAGAAGGTGGTAAGCGTCTATCCTATGGCGCGCGCGCGATGACCAAAGGCGGTTTGAACAGCTTGCCAAAATTCACCTTCCCAGGTGGCGTACTGGTCGGTGATGATGCAGGTTTTCTAAATCCTGCCAAACTCAAAGGCACGCACACATCGATGAAATCAGGCATGCTGGCTGCCGAAAGCGTCTTTGAGGCGATCAAAGCAGGTCGCAGCGGTGATGAGGTGGTCGAGTACCAAAGCGTCTTTGAAAACTCTTGGCTGTATGAAGATGCCTATCAAGCACGAAACTTCGCGCCTGCGATGCATCGCATGGGTCAGTGGATGGGTGGCGCGTTCACTTTTGTGGAACAAAATTTATTCGGTGGCAAAATGCCATTGACCATCAATGACACCACGCCAGATTATGATACTTTGGATAAAGCAGCACAGTCGTACAAGCCTGATTATCCAAAGCCAGATGGCAAGCTGACTTTTGATAAGTTATCCAGCGTCTTTATCTCAAATACCAACCACGCTGAAGATCAGCCATGCCATCTGCGCTTGACTGACCCGACGGTGCCAATCGCTGTCAACTTGCCGCTGTATGCCGAGCCTGCGCAGCGCTATTGCCCTGCTGGCGTGTATGAAGTCGTCCAAAAAGAGGGTGAGGAACCGCAGTTTGTCATCAACAGCCAAAACTGCGTCCATTGCAAAACCTGTGATATCAAAGATCCTGCCCAGAACATCACTTGGGTGACGCCAGAAGGTGGCGGTGGCCCAAATTATCCTAACATGTAAACCCAAAAAAGCACCAAGAGCCTCTTGGTGCTTTTTTTAAGGGATGTATTATTAATAAAAAGTGTGCTGCGATGTCAGTTCAGATCGGCTTACGATGGCTGTGGATCAGCTCTTGACTGATGGCATCGAGCGTGTCGGCATCATAGACTTTGGCGGCTTGACGAATCAGCCTAGATGGGCTGTGCATCAAGGTCTGACTCATGCCGTGCGCAAACTCAGCCAACACCACTTTGGCATCCTCGCCCTGATCGATGCGCGCCATCGCAGCATCCAAAAGCTGTTGGCTACGGCGCTGTGCCATCTGGCGATAGTCACGGATATAAGCGCGCGCCCTTTGCGTCTGCATCCTCGCCTCGATGTCAAGCACCAGCTGCCCGACCAACAGCTCAGCTTCGACGGCAGCTTGTTTGCGCTCAGCCAAGTTACCTGCGATCACATGTTGCAGATCATCGACTGAATACAGATAAATGTCATCAAGCTGGCCGACGGCAGGCTCGATGTCTCTTGGCACTGCCAAATCCACCAAAAGCATCGGCTGATGGCGGCGCTGCTTGAGTGCTTTTTTGACCATATCGGCGTCGATCAGCGCCTGCATGCTGCCACTACAACTGCTGACAATGTCGGCCTCAGGCAGCACCATCGATAGCTCAGCCAGCGGCACAATATCCACCTGCAGCGGTCGAGCTGCTTGATCGGCCATCTTGACCAGCTCATCACTCAGCGCCTGCGCACGCTCGGCACTGCGATTACAGATGATGATTCTTTTGATGCCGAGTGCAGCGACATTATGCGCCACCAAGCGATTCATCTCCCCTGCTGCCACCAACAAAAAAGTCAGCTCACGCGGATCATCAAAAATCTGTGTGGCAAGCTTGGCGGTGGCAAAACCCAGCGTCACCGCCTGAGCGCCGACTTTGGTATCACGGCGCACCGTGCGAGCAGCGGCAAATACCTGCTGAGTGAGCCAACCAAACTCACTACTCACCCCACCATGTTCGCGAGAGGTGGCGACTGCTTGGCGAATCTGACCCAAGATCTGTGGCTCGCCTAAGATCATCGAGTCAAGGCCTGCTGCCACGCGCAGCCAGTGATTGAGCGCACGCGAATCCTCATAGGCATACAGATAAGGGGCGATGTCATCGAAACTCACTCCCTTAAACTGAGCCAGCCATTCACCGATGGCGCGCAGCTTTGGCGAGATCACGCCATCGACCTGCTCATCATCGCCAAGCGACTCATCCTCGATGCCGACATACAGCTCACTGCGATTGCAAGTAGAGACGATGGTGCAGCCACGGGTCAGCCCAGACAATGCCTGAATTGCCTCAGGCATATCCAAGCCAAAAGACAGCCGCTCCCGTAATGACACAGGGGCAGTCTTATGATTGACTCCGATAACTGCTAATTTCATAAAATAACCAACAATCGATGAGGCTTGCGATGAATTAAACTCGTTATTATAACAGCTTTTCACGCATTTCAAGCAAAAAATTTGCAAGTTTATTTTGCCAAATTTAGTGACGATCTTAATGATGCTGCTTGGCTAAGTCGTTGTTTAAAGATCACAGCTTTGCCTTAGCATTCCAACCGATCCAATCTGAGCGAGCCGATCAAATCACCGCTTTGATAACTTGATGAAGCTGTATTATCTTTCGTCTTATAGCCATCGGCTGCCCATCAAGCATCTGTCGGTTTGCCGTTTGCCATAAAGCGCATTGACCTACCCAAGTGTTACGCCAAGCTTGATAAATGCGCGGATTTCTTAACAAATTGGCAGCAAATTGCTAAAATTTGTGATTTGTCGGTGTTTTTCAGCGGTTTTATTTGCACTTATCAAAAATACTTTTATAATAGAGCGTACTTTTATAATACAGCATATTTGGCAAGCATTACTGTTGTTTTGCCAATCCAATCTTTTTTTAAATTGGCTGATGGTCATGATACTGCGACGACACCCACCCAAAGGCATACCGCCCAGCGCTGATGATGCTCTGATGAGTCATCATGGCATCGGCACGCCAAAAAAAGCGCAGTTGATCAGACGGCCGATCAAGCTTGCCATCGCCATCGCCTGTGTCGGCGCCATCGGCATCACAGGCATCACCGCCACGAGCGCGCATGCCAATGTCTTTGATCCATTATTAAAAATTTTATTACCTTTTTATAAACCCAACCCCAAAAGCGACATCGAAGAAGAAGCCGAGTACATGGCCGACACCGAGATCGTGGAACTGCCCACATCGCAGCCTGATCTGAGTGATGAGCCTGATGAGGTACTGACCCCAAGCAGCGTCCCGAACCTACCTGCCGTACTCTTGGATGATACACTCATTGCCGATGACATCGAACCGATGCTCGATACGCCCGATCTGTATGCGCTGATGGATGCTGAATTTGCGGCGGATCGTGGCGATATTGCGCGCGCACTGACTCTGTATAAGGCCGAGTCATTCAAACAAAATGCCACCAGCGTCTTTGAACGAGCGCTGTCATTGTCCATCGAATTTGAGACACCTGATAAATCGCTGGCCTTTGCGACCGCTTGGCAAGACAGCAATCCTGAGCATATTCCTGCTTGGTTTTATGTGACGCATCTGGCGCTCAAGGCTGGCGAATACGACCAAGCCGCCAGCATGATCTCGACCATTTTGCACTATGATCCGCGTTCTGATTTGGGGCAGATTTTGACTGGCATTATTCCGCCAAATGCCGATGATAAGCGCGCTTTGCTTTATGCCTTACAAGGACTGCGGCAGGACAATGCCTCGGTCGCGGTGCTGCGGGCAGGTATTTTGATGGGGCTTGAGGATTATGCTGCCGCGCGCCTGCATGTCAATCAAGCCCTAAAAAGCGAACCTGACAATCTGGCATTTATTACCCTAAAGCTCAATATCCTGCGCGCCGATCAGCGCATGGATGAGCTGTGGTCATACTTACACCAAATGCGCAAAAAGCTGCCCAAAGAAAAAGAGCTGTATCTATACGAAGCGCGCTATCTGATCGAAACTGGTGATCTGGCCCAAGCATGGGATCTGTTGGCTCAAGCAGTTAAACACACCCAAGATAACGACATTCGTCTATTGGCTGGCCTTGTCGGTCTGGATGGCGGCCGCTACCGTGATGCCATCGACATGCTGATGCCGCTCACCGAGCTGCCCGACCTAAAAAGCCAAGCGCATTATTATCTGGGCATCGGCTATGAACGATTGGGCGACATTCAGCATGCGCGCAGTCACTTTGAGAAAGTCAATCATTATGAGCATATGCTCGATGCCAGCAGTAAAGTGGTGGGCTTTTATTTGGCAGAAAATGACACCGCCGCTGCCATCAAGACCTTGGTGCGTCTGCGCGATGAATTTGAAAATTACGCCACCGACAGCTATATTTTGCAGGCCGAGATTTATCTGCGTCAAGGCGATAAACAAAAAGCCAAAGATCTGCTGACGATCGCCAATCGAGAATATCCAGACGACGATCGGCTACTGTACGCAAGCTTCCAGCTGCTCGAAGCTGAACTTGATCATAACGACAAGCGCCAAGCCATCGATCGCCTATTGCAGCTGGCTGATTATAACCCGTATTATCAGCTGGCCGACGCCAAGCTGCGCCTAAGCCAAAATCCGACAGATGCCAAGGCGCTGGACATCGCGCGAACCATCAGCAATATCAGCTTTGATCACCCTGATTATGACAGTCAGCTGCAGCTAGATGCGTTATTGGTGCTGGCCAATCATGCCTTATCCCAAGGCGATTTTGCTGCCGTCATCGACCATCTGCAAGCGCCGTATGAAGTCAGCCCAAGGCTCGATGTCGGCATCACCTTATTGCGCGCTTATCAAGGCATTAATGATCAGGCCGCGATGGCGCAGCTGTTGGCAGATCTGCAAGCGCGTTTTGGCGGCAATGATGCTGCCACAGGCGACAGTCAGATTTATTAATCGACAGGCATCAGCATTGGCCGCTGCCGTGGCAGCCGATGGCAGATGATTTACCCAACCTTAAGATCAGACATTTGGACTTATCATGAAAAAACTCAGTCTCATCACCGCATCGGCAGCTGTGCTACTACTCAGCGCATGCACCAGTACTCAGCCGAACATCGCGCCCACGGCCAGCAGCCTACCAAGCGCACAAGCGCCGATCAAATTTGGCATCACAGGCAAAATCGGGGTGATCAGTGTCAGCTCCGAGGGCAGACAAGCTGGCAGCGCTTTTTATGCTTGGGCTCAAGATGAGGACAGATTCAGCATCGATCTGACGGGCGCTTTGGGCATTGGCGCCACCCAGATCCGCTATGATGGCAAGAGCGCGACCTTAAGCAGTGAACGCACTGGCACGCTGACTGCCGATTCGCCAGAAGCGCTGTTGTATCAAGCCACTGGTTGGCAAGCACCGATCTCAAGATTGCCTTATTGGATCATGGGACGCCCAGCGCCTGCTGACAGCGCACTTGCGCACGATGCCAACGGCCGTCTGATCGCTGCCACCAACGGCGTTTGGCAGGCCAATTTTGAGTATGGCAAAGGTGCTCTGCCGACGCGACTGCGCATTGTACACCAAGAGGGTCACAGCGTCACCCTGACCATCTCGCATTCGTAGGTAGCTTATGTCACTGATCGTATTTTCACCTGCTAAGATCAATCTGTTTTTGCACATCACCGCCAAGCGCGATGATGGCTATCACGATCTACAAAGCGTGTTCCGCGCCATCGATTTTGGGGATGTGCTAAGCTTTGAGCTATCGCCATCACAGGCACAGCTTGTCACCCTGACTGGCGCCGACACCTTGACCGATGATATTAATGACAATCTCATCATCAAAGCAGCAAAGCTACTCTCCACACATCATCCCGATCAAGCGCGTGCTGTCAGCATCCATCTGGACAAGGTCATTCCCACAGGTGCAGGTCTGGGCGGCGGTTCCAGCAACTGTGCTGCTACATTGATGGCGCTAAATACACTCTGGCAGCTGAATCTTTCGACGCAGCAGCTGATGGATTTTGGGCAGCAGCTGGGCGCCGATGTGCCGTTTTTTATTTTTAGCCAAGCCCATCATGCTGATGCGCATGCGTTGGGCATTGGTGAACAGCTCACCGCGCTTAAACTGCCAAGTGCGCGCTATCTGTTATTATTGCCGCGCGCGCATCTGGCAACCGCCGCTTTATTTAACCACCCTGATCTCATCAAAAACACCCAACCCATCTCCGACATCGCCGATCGCTACAGTGACTATGGCGAACGCTTATCGGTGGATTTTTTTAATGCCTTTGAGCACATCGCTGTCCAGCACTCAGCTGCTGTGGCTGAGGCGCTCGGCTATCTGCGCACGCTGGAGGCTAAGACAGGCACCAGTGCACGATTGACTGGCACTGGCAGTACGGTGTTTTTGCCGATACCTGAGCATATCGATGCCGCCGTGCTCAGCGCATGGCAGCTGTCTTCGCCCTGTCCTTGTGTGGTTGCAGAGAATTTATATTAAATAATGCTATATTTTTCAATGGTTTATAAAATTTTATCCAAAAATCATAAAATTTACTTGTATTATCCAAAAAATTTGGTATAATTTTTGCCCTATACAGGGGTATCGCCAAGTTGGTAAGGCATCAGGTTTTGATCCTGACATTCGTTGGTTCGAGTCCAGCTACCTCTGCCAATTTTTTTAAAGTAAATCGCACAGATTGACTTTAAAACAAAGTTTGCAAATCTTTTAAAAAATTTGCATCTAGGGGTATCGCCAAGTTGGTAAGGCATCAGGTTTTGATCCTGACATTCGTTGGTTCGAGTCCAGCTACCTCTGCCAAATCCGATCAAGCCAGTCATTCGTGATTGGCTTGATTTTTTTGTGGTTTTTTCCACCGCCCTGCAAGTTTACAAAAAACTTATCGCACCCCCTGCAAAATCACATCCAAAAATGCTAAAATATACCCTTAATCGGCCTCATACGCCCAAAGCCCTTTTCGATTTGCTTTTATAGGATTTTTCCCATGTCATATATGGCTGTCTTTTCAGGTAGTGCCAACCCTCAACTTGCCCAAACTGTCGCTGATAATCTGCACATTCCTCTGGGTAAGGCTGACATCAACCGTTTTTCTGATGGCGAAATCGCCGTCGAGATCAAAGAAAATGTCCGCGGTAAAGATGTCTTTATCCTACAGCCGACCTGCGCACCCACCAATGACAATTTGATGGAAATCGTCCTGCTTGCCGATGCATTGCGTCGTTCGAGTGCAGGCCGTATCACCGCGGTCATCCCTTACTTTGGCTATGCGCGCCAAGACCGCCGCCCGCGCTCGGCACGCGTGCCAATCTCAGCAAAAGTGGTCGCAGATATGCTATCGATCGCAGGTATTGACCGTGTGATGATGGTTGATCTGCATTCAGATCAGATCCAAGGCTTCTTTGATGTGCCTGTGGATAACCTATACGGCACGCCTGTGCTACTGCGCGACTTAAAGCAACAAAATTATGAAAATCTGATGGTTGTCTCGCCAGATGTCGGCGGTGTCGTTCGCGCTCGTGCGATGGCCAAGCTGCTGGGTGAAGCAGATCTGGCCATCATCGACAAGCGCCGCGCCCGTGCTAATGAATCACAAGTGATGCACATCATCGGTGATGTCTCTGGCCGCGACTGCGTCATCGTCGATGACATCGTCGATACTGCAGGTACGCTGTGTAAAGCCGCCCAAGCTCTAAAAGACAATGGTGCACGCCGTGTCGTCGGCTACATCACCCACCCTGTTCTGTCGGGCAAAGCCATCGAAACCATCAAAAATTCAGCCTTGGATGAGCTGGTCGTCACCGACACCATTCCGCTGTCAGAAGCTGCGATGGCCTGTGGCAACATCCGCCAAGTCAGTATCGCTGCGATGATCGCCGAATCACTGCGCCGTATCAATAACGAAGAATCGATCAGCGCCATGTTTGAATATGATGTCTGATGACCCTGTCATACTATAATCCGCCAGATTTGGCGGATTTTTTTATTAAAAAAACACCGCATAGTGCGGTGTTCGAATCCTAGGGCAGCTTAGCGCATGCGAGCCAGCAGATTGTCTTTTAGGATAAACTGATGATACAGTGCGCCGATGATGTGCGCTGCGATCAAAGCCAGCAGCAGCGGCCAAATCAGCCCAGTATGCCAATCCATCAGTGTACCTGCCAATGAATCATTCACACTGCCAAAGCCTGGGATCTGAAACAGCCCAAAGACATTGACGCCATAGCCGCCGTACATCGACGCCATAAAGGCGGTCAATGGCATCGCAAGCATCACGACATATAACAAAAAATGCACCACAGCCGAGGCAATGCTGTGTAATTTTGGCATAGGTGCTGGCGGCGTTTTGCTGACAAGACGGTTTAAAATACGCAGTACCGTCCAAATCAAAAAGCTAAAGCCCACCGATTTATGCAGGCTGATGAAGTCATCACCCTGCTCAATGATCAACCATGCAGCCAAGATGAGCAGCGCACCCACCCAATGAAAAACGCGTGCTGCCACGCTGTATTTATGTACAGTCGCAGTTGCTGTGTGTGTCATAAAACTTTCCCATCATTTTGGCAGCAAGCAAAGCGCTTGGCCAAGTCACTCATATCATTTCTAATAAATAATTTTTGATATTTTATCAAATATATCCAAAAGCTTGCTTGGGCAAACTGTAGCGGTTTTGTATCTGGCGACTTAGACCGACGCTTGTGATATGCCATCACACCAAACGACCAGTCCAATCTCAATAAACCCACCAAAATGATGGCACACCAACACCCATCGCCAATTTGACCTTTCAATCAACATACGATCATCAATGCAGATGAAGCTGGATGATTTTGCAGGTGATTATAATCTACAAAAGCAGATCCAAAAAAGTCATTTTGGTCTTGGCGATGGCGTGTGACAAATCACGAAAATATCACTGGGTGTGCAGAATGCGACACAGTCTGACGCATCAGTAAGTTATCATAGCCATCACAACCAAGCTTTTGGAGTCAAGATGACATATCAAATCCAAGCTGTAAACTGGCGTGGCGGTATGGCGCACCAACAGGATGCGGTACTGATCGCACCTAAAATCTATCAGCACCAAGGACGGATTAGCCGCTGTTATGACGCCAAGCAGTTTTGTGTCGCTGTCGCTGATGGTGTATCTGCCAGTCCTTATTCATCGCTGGCATCACGGACTTTGTTACAGCTGACAAGTGCGATGTACGCTGATAGAGGCGCAGTGGATTTTGTAGAGTTGCAACATCGGCTCAATCAAGCGCTGACAGATGATCGGCATGATGGCGCGAGCAGCACCTTGGTGTGCGCTTATACGGTGGGTGATGAGATTGTGCTTCAGCATCTTGGTGACAGTCGGGCGTATCATTATGACGGCGCGTCATGGGCGTGCTTAACCCAAGATCACAGCTTTATCAATGAGCTTAAGTCAGATGGCGCAGCGAGCAATGATGACTATGCCAGTTGTTATGGTGCATTGATGGGTTATTTTGTCGTTGATCGCATGGCGGATATGTCGGCAGTTGAGTTAGCAAGCCATCAGACATTGAGTCTAAAATCAGGCGAGTGCCTGCTGCTGTGCAGTGATGGTTTTTATGAAGTATTGCAGGGTCAGTTTTTGCCGATGGATGAGGCAATCAGCCTAAAACAATGGCTCATCGACAGCATTGATCAAATCAAGCAAATCAAGCCAACACAGCAGCTTGATAATATCAGCGCTGTTTTGGTGCGATGCATTCAATAAGGGATAAAGATGTTAAATGAAATATTATGCTTATGTATTGGTGGTGCCACTTATCACACCGATCACTTGATGCCGCTTGATAAAGTGCCAGAGAATGAGTCGATTGTTTTGGCTTTTTATCATCCAGATAATCACTGTGATCGTGATCAAATCAATCAGCTACAAGCAAATGGCGTGCATCTGGTGGCACTGGTGGATGCTGACGATGACAGACAGCTGCCAGAACAGGCCTTTTCGATGATCTGCTGTGATGATGCAAGACTGGTCGCTGAATTGATTTGTAATGCCGTCACCAACGGTTTTTTGAGAATTGATCTGGTTGAGTTGCTCACAGCATTGTCAGGCTGCATATTTGATCATCAAAGATGCATCGGCACGGGCGATCAGCGGATTGACATGATCATCGATCAATCAAAAAGCATCAGATCATCTAGGCAGCTTTGCATTTTTAATGGTGATTTTGGCTTTAATGAGCAGATTACATTTTTATCTGCTTGTGAAGAGGCAGAGCTGTTGTTTTATTCGCTGGATAGTGGCAAGAGTATGGGTGATGAAGCTGTGGTGGATGTATTGTATTCACGCGATTGATACCAAAGCTTCAGTAAGCAGCTTGGGCGATGGCTCACCCATCAAAGATCACTGTCTTATCTATACGCCAGAGCCAAAGCATGCTAAGATAGCTTATGGATCTACAGGAGCTCATCATGCCAACTGGCGCAGTCACCCACTACCATCAACAAGCGCATCATCCCACTTCACAAGCTCACCCCAAGCTATGGCTGGCAGCGATCATCACAGCATTGATCGTCTGTATATGTGGCTGTAGCGACCCTCAAGGTGGCAGTGCAAATACGCGCATCAGCTTAGATAAACAAAGCGTCATGACGGTAAAAATGTCAAAATATCAGCCAAGCTTTGCTTTTGATGGCACCATCATACCCGCCAAAAGCGCAGTGATGGATCTGATTGATGCCGCCCAAGTCAATGAGGTCTTTGTCCAAGCTGGCGATGAGGTGACTGCAGGTGATGTGCTGCTCAGCTACACGCCTGATATGCTGACCGACAATGCAGCCAATCAATCGGATGAGCTTCATCTGACGGCAGAATTTGATGGCACCATCACCCAGCTGCATGCCGTATCTGGCACGCATTATCCCAAAAAGACACCGCTGGTCGAGATCCAAGATCTTAATGCGCTCAAATTCATCAGTCGGCTGTCAGCGACCTTGATGGATTATATCAAGGTGGGCGATGCCGTGACTTTTGGCGTCGATGGCGTCACGCACACAGGTCAGATCAGTCAGGTGGTGAGCGCCAGTAATGACAATCGCCTGATCGATGTGCATGTGATGATTCCACTTGAACCCGCCCAAGACCCCAACGATCTTTTGGGTCGCAGTGTCGTCGGTCACATTGATTATGGCCAGATTCAGGTTGGCGTGATGATGCCAAAAATGGCGGTATATGATGCACAGATGAATGCGATTGATCTTGAGCCTTTTGCCAAGCCGCCGCACAAGCCCGAATCGCCCATCGATGGCCAGATTTGGGTTATCAAACAAAACCATCGCCTGGCGCTATCACCTGTGAAGCTATTGGAATATTATCCAAAAAATCAGCAATTTTTGGTACAAGGCATCACCGAGGACAGCCTAGTCGTCACCCAGCCCTTGCCCAAAGAGGCGCGCGATCAGGAAGTTCATCTTAAATGAAGTATTGATGACAGGTGTGTCACAGCACCGCATAAATGTTACAGATTTTTGAGATTGTTTGCTAAAATTTGCTTATCGCGCCCTGATTTATGCAATTTAACTACAATTTAATGCTTGATAAGCGCAAGAAAACTTGGCAAGATATGCTTATTAAGTTTTCATATGAAATAGTGATAAACATAAGTTAAGCGCTGATTGTCATTGGCGTACAGTAATTTTGATAATAAGGTAAAAAGGCATTGATATGAATAAACAAATTCTACTCATCGAAGACGATCCAGATTTGGCCGAACTGATCAGCGACTATCTGTCGATGAACTATTATGAAGTGCATCATGCACCAACTGCCCAAGGCGGTTTGGATATTTTGGAGGCCAAAGAGCGCGACATCAGTCTGATCGTACTGGATCTGATGCTGCCTGACATGGATGGCATGCAAGTCTGCCAAAAAGTCCGCGCCTCAAAAAACACCCTCATCAACAAAGTCCCCATCGTCATGCTGACGGCAAAAGGCGACACCACCGATCGCGTGTTGGGTCTTGAGATGGGTGCTGATGACTACATCGCCAAGCCGTTTGAACCTCGAGAGCTGCTGGCTCGCATCCGTGCGGTACTGCGTCGCCATGAGACCCCAAATCAAGCTGATACCAACTCTGGTAGCCTGACCTTTGGCCGTCTGACTGTCTATCCAGACAGCCACGAAGTCACCATCGACGAGAAAACGGTGCGCCTAACCACGCATCAATTCCAGTTATTGCACTACTTCGCCACGCATGCAGGCAAAGTATTAAACCGCGAACAGCTCTGGCAAGCCATGCCAAATGACGACAGCTCAGAGAACATCGATCGCGCCATCGATGTCCACATCTCGCGTCTGCGCGCCTTGATCGAGGATAATCCGCGTCAACCAAAGCGCATCATCACCGTACGTGGTGTCGGTTATCAGTTCGCCACTGACCAAGTATAAGATCTAATTCACCCAAAACCATCGAGCCATGCGTTTGATGGTTTTTGGTGTTTTTTGGTATGCTCTTCAGATTGATTGAGATTTTTTGATTTATGCGCGCGCCTCATCACGGTAAATTCGGTTTTCACTCCATCTCATCACGCTTGTTCATTAGCGTGTTTTTGGCGCTGTTGACATTTACCATTGCCTTCGTCGTGCTGTCACAGTTTGCGCATAACAACTCCGACCACGCCAGAACTCGTGCCATCGCCAGCCAAATTATGACCCAAATTGAGCCATTTTTGGCAGAGGCTCAAGCTTTATCCGCCGAAAACAATCTGCTTGAGGCGCGATTTTCACTGGTGGTGATCAAAAAAAGCTTCGATATTTTTGATGAAAGCCTCAATGCCAAGATCGGCCTGTACGATCCTCAAGGCCGCTTGGTATTACAAACCGAAAACACCAACCTGCCCGATGTCCTAGCGCCAGAGCCGCCTTGGATCAGTCAAATTTTCTCCCCTGCACCGCCACATACCATCGTCGATAGCGCGCTTGGCTACTCGCTTTGGTATGAAAATCGCATTCCAAGCCCCGAGCGCCCATTGATGGCATGGTTTAACCTGTTTTCGGGTACCATTTTATTATTTACCATCATGTCAGCGGTGCTGTGGTGGATTTCGCACAGCATCACTTGGCGGATCAACCAAATGAGCCGTCAGATGAGCCGTCTTGGTGAGGGTGATTTTAGCGTACGAGTCAGTGAGCATGGCAACGATGAGATCGCGGTACTGGCGCATGGCTTTAACCAATCGGCCCAAAAAATCGAACAACTGATCAACGCCAATAGCCTGCTACTGGCGCACGCATCGCATGAGTTTCGCACGCCAATTACTCGCATTCGCCTACAGATCGAGATGATGGATATGCTCGCAGCTCGCCTAGATGATGACACCAAGGCAAAGTTTGACAAGCGCGCAGCGGCAGTGAATCGAGATTTGACCGGACTCAATGAGTTGGTCGAGAGCATCTTATTGGTCTCGCGCCTCGATGCAGGTCATGCCCTGCAAGCCACCGAGCAGGTCGATCTGTATGAGCTGACGCGCCAAGAGTGTCAGCACTATCCTGAAGCGACGCTATTGGCCGAGCCTGTCAGCCTGCTTGCACAGCCCAAGCTATTAACCCATCTGGTGCGCAATCTATTGAACAATGCCATGATCCATGGCGTGCCACCGATTGAAGTGTACCTGTATTACGCCCAAACGCTTGGCGATGCTGCCATCATTCCATCTGCCCTGATTGAGCAGCGACAAGCACTCGATGTCAGCGGTGATATTTTGTGCAACGACATTCGTGAAGTCCAATCGGCCGAGGCTGGTGGTCGTCTGCCTGCTGAGTTTTTAAAGCGCTTTGCTCGTAAAGATAAAGACAAAGACAAAGCCAAATCACAGCCAAACTTTGCTGTATTGGCCTTTATTGACCAAGGTGAAGGCATCCCTGAAGATAAGCGAGAGGATATCTTTAGCCCCTTTGTTCGCCTAAAACAAGAGAAAAAAGGCTCGGGGCTTGGCTTGTCCTTGGTCTCACAAATCGTTGAAGCGCATCAAGGCAAGATCAGTACCGATACTTGGCAAGGCCACACCCGATTCTTGGTTGTATTGCCACTCAAACCAAAATCGATGACATCTGAGACTGATAAAGCCAAATTGTCGTCATAAACAGCACATCCATCTTGGCTAAGGTGGCATCAGCTGTCATCCATATCACTGACTCTGATCACAACAAGAAAATCATATTAAGCCCCACATGCCGCGTTTTCATGTTATAATAATCAGTTATTTTATTTTGATTCTTTAGCATGAACACACGGTCTTCTACTGCCATGATTGAGCTGCAAAACTTAAGCAAAGTTTTTCGCATCGAAAAAGATGGCAAAATCCATGATTTTACCGCTGTACAGCCCACAGATTTGACCATTGATCAAGGGGAGATCTACGGCATCATCGGTGCCTCTGGCGCTGGCAAATCCACTTTGATCCGCTGCGTAAACCTCTTAGAGCGCCCAACCACGGGTCGCGTCATCATCGATGGCACGGATCTGACCGCATTGACCGAACCTGCGCTGATCGCTGAACGCCGCAAAATCGGCATGATTTTTCAGCATTTTAACTTACTGCATTCTCGCACTGCTTTTGATAATGTCGCTTTGCCGCTTGAGCTATCAGGCATGCCAAAAGCTGCCATCGCCCAAAAGGTCACGGAGCTATTGGCATTGGTCGGCCTATCTGACAAAAAAGATGCCTATCCTGCCAGCCTCTCTGGCGGTCAAAAGCAGCGCGTCGCCATCGCTCGCGCCTTGGCATCTGATCCAAAAGTGCTGCTATGCGACGAAGCCACCTCAGCACTCGATCCTGCGACCACGCAGTCGATTCTTAAGCTATTAAAACAAATCAATCAAGCACTTGGCATCACCATCTTGCTCATCACCCATGAGATGGATGTGGTCAAGCGCATCTGTGATAAGGTCGCTGTCATGGATCGCGGTATCTTGATCGAACAAGGCACAGTCAGTGAGATTTTTGCCAATCCACAAACCGAGCTTGCCAAAGAGTTCATCCGCTCAACCTTTCACATCGGTCTGCCAGACAGCTACATGAGCGCCCTACAGTCATCGCCTGCGGCAGGATTGTCGCCTGTGATTCAGTTTGAATTTACTGGTGCGTCGGTCGATCAGCCGCTCTTCTCCCAAGCCTCAAAGGCCTTTGGCGTGGAATTTAACATCCTGACTTCGCAGATGGATTATGCTGGTGGTGTGAAGTTTGGCTTTACAATCGCACAGATGACTGGCGACGATGCTGCGATCACTCAAGCGATTGATTTTTTACAGACCCATCGGGTAAATATTGAGATACTTGGCTATGTGGGATAAATTACTCATCGATTTTACAACCGAAATGCACCCAAAGATGTGGAGCATGGTCGCCCAGTCCACTTGGGAGACGCTTTACATGGGGCTGACTGCCACTGCCATCGCTGTACTGGTGGGTCTGCCGCTTGGCTTCTTGGCGTTTTTGACGGACAAAGGTCGTATCCTTGAAAATCGCAGCATCTTTGTCATCTTGGATGCTTTGATTAATGTTGGTCGCTCGGTGCCATTTATTATTTTATTGATTGTGTTGATGCCAGTGACGCGTTTTTTGGTGGGGACGACGCTTGGTACGACAGCGGCGATTGTGCCATTGAGTGCGGCGGCGATTCCGTTCTTTGGACGCTTAACCGCCAATGCCTTGCTTGAAGTGCCAACTGGCCTGACCGAAGCTGCCAAATCGATGGGGGCGACGCATTGGCAAGTGGTGAGCAAATACTATCTGCCTGAGAGCCTGCCAATTCTCATCAATGCCGTGACGCTGACCTTGGTGTCGCTCATCGGCTATTCGGCGATGGCAGGCGTCGTCGGTGCAGGCGGCCTGGGTAGCTTGGCCATTAACTACGGTGAGCATCGCAACATGGTGTATGTCAAATGGATCTCCACCATTATCATCGTCGCGATCGTGATGATCTGCCAAAAAGCAGGTGACATGCTGGCTGCCAAAGTTGATCATCGCTGATTGGTTGAGTTTTATAAGATTTATCGAGAAATTTGGTCATCTGATGCCGCTTGATGCTTGCATTGGATGGCTTTTTTTGCTTTAATATGACAATTGTTGCTATTTAGCAATTTTTTATTATCCCATCTGATCTGATCTATTTTTGGAATTGATTATGACTTTTAATTTGAGCAAATTTTTTGGCGTGTGCGCCATCGCATCAGGCATCGCCCTAGCTGGCTGCAACCAAGACAAAGCAGCACAACAAACTGCCGCCCCTGTTGGTGATGCACCTGCTGCCGAAACCATCAAAGTTGGTGTGATGGCAGGCCCTGAGCAAGCTGTCGCCGAAGTGGCCAGCCAAGTGGCAAAAGATAAGTACAATTTGACCGTTGAATTGGTTGAATTTAACGATTATGCGCTGCCAAATACTGCCGTCTCTAAAGGCGAGCTGGACGCTAATGCCATGCAGCATAAGCCATATTTGGATAAAGACAGCCAAGAAAAAGGTCTGGACAACCTAGCCATCGTTGGCAATACTTTTGTCTATCCACTGGCAGGCTACTCAACCAAAATCAAAAACCTCTCTGAGCTAAAAGACGGTGCCATCATCGCTGTGCCAAACGATCCATCGAACCTAGCTCGTGCGCTGATTTTGCTTGAAAAACAAGGTCTGATCAAACTAAAAGACCACAATAACCTATTCTCAACCACCATTGACATCATCGAAAATCCAAAAAATCTGGTGATCAAAGAAGTGGATACCTCTGTGGCAGCTCGCGCCATGGATGATGTGGATATCGCTGTGGTAAATAACAACTATGCTGGTCAAGTCGGCCTAACTGCCAGCGAAAATGGTGTATTTGTCGAAGACAAAGAATCACCATATGTGAACATCATCGTCGCTCGCACCGACAATAAAGACTCTGCAGCCATCCAAAACTTCGTCAAAGCCTATCAAACTGATGAAGTCGAAGCCGAAGCCAAAAAGCAATTTAAAGACGGCGTGGTCAAAGGTTGGTAATCTCACCGAACTTAACAATCCCTATCATCGCTCGGTGATGGGGATTTTGTTATTTCAATCATAGATATGAGCCAAGTTTCTTTCGCCAAAAAAGTTTTGGTGCTGCTACACATTCCATTTTTACCACTCTTCTTGGTCGGTCAGTTTGGTATTGGCTTAAATTCTCACTACCAAGACTGCTTATACATGCTTGAAAATGGGTTTTATGCCAGACCAACCATTAACTTTATTCTGATTAATATAATATACATCTTATTGAATTTATTATATTTATTTGTACTTTGGACGCATCACCAACGCTTGCCCAAATTACTATTATCACAATCAAAACGAATATACGGCTTCAGCTTTGGCATCCATATCGCCATTTATCTGCTGGGTTTGCTGAGATTTTTTTATCTTGATTGTGCGGATGTGTGGGGGATATGATGGCGACGCTGGCTTTGGCAAAGAGAATTTTATTATTTTTACATATTATCTTTATCCCTGTATCACTGATACTGCAATTACCCAAGCAAGGTTTATTTAGCACAATATTATGGATGTTTCAGCTAAATGTGATGGTTTTTGTGGGATTAAATCTTGTGTATTTGTTGGTTGCCAATCTACAAAATGATGAATTGCCCAGACAGATTTTTAGACAAAGCAAATGGATTTATCTTGGTAGTCTGGGGTTTATGACGCTGTTGTTTGTTTTTAACTTAATTCGATTTATCATAAGTCATTGAACTTTAAACAGAGATATGAAAAACCGCCCAAATGACGAGCGCACAATAAGCCACGGCACCCAAACCCAACACACCAAAAATCGCCATAAGTGCTGCACCAAACCATCTTTGTGCTTTGACTAGCTCATAGCACAACTTAATGCTAAACCCTGCAAACACCAAAGCAATGAGCGCCATTAGTGCCATCAATATCACCATAATAAACTTCCTTTAAAATAAAAGCGTATCCATCGATACGCTTTTATCGGTTTTAGCCATTTACTTTTGTTCAGCTTCTTTGGCATTACGCTCATCGATCTCACTCATCGATGTCGCAGGGACAAACTGCCCATTATTGACATCCGTGCCACGAGCGGCGTGCTCGGTCTTGAGTGACTTGGCGACTTCAGGTGGCATATAGTTTTCGTCGTGCTTGGCAAGTACTTCGCTGGCGACAAAGGTGCCGTTTTGTAGTTCACCCGTTGCCACGACGCCAGAGTTTTCGGCAAATAGATCAGGCAATACGCCACGATAGCTGACAGGCACGGTCGATTTAAAGTCGGTGATCTCAAACTGCACATTGAGCTGATCAGCGGGATCACGCTTGACACTACCTGCCACGACCATGCCGCCAGCACGGATACGCTTGGCTTCAGGTGCTTGACCTGCAGCGATGGCTGTCGGGTCAAAATAATAATCGGTCTGATTGCGGATGGCATACAAAATCAAACTCACCGCCACCACCGCACCGAGTAGCACGGCAATGACCCACATCAGCTTTTTTTGTCTGACTGCATTCATGATGTCACCCTTATCATTAATAATTCATCAATTAAGATTGTTTGCGTTGTTTATTGGTTAGGCGAGATTGTGCTTGCTGTCTGCCAAGTTTATCTAGCGTCTGTTTGCGTTCATTTTTGGCATAAATAATCAAGCCAATGACTGCCAAAAAAGTCATCGCATAGCACAGCCATACATAAAAGCCATGCCCACCCATCGCCAAAAAATCACCAAAAGTCTTAAAATACGGTGTCATCGCTCGCCCTATTTATCCGAATTAACCAATCGAGTTACCCATGCTTTGTTGGCTTCACGGCTTAAAATCAAAGAATTGGTGCGATAAATCGCCAATGCCGCCACCAAAAAATACATCCCAAGCATCATAATCAGTAGTGGCACCCACATCGATGCACTCATCTTGGGTGCGTTGGTCACCGTAAAAGTCGCCCCTTGGTGCAGTGTGTTCCACCATTCCACCGAATATTTGATGATGGGCAAATTCACCGCACCGACAATGGACAAAATCGCCGCCGCCTTACCACGGTTGCTACTATGCTCAAATGCTGCAAACAATGCCATCACCCCTGCGTACAAGAACGCCAAAATCAGCATCGATGTCAAGCGCGCATCCCACACCCAGTAAGTCCCCCAAGTCGGCTTTGCCCAAATTGACCCTGTCAAAAGACTCAGCACACAAAAGATAAAGCCAATCGGTGCAATGGCTTGGGCGACGATGTTGGCGGTTTTGATTTTCCATACCAAAAAAATCACCCCAAGCACACTCATCGCAAAATAAATACTCATCGCAAGGCTCGCCGCTGGCACATGGATAAAGATGATGCGATAGCTGTTACCCTGCAAATAATCAGGCGGTGCAAAACCCAAGCCCCACACCGTGCCAACACCAAGCAAAATCGCTGCGATGGCGGCAAGATATTTTACCCAAGGTGAGAAAATCTGAAAAAATCGCTCGGTGCCGACAGTGGTCAAAAATCCTTGCCAAAGTCGTCCAAAAAAACTGGCTTGGCTCGTGCTATTGGTGGCTTGGCTATTTTTTGGCATTTTTCTACCTAGCTCAAAGGCTTCTATAAGTTGCAAAAAGTTTTGAAGGAAAATCACGCGAATCACTTTGCCAAAATCGGTGGCAAATCTTAATTATTATAGCACAATTCGCCCCACTCTATACAAAATTTGGCAAGCTATCTGGACAATTTTCATCAACAATCCGTCTGCCATCCCTTGTAAAATCGGTGATTTGACTGCATAATGATAGGATAATCGTTGTAAATTCATTACCAAACTGGATACATTGATGACTCAATTGACAAAACCTTCAAAAGCATCTCGCCAAATCTCACTAGTACTGCTCGGTGCAACAGGTCTAGGACTGACTGCCTGCTCGCCTGCCGAAGCACCGCAAACAACCGCACCCGCACCGCAAGAGCAGACACAGCAGTACACCAGTGCTGAAGCACAAGCCTTGCAAGAACAAGCCGCCGCCCTACAAGCCCAAGCTGCCGAGCTTGAAGCACAAGCACAGGCTGAGCAAGCTGCCGCCGAACAAGGCACCGAAGCCACCGCTGAAAATGGTAGCGGTGTCGGTACTATGCTGGGTGCTGCCGCTGCCGGTGCTGCCGCTGGTTATATCGCAAGTAAAGCTGCCGGTGCAGGCAAAGCACAGACAGCCGCTGCTTCACAAACCGCCCAAACGCCAACCACCACTCAGCAGCCTGTCCAAAACACCCAGCAACAAGCCGCCAACCAAAACCGCCAATCACTGGCACAGGCGACAGCAGATAATAAGACTGGCACGACTCGCCAAGGCTTTGGGGCAACTGGCGGTAGCACGAGCGCTGCATCGTGAGACGCATCAAGGTCGCGCCACGCCCTGATTGGCAAGGTGAGATGGCTCGCATTGGCTTTGATTATCACAGTATCGATGGTAATTATTGGCAAGAAGATGCGTGCTATGTGTTTGATGAACGCCAAATCGATATCATCGAAACTGCCACCGAAGCACTGCACCAGATGTATCTACAAGCCGTCGCCCATGTCGTCAAAACAGGCGATTATGCACGGCTTGGGCTGTCAGATACTGCTGCACGACTGATTGAACAAAGCTTCAAAAACCGTGAGCCAAGTCTGTACGGTCGCTTTGATTTGTGCTTTGATGGCACAACTGAGCCTAAGCTGTATGAATACAATGCTGATACACCGACATCCCTGTTTGAAGCCAGTGTCGCCCAGTGGTATTGGCTACAGGCTCAAGGTGGTGAGCTGAGTGGTGCCGACCAGTTTAATAGCATTCATGAGCGATTATTGGTAGAGTTTGGGGCGATGAAGCCTGTGATTGGCCAAGATAAGCTGTATTTTACCGCAGTCTCTGCCAGCGTCGAAGACTACACCACCACTCGCTACCTACAAGATGCCGCTATCCAAGCAGGACTTGCCACCGATTATATCGATATCGGTGCGATTGGTCATCGTGCGACCGACGGGCGATTTACGGATCTAAAAGACCATGCCATCAGCCATCTATTCAAGCTGTATCCATGGGAGTGGCTACTGTCCGAAGCGTTTGGCAGTCATATCGAGCATAGTGGCACGCAGTTTATCGAGCCTGCCTATAAGCTGTTGATGAGTAACAAAGCATTGCTTGCTGTGCTATGGGAGCTATTCCCAAAT
The DNA here is from genome assembly GCF_002014855.1 of Moraxella porci DSM 25326. Taxonomy (GTDB): domain Bacteria; phylum Pseudomonadota; class Gammaproteobacteria; order Pseudomonadales; family Moraxellaceae; genus Moraxella; species Moraxella porci. The sequence goes on along the minus strand of NZ_MUYV01000007.1, from coordinate 23,316 downwards.
CACCCGAACCTACTACCAGCAAGCCTAAACGCATCTGCAATCGCATCTGATGTGGTCAAAAAGCCGTTTTTCTCTCGAGAAGGGGCGAACATCAGCCTGCATCAAGGCGATATGCACATCGCAACCGATGGCATCTATGGGCAAGAAGGTTATGTTTATCAAGCACTTAAACCGCTGCCAAAGTTCACCAATCATCAGGGTCAAGCCGTCTATACGGTCATCGGTAGCTGGGTGATTGGTCATAGCCCTGCAGGGATTGGCGTGCGTGAAGACAGTACGCTGATTACCAAGGACACCAGTCTTTTTGTACCGCACGCCTTTGTGTGATGCACAACCGCCATCACACCCACCCATCCAAAACAAAAGCCCTAATGTTAGGGCTTTTGGATAAGATCTGATCTTAAAATCATACTTAGAATGGCATGTCATCATCCGTCACACCGACGGCTGGATTGATGACATTTTTATTCGCGGCAGGTGCTGGCGTATTCGGCTTAGGCGCGCTGACAGCAGGCTGCTGGAATGAGTTATTCTGTGCCATCGGGTTGCCTTGCGCTTGTGGTGCGTAGTCTTGATTGTACTCATTATGATGACTTGGCGCTGACTGGCTTGGATATGACTGCTGACCGCCCTGCGCATACGGCTGCTGACCACCAAACTGATTGCCGCCCTGATTTGGATTGCCGTAGTTGCGATTTTGTGGTGCTTGGTTTTGTTGACGACCATCGTATCCACCTTGATTACGGGTATTTTGATAACCGCCTTGGTTGTAGTTACCATTGCCACCTTGATTGCCTTGATAACCACCGTTATCATTGCCACCACGATTGCCAAGCATCTGCATACTGTCAGCGCGAATCTCGGTGCTATAACGGTCTTGTCCTGTCTGTGGATCCGTCCATTTACGGGTGCGCAGGCTACCTTCGACATAGACCTGCGAGCCTTTGCGCAGATACTGCTGAGCGATCTCAGCCAGTTTATTATTAAACACCACACGGTGCCACTCGGTGTGTTCCTTGCGCTCACCAGTGTTGCGATCGGTCCAGCGCTCACTGGTAGCGATCGAGACATTGGCGATCATGCCGCCATTTTCAAATTGCTTCACTTCTGGGTCGTTACCTAAGTTACCCACAAGAATGACCTTATTTACGCTCATAAGATTTCCTTTTTTGTTGTTAAAAACGATAAAAATCAGCCGAAATATCGCATCAATTTTTAGTGCTTACTTTACGAAATTTGAAGTAAAATTGCTAGGGGTTTTTGGCAAATTTACAAATTATTTTGCCAAAGATTTATCCGTCTCAAGCATCGGCTTCAAAAACCGCCCCGTATGCGATTTATCATCCATCGCCACTGTCTCTGGCGTACCTGTAGCAACGATTTCACCACCACCGCTACCACCTTCGTAGCCCAAATCCACAATCCAGTCAGCGGTCTTGATGACATCCAAATTATGCTCAATCACCACCACCGTATTACCCCGATCACGCAAGGTATGCAAGATGTGCAATAGCTTGGCAATGTCATGAAAATGCAGGCCTGTGGTCGGCTCATCTAAGATGTACAAGGTCTTGCCGGTATCTCGCTTGGCAAGCTCTTTGGCAAGCTTGACACGCTGCGCTTCACCCCCTGATAGCGTCGTCGCCGACTGACCTAGACGGATATAGTCCAGCCCCACTTCGTGTAGCGCCTCAAGTCTGCGATGAATCACTGGAATCGCCTCAAAGAATACCATCGCCTCTTCGACCGTCATATCGAGCACATCACTGATGGATTTGCCCTTATATTTGACTTCCAGTGTCTCTCGGTTGTACCGCTTGCCATGACAGGCATCACACGGCACATACATATCTGGCAAAAAGTGCATCTCAACCTTAATCAAGCCGTCGCCTTGGCATGACTCACAGCGACCGCCCTTGACATTGAAACTAAACCGCCCCGCCTTGTAGCCACGAGCTCGTGCCTCGGGTGTCTGAGTGAATAAATCACGAATCAAGGTAAACACACCTGTATAAGTCGCAGGGTTACTGCGTGGCGTGCGACCGATCGGGCTTTGGTCAATATCCACCATCTTATCCAGATGCTCAAGCCCTGTAATGCTGTCATATTTTTCGGGGACAAGTGTCGTGGCGTTATTGAGTGCAGTGGCTGCCAGCGGCATCAAGGTGCGGTTAATCAAGGTGGATTTGCCTGAGCCTGACACACCTGTGATACAGGTCATCACACCGATTGGGATGGATAGATTGACATTTTTTAGGTTATTACCACTTGCGCCATCAAGCCTAATATACAGCGGCTCTTCGATGCTAGATTTATTTTTGCCCTTGCCTGTTTCGACGGTGATGGTCGCAGGCGTATGACGCACGCTTGGCACTTCGATGCGACGCTTACCCGATAGATACTCACCAGTCAATGAGCCTTTGACGGCGGCGATTTGCTTGGCCGTACCTTGGGCAACTACTCGCCCACCGTGCACGCCTGCACCGACACCGATGTCGATGATGTGATCGGCTTGACGGATGGCATCTTCGTCATGCTCGACGACCACTACCGTATTGCCCAAATCTCGCAAATGGGTCAAGGTCGAAAGCAAGCGGTCATTATCCCTTTGGTGCAGACCAATCGACGGCTCATCAAGCACATACATCACACCCATCAAGCCTGCACCAATCTGACTGGCTAAGCGAATACGCTGTGCTTCACCACCTGAGAGCGTCTCGGCACTGCGAGCCAAAGTAAGATATTCAAGCCCAACTTTGGTCAAAAAGCCCAAGCGTTCACGGATTTCTTTAAAAATCTTATCTGCCACTTCGCCTTTGGCACCATCGATATGCAGATTTTCATAATACTGCCACGCCTCACCAATCGGCAGATGAATAATCTCGCCGATGCCTTTGCCATCGACCTGTACATGACGCGCGATATCATTGAGACGCACGCCATCGCAGACATTACACGCCGTGTCGGATAGGTATTGGGCAAGCTCATCACGCACAAGATTGCTCGTCGTCGATGCATAGCGACGCTCAAGATATGGCAAAATGCCTTCAAATGGCACGGTTTTTTTGCTTTTTCGGCCTGTTTCAAATACAAAATCAAACTCGATTTTTTCTTTGCCAGAACCATGCAGGATAATGTCCTGATGTTTTTTGGGTAAGGTTTGCCACGGTGCATCCATATCAATATCAAAATGACGACACACCGTACTCAAGATGCCAAAATAATACGCATGGCGTTTATCCCAGCCATGAATCGCCCCTTGGTTGAGCGACTTTTCAGGATGGGTAACGATGCGTTCGGCAGCGAAATACTGGCGTTTGCCCAAGCCATCACAAGCAGGACACGCCCCAGCAGGGTTGTTAAAACTAAACAGGCGTGGCTCAAGCTCGCTCACCGCACGATCGCAGACTGGACAAGAATGCTTGGCGGATAAAATCTGCTCATCATCGCCATTAGGATTACCATCCATGTGGTGCAAGATAGCAATGTCATTGCCAAGCTTGAGTGCTGTCTCAAGACTCTCTGCCACACGATTACCCAAATCATCACGCACCTTGAAGCGATCGACCACCACCTCAATGCTGTGTTTTTTGTTTTTTTCTAGACTTGGCAATTCATCGGTATCATAAATCACGCCATCAATACGCACCTTGGTAAAGCCCTGAGATGGCAGCTGCTCAAGTAGTGCCGTATGCTCGCCTTTGCGTTCACGCACCACAGGCGCAAGGATCATAAGCTTAGTATCAGCAGGCAAGCCGAGCACGCCATCAACCATCTCACTGACCGTCTGTGCTACCATTGGCTCGCCATGCTCAGGGCAGTGTGGTACGCCCACACGAGCAAATAGCAAGCGTAGATAATCATACACTTCGGTAATCGTGCCGACGGTGGAGCGTGGGTTGTGGTTGGTGGATTTTTGTTCGATGGCGATGGCAGGGGATAGGCCTTCGATGCTATCAACATCAGGCTTTTCCATTTGGCTCAAAAATTGGCGCGCATAAGCGGACAAGCTCTCGACATAGCGGCGCTGACCTTCGGCATACAGTGTATCAAAGGCAAGCGATGATTTGCCTGAGCCTGACAAGCCTGTGATGACGACAAATTTATCACGGGGGATATCGACATCGATGTTTTTGAGATTGTGCGTGCGTGCACCACGGATACTGATTTTGTCGTGTGCCATAGACTTGCCTTTTTGATATTTTAAATAGATATTATAAGGCATAATGGGGCAAAGTTGATGGATTTTAAAGTGGTAAATTGTAAGACGTACAACAATTTTTATACCATCGAATCAAGCCATGATGATAGACTTACTGTAAAATATTGGCTGTATTTTTGTAGTGAGAGCATTACCGTGTTTTTTATAACTCTTAACCCCAAAGATTTTTCGGTCGCTTATGCCAAACAAATCGCCGAACGTATTCTTGCTCGTGACCAAAAAAATCCCATACTGACCGATGAGCAGCGCCAGACACTGAACGCCATCACTCGCCCAATGCTTGGCGATCACGAAGATGAAATCAAGCGCCTATGCCAAGAAGTGGTAGATACGCTTGTCGTCACCGATCCAAATGGCAAGATACTAAAGTTTTATCGAGATGATGCACAAGGCTTGTTGTATTTTGGTGATGAAGACGGTTGGCGTGCTGGACAAGCACTGCATAAACACCCCACTCTTGACCCCAGTCATCTCAATCAAGACTGACATGACCTATCACATCTATCTTGGCGGCTCGTTTGACCCTGTTCACCACGCACATCTACAGATGGCGATGACAGCCTTCGAACAATTATCCGCTCTGCATCTGCCTGTGACAGTGACGCTACTGCCCACCGCTGGCAATCCCTTTAAAGGAGTGCCGACACCCACAGCACATCGCCTTGCCATGCTGACGCTTGCCACCGCCTATCTGCCGATTGGTATTGACGAGCGAGAGATTCACGAGCCGCCACCGGTTTATACCATCGATACCGTGCGGCAGTTGCGTGACGAGTTTGCCGATGATGTGCTGATTTATCTGGTTGGACAAGACAGCCTAAGCAGTCTGCCAAGATGGAAAAGTGGTGAGCAGCTGCCTGATTTGGTGAAATTTTGGGCATTTGATCGTGTGGGCGAAACCAAATCTATCGATCCATCGATATCGGCACGCCTGACGGATGATTTGGCTCAGTTTTTGTCAGATGATGGCTTGATTTATCAAGATCCCAGCTCGATCGCGGCAATGTCATCGAGCCACATCAGACAGCTAATCGCTGATGGCAAGGCAGATACACTGACAGACTATCTGCACCCTGCGGTCATTGACTATATTGATACACATCAGCTATACCAAGACAGCTAATTTGTGTTATAATATTGAGTTTTCTGATTAATTTTTTTGAATTTATGACTACTTTAACTTTAGAGCAAACCTTGGCGCTTGTCATTGAGACACTCGATGACCTAAAAGCCAAAAACATCACCACGCTTGAGATTGAGCATCTGACCGAAGTTGCCGAACGCATCATCATCTGTGAAGCCACTTCCAAGCGTCATGTCAAAGCACTCGCTGATAAGCTTGGTGCCGCCACCAAAGAAGCAGGACTTATGCCACTAGGTCGTGAAGGCGACAAAGACAGCGACTGGACACTGGTCGATCTAGGCTCTGTGGTCGTCCATGTGATGACGCCACAGGCGCGCGAGTTTTATGATTTAGAAGGTCTATGGTCATCGCCAGAAGCACTGCGCGCATTGGCGGTTGCACCAAAAGACTAAGCCAGTTCACACAAAATAACCGTTCATACCAAGCCGAATAAGCAAAAAGTATGAACGGTTTTTTTGCTGAATTAATCAGCCAACAGCCGTCTGACGCCTTGAATTATGCTCGAAGCCGATAGTACCACGGATACTGCTTACCAAAGCCAATCTCAGCCAAATTTGCCAAAATCCGAGCCGTCAGCCCCCAGACCACCTGCTCGCCTGCCCCGTCATCACCAAGCCATGCCGGTGTATGCAAGGTAAATCGCTGCACGCCAAGCATTCTAGGCATCGCATACGCCACAGGCGGTGTGAGTATCCGCTCAAACTCCAGCCAAAATATCGCATCAATTTCATCTTGATTGGCAATCAGCCCTTCAATCGCCGACTGTTCGATACTTGCCACCACAGGACGCACAAATAGCCCACTACGAGACATCTGCATCGGTAGATAACCAATCGGTGATATGTGATGCTGATACAGCCCCACTTCTTCAAAGGCTTCACGGCACGCCACCGATAGGCTTGATACATCCGTATCATCTCGCTTGCCACCGACGAATGACACTTCGCCAGCATGGCTATTCAGATTCACCGCACGGCGTGTCAGAAGCAGTCGTGGCACAGGCTCATCACTGATGGCGACGAGCACACACGCATCAGGCAAAGGCGAAGTTTGTTCAGCTAATGTTGATTTGGCGACGATATCGGCTGACAGCAGCTGATTATCCCCTTTGGATAAGGGCAGCACTTCCAAGCCGCCATCTTGCCAATAGCGATCAAGCTTGGCAGTCAGCATGGCAAATTGCCCTTGGGTGGTTGGGATATATTCACGATCGATGAATGTGACATCGGTCCGCTGGGTCAAATTTGGCATAACAGAATTTGTAATTGCGATGGATTTGTTTTAAACTAAATTATCACTCATCAAATGTCAAGGCTTAAGCTCATGCCCTACTGCCTACACTGCGGCACCCAAGCCCAAGAAATCATCCCACCAGGTGACAGCAAAGTCCGTATCGTCTGCCCTGCTTGCCACTATATCCATTACGACAACCCCAAGATGATCTGCGGGGCGCTTGTGCGTCATCATGATCAGGTGCTTTTGTGCCGCCGAGCGATTGAGCCACAGTATGGCAAATGGACCCTGCCGGCAGGCTTTATGGAAATCGGAGAGACCATGCTCGAAGGCGCGCTGCGTGAGACCATCGAAGAAGCTGCCGCCATCGCCACCGATGCCAAGCTGTATTGCTTATTTGATCTGCCGTTTTTGGGTCAGATTCATGCGATGCATCTGTCCAATCTCACTGCCGATGGTCGCTTTGGTGTGGGCGTGGAGAGTCTTGAGTGCGCGTTATTTGATGAAGCGGATTTGCCGTGGGATGAGCTTGCGTTTCGTACCATTCGCTTGACGCTTGAGCATTATTTGGCGGACAAACAAGCCATCATCGACAAGGGGCTCAACCCCAATGACTTTGCCAATTATCCACTGCACCAAATCACCTTAGATGAGATTGTGGTGGATGAATTGACTTGATGGTTAAGATGGTTAAAATGCCGATATCCAAATAATCAGTGAAAAGTCATGAAAAATATTGTTCTTATCTCTTGCGTATCTAAAAAGCTTAATGCCAAATGCAAAGCCCAAGATTTATACCAAAGCCCATTATTCATCAAAAGCTTGCAATATGCCAAACAACTTCATCCTGACGCAATCTACATTCTCTCAGCCGAGTATCATTTGCTTGAACTAACAACGGAGATTGAGCCTTATGATAAAACGCTTAAGAATATGAAAAAAGCTGAAAAATTAGCATGGGGTGATGTTGTCGCCAATCAATTATCTCAAGTTTGCGACTTAAACCATGATAAATTCATTATCTTGGCTGGTAATAACTACCTCATGCCATTGCAAAGACATCTTAGTCATATTGAACTACCATTGGTAGGTATGCGCATTGGTGAGAGAATGCAATTTTTAAACCAACAACTTTCTTCGGTAAATTTATGAGTTCATTAGCCACCCGATTACATCAGCTGTTCAGTCATCAACCGCGCCTAAAATTTCCGTTTGATGATGCAACCATCCCCAAAAATGGTATTTATATCATTTTTGAAGCAGGTGAATCCTTTCAAAATATGGATAGAATTGTACGCATTGGCACACACACTGGCAGCAATCAATTACCATCAAGACTAAAACAACACTTTATCAAACCCAACAAAAACCGCAGTATCTTTAGAAAAAATATTGGTCGTTGTTTTTTAAATCGGGATAATCAAAACTATCTACCAATTTGGGAACTTGACCCTACGCCAAGAGCAGGCAGAGACAAAAAACTGCAACTCATTGATCAAGACTACGAAAAACAACTTGAAGAAAAGATTAGCGATTATATCCAAAACAATCTGTCTTTTTGCGTTTTTGAAGTATCAACAAAAGAAGAAAGATTATTTTGGGAAAGCAGACTGGTTTCCACGCTTGCCCAATCAGGTGAAATCAAACCATCCACTGTTTGGCTTGGCAACCACTCAACTCGACCAAAAATTGCAAAACATGGTCTTTGGCAGGTAAATGAGCTCAATAAAGCGGTTTTGACCGAAGCAGAATTTACACAATTGGAAAAACTGGTCAAATCATCAAACTGACCAAATCACACTTCCAATATAAAATTAATCGGCCCATCATTTTGGGCGATCACTTGCATATTGGCGCCAAATTGCCCTGTGGCGACGGTGTGATGCTGAGATTTGGCATAGTCGATCAGCCGCGCAAATAGCTCATTTGCCTGAGCGGGCGGCATCGCAGGGGCGAAGTCAGGTCGGCGACCCTTGTCCGTCTTTGCCATCAAAGTAAATTGCGATACCAGCAGTAAGCCGCCACCGACATCGACGACGCTTTTATCCAGCTTGCCAAGCTTATCAGCATCGGTGGCGTTCTCAAAAATACGATAACTTAACACCTTATCCACCAAGCGGCACGCCTTATCATAGTCATCATCATGCCCGATGCCGATGTAGGCCAGCACGCCTGCATCAATCTGCCCAATGGTTTGTCCATCGACATCGACTTGGGCATGGGTGACTCGTTGAATCAGTGCTTTCATGAGTTTTTCCTAAGTATTTGAAAATTAACAGTAAACTTACCAATACCGCTGTTTTGACTTGCCAAAAATAAACGACACTTAGCCAGTCACCACAGGAATCTCCCACCATCTCGCCTGTGGATGATGCTTGGCAAGATATGCCTGTAGATAGCGTTTGGTGTCATTGGCGATGGTTTCATCTTGGCTATCATCAGCAAGATTGTAGGCGACAGCATGAACACTGATACCTTTATTTTTTATTATTTCTAAAGTAATTAGTGTATGATTAATACTGCCCAATCTGCCTGAAGTCACGACAATCACCGGATAATCATGCTGTGCAATATGATCAATCATCAGCACATCTTGCCCATCTTGATCAATCAGTGGTACCATCACACCCCCTGCTCCTTCGACCAATACGACCGAATAACGGTGCGCCAGTTCATCGGTACACGCAGTGATGTACCCAAGATCGATTGGCCGATCATCCAGCCGACTTGCCAAATGCGGTGATGCAGGATAGCTTAACAATACCGGCATGGTCAATCTGACACCATCAGCATCGGGCAGATCTTCGGGGAGCATTGGCACGCCCATCAGTTGGCGGTGCATGATGATGTCATCACTGATATCGCAGTTGCCGGTCTGCACCAGTTTTTGGGTGATGACCTTGACGCCATCATCCATCAGCCGTCTTGCGATGATACCTGTTGCGATGGTCTTGCCGATGTCGGTATCAATGCCAGTGATAAAATAGATGCCTTGCATGGGTTTTCCTTAGGGTTTTTTAGCAAGTATGATAAGCGGATGATAAGTCAATGGTACACCATGATCTGTGGCAAGTGATTGATATGCTTGACAAAATTCATCCAGTCTTGTGCGTGTCCAGCGATACTCACGATCTGATCCAGTCACACCTGTCGCCTTTAGGTGGCGAAGTGATGCCATCGGACTATCAAAATACAGCACTTCATGCCATGCGTGTAGTTGGCAAATCTGCCAGCCCTGTGCTGTGATGCACTCACGAAGTGCTTGGACTGTATAATACTCAAGCCCTCGCCCTGTCAGTTGTCTGATTTCACGCAGGTTATCCACGCCAAAACTACTAAACGCCAAAACCGCACCCGACCGACACGCCTGATACAGTCTTGCCATCAGTTGATCCAGTGGATAAATCCATTGTAAGCTGGCGCCCGATAGCACCAAATCCAATCCATCAGGCAGCTTGACCGTACTGATATCACCGATCAGATAGTGATAATCGGCAGCATCCAGATGCTTTGGATTGTGCATGATATCATCATATAAATCATTTAAAATCAATTGCTTGGCCGTGCATCTTTTGGCAAAGCGATCACTTAATAAACCGCTACCGCAGCCGATTTCGAGCACTTGATCAAAATGATGACCGCCCATGTTCACAAGCTCATCCACCAAGCGTTCTGCCATCATCGCCTGCACAACTGCCTGTTGCTGATAGCCATCATAAGCCCGTGCAAAGCGTTTGGCGATGTGCGATGTCTGCACAGTTTGCATCGTCACCGAATGGCATTTTTCTGCTGTCATGTCAGCTGTCCGATGGCATGGCAAAACTGCGTAAACTCATCATCACTGATGGTGCTATTTAGGCAGACTCTGAGCCGTGATTGGTTCTGCGGTACAGTCGGTGGTCGTACACCTAGGACAAAAAAGCCCTGCTTGGTCAGCTCATCGGTAGCACGCATCGTGCGCGCGTTGTCCTTTAGGATAATAGGCACGATCTGACTGTCTGATGGACACTCAAAACCCAAGCTTTTGATGTGCATAATCAGATGTTCATGCCGCATTTGAAGCTTGTTACGTTCAGCGGTCATGCCGATGATGTTATCAAGGACAAATGCCGTCCAAGCGACATTCATCGGTGGCAAAGCCGTACTAAAAATCAAGGGACGCATGGTATTAATCAGATAATCCTTGATCATCTGATGGCAAATCACATAACCACCCACCGATGCCATCGCCTTGCCAAATGCCCCAACAATCAAATCAATCTCATCAATACAGCCAAAGGCTTCAGCGCAGCCAAGCCCTTGCTGACCACGCACTCCGATGGCGTGTGCTTCATCGATATACAGTATCAGCTTGGGATATGTCGCCTTCAGACGCACCAAGGCAGGCAAATCGGTCGCATCCCCATCCATGCTAAAAATCGACTCAGTAACGATCACGATGCGATCGATGCTCATATCATCATGATATTTTTGGATAAGTGTCTCAAGATGCGTCAGATTTTGGTGCTGATAGCGTACGCACTTTGTACCATTGGCAGCCGCCAAACGCATCCCATCAATGATGCTGGCGTGTACCAATTTATCCGCCAAAACCAGTGTTCGCCCATCACAAATCGCCGGCAAAATCCCGACATTGGCATGATAGCCACTATTAAATAGCAAGCAAGCACGCCCCAAAAACAGCTCGCCCATGCGCTCTTCAAGCATCTCATACACTGCAAAATTACCCGTCAGCAGTCGTGATGATGACGAACCAAATGGCAGATAATCCTGATAAGTTGCCAAAAATTGTGCTTGTAGATGCTCATCACTTGCCACGCCCAAGTAGTCATTACTCGCCAGATTGACAAGCTTTTGACCATCCAGATGAATGGCTGCACCTTGATGATGTAGCTTACGAAAACTGCGATAATTATCCGTCTGCTTGAGCTGATCTAGATGCTCAGCAAACTGTGCCAACATTCGCTCAGACATCTGCCATCTCCCCAATCATCTGCACCATCTGGGTCAGTAGCGTAGCCAGCTCATCCTCACTGATGGCAAATGGCGGCATCAAATACACCAACCGCCCAAATGGCCGAATCCAAATCCCCCGAGCGACGCACTGCGCCTGTATCCACCGCATATCCACAGCACGATCAAGCTCCACCACCGCGATCGCCCCAAGCACTCGCACATCTGCCACGATGGGTAGTTGTTTTAGTGGCTCGAGCGCATCTTGGCACTGCTGTGCGATGCTTGTAACCTTGGCTTGCCAGTCTTGGGATAATAATAACTGCGTGCTTGCCAACGCCACACGGCACGCCAAGGGATTGGCCATAAAAGTCGGGCCATGCATGAATACGCCTGCCTCACCATCACTGATGGTATGTGCCACTTGGCGTGTGGTCAGGGTCGCCGACAGCGTCATATAGCCGCCGGTCAATGCCTTGCCCAGACATAGGATATCAGGTGTGACATCGGCGTGCTCGCAGGCGAATAGCTTGCCGGTGCGTCCAAAGCCTGTGGCAATCTCATCAAAAATCAACAATACCCCGTACTGATCACACAGTGTACGCAGGGTCTTGAGATAATTGGGATGATAAAATCGCATACCGCCAGCACCTTGGACGACAGGCTCAATGATAAATGCCGCCAAAGTATCGCCATACTGCTCAAATGCCTGATACACAGGCAGCATCTCATCTGCCGACCACGGCTCATCAGGACGGATGCTCGGTGCTGGCACAAAGATACGCTTGGGCAGACTCTCACCAAACAGGCCATGCATCCCCGTCACCGGATCGCAGACACTCATGGCATTCCAAGTATCGCCATGATAGCCTGAACGCGTGGTGATGATATTGGATTTGGCAGGCTTGCCTAGAGCGTGCTGATACTGCACTGCCATCTTGAGCGCCACCTCGACTGCCACCGAACCCGAGTCCGCAAAAAATATGTGCTCCAGTGGCTTGGGCGTGATGTCAATCAATAACCGAGCCAATTCGATGGCGGGCTCGTGGGTCAGACCACCGAACATGATGTGCGACATCTTGGTCAGCTGGTCTTGAATTGCTTGATTGAGCACAGGATGATTATAGCCGTGAATGGCGCACCACCAAGACGACATCCCATCAATCAGCACCGAACCATCCGCCAGATGAATTAAACAGCCATCCGCCCGTGCTACCTTCAGTGCAGGAATCGGCTGAGTCATCGATGTATAAGGATGCCAAATGTGAGCGGTATCAAAATCATCTGTCGGCAAGGTCATAGCGGTCGCCTAATTGGTTAAGAAATCCAAATTATAGCACACAGCATGGCAAAACCAACCAAATTGATGCGTGGCTGTTGTCCAGTGTCATTGATCAGCGGTAAAAACCCCTTGAAAGATATTCAAGGGGATTAGATGGGCGGTCTGATTAGAATTTAAATTCAGCACTGAGTTTAAAATTACGCTCTGGTGCGTAGAGTCGATGGATGCCTTGACCTGTCGTTTGATTAATCATATTGCTGGTGCCAAATGAGCGGATCGATCGTGCCGAATCCCAAGTTAAGTATTTTTTGTCAAACAGATTATAGACGCCTGCTTGCAATGTCACATGATCTGTCGGGCGATAATACGCAGTCAAATCCCACAGACGATAGGCATCACTGCGCCATTTGACTTGACTATTATCCGCGCCCTCTTCGCGATAGAACATATTATAAGTGTCTTCAGCTTTTTTGGCATCCACATGCGTCAGATACAGATTGGCGCCGAATTTTTCATTGGCATGATCATAGCCGATGCCGATCACCGAGGTGCGTGGCTGAATGGCGTTGATCGGTATGTCGCCAGCCATACGGCCTTTTTGATCGGTGAATTTGTAGCTGGCATTCACCCCTTGTAGTGATGGGAAAACCTCGCCGACATTGAGCTTAGCATCAATTTCGACACCTGTAATTTTGGCTTTATCGACATTGACATTCTGATACAGTTGATGCTGCAAGGTCGGAATATTGCTTTCATAAGGGTTTTTAAAGGCTTTTTGACCCAGATAGTCCAAATTTAAAAAGTCGTCATAATCACTTTGAAATACACTGGTAGTCACATGCCCCAATTTGCTATGCAGGGTCAAAGCCAGCTCTTTGTTGTGCGCGATCTCAGGTTTTAGATCGGTATTTGGCAAAATGGTGAAATCAGGATGCTTGAAAGTAAAATACATCTCATCACTGGTAGGCGTTCTAAAGCTACGGGCATATTTCAATTGCAATCTGGCAAAGCTCGTTGGGTCAAACGTCGCACCCAATGCATAAGAGTGTGCTGAATATTTTTTCGGCTGAGCAAAGTAGGCGATATTTTGGGCAGGATTATCCGCCACGCTTTGCTGATACACATCCTCCGCATTCTGCCAAGCTGTCAAATCGGCGATGAACTTTGGATCGCTAGTACCTTGATACTGATCATCCCACCAATTTGGTTTGGTGCCATGTGTCGGCGTTGGCAATGGCACAAACAGCCCTTTGACCATATCATCAGCGATGGCTGGACTCTCACCCGCGACATAATTGGGCTGATATTTGATCTTATCATAACGATAGCCCACATCCAGACGCAATTTGTCAGTCACTTGAATTTTATCGGCAAAATACAGCGCGCCTGTCTTTGTGGTGACAGGAATCAAAAATGAACTAAGTGGCGAATGGCTTGGGCAGGCATAAGTATTGGTATTACGCGAATGCCATCGATCGACATTGGCTGTGTCTTTGGCCTCAGCGCAATTATCATACAAAGACTTGCCATCTTTTCTAAGACCGATAAATCCCTGCGCCCACCACTGCGGCAGATGCGCAAAAGAGCCATCTTGGTTGACCATCGAGGTGTCGGTTTCGCTGTACATGCCGCCATAGTTCAGCTGATGCGCCATATTGCCGATGTGTAGATATTTATCCGCATCGACATTCAGCTGCTTGGTGTCGGTCTTTAGATGGCGCTGTTTGTACAGTCTTTCAAGAAAACCCTGCCCAACTGGCGTCAGTAGATAATCACTATAGCCTGCATCCTTGACTTTGGCATAGCGCTTGCCATCGTGGTCGGTGACGATATTATCCGTATCAAATTCAAACTGCTTCTCGCTCAATGTCGGATTCCAGTCATCATCATAACCTGCGCGATAGCCTGTAATCGCGCCAGTACAATCAAATACCGAACAATCAAACCACGACTGATTCAGCCGTCGGTTCAACGAGAATGCCGCGCCATCCACAGGCACGCCATCGATACTGACCACAGTGTCATAGCCGACTTTTGTCACGGTGGGCAACTTACCATTCTTGTCCACGATTTTGCCATCTTTGACTTGCCAGCCCATCGGATTGGCAATCTCATTGCACGACAAATTGCCCTCACAGTAGTCATCGGTGCGCGCGACATTGTCGATTTTTTGTTGATGATAAGACAGCTTTAGCCCATCCCACAGCGCATTGGCATGATGATTTTCGTAGCTGACACCGAACATGCTGCGCTCACTTTTATCATCGGTGTGTCTTAGGCGGGTCTCGCTACGATCATAATAATCACTGGCATTTAGATTATATGAAAAATCATGACCTTGGGAGCTAAGCTTACTGGTGTCTGCCATGATGGTAAATCGATGCTCATCATTTGGCGCGTAGGATAATTTACCCAGCCAGCTTTCTTTGTGTATGGTATAAGGATCAGCTTTTTCGCGTTCGCGACCTTGTAAAAATTCATCATAGCTATCATAACCATAATTCTCAAACTCATGTCCCTCGCGCTCGGTTCGAATGATCAGCGCCTCAAGATCGGCAAAGCGCCCAGCCAATGTGGTGGTGTTCACGCGTTCATTATTGGCGGTGGCATAGCCAATTTTATGGCTGGCAAAATAATCTTTGTCCTGCAAAAAATCTTGTGGAGTTTTGGTCTGGTATTGCACCATGCCACCCAAAGCACCGCTGCCGACCACAAGTGAGCTTGCACCTTTGGTGACGATGGCGCGCTTTAAATGCTCGACCTCGACACCGTTTCTGGTGTTATTAAAATTACCATAGCCCTCGAACAACTCTTTAAATCCTTGTGATGACAGCGTCTGTGCTTGATGCAGGCCATCGACAGTCACAGCGACGCGGTTTTCATCGACACCCCGAATGGCAAAGCCGCTTGCGCCCATGCGCCCTGTCTCAACCACCGACACCCCTGTCTCGTATCGAACCAAATCCCTGCTATCCGATGCCATCGTACGCGCGATCTGCGCCTGATCAATATGGCTTTCGGCCAAGGCAGATTGGCGGCTAATCGTCACCGTCTGGGTATCTAGCACCACCGTCGGCAGATCTGTCTCACCAGCACCTTCATCAGCCTGCGCTGCTGTGGCATACATGGCCAAGGCAATGCTGATGCTAAGCGCAAGTGCGGTTGGTTTTGCATGGGTCATGATCAGCTCCTGTAATTAAAATTGCTCAATAATTGCCCAATTATAACCAACTGTGTTTATATTGTAAATAAGAATTGTTATTATTATCATTATCAAAATAAAAAAATTCCAATCTTCGCTCAAAGATTGGAATACAGGCGCGTTTATTTAAGCATCAGGTAGGCGCGCCATCCAAATCGCCACCAAAACAGACACAACCGCCATCACGACACCCAGCCATAGCCAGTCATCGGGCAACCTTAGAAACATCACCACCGTCGATATCGCCATCATCGCCCATGCCAGATATTTGGCAAAACGGGGCATCGCGCGGCGTTCTTGCCAGTCGGTGATCATCTTGCCAAACAGCTGATGCGACAGCAAATAGTCATAAAACCGCTTGGAACTTCTCGCCCAGCAATAGCCCGCCAATAGCACAAACACCGTCGTCGGCATCCCTGGTACGACCACACCAATCAGCCCAAGCACCAAAAAAACTACACCCAAGCCAAAAAATACGCCTCGGATGAGCGCATTGTTATGGATCAGGCTGTCGGCAGGTCGTTTCATGGTATTAAGCATATCAAACTCCAAAAGCACTAAGCAATGTTTGGCCGCAATATTTGATTAATCATTGTCAATCAACGGCAAAATCTGATCAGCCATCAGTTTTTTGATTATTTTATCCAATCATTAATCAAATAAACAATCAATAAAATCAATCATTATCTTTGGCTTGCTGTGGCTGATCACTGCTTGATAGCTGTTTGGGCAAATTTTTATTTGGTGCATCATAAATATGGTAGCATGACAGGTTTTTGTTGTAAATAGTAATGATTATCATTATTTATCTTATTTACAAATGGACGAAAATTTGTTACCTTATTGCCAAAAAAAAATGACACACGCCAAACCCACCCATCTATGAATCCAAGGAGATCATCACATGACACTGACCGAAGCACTCAAAGAACATTCACGCACCACACATGACAGCGTTGATCATCTGGTGATGTCGATGCAGCCATTTGCCTCATTGGATAATTATCGCAAATTTCTGCAAGCACAATACGCCTTTCACCAAACAGTCAATCCCATCTACCATCATGATGCACTTGCCGAGCGCATCGATGGCTTGGCTGAACTTGCTCGATTTGAACGAGTCAAGTCAGACATGGCAGATTTGCAAGTTGAGCCATTTGCCGGCGAATTACCAACACCAAGCTTTAGCGATGATGAAGCCATCGGCTGGCTATACTGCGTCGAAGGCTCTAATGTCGGTGCTGCGATTTTGTACAAAGAAGCAGGCAAAATCGAGCTGTCTGATACGCATGGCGCAAGCCACTTAGCAGCGCATAGTGATGGCCGCTTGGCACATTGGAGGGACACCAAAGCAAAGATTGATACGCTAGAAACCACCATCAACAAAGCAGCTACACTCAAAGGTGCTGATGATGCCTTTGCGTATTTTAAGCAAGTGATTCGTGCGATTTATGGTGAATAATCTCATCATCAAAAACAGCCCAGATGGTCAGATGATCGTCTGGGTTTTTCACATTTATCAACTTACAAATCTGCTTTGATGTGCTAAAATGAGTTAATTTTCTTTAGCGAATATCATCATTATGAGCCTATTTACCCTTGCCCAAAATCTCGTTCCACAACAGGCCTTGAGCGAACTGGCTGGCAGCCTTGCCAAAAGCCAAAACCCTTATGTCAAAAAAGCCCTAATCCACAGCTTCGCCAAAGCCTACGGCATCACACTCGATGAGTATGAGCGTGGCTCACTGGATGACTATGCCAGCTTTAATGACTTTTTTACTCGTGAATTAAAGGATAACACTCGCCCGATTGATGCAGATGCGGACAGTATCATCTGCCCTGCTGACGGCACAGTCTCGCAAGCAGGTGCTATCCTTCACCAATCCATCTTGCAAGCCAAAGGCCATGATTATGAAGTCGGCCAGCTACTGGCTGATTATGATGATGGGCAGTATTTTATTGATGGCAGTTTTGCGACGATTTATCTGGCACCGAGCAACTATCACCGCGTGCACCTGCCTTTTGATGGCAAGCTGATTGCCACTCGCTATGTGCCAGGCACGCTGTTTTCGGTGAATAATGCCACTGCCGAGTCAGTACCTGATTTGTTCGCACGCAATGAACGCTTGGTATGTCTGTTTGAGACTGAGTTTGGTCGTGCTGCGGTGGTGCTGGTCGGTGCGATGATTGTGGCGGGGATTGAGTGCGTCGCGACTGGTCAAATTCGCCGTACGCCGTACATTCAGTATCGCACGCATGATATGGATATGAAAAAAGGCGATGAGCTTGGCAGATTTTATCTGGGCTCGACAGCGATTGTTGTATTGCCAAAATCAGCAGGCAACACTTGGCTTGATGGCATCACTCATGGTCAAAAAGTGGTGATGGGTCAAGCCATCGGCACATTGGTGTCAGCCTAAGCCGCCCAAGCTTCATCCACCTGCTCAAATCGATGGTTGGATGATGCTGCCAAGATCGATCGACTGCAGCGCATCAAGCGCATCGATCAGTGCGCGATAAGCAGGTCGCATGGCGATGAACTGACTGGCGCTCACCGCCGTGATGTCCGCTCGACACCGCTCTTCAAATGCCTCAGAGGTCGCCCTAAGTCTGGGTACGCCTGTATAGCGCGCCGCTCCGACCATCCGATGGCTGATGTCTGCCAGCGCCACACGATCGCGGTCTGCCCACGCTCTTTCTAGTGCCTGACGCTCGCCCTCGGCGCTGTCGATGAGCATCTGTAAGAGTTTTTTGGCCAGATCTGGCTTGTGGGCTGAGCGTGTCAGCGCATCTTGCCAATCAACATCCATCAGCTGCTCAGCTGCCTCAATCGGCGCATCCATCGCGTCAGCTTGTGCTTCGGACAGCGATTGAATCACCTGTTGCAGATCGGCATCGCGATGGCTATCACCGCTACGCTCCAGCCATTTTTGCAAAATCTGTATCAACTGCATCTCACCCACAGGTTTGCCGACATAGTCATCAAGCCCTGATGACACCAAGCGATCTTTTTCGTCGGATAAGCCATGCGCGGTCAATGCAATGATCGGTACTGGCGCCACCATGTGCGCGCGCTCGATCTTGCGAATCTCAAGCGCCGCCTCAAGTCCTGACATGCGAGGCATCTGCACATCCATAAAAATCATGTCAATCGGCGCCATCGAACCTGTGATACTCTGGGTCATTTTTTCGATAGCATCAAAGCCATTGCTGGCTGTCACCACCTCCACGCCCAGCTCGCCCAGCAGTGCATCGAGTACCAGCAGATTTGGCAAATGGTCATCGACAGCCAAAATGCGCCGACCGACGAATTTGGCCTGAGCGGATATGGTCGCCGCCACCGTCTGCTGATTGGACAGCATCGCGTGCAGCTGACGCCGATCCAAAGGCTCGTACAACGCATGCGTCTGATAGCGCATTAACAGCTGCTCATTGATGCCCACCTGATAGCCAAAGCTGGCAAGCTTGCCCTGATAGCGCAGGCGTATCTGACGCAAGATGGCACCGACATCATCTTTGGCAGCATCTTGGCCGAAGTTATCGACGATGACCCAGTCGTATTGCACCTCATTTTTATCAATTTTTTCTAATAAATCTGCCAATCCGATGGCGACAGTCAGCTGTACTTTGGTGCCTAACAAGCCAGCCTTTAAGACCTGCAGTGTCGGCGCATGATTGATCCACACCAACAGCTGCATCGGCATCTGTAGCGCCGATGGGATCTGCGCGTGATGATCAATATCCAGCTCATCCTCGACGCCCGTTGGCATCTCAAACCAAAAAGTCGCACCCGCATTGGCAATGTTTTCACCGCGATTATCATAAAAGCCAATCGCACCGCCCATCAGCTGTGTCAACTGCTTGGAGATCACAAGCCCCAAGCCTGTGCCACCATAGCGCCGAGTGACAGACAGATCGCCTTGGCCGAAGCTGACAAACAGCTTTTGCTTGTCACTTTCGCTCACGCCCTTGCCCGTATCCTCAACTTCAATGCGTAAAAATCCTGACTGCTGTGCCAAACTCACACGCACCACCACACCGCCTGAATCGGTGAATTTGATGGCATTGCCGACCAGATTTGTTAATATTTGCTTAACTCTTAAACTGTCACCAATGACTTGGGTTGGCACATCATCATAAAACAGCACCGCTAAGCGCAGCCGTTTTTCAAACGCTGCTGGCGAAAGCATATCCACCACATCATACACCGCGGCGCGCAGATCGAATTGATGGCTTTCTAAGACAAGCTTGCCTGCCTCCATCTTAGAAAAATCCAACACATCATTGACCAAAGCCAATAAATGCGCGCTGGATTTTTTGATGGTCTGTACATATAGATTTTGTTCGCCAGTAAAGGTGGCTTTTTTTGCCAATAAATTGATAAAGCCATCGATACTGTTCAATGGCGTGCGCAGCTCATGGCTGATATTGGCCAAAAAAGCAGATTTGGCCTGGCTGGTTGAGATCGCGGCATCACGGGCGTTGCGGATAGAGATATTTTGCATCTCCATCTCATCAAAGGCTTGCTGCAAGTCGCGTTCGGTCTCATCGGCGTGATTTTTTAGCTCAGTAAAACTGCTGTCGAGCCGCTTGATGGCACGGGTGAAATCATCCTTGAGCAGCGCAAATTCACCATTGGTTCTCAAAGTCGGCAGTCGCGACAGATTATCAGCATTGAGCCTTTGCAAATACAGACGCATCTCATAAATCGGTGCAATCCAGCGCTTAGAGTAGATATTTAAAATCAACAACAACAGCAAAATCGTCGTAAGACCTGTGATGGTCAGCGCCAGCGCCACGCGATATGAAGCGATCGTCAAGGGCGTGCTATCCATATCCACCAAAAGCCAGTAGCGCTTGTCATCAAAAATAAACGACTTGCCATAAGCAGTACCGACTGCGGTGGGTAAGCGAAAAATCTCATTGGCAGTCAAGTCAAAATCGCCCCATGACAGATCCGTCTGCATGCCCGTACTAAATAGCACTTGTCCGACGCCATCCATCACCGCGACGCGCTGTACATGCTGATTGCGCGATTGTTGTAGCTGCACAAACCAATTTTCATTATAAAACGAGCCATCAACATCGAGCGCTGTGGCTGCAGCTTGCTTGGCACCGTTTGGGGCGATGGCTGATAAAATCTCATCCTCAGTCATCTGCGCTGCACGCTCATCCAAGCGGGCTTGGCGATGCTGAATGTCGGTCAATAAAGGGCGCACAATGGCCTCATAACGCACGAGCGCCGCCTGCGCCATCGTATCTTGCTCAGCCAAAATCGCTCGGCGCGCCTCAGTCATGACAATGTACGAACCTGCCAATGCCAAAATCACAATCGGCAAAAATACCAATAAAATCAGCTGCCCATAAGCGCTTTTGATGCCATAGCTTTTTTCGATTTGCATAATATGTCCATCACGATAGATAAACGCACTATAGCAAAAAATCACAAAAAAAGCACCATGAGTAACATGATGCTTTGGCAGATCGTCAGCTTGCCTGCTAATCTTTGACTCTTGGCAAATGTAGCGTCCGATGGGGATGGCGCAGCGAAGCCTTAGTAACAGCGATGTAAGATGCCTGCACACACCAGATACACAAGAACAGGATCACCGATAGTTGGGTTGCATCAAATACTTGTCAGCCATAGCCTAAATTTTTATAATGCTAACAATATCAGATGGCTCATTGCTGTGCAAATACAGAGATGACTATCCATCGTGTACAATCATCACTCACTGCCCATCCCCATAACGTCGCTACAAAAAAGGAGCTTGTCATGACTTTTAACATCCTAAAAAATCCCGCTCTCATCCGTGAATCTTGCCACATCGATGGCGCATGGATCACCGCCCAAAGCGGCAAAAACATTGACATCACCAATCCATTTGATGGCTCACATCTCGGCTGTGTGCCTGATTTATCTGCCGATGAAGTGCGTACTGCGGTTACCGCTGCCGATACTGCCCAACACGCATGGGCAAAGCTCACCCCCAAAGATCGTGGCGAGATTTTGCACAAATGGGCAGATTTGATTGATGCTAATATCGATGATTTGGCAGTCATCATGACGCTTGAGCAAGGCAAGCCGCTTAGCGAAGCTCGTGGCGAAGTGGCGTACGCCAACAGCTTTATCCGCTGGTTTGCCGAAGAAGGCAAGCGCGTTTATGGCGATGTCATCGCAGCCACCAACCCTAGCTTACGCTACACCATCCTAAAGCAGCCTGTCGGTGTCTGTGCTGCCATCACCCCGTGGAATTTCCCAGCGGCAATGATTACTCGTAAAGCTGCTCCTGCACTCGCAGCTGGCTGTACTATGATTGTCAAGCCAGATAGCCAAACGCCATTTTCTGCCATCGCCATGATGGTGCTTGCCGAACAAGCCGGCCTGCCAAAAGGCGTACTGCAAATCGTCACAGGCGATGCCCCAACCATCGGCAGTGTGCTGACCAAAGACGAGCGCATTCATAAGCTATCCTTTACAGGCTCGACTGCTGTCGGTCGCCTACTGATGGAGCAATGCGCCAGCACCGTCAAAAAACTCTCGCTAGAGCTCGGTGGCAATGCCCCATTCATCGTCTTTGAAGATGCTGACCTTGAAAAGGCTGCCGCTGGCTTGATTGGCTCAAAATACCGCAACGCAGGACAAACTTGCGTCTGTGCCAACCGTGTCTATGTCCAAGACAGCATCAAAGATCAATTTTTAGAAATTTTTAAAGCAAAAGTTGATGACCTAACAGTCGGTAACGGCATGACATCAGGCGTGGAAGTCGGGCCACTCATCAACGACAAAGCCCTGCAAAAAGTGGAACATCTTTTAAACGATGCCTTGGATAAAGGTGCAACACTCATCACCGGTGGCGACAAAAATGATGTCAGTAAATTAACCTTCAACCCAACCATCATCAGTGATATCACCCCTGAGATGGACATCTACCGTGAAGAGATTTTTGGCCCGATTGCACCTGTATTCACCTTCTCAAGCGAAGAAGAAGTCATCACTATGGCAAACGATACCATCTATGGCTTGGCGGCGTACTTTTATACCAATGATTTGGGTCGCTCATGGCGAGTATCTGAAGCGCTAGAATACGGCATGGTCGCCCAAAACACAGGGCTGCTATCCACCGAAGTTGCCCCCTTTGGCGGTGTCAAGCAATCAGGCTTTGGGCGTGAAGGCTCAAAATACGGCATCGAAGAGTACATCACCACTAAATATTGGTGCGCAGATATTAGTTGAGCCATCTGTCGTTCACAAAAAAATACCGCCACATCAAGTAGCG
>NZ_MUYV01000006.1 GCF_002014855.1 Moraxella porci DSM 25326 | reverse complement strand
TTTTGGGGTGCGGTTCATTTGTCAAAATTGGGGTGTTTTTTTACACTAAAGTTTACTATTTTTGCCAATCACAGCTTATCGCTTATCCGACATATCATATTTTTCGATATCAATCGTGCCAAGCTCTGCTATACCTGATGCCGACGCAAGGCATTTTTGAATTTCGGGACTTTTATTATTCATATCGATATTTTTCTTATCAATAATTCTACCATTGGTATAAATCACATCACCCATCTTAAAAGTAAACTGCTTGGGCGGTCTATCTTTATTGGTCATGGTCAAGGTTTTATCCTGCTCATTCCAATAAACCGCATCTTTGGGCAGTTCGGGGAATGTAGGGACAAATTTACCTTCTCTATTTAGCAAATACAAGCAATAATCCTGCCAATAAAACTGTCCAGATATCGTTGTCAGCATTTGACCAAAGTCGGGAGAATGCACCCAATAATACGCCAGATGCGTTTTAACCAGGTTGGCAGTCGGTGCAACAGGTTCAGGCAGGGTTTGAGTGATCGGCTGCGTTGTTGTGCAGCCGATGCTAAGTAATGATAGGGTAGCCGATAAAGCAACTGCTAAAATCTTGTTCATAACCATCCTTACTGAAAAAAATGTTAGTAAAATGCATTTTGGCTGATAATTTTATCTTATACCATATCTCAGCTAATCTCAAGCAATATGATAGCTTTTTTTAAAATCGCTATCAGAACAATAATAAACATAAAAACACCCCAAAGATTATCAAACCTTTGGGGCGTGGATAGACTTGGACTTATGGATTATAAGATGCCATAAGCAACCAAAGCATTCGCCACTTGGGTAAAGCCTGCGACATTGGCACCAGTCATATAATCGATCGTGCCTTTGGTCGTGCCGTATTTTTCGGCAGCTGCTCGAGAGTTATCATGGATATTTTTCATGATGTTTTGTAGTTTTTCATCAAGCTCAGCAAATGACTTGTATTGACGCACTGAGTTTTGGCTCATCTCAAGACCAGACACCGCGACACCGCCAGCGTTGGCAGCTTTACCTGGCGCATAAGCGATACCATTATCACGCACAACATCGATGGCTTCGGCAGTCAGTGGCATATTCGCACCTTCTGCGACATATTTGATGCCATTTGCGACCATTTGGCGCGCTTCATCTTCGTTCACTTCGTTTTGGGTGGCACATGGTAGTGCGATATCAGCAGTGAATTTCCAAGGTTTTTCACCTGCCAGCCACTCACCACCAAAGACTGATACATAGTCAGACAGTGGTTTGCGAGCATCTTTTTGTGCTTTTACCCAGTCAATTTTTTCTTGGGTGAAGCCATCAGCATCATGCAAAGTGCCCTGAGAGTCAGAAAAAGTAATCACCTTACCGCCCAGTTGCAATGCTTTTTCGGCGGCATACTGCGCTACGTTACCTGCACCTGAGACCAATACCGTCTTACCAGTCAGGCTGTCGTTATTGGCTTTTAGCATATTATCCAAGAAATACACCAAGCCATAGCCTGTCGCTTCGGTACGGATCAAAGAGCCACCAAAGCCCACGCCCTTACCAGTCAAGACACCTTCATATTCACGCGTCAAGTTTTTGTACATCGCGAACATATAGTTCACTTCACGACCGCCGACACCAATGTCGCCAGCTGGTACATCCATATCTTTGCCGATATTTTTGTGCAATTCACGCATGAATGCATAGCAAAAACGGCGAATTTCGGCGTCTGATTTGCCTTTTGGATCAAAGTCTGAGCCGCCTTTACCACCGCCCATTGGTAGGCCAGTTAGGGCATTTTTGAAGATTTGCTCAAAGCCTAGGAATTTTAGCACGCCTTCATTGACCGTAGGATGGAAACGCAAGCCGCCTTTGTATGGACCAATGGCATTGCTAAATTGCACACGCCAGCCGCGGTTCACCTGCACTTCGCCTTTGTCATTTTCCCAGTTTACACGGAAGCTGATGATGCGATCTGGTTCGCATAGGCGCTCAAAGACTTTTAGTTCTGCAAACTTAGGATTGTCGGCATAAACCTGCTCAATGGTCATGGCGACTTCTTGAACCGCCTGAATAAACTCAGGCTGATGTGCATAATTTTTTTGGACTTGCTCGACGGCAGATTGAATACTCATAAAAATCCCTTAAGGTTGGTGGAAGTTTGACTATGATACAAAGCCGATGATCGTCTGCTGATACCATTGATGGACTCACAGATAAATCACAAAAACTTTTCACATCATAAGCAAATGCAATATACCCAACTTTCGGCTAAATTACAAGCGATTTTGGCAAATAATTGGGGTTTTTGGCAAAATAGGTGGTAACAAAATTATTATTTAATGCCAAATTCAGCAAAATAAAAAAGCCGCTTATCCAAGCGGCTAATTTACTCTTTGCAATACTGATCCAAGCCATCAACCAGTTAAGGCATTGGTGCTTCTTCTACAGGCTTATTGATCAGCCCATAAGGGAGCCTGATCTGCGGATTTTTGTGATGTTCAAACAGCGCCTTTTGAAGTTCAGGCAATGCCAACTGCATCACCTCACCGATCACCAACTGTGGCTCCGATGGCTGAAAGCCCATCAAAATCTCGCGCTCTTTGATTTTTGGTGCAGCATCATAAAACGCCTCCATCAAGCCATTATTTTGGCGCAGACTTTCTGAAAAAAAGGCGCGGCCAAAGTAGGTCATGTCAGCATCATCGGTGCAGCCAAACGAGGCATTGTCTGCCTTAGAAGCAGTGATAATCATAGTATAAGGATCTTTTAGCGCATTGATAAAGGTGCCAGAATAGCATGCTGAGATCACGATGACTCGCCAGCGGATGCCTGATTTGTCCAGCGCAGTACGCAGCCAAAATGGATCAATCTGGCGCAGATTCATCGGCGGATTGCTCACCGCAAGCTCACCCATCGGGGTGCCATTTTCATCCACCGAACCATGCGAGCTTAGCGCCAAAAATAGCACATCTTCATCGACATCCATGCGCTCACCCATGCGCGCCAAGCTATGCTCAATGCTGGTGCGCGTGGCAATCGGATACTCTCCCCAAGTTGCAGGGTTATTGATTAGCGCCACAGATCGCCCCGCGGTATTAAATCGTCCATCGAACAGCTGCTTGGTTTGCAAGATCTCGCTCATAAAGACATCTTGCTCGGCATAACTTGCCACACCCAAAAAATACCACTCATGTCGCCCTGCTTGATGCTCAGAGATGCCATCGAGCGCTCGCGTCAAAAGCTCGGACTGCTCATAAAACGCGGCCTCATCAAGCATCACTGCCACTTCATCGGTCTTAAAAATTGGCTGATTGATGGTGTTTTTTTGCCACACGACAAGCAGTGCAATGGTGGCGATCAGCATCAGTAGCTGCTCCCACCACGGCCAACCAAAACGCTTGGCAAAAATCAACAACAGCGCCGTCGTCTGCCACACGAACAGCAACAAAAACAGCGTTGGCAATATGCTGTGCAACCAAAAAGGTAACAGACCTTGATTTTCTAGAAACTGAATGCCGCTTTGAAATAGCACCAGCAAAGTATCTGCCGCCAGCCACAAGATCGCAGGCACAAACAACAATGCATAGTTTACCGATCGCTGAGCGATGATGATGCCTGCTGCTACGATGATCGCTGGCCAGACAAGATAACTGATGAGTCCTTGCTCATTAAAATAGCTCTGATCAGGGGCGGCCAGCCAAGCAAATAAAATATTCGCCGACAGCGCCACTACCAAAAAGCAGCTAAACTGAGCAAAAGTAGGCTTAACCAAATTAAATGCTCGAGTACTACCCACAAGCATCCATAAGGACGCGCCCAGATTTGAGAAAAAATTAGAGATAAAACGCATTCAGCTCTCGAATTTTTGGGATAAAATTGGTAATTATTGTAGCATAATGCCATTAGAAAAGTGAAAAAAATTTTTTATATGAACCGATATTATTTAAAAATGGCATAAACCATCCACGATAATCGCGTAACAAGGTTTATGCCACAGATCGACTCTCAATAGCTTGATTATTTCATCAACAGCTTATTGACGCGCTTGAGATACCCTGCTGGGTCATCCAGCTGCCCACCATCTGCCAATAATGCTTGATCGAAGATGACTTGGGCAAGATCATCAAACTCAGCACTGCTCTCAAGCTTGGTAATTAGCGGATGGGTTGGGTTGATCTCAAGTGTTGGCTTGACATCAGGCACAGGCTGCCCCATTGCTTTTAGCATCTGCACCATCTGCGGAGACAGCTCACCATCACCGACCACAAGACAGGCAGGACTATCCACCAGGCGGCTAGAGACTCGCACATCTTTGGCGCGCTCACCTAGGGTGGTCTTAAGCTTATCCACCACAGGTTTTAGAGTTTCTTCAGCTTGCTTGGCCTCTTCTTTTTCGGCTTCATCGGTCAACTCACCGAGATCCACCGCACCTTTGGCGATATTTTGTAGCGGTGTGCCGTCAAACTCATGCAAGAAGTTCATCGCCCACTCATCGACACGAGCGGTCATTAGAATTACTTCGATGCCTTTTTTGTTAAATAGTTCAAGCTGTGGGCTGTTTTTGGCAGCTGCCAAGTTATCCGCTGTCAGATAATAGATTGCCTTTTGACCGTCTTTCATGCGTGCCTTATAGTCAGCAAAGCCAGTCTCGATGGCGTCATTTTGGCTCGTGGCATAGCGAAGCAGCTTGGCGATACGCTCTTGGTTGGATTGATCTTCGCCCAAGCCTTCTTTTAGCACATCGCCAAATTCTTGATAAAATTCTTTAAATTTGCTTTGCTTATCCGCATCTTCGCTATTGGCAAGACTTGCCAAAAGAGTCAGCACACGGCGTGCGTTACCATCACGGATTGCCTTGACATCACGAGATTCTTGCAGGATTTCACGGCTGACATTGAGTGGTAAATCAGCAGTATCAATCACACCCTTGACAAAGCGTAGATACATCGGCAGTAGCTGCTCGGCATCTTCCATGATAAACACACGCTTGACATAGAGTTTGAGTCCGCGTTGTTGCTCACGAGCATATAGATCAAACGGTGCTTTTTTTGGAATGTATAAAAGCTGAGTGTACTGTACACGGCCTTCGACACGATTGTGCGTATGGGCTAATGGATCTGTGTAGTCATAGCTTAAGTTTTTATAAAACTCGTTATACTCATCATCGCTGATGTCACTTGGACTGCGTGTCCACAGAGCATTGGCTTGGTTGATGGTCTCATACTCATCGGTGGTGATGTATTCGCCCTTACCTGCGACCACTTCGCCATTGTCATCAAGCTCATCTTGCCATTCTTGTTTACGCATCTGAATCGGCAGGCTGATGTGATCTGAGTACTTATTCACCAGTGATTTGATGGCATGACGATCCAGATAATTGGTGGTCTCATCGCCATTGCCTGCGTATTCATCTTTTAGGTGCAAGGTGATGCTTGTGCCACGACTGTCTTTGGTAATGGTCTCGGTGGTGAATGAGCCTGTGCCATCAGATACCCAGCGTACGCCTTGATCGGCCGCTTCACCTGCTTTTCGGCTCTCGACAGTGATTTTGTCAGCGACAATAAAGCCTGAATAAAAGCCCACGCCAAACTGGCCGATCAAATTGCCGTCTTTTTTGTCGCTGTCAGATAATTTATCCAAAAATGCCTTTGTGCCTGATTTGGCAATCGTACCCAAATGCTCGATGGCATCAGCTTCGTTCATACCGATGCCGTTATCGCTGATGGTGATGGTTTTGGCGTCTTTGTCGATGTCAATTTTGATTGCCAATTCGCCATCGTTTTCGTACAAGCTATCATCGCTTGTCGCCAAAAAACGCAGTTTGTCGCACGCATCAGATGCATTTGACACCAATTCACGCACAAAGATGTCAGCGTTTGAGTACAGTGAATGTGTCACCAAGTGTAGTAGCTGTGCGACTTCGGCTTCAAAATGATGGTTGGTTGTGGTCATAATTTTCTCCATTTAGCTGATTTGATTTTAAGAAAAATAGGGATGATGGGAAAATTTTCAAGAGCGTTTAGTATTGACTGGATTTTGAGCAAGTGCCAAAAGCCCATCGCAATATGCTTGATCATCAATCATCTGACCGTGTCGCCGATACCAATTTGGCTTGGCTTGGATTTTGTCAATCAGCCTTTGGACTGATAACGCCATCGCATCCATCGTCGGCTGATAATCGCCATAAAATCGCTTGGGCAGGCATTTTTGAAACTCGACGATACTGTCTTTTGGCGTGATACTAAAGCCGCGTGCCACTACTTCGTCTTTTAGCATAAAATAACGCCTTTGGATAAATGCCAATTTGTCATAAAAGAACAGCACATGGCCTGTACCCAGTCGATACGATGATGGAATTTTGGCAAGTACGCTTTGGGCAGGATATTTGGCAAGTGCCGCCTGCACCTGTACAAAGATACGGGTGATTTCACGATATTCGGCAAAAAGGTGCTGATCGGTGAGTGCTTTTGGGTCAATCAGATTGATGCGAGTCATGGCAAATATACAGTGTCATAAATCTCAATCATACAACAGATGCGCCAAAAAGCCAAAATAGCGCTGCTTTTAATTAAAATATTGGGGCAAATAATACAAGCTTAGGGTCAAAAGCCTGCTTTTATTACCAAAAATAAACAAGAATCCGCCCACAAAGCAGCACTTAATTATCAATAAAAACTAGCTATTGTCCCCACAACCTAGTAAAATAGCTCTCTAGGTCTATAGCAAGCACAATTTTTATGTCTAATACCACTTTTTCTGCGTCATTTATTGCCATTTTATCCAAGCTGATTTTGGGTGTTTTGGCGTTTCTTGCGATTTTGATTCTTGCCTTTCCGATTGGCTTTTATGGGATGGCGATGTACCTTGAGCCGACTTTGCCAAATGTTGAGAATATTGACAATGCCAAGTTTGAGATGCCGCTGCAAATCTATACATCAGATCAAAAGCTGATCGGACAATATGGCAACAAAATGTCGCTGCCAGTGACTTTTGAGCAGATTCCGCAGCACATGATTCATGCATTTTTGGCTGCTGAAGATGACACCTTCTTTGAGCACACCGGCATCAGCGTCAAGGGCATGGGTCGTGCTTTGACTGAGGTTGTCACTGATAACGATACCCAAACGGGCGGTTCGACCATCACCATGCAGGTCGCCAAAAACTACTTTTTGAGCCCTGAACGCACCATTGATCGAAAGCTGACCGAGCTGTTTATCGCGCGTAAGATCGAAAATGAGTTGACCAAAAATCAGATCTTGACTTTATATGTCAATAAAATCTATCTGGGCGAAGGCACTTACGGCATCCAAGCGGCCGCCAGACGCTATTATTCCAAGAGTCTCGATGACCTTAGCATCGCTCAGATGGCGATGATCGCAGGCTTGCCAAAAGCGCCATCAGCCTATAACCCTGTGGTGAATCCAGAACGCGCGATGGAGCGTCGCAACTGGATCATTGGCCGTATGCATGAAGAGGGCTTTATAAGTGCAGCCGAACGCGACGCAGCGATCGCTGAGCCTTTGAATCTCAATCTTTATGAAGAGCAACTGGATTTAAACATGCCTTATCTGGCAGAGATGGCTCGCTCATCTTTGGTGGAGCGTTATGGTGAGGCGGTGATGGATTCTGGCTGGCGCGTACAGACCACAGTAGATAGCGAATCACAGCTGGCAGCAGATGCCGCGGTGGTCGAGGGTCTTCGTAGCTATGATCGTCGTCATGGCTGGCGCGGTGTCGAGGCTGAGGAAGGCGAACTGACTGGGCGCAAAAATTTTGATAACATTTATCCAGCCAAAGTTACCAAGGTTAATGACTCAAGCTTTGAGGCGCAATTACAATCTGGCGAAACTGTACTGATCCCATGGTCGGGCATGAGCTGGGCGCGCCGTTACTACAGTGCCAACCGTGTCGGCGGTGGCTACAGCAATGCTCATCAAATGGTCAAAGTCGGCAATATCGTACGCATCAAACCGACCAATGAAGCGCGCACTTCATGGAAGCTTGAGCCGATTCCAGAGGTGCAAGGTGCGCTGATTTCACTTAATCCTGAAAATGGCGCCCTACGTGCCGTGGTGGGTGGATTTCACTTTAACCACAGTAAATTTAACCGCGCCATCCAAGGTTATCGCCAACCAGGTTCGATCATCAAGCCATTCGTCTATGCAGCCGCCCTTGAAAGTGGCAAGCACACACCAGACAGCTTGGTATCAGATGCTGCGATCCGTGTCGGCAGCTGGCAGCCTAAGAATGCCGATGGTCGCTACACGGGTGATATGACGCTGCGCCGCGCATTGGCCTTGTCTCGTAACACGCCAGCGATTCGCCTACTGCGCTCAGCTGGCATCGATGAGACGCGTCATCTGATGAATGCCATGGGCGGTCTTGAAATGGAACGCATGCCATCGACGCTGGCTCTGGCGCTGGGTGCAGCAGATGCTACACCGCTACAAATGGCGACAGGATTTGCCACCATCGTCAATGGCGGTCATCGCATTCAGCCCTATTTCATCGAGCGCATTTATGATTTTGGCAATGACATCATCTATCAAGCCAATCCGATGCAAGCGTGCGCGCTTTGCTTTAATGAAAGCTTAAGCCAAACCAACGCTGCACTTGTCGAATCATTCACAGAAGCTCAAGCACAGATGCCGACTGCCACAGCTGGCACGCCTGCTGGCGACCGTCTGCATCCAAAAGCCGCGCCACAATATCAAGCAGCCATCCAAGCGCCTCGCGTCTTGTCGCATGAGACCGCCTATAATGTCTCGAATATGATGCGCGAAGTCATCACCAGCGGTACAGGTCGTCGTGCCCGCGCATTGGGTCGTGGTGATGTCGGCGGCAAAACAGGTACCACCAACCTTGCTAAAGATGCTTGGTTTGCAGGCTTTCATCCGACCAATGTCGCTGTGGTCTGGGTCGGTTTTGATACACCATCGACGCTGGGTAATAGCGAATACGGCGGTGTTGCTGCATTGCCGATCTGGGTGGATTTCATGCGTCAAGAGCTGCGTGGTACGCCATCTCAATGGGTGAGTAAAGAAGACCGTTCAAAGGCTGTCAAGGCCACTCAGCGCGTCGTCGATCTCAAAGACTAAAGCTGCTCATAAATTTCAGCCCCAAATTCCGCTTGGCATTTGGGGCTGATTTTTAAAAGTCGATAACCGACCATCTGCACAACATTAAGCAGTCAGTACACGGCTATGCAGATCTGCTAGTCCTTGCTCCATCGCACTTTGTAGCAGCGTGGTCAGTGTACGCTGATCATGCCCATCTGGATAAATCGGTGCCAATGGCAGCACATAGGCAGTGATCCCTTTAGCATCTGCCACCGATTTTAGGCTCTGAGCCATCGTCCGCTCACCATAATATGCCGCCTCATCCGACAGCTTACCCGCTTTATCGACATACGCGATCACCATCGGGCAAATCGGCAGCCCTGTATCGATCGCTGCTTTAAGTAATTTGCCGTAGATTTTCTTAATTTGTCTGCCATCTGTCGTCGTGGCCTCTGGAAAAAATACCACCGATGATCCATCTTCTAAGAAATTTGCGATCTGATCACTGACCGAGCCTGCATCCCCCGATCCACGCTGAATGAACAGCGTACCGCCTGCCTTTGCCAAGCGCCCAAAAATCGGCCATTCGCCAATCTCAGCTTTGGATAAGAAAAACACGGGTGCCACACTCCCCACCACAGGAATATCCAGCCAAGAAATATGGTTGCTCACCCACAGCCCATGTCGCTGTGGCACAGGCTCAACTTGTACGACCTCCACCCCAAAAGATCCTGCCATTTTTCGGCAGAACTTTTGGATATATGGCGTCAAGGTACTGCGCGAAGTCTTGGGATTAAAAGCGCCTGCTTGATAAGCCATCTGAAAGCCATTCAATAAAGTACTGGTCAAGCCAAATGCCGCCTTGCTGCGATGAAATTGATTGCGGATAAAATTTACCATAGCATACCTTGTTGTGAAATTTTGTTGTACAGACTAAACCCAAACTCAAAAAAAATCAAGCATTTTGGTGAACGATTATAAACTAAACCATCACATCAGTTTATTAATGACATTCGTAGCAACTCATGCAGCCGATAAAAAACCCCAAAAGAAACGCTTTTGGGGTCTTAGGTTGCATCACACTGGCAGCGGTGGTGGCAAAGCATCATCATCGACAGGCTCGCTCACAGGCGTGCTGCTGGTTAATTGATAATCCTTAGGCTCACGCGGTGTCTCACCTGCCATGATCTGTAATAGCTGCTCACGATCGATGGTTTCCCACTTCATCAGTGCATCGACCATCGCGTGCATTTTGTCATGATTTTCATCAATCAGCTTATACGCCACATCGTACTGAGCTTCAAGGATATGACGGATCTCATCATCGACCTTTTGCTGTGTGGCCTCTGAGATGGTGCGTGTACTGCCACCAAAATAACCGCCGTGCTCTTCGGCTTCATAGACCATCACACCCATCGCATCTGACATGCCGTAGCGTGTGACCATCGCACGAGCCATCTTGGTCGCACGCTCAAAGTCATTGGATGCGCCAGTTGATTTGCGATCGACAAAAATCTCTTCAGCGATACGACCGCCAAATAAAATCGAGATCTCGTTCAGCATCTTGTCTTTATAATTGCTGACAGCATCTTGTTCAGGCAGCTGCCAAGTCACACCCAAAGCCCAGCCACGCGGCATGATGGTCACTTTATGCACAGGATCAGTACCTGGCAACAGCTCAGCGACGAGGGCATGGCCAGCCTCATGGTAAGCGGTCGCGCGGCGCTCTTCTTCGCGTAGCACCATCGATTTGCGCTCAGGTCCCATGTATAGCTTATCTTTGGCATCCTCAAAGTCATTCATATCCACACTGCTTTTGTTGCGGCGTGCAGCAAATAGCGCAGCTTCATTGACTAGGTTGGCTAACTGAGCACCGCTAAATCCCGGCGTGCCGCGAGCCAAAGCATTGACATCGACACCCACGGTAGCAGGCAATTTTTTAAGGTGTACATTTAAGATCTGCTCACGACCCTTGATATCAGGTAAGCCGACCGACACTTGACGGTCAAAACGACCCGGACGGAGCAGAGCTTTATCCAGTACATCGACACGGTTGGTCGCGGCGATGACGATGACGCCATCATTGCCCTCAAAGCCATCCATCTCGACAAGCAGCTGGTTTAGCGTCTGTTCACGCTCATCGTGACCGCCGCCCATGCCGCTACCACGATGGCGGCCGACGGCATCAATCTCATCAATAAAGATGATGCATGGCGCATTTTTCTTGGCTTGTTCGAACATATCACGGACGCGCGATGCACCGACACCCACAAACATCTCAACGAAATCTGAACCTGAAATGGAGAAAAACGGCACTTTGGCTTCACCAGCGATGGCTTTGGCAAGCAATGTCTTACCCGTACCCGGTGGGCCCACCATCAGCACGCCACGCGGAATGGTCGCCCCAAGCTTGGTGAACTTGCTTGGATCTTTTAGAAAATCGACAATCTCAGCAACTTCCTGCTTAGACTCTTCAACACCAGCGACATCAGCAAAGGTGACTTTTACCTGATCTTCCGACAGCATTTTGGCTTTAGACTTACCAAAACTCATCGGGTTACGGCCACCCATGCCACCGCCAGCACCACCGCCAGACATGCCGCGCATGATCAGCCAAAACAGACCGACGATCAAGAGGATCGGAAATGCCGCCATCAACAGCTGCATGCCGACACCTTGGCGCTCAGGCAGCGTGCCTTGCACTTCGACATTATGCTCGCGCAGCAGTGGCATCAGCTCGTTATCTGTAATTTCAGGGCGAATGGTTTCAAATTCAGAACCATTCACCTTGGTGCCAGTGATTTCTTCGCCTGTGATTTTGACATCTTTAATCTCGCCTTGCGAAACCGCCGTCACAAATGCCGAATAATTCATCGTATCAGCATCGGCGTTACGATTATCCAGATTGCTAAAAATCGCAACCACGATGGCGATAATCACCAGCCACAATAAGGTATTCTTTACCATGTCGCTCAAACTTTTCTCATCCTTAGTTAGGGATATTGGGCAACGCGCCCAATGCTAGTTTAGTGTATATGTTGTTAAAATTTGCAATTTCAAGTGTAATCATCACTTCAATGATTATTTGATCGCCACCCAAAACATCTCTTTTGAGCGCGGGCGTGAAGCAGCAGGTTTGATGCTTTTGATTTTGCTAAATTGCTTTTGCATCTGCGCTCGCAGCTCTTGAGAACCCTCGCCTTGAAACACTTTCATGATCAGCGCTCCGCCATCAGGCAGAACTTTTAGCGCAAAATCCACCGCCAGCTCACACAGATACATCATGCGCGGCTGATCCACTGCTGCCATGCCCGAAGTGTTTGGTGCCATATCTGACAGCACCACATCCACGCGCATGCCGCCGACTTCATCCATGATTTGGTTAAATACCGCCTCTTCGCGAAAATCACCTTGAATAAAGGTAACATTCTCAAGCGTATCCATCGGCAAAATGTCAGAGGCGATCAGCGTGCCTGAATCACCCACCAGCTGCCCTGCCACCTGTGACCAACTGCCTGGCGCAGCACCAAGATCGACGACGGTCATGCCTTTTTTGATAAGGCCTGTTTTTTCGTTGATCTCGATTAATTTATAAGCAGCGCGAGCGCGATAGCCTTCTTTTTGGGCTTTTTGTACATAAAAATCATCAATATGCTCTTTCATCCAAGCGCGGCTGGATTTTGACAGCTTTTTATTTTTAATTCTCGTTGCCATGACGCTTTGTGTCACCTCAATCAATCAAGTTGCATCCAATCAATTAGTTTACCATCATTGACAGCAAATTTGGTGAAATTCTGCTATAATAGTGTAATTATTTCTATCGTCCGCTTAATATTAAGCAAATTTGGAATTTTTATGAGCAAAAAAGCAAAATTACAAGACATCAAAGCACTGCGCGGCATCGGCCATCAGCTAAGCCCCATCGTCATCGTCGGTGCCAATGGTCTGACGCCAACGCTGATCGAAGAAGTGGCACGCGCCTTGCATGACCACGAATTGATCAAAATCAAAATCCCAGCAGGTTCAGCCGATGAGCGTAAGGCCTGTGCAGCCGCGATCGCCGAGGCCACTGAGTCTGAGGTGATTCATCACATCGGGCGCATGGTGCTGTTATTGCGTGCCAATCCTGAGCCGAATGTCAAGCTGTCTAACCTAAGCCGTTTTGGTTTTTGATGGCTGTGCATCAGGCATTATTTAGACATCGTGCGATAGATGCGATGCACACTTTTCCCTTAATCGCTGTCATTGATGGCGATTTTACGCATCTGGCACATCGGATTGAGCCGCCACAGATCACTGCGCACATCTCTGGCAGCGAAGCGGCGTTGCAGCTGAGTTTTATAGTCGAAAAAACATCTGCAAGTGCACATTTGCAGGCTCGATCAGGGGAATTAAAGCCAATCCGTGCTGATTATCTATGGCAAAAAGACTGTTTTGAGTGCTTTATTCAGCGCGTCGATGAGGCGGCTTATCTTGAGGTAAATGCCAATTTGACTGGCGAATTTAACATTTATCAGTTTGATGCTTATCGCACGCCTCCGATCATGCCGCCTGTGGCAAGTCAGGACTATGCTTTGCAAAGCTTTGTCGATGCTGATGACCATCATCTGTATTTTGCTGTAGAAATCTCACCGCTGTTTGAGCAAGGCTTACAGACGCAGTGGTTGGCACAAGGCCTGACCGCTAATCCTGCCGCGATATTATACCCGATCATTGATGGTGAGGCTGTGCCAGTATATTATGCGCATCAACATGCCACGCCGCCTGATTTTCATCATGCGACATATTGGCAGCGACTAAATTTAAACACCTAATAAAGATCAGATACTCAATCAGCGACAAATCTACTGGTGTTTTTTATGAGATATGATATAATCAAAACTCCATAGATTTTTAAGGATAGCCTATGAAAACCCCAGTTTTAGCACTTGCTCTCTCAAGCATTCTAGTTTTGCCCTGTATCGCGCATGCCAACACCACCGATAATCAGCGCAAAACCGCGATCGTCAAACAAGTTATCACCAAACTTAATAATCGACACATCACCATCGAAAAACACGCCTCGCCTCAGTTGAAGCGTGTCGCCAATTATGCCGATACCGTCGCCGAAAGAGATGATTACATCAGCTGCGCCCCTTGGGATATGGTCGGCGGCCAAGATTATTCCCAAAGCCGTGTGACGCGCTCAGCGACTTATAAAGTACTCAAAAACGGCAATGTAGAGACCCGCTTTAGATCAGAGGCCAATTCTCCAATTAATGTGGTACAGTTTGAATTTATCAAACAAAACGGCAAGCTGATGATCTCTGATATTTATAGCAATGGTGATTCGTTTTTATCTGTGACTGCCAGCTGCCTAGAAGAATCCGATGATCTGTAACTCATGACTAGCCATCATCCATATTTGATAGCCTCTATCGCCATGCACTATGGATAGATAGCATAAAGCCCAGCTAAGACTGGGCTTTTTTTGTGGACGATCAGTGATTAACGATCGTTCAATGCAAGCATGGTGCCGGTATTTGCCGATGCGTCATTATAGCGTGCATCACGCCATACGGTATAGCCATTATGTTGGCTGTATGGGCTGAATTTTGGTTGGCGGAAATCTGATACCCATTGATTGCCATCATAGATCTGGATATGGCCATGAGGGTTTTTGGCTGTGCGATTAAATACGGCAACATCGCCCACTTGTGGGACATAGTTATCGTTGTTCAATTTGACAAATCCTGCACTTGCCAAAGTGCCATTGGCATATTGATAGGCAGATGCCTGTGGGGTGAAGTTATAACCTGCGGCCTGTAGCGCACGGCGAACATATAAAGCACAGCGACCAATGCTGCGACTCAAAGCCGCACGCGACGCCGAAGACGCAGCGATACTTGGAGCGCTGTTACTGGTTAGGCGCTCGACTGCAGTGATTGGCGATTGGAAATTGGCGCTGAAATTTTGAAGTGTGCTGCTATTACTGGCCTGAAGATAAACTTGAGATGGTGTATTTGAGCTGCTTGCGATCAGGCTGTTAATTACACTATCGATGTCATCTGGAATACTGGCAGTATAGCTGATTTGGGTAGAGCTATTTGAATAGGCACTTTGTGCTGCACTCGATTGTGCAAATGTCAGTCCTAGGGCTGACAGCAGCCAAAATACTTGTTTCATTTAGATTCCTCACACGCCCAAAGTTTGCTTTGGCTTGATGCAGGCGCATCGCTCATCCGACAGTAAATTATGGATGATCAGCCCCATTGCGTCGCTTTGCTTGTGTTGTTTGTTTGGTTTTGATTAAAGCGCGTGGCACACAGCGCACATCCTTAGTGCACTAGAAAACTGGCAATATCCCAATGTCTAAACATCAAAGAAATTACCACTTTTCTCTTAGGCGTGATACACTTGCTCTTGGACACCATGTCCATAGGTCAATTTATCATTTAGGTGAGCCATGTCTGATTCAACAAAAACCGCCCCGATTAATGATCTGCTTGCCAAACAGCAGAAGCCAAACCATCTTGCCACACTCATCGAAAAACAAGCTGCGGCTGGAGCTGCATTACCGAAACATCTGTCCTCAAAATATCAGTTTTTGATGACACACACTCAGCTGGTTCGTCAGGCTTTAGCAGAATTATTCACTGAAGCACTGTTGAATGACTGTTATGTGGTGCATGTTTCGCCAGTCGAGATCACCCTGAGTATGGGTTCTGCGACTGCTGCCAATCACGCGCGATATGTGATGGAGAATTGTGTTCAAGCTTTACGCGCTTATGATCAGCGTTTTTGTCAGTTACAGTCAATTAAGGTGATTTTATCGCCAAATTTGCTGCAATCAGAGACTCGCCCAGACGGTACTAAAAAGACCCTAAGCGAAAACACAAGGCAAATAATAGCACAAAATGCCGAGTTTGTCACCCAAAATACACGCCTAAAGCAAGCTTTGGCTAGGCTAAGCGACTCATCATCTAAAAATGATGAATAATTTATTAATTTTATATTGATAAATAAATCGACACAGTTTACGGTTATTTTTATCATGTAAACCGTAAAAAACTGCTAAGTTTTGTAAACTTTTGTAAATTTGTCGTATTTGACCTGCAGTTTTTTATGATCAAACAGCCAATAGCGGCATTTGGATGTTTGTTATTCAAAAATAAGCCATCGGCATAATTGCACAATCACCCCTCTATGCCAACCATTACCAATCAAAGCCTTCTTGTAAACAAGGTTTTATCCAATCAAAACATCATCCAACAATGATCCATTCAGCAAACAAGCCCAGCAAAATCATTTGCTGGGCTTGGTATGGATTATGCAAAAATTAAAATGTTTCCCTTATTTTGCGAGGGTTTTGCCGAATTTTTGTAGTGAGTGATACAATCGTACACTAAAGATGTCAGCCATCAAGCCGCTTCGACATAGACAATCGGGCAGTCATTTTTGTCATAAAATGTTACAATTTCAAAAGAACTTTCATCGTTTAGCACCGCGCGGATCAGCGCATTGTTCAGCGCATGCCCAGATTTAAAGGCAGAAAACTTCGCCAGCAAAGGATGGCCGATGACATATAGGTCGCCCACCGCATCGAGCATCTTATGGCGCACGAATTCATTCGGATAGCGCAGGCCGCCTTCATTGACTACTTTATCATCATCAAGGACCACAGCATTATCTAGGCTACCGCCCAGTGCCAGATTGTTCATTTGTAAATACTCGATGTCTTTTAAAAACCCAAAAGTGCGCGCCTGCCCGACCTCGATGGCAAAATTAGCGGTATTAAAATCCAGACGCGTGGTCTGCTCGGTCGCAGCGATGGCCGCATGATTAAAATCAATCTCAAAATCCATCAAAAAGCCATCATCATAAGGCTCAAGGCGCGCCCACTTATCACCATCTGTCACCTCAACTGGCTTTAGAATCTTGATGAATTTTTTTAGTTGCGTTTGGTCTTTGACCCCAGCTTGATCAATCAAATATAAAAATGGTGCTGCAGAGCCATCCATGATTGGGATTTCGGGCGCATCGACTTGAATGATCAGATTATCGAGGCCATAAGCTGCCACAGCAGACAATAAATGCTCCACCGTACCGATGCGCGCCTCGCCTTGCACCAGATTTGATGACATCATCGTATCCACCACCAAAAAGGCATCCATCGGTACGATGGCGTCCAAATCCGTCCGCTCAAACACGATGCCTGTATCCACCTCAGCAGGCTGTAGCGTCAGCGTGACTTTTTTGCCGCTATGCAGGCCGATGCCTGTGGCAGTGATGGCTTTTGCGATCGTGCGTTGATAGAGCTTTGTCATAATTA
This sequence comes from Moraxella porci DSM 25326, assembly GCF_002014855.1. Classification (GTDB taxonomy): domain Bacteria; phylum Pseudomonadota; class Gammaproteobacteria; order Pseudomonadales; family Moraxellaceae; genus Moraxella; species Moraxella porci. The sequence goes on along the minus strand of NZ_MUYV01000006.1, from coordinate 148,097 downwards.
TTCTCGATAGGGTCGTAGTGTTGCCAAATGATGCATCCTGATCATAAAGCCTCTTAACAGACAGCGAAAGGCTGTTTAACTTAGCGATGATCTGCGGCCATCTTCAGCAAAATATTTCAAAATGTGTCATAATATTTTAACATTTAGCAGCTTTTTTGTCATCCATTCGGCTTAAGCTTTCTCAATAATTGTGTTTGATTTGTTTTATGGTTTGTAATTGATCCATCATAGTGGTGTAATACGCATAAAAAAACAGATGCCATCGCTGACATCTGTTTTAAGGCTAAGACTTAAGCATTAACGCGAGTTTGGTATTCGCCAGTACGGGTATCGACGCGTACGATTTCGTTTTGTTGGACAAATAGTGGCACACGAACCACAGCGCCAGTCTCTAGGCGAGCTGGTTTGCCGCCGCCGCCTGAAGTATCACCGCGTACACCAGGATCAGTTTCGACGATCTCAAGCTCCACGAAGTTTGGCGCAGTCACTGACAATGGTGCACCGTTGAACAGCGTGATGGTGCATAGCGCGTTTGAGTTTTCTTTTAGCCATTGAGCAGCATCACCCATCGCAGTTTTGTCAGCTTGTAGCTGCTCAAAAGTCTCTGGGTGCATGAAATGCCAAAACTCACCATCATTATACAGATAGTTCATCTCAGTATCCATCACATCAGCGCCTTCTAGGCTGTCACCTGATTTGAAGGTTTGTTCAAGCACTTTGCCAGTACGCAGATTGCGCAGCTTGACGCGGTTGAATGCTTGGCCTTTGCCTGGCTTGACATATTCGTTTTCGATGATTGAACATGGATTGCCATCCAACATGACTTTCAATCCAGCTTTAAAATCGTTCGTAGAAAAACTTGCCATAGGGATTACCTGCAACTTATCAATAAAAAATCGAGCAACGCTCGGTGTAAAGTTTCAATTCTTTGTCAAAAATGCGGTATAATTTGCAGCAGTGTCAGTGCTGAATACATCAGTGACCTCAAACCTTGTATTATATAAAGTTTTAGTGATTTTTGTCAAAAATAAAACCATGATTTCCACCATTTCCCCCAAAAAATTTTTTCAAAGTGCCGATTTTCCCGATTTTGATAATTGGCAAAGCGAGCTTGCTGCCGCCATCAGTGATTTAGATGAGCTGCATCGGCTGCTTGATTTGCCTGCACCAGAGGCTGCCGATACGCCCAAGCACTTCGGCCTGCGCGTGCCACATGCATTCATCCAAAAAATGCAAAAATCAGATCCACTCGACCCCTTGCTGCTACAGGTGTTGCCAAGTCCTGCTGAGCGTTTGGCTGTCGAGGGATATAGCACCGACCCTTTGGCTGAAAATCACCAAAATCCCATCAAAGGACTGCTGCACAAATACCGCTCGCGCGTGCTTTTGACCATCACAGGTGCCTGCGCTGTGCATTGCCGCTACTGCTTTCGTCAGCATTTTGATTATGCCGCCAATCAGCCAAGCAGCCGTGAAATCAGTGCTGTGACTGAGTACATCAGCGCCCATCCTGAACTTGATGAGGTGATTTTTAGTGGTGGCGACCCACTGAGCGTGAATCATAAATTCTTGTCACTATGGCTTGATAAAATTGCTGACATTCCCCACATTCATACCGTGCGTCTGCACACGCGCCTGCCTGTGGTGCTACCCAATCGCATAGATGACGAGCTGTTATCACTGTTTGCCAATTATCCAAAAAAAATAGTGATGGTGCTGCACATCAATCACGCCAATGAGATCGATGAGGCACTCATCAAAAAATGCCAAGCCCTGCGCGCAGCCAATGTCGTGCTGCTGAATCAAACTGTGCTTTTAAAAGGCATCAATGATGATGCCGAGGTCTTGTCTAAGCTTAGCCATGCGCTATTCGCCGCTGGGATCATGCCCTACTATCTGCATGTGCTTGATAAGGTGGCAGGCGCGGCGCACTTTGATTTACCAATCAAACAAGCGGTGGGCATCTATTGGCAGCTGCTTGAGCGCTTGTCAGGCTATTTGGTGCCAAAACTGGTGCAAGAGCTGCCAAATCGCCCTTACAAAACACCCGTTAATCTCCATCTTCTCGACGATGACTAAAAAATTTGCAAATTCTTGCAAAAAACACTTGCAATATCTTAAAAACTTGGTAAAATAGCGTCCACTTACACAGGCATATAGCTCAGTTGGTTAGAGCACCACCTTGACATGGTGGGGGTCGCTAGTTCGAATCTAGTTATGCCTACCACATCCAAAGCTCTTGAAGTCAATGATTTCAAGGGCTTTTTGTTATTTAGCAATTACTGACAATTAAAATTGATGATATTTTGTGCCTTTTGGCAAAAAAAGCCAAAGTAAACGCAAATTGAGCCAAGCCATACCACCAAAAAAAAATCGCTTAAGTAAGCACCTAAGCGATTTAGATGAATCGAATCTGCGTTAGTCAGGCGATACCACCACCAGCACTCGGATACTATCAGGCACGAGTGACAGATTGGCAAGTGCCGCTAGACCCTGTTCTTTACGCTTGGCAAGTGCGATAATCTCATCATCACGCACATTTGGGTTGATGGCTTGTAAGCGAGTCAGACGGCCAATTTCTTTATCCATATACTCACCAAAAGCGCTCATCGCCTGCGTGCTGATCTCATCAAGCTGGGCGGTGGCACGAGCTTTGGCATCTTGGGCACGAGCATCAATCACAGCAGCACGGGCTTTGGTGACTTGGCGGGCTCTTGGCTTGTCAAGGCGATCAATCAGCGGCATGATTTTGTCAGTGGTGGCGACTTTGGTTAGATCATCACCGCGTTCGCTCAAAAACACCCTTAGGCTCTGCTGTGGCAAATAAGCGGATAAATTGAGCGACTTAGCAGCGATGGCTTCGATACGATACTGACTTTCGATCAGTAGCATACCTTTTGGCAGTGCAGATGATTTGAGTAGTGCCACTTGGGTATTACCAAAAGTCCCTGACAGCACCATCTCAAGCACCGCCTGCACCAGTGGATGCTCATAAGTCATGTATTCCATATCTTCACGAGCCAGTGCCTGCTGACGGCTAAAGGTCAAAGTCATGCCATCTTCATCAATCGGCAAGCTCTCAATCCCTTCGATGTCCACTTCGGATGCATCGACCGGATGAATGATCCACGAGCCATCCCGCTGAATGCTATAATCCATACCCACTGCGGTCAGATAGCGATCTAGGAATACAGGCAACAGCTTGTTGTTGTCAAGCTCGTGCATGGCAGTCTCAATGCGTGTGGCGACATTTGGACGGCATGAATTATACTCAAGCAAGCGATCTCGTCCTGCCTGTAGCTCAGCTTCTAGCTGTCCACGATAGACGGCCGCTTCGGCAATCAGCTCAATGAGTGCCGTGCGATTATCCGCATTGTCACCGCCTTCAAGCAGTGGCTTGAGCGTGGCAATATAGGCTTCTTGGACAGATTGGGCGGTTGGGCTGATTTGATGGAAAATATTCAAAGCGCCATCATACCAATTGTACAGACGCTCTTGGGCAGTCCCCATCACAAATGGCACGTGCAAGCGGATTTGGGCAGTTTGACCGATACGATCGAGACGGCCGACGCGCTGCTCAAGCGTATCTGGATTGGCAGGCAAATCAAATAGCACCAAATCTTGGGCAAACTGAAAATTACGCCCTTCTGAACCAATCTCCGAGCACAGCAAAATCTGCGCCCCCGCATCATCAGCAAAATACGCCGCCGCTTGATCTCGTTCAAGCAGGCTCATCTGCTCGGTAAAAATCGCTGTCTTGATACCCGCGTGCAAGCGCAGCACCGCCTCTAGACTCTCAATCGTCGCCCCACTGCGGGCAATCAAGAGTACCTTTTTGTGCTTAAGCTCTTGGCGCAATAGCCCAATCAGCCATGACACTCTTGGGTCAGTCTCAAGCCATGAGCCATCAGGGTGATTTTCTTCGCCCCATAGCTGTTCACGCAGTTTGCCATCGGTATAGTGCGTGCCTTTCCATGCATCAGGCAGTGGCAATGGATAAGGGATGCTCATGCGACCGTGGAAACCTTGGACGCTATCACGGGTATTGCGAAACAGCACACGACCTGTGCCATGACGATCCAGTAGCTCATTAATCACATGGGTGCGCAGTCGCTCATTGGCATTGATATCAGCAAGCTCAGGTTCATCAAAGCCCAGTAAGCCTGCTACGGCACGGATTTGTTTTTCGGATAATTCTTGACCATCGATCAGTAATGTCGCCACCATTGCCACATCAGCAAAAGCATCTTGGGCGGCCACAAAATCATCCAAATCATCAAAGCGATGCGGATCTAGCAGTCTTAGACGAGCAAAATGACTCTCCACCCCAAGCTGCTCTGGTGTCGCTGTCAGTAGCAGCACGCCTGCGATATTGGCAGCAAAATCCGCCACCATCTCATATTTATCATTACCGCCTTGCTCGCTATCCCAATGTAAGTGATGCGCTTCATCCACGACAAGCAAATCAAAGCCTGCTGCATATGCTTGCTCATATAGGTCGTGATGGTCGAGCAATAGATCAATGCCTGCGATGATGAATTGTTCGGTCAAAAAGACATTTTGGTCAGGATTATGCTCTTTGATGGATGCAGTGCGGACTAGGTCAAATAATGCAAAATCCAGATTAAAACGACGCTTGAGCTCAATCATCCACTGATACTGCAAGCTATCAGGCACCAGCACCAGCACGCGATCAACTTTACCAGTCAAAATCTGCTGATGCATGATGAGTCCTGCTTCGATGGTCTTGCCAAGCCCTACTTCGTCCGCCAATAGCACTCGTGGCGATAGACGCTTGCCGACTTCGTGGGCGATATACAGCTGATGCTTGATGATATCCACACGAGCGCCGATCAAGCCACGCAAGGGATGACGGCTTAGCATCGCATGGATACGCAAGGCATCTTGGCGTAGCTCATACCAATCTGCCCCTTCGATACGACCAGCCAGCAGTCGCTCTAGTGGCTTGGCAAGGGTGATATTCGCCGCCAAGCGAGTCTCCATCAGGCTTTTACCACAGGTAAGATGATAACGCATCACGCCTGCGATATCTTCGCAACGCTCAACGGTGAATTGATTGCCATCTTGGTCGGTAATATCATCACCCACCGAGAACACCACACGAGACAGTAAGGCAGAAGCCTTGGCATACACACGGGTTTCTTCACTTTGGGGGAATAAGATATGCACACAGCGTTCATCGACATTGATGACGACGCCAAGCCCTAAGCTGGTTTCGCTGTCTGATAAATAACGCTGACCGATGGCAAAATTTTCACTCATAAAAAACTCGGGATTTTGTTGTTCTTTTTAGGATGGGTTATGGCGATAGGCTGTAGCCAAACCCGTTATTTTACTGCAAATAATATCAATTTGCTATGTTTGTTTATGGACGCGTTGTGCCTGATTTTCAAGATCACTCAGCGCATTGATCGAACTGCTACTGCATACGCCAGCATTTCAATACCGCCCTCGACCTCTGTCATCTCAAAGCGCAGACCGTATAAGGCATCAAAATCACGAGCGGCTGCCTGAGACTTGGCGCGCACCACCGCTTCACGGCGAGCGCGATCCAAAAGCGACTCATATACCGTCAAATTCTTGCCAAATAAGCTTAGCACGCCTGCGACCACAGTTTTAAAATAATCCTGTGCGATGACCACGCTACCCACCACCAACATCGACTCACTAACATCAGACGGCTCATAAAAACGCTCACTGGAGAGGCTAATGTGACGATATTTTTGTTCATCTGCGGCCAAAGTGGCCAAGTGTCGCCTTTCAGCACGCGTGCCAAAATACCAGCCAACCATAAATAAAACGATGGCCACCAGCCAATCCAAATGGCGCAGTATGATCGCTTCAAGTTCCATCACGGCTGCCCTGCGCTGTGAGAGGTCTCACCAAAAGGATTGAACTTTTTTTGTGCCTTGACGGCTGTGCCATAGACGAACAATTCAGAAGCGCCTGCGGTGATGTTCGAGGTCGAAAAGCGGATACCGACGATGGCATCCGCGCCCAGTGCTTCGGCCTTGGCGATCATGCGATTCATCGCCTCTTGGCGCGCCTCTTCGAGCAACTCGGTATAAGCGGTCAGCTCACCACCGACGATGTTTTTTAGGCCAGCCAACAAGTCTTTGCCGACATGCTTACTGCGCACGGTGCTGCCATAGACGACATCCAGACGCTCTGTGATGATGTGATTGGGTAGGGTTTCTAAATTGGATAACTGCATCAGATCACCTATGTGGTTTTATCAAATAAAAAGACAGGATGCATCACACCCTGCCCTGACTTAACATCCGCCTTTAGTCATTGGTGTGAAATAACAAAAACAGCTCAGTGATGTTATCTTCCAACGCATTGGCCATTTGCGCCAGTGTCTCGTCATCGCGCATCTCATCCATCTCTTCATCAATGCCTGACAGCATCACCATCGGCAAGGTCAGCATCGCCACATCCTCTTCGGTGCTTTCGTCATCAAACCAATCGACATTGTCATCAGAATACATCGCATCAACAAAGCCAATCGCCCAAGCCGCCAAATCACCATCTTCACTAAAATCAGTGGCCTCGGTGCTGGCATCGAATGGCAATTCAATCGGCTGCTCTGCTTTTAGCGTATCGATGAGTTCTTGCTGCCATGCTTTGAGCGCTGCTTTTACCTCGCTAGGCACCTGCGCATCCATACCCTCAAAAAATGCAGAGATCCAGTTTGGTAATGGCTTGCCAACTACTGTCGCCGTCAAAAAACCATGGGCTGCGATGGGATCCAAACCCGTTTCGTTGGCAGGTGATTCCAAATAATCAAATAGCTGTTGTTTATTCATATCATACTCATCAAATATTCGCCAATGGCAATTATCCATCAGCAACAACTCACAAATCGTGATATTGTCAGAAATTAACGCTTATGCCGACTGTTTGGGTCAGCATAAGCAGGCTGTTATCACCAAGTCGATGTGCTAAAAATCAAAATCATCGTCATCATCCAGATCATCGAACTCTGCAAAATCATCTTCATCTTCGAGCGCGCGCTTGAGCTTATTTAGGCGCTGCTCTTCTAGCAATGCATCGATTTTTAGGCGCTTTTCCAAAGGCTTAGCCTTGCCTTCATCAGCAAGCTTGGCATCAGCATCTTCTTCAAAATTATCGTCATCAAAATCATCATCAATATTACTCATAACGACTCCTTATCTACAAGCGGTCGGTTGGGTGCCTATCGTCCATTTTTAAAGCAGGGATTGTGTGGTGGAGTTTATCCATCCAGTAGCCTTATAAAACGGATTGACGATTTTGTCAAGTATTATCTTAATTTAGCTGTGATCTTCGCCCAGTAGTACTTTATCACGGGCGATTTTTAGGCGTTCGGCGGTGGCATTGGTCACGCCGACAATCTCACGGCCATCACGCTCATGCACTGTGCTTGGATGCGACAGCGGCGCTAAGGTCATGTACATCGAGACTTGGTTGCGTCCAGCTTCGCCAAAGATGGTCAGCGATTCTTCTTTGCGCATCAGCAGAATGTTTTTGGCGACATCAGAGAGCATCGAATCACTACACACCGCCTTAACGGGCAAGGCAAAGCGCTTGATTTCACGATGTTTTTGGTACACCACTTCATTAACCATCACCAAAAGCTTCGACAGCACTGCCGCTGCCGCTGCCGTCTTGGCATGGTCATCAGTGGCATACAGCGTGACTGCCGTACCCGACTCATCGAACGGATGCTTATCAGCCAGTGCCACACCTGCAAATAAAGGCAACTCAAGCACCGCGGCACACGCCCGATCAAACAGCTGATCACACAGCGCCAGATAAGCATCTTTGGTATCAATGCTCACCGTGGTCAGCAGATGATGCGGGTCTTTAAAGGTCAACTGCACTGTATAAGCCGCCGCCAATTGTGCTTCAGGCTCACGCTCTGTACGAGGAGCGACCTCATCTTGCGCCTCATCTTCATCATCCTGCACTTGTTCAGTCGATGCCGTGTCGGGTGCGGCTGCGGGTGCGGTATACAGAGTCTGCTCTGGTAATATGCCCTTACTTAACAGCTCTTTACGCACGGATTTGGCGATCTGGGCTTTTAGCTCATCGCTGGGTCTGGCGACATAACCATAAATCAGCCACAGCATGACATGCAGACCGATCACGCTTAATAAAAACACCCAATTGCCCGACAAAATCTCGGCGCGGCTCACCGCCTTGGCCTGCACAGCGATCTTGCCCAGCACCTGATCACCCGATGTGATCACCTGCTCAGCGCGGTAGCCATCACTGCTTTGCCCAAGCGGCACCAACACACCGCCTTGACTATCATACACCCCGACATAGCCAATGGCCTCTTCTTTGGCATACGGCTCCATGATCACACTCATACTCACCCGATCATACGCCGCCAGCGGTGCAGCAAGCTCTTGGCTGAGCGTCGCGATGCTGCGATCGACCACCGCTTGATTTTGGGCGGTGATGCTGCGCTCGGTACTGATCGCAAAGAACAGCAGATGCAAAACCAAACTTGTCAAAACGATTGCTGCAAAAATACCCTGTCTGGGTGCTAAGTATGTCATGATGTTTGCCAGATACCAACAATGAAATTTTGTTATTATAACATTATTTAGCCAAATAGTTAGCAGCTTTGGCAGATTTCTGTTCAGTTTTATGCAGTTTTTTGGGCTTTATTCAGGATTTTGTCACACACTTGCTCATGAGCACAAATCAAAGCAAGCCAAGCAGCTCGCCTTGTCGCCAAGCCGAATCGATATTCTTAGCTTTTGGTCTTTTAAAATCAGTGATAAACTGCTAATATGGTCAAATTATTCGCTCGGCCGATGGCTGCCAATAAGCTTGGCACACACCAAAGCCGCCTTCAAGACGCCGCCAATGGACGCATGTATCATAAACTTGATATAATAAAAGGTCTTACATGTCATACACTTATGCTCTACCAAAAAACAGCCAAGCATGGCAAAACGCAGTCAATACCGTCGCCAATCAGCTGCCTAGTGAGGTCGTTGGTGCAGATTTTACCGCCAATGACATCGCTGCCAAGCTTGCCAAGCTGCCTTTATTTGCCATCATCGTCGTCACACCCGATCAAGAGGCCAATGTCGATCAGCTGATGCAAGACTGGGTCGCTACACAGGCCAACTGGCAACTGGCGCAGGTTTTTGATGATGAGGTCGCCAAAGCCAATGCCCATCTGATCAGCACCGATGCACCCTTGGCTGATGTGGTGATCCATCGTTATCTATTGACCCCCAAATCCGACATCGGCCAAGTTAGCAAAACGGCGGTCGCGCACATCATCGATGAACAAATCTCAAGCCACCTGTCCGCTGCGATCCGTGCCGATGTACATATTTTGTCTGCTGATAAGATGCTGACGCGCCATCGCTTGGCTTGCTTTGATATGGATTCGACGCTGATCGAAGAAGAGGTGATCGTCGAGTTGGCCAAGTTTTGCGGCGTCGAAGAAAAAGTCGCCCAGATCACCGAAGAGGCAATGCGCGGTGAGATCGATTTTGCTACCAGTTTTGCGCGTCGTGTGGCACTGTTGGCCGATGCACCCATCAGCATCGTCGATGAGATCATCGCCAAACACATTCACATTCAGCCAGGTGCTGCTGCAACGATCCGCGCGCTTAAGGCGATCGGCTATCACACGGTGCTGATTTCTGGGGGCTTTGAGCCATTTGCCGACTATGTCGCCAAGACACTGGGCATCGATGAATATTACGCCAATCCGCTGCTGCATGACGGCAAAACCTTAAGCGGTATGGTCGATGACAATATTTTAGATGGCGATCAAAAAGCCGCCATCACCCAAAAAGTCGCTGCTCGTTTGGGCTTGCCCTTACAACAAGCCATCTGCATCGGCGACGGCGCTAATGATTTGCCAATGATGGCCATCAGCGATCTTGGTATCGCTTACCGTGCCAAGCCGATCGTCCAAGCCAAGGCCTCCGCTGCGGTGAATATCACAGGTCTTGAAGGCGTGATTTATGCGCTGGGTCACAGACTGGATCCACGCTGATCTGATTTTTATTATTTATTTATAAAAGGATAACTTATGTTTACCATTCCTGTCATCAATGTCAAAGCCGATGCTTTGGATGCGCTGCTTGCGGCATTTGGCCTGCGCTTACAGAATCTGGCCAAATCTCGCGAGAACGAATCATTCAACAACCTCATCAAAGATCGTACCGTCTGCATCCAATTCACCGCGCCAGAGGTTGCACGCTATTTTCGCTTTGAAAATGGTCATTTTGGTCAGGCGATGGGTACTGCCAGCAATGCCGATTTGACCGTGGATTTTAAAGATTCTATGACTGGTGTCAAACTACTCACCAAAGGCGATGTCGCAGCATTGATGACCGCCATCCAAGACGGCGAAGTCAAAGTCACTGGCGATTATAAGCTGGTGCTGTGGCTGGCTGGCATCGGCAAACAAGCGGCCACAATCCCTGAGCAATACAAAGGCTATTGGGATCAAGCCAAGCCCTTGATTGACGCCGCCAAACCTTACACCCAAACCGCCAAAGATCTGATCGGCAGCATCAAACAAAAGCTGGGTAAATGATCCAAAGCCGAGCCATCCTAGCCATTAGGATGGTTGCTATTTGCTGTATTTTTCGGTACAATCGTTTACTAAATTTTGATTTTTTTAGGTATGACCATGATGATGACGCACATTTCAAAGGATGAAATCGCCCGACTGTTTGACCTACCATTGATGGATTTGCTGATGCAAGCTCAGACGGTGCATCGTGAACATTTTAATGCCAATGAAGTGCAAATCAGCACGCTGCTGTCCATCAAAACTGGCAACTGCCCTGAGGACTGTGGCTACTGCTCGCAGTCAGGTCATCATCGTGACAAGACGGGACTAACGCCCGAAAAACGCCTAGAAATCGAAAAGGTACTGGCGGCAGCACGCCGTGCCAAAGCTCAAGGCTCATCACGCTTCTGCATGGGTGCAGCATGGAAACACCCGAGCGCCAAAGATATGCCGTATCTGGTTGAGCTGATCAGTGAAGTCAAAGCGATGGGGCTTGAGACTTGCATGACCCTAGGTATGCTAAGCCCTGATCAAGCCAAGACACTCGCCGATGCAGGTTTGGATTATTATAATCACAATCTGGATACCTCTCGCAATTACTATGACAGTGTCGCCACCACACGCAGTTATGATGACCGTCTTGAGACCATCGAATATGTGCGTAATGCTGGCATCAATGTCTGTTCAGGCAGTATCGTCGGCATGGGTGAGAGTCGCCAAGACCGCATTGACTGGATCTATGAGCTGACTCAGATGCCAATCCCGCCACAGTCCATCCCTGTCAACTTGCTCGTTCCGATCAAAGGCACGCCACTTGGCGATAAAGTGCTTGCCGAAGCTCGCCTGTCAATCATCGAGTGGATTCGCACCATTGCTGTGACTCGCATCGCCTGTCCGACCAGCTTCGTGCGACTGTCAGCAGGTCGAGAGAGCCTGAGTGATGGTGAGCAGGCATTGGCATTCATGGCGGGCGCCAACTCATTCTTCTATGGGGATAAGCTACTCACCACAGGCAACCAATCTACATCGCATGATGATCGCCTGATGGCAGAATTGGGCTTAACACCGACTCGCCCGATGCCAAAACCACAAATCATCGATGCGATGAACGGCACTGCCATCAATCAAGAGCGCCCTGAAGGCTGCCCACTCTCCGCCTAAGGCGTCATCAATTTCCCCAAAAAGATGTGCTATAATGGTACATCTTTTTTATTGGGTATCCGTATGCTAGAGTATATCAGAGCTTTTCATATCATCGGCATGGTGTGTTGGTTTGCTGGGATTTTTTATTTGCCACGCCTATTTGTCTATCATGCGATGAGTGATGATGCCATCAGCCAAGAGCGATTTGTTGTGATGGAGCGTAAGCTGTATCGTGGGATTATGACGCCTGCGATGATTTTTACTTGGGCGTGCGGTCTTTTGATGATTGGCCTTGCCCCTAGCATCTATCTGACCCAAGGCTGGCTACACGCCAAACTGGTCTTGGTGGCACTACTGACCATTTATCATCTGTCCTGCGGTCACTTCCGTGTTCGCTTGATGGACAATCCCAAATTCAAAAGCCATGTCTATTGGCGATGGTTCAATGAAATTCCTGTATTTATTTTGATTGCCGTGGTGATTTTGGCGGTGGTCAAGCCGCTTTAAGGCATATCATCACCGCTCACTGGCACAGCTTTATCGGTTGTGCCATTTTTTATCACTAAACTCAAGCAATCATCGTCAATACATCAACTCACATGACGCATCAAAACACCGTGCCAACTTTGGCAACAGTATTGATAAAGCCTGCCCGTGATTCACATCGCTCAAGCCATGCTGTGGTCGCACTCATCCCTGCCAAGCCCACACGCTGTCTGGCAGCTGCGATGGCAAAATACATCTGCACATCCGCACCTGTAAACGCATCCCCTGCAAACCATGGCGAGCGGCTCAGCGTCTCTTCTACCAACCCCAAAGCCGAATTGATATTATTACTTAAGATCATCTGATCAATGCCTGATTTGAGTTTGCGGGCAATCGGTCTGACAAGCAGTGGTGCTTTTTGGCTTGCCTTGGTCAAAATCAGCCCCATCACCAAAGGCGGCATCAGCGAGCCTTCGGCAAAATGCAACCAAAATGTATAATCACGCCACGCCTTGTCACCTGTCGGATAAAATCGCTGCTCGCTATCATAAGTTTTTAATAAATACTCAATAATCAGTGCTGACTCCGCCAACACCTGCTCGCCATCAGGCAAGCTATCATCCACCAAAATCGGTGCCTTGCCCATCGGATGAATATCCCTAAAAGATCTAGGCGCCAAATAAGTCCGCTCATCTCTCTGATGACTGATCAGCTGATACTCCAAACCATAAGCCAATTTTAGCTCTTCTAACAGCCACACGATGCGAAACGAACGCGATTTTTCTAGGTGATATAAAGTAATCATATATATTTCCAAATTAACAGCATTGAGCCATCATACATGATATTTTATCTTTGGTACAGGGTTGTGATGAGATTTATTCAATCGTCATCGGTACTTGGCAGGCATCAACGATTGGTTTAGCCATCAAATATTTTTACACATTCACCATATCCCCCACCTTGACACCACCCCCTATTTTTAGGATAATTTTTGGTAGTGTTAATTTGGATTAATCAAATTTGGGAGTTTATGATGAAAAAGTTATTGGCAGTAGCACTTGCCACAGTCATGACACAGCAAGCAATGGCGGTGAATTGGTTTGAGCTTGGCGAAACCTTCGATGGCGACAAACACTACATTGACTTAGATAGCATCCAAGCAGACACGCTCGTCAATGGCACACCTGTGATGACTGCATGGAAGCAGGTAGAACTTAAACAAGCACAAGATGTAGGTGGTAAAAAATATTGGACAGGTAAATACTTTGTCTATTATGACTGCCGTGCTCGCAAATTTGCCTTAGAATACAGTGCTGCCTATGACAAACAAGGCAGGCTGGTTGACAGTGGCAATACATCATCCTTTAGCCGGTATTCATCTGCCAATTGGAAGAGAGCCGTTCCAGGTACCCCTAGCGAACACACGCTCAACATCGTCTGTGCCTACGCCACCTGATCCACCACCCATCTGTCATCAGATGGGTATTTTATCACCCCACCCAAACGCATCCATCAGCCGCCCAAACTCATCATCCACAGGTGCGGTGATGCTCATCATCTGTCCTGTCATCGGATGACAAAAGCTGAGCTGATAAGCGTGCAAAAGCAGCCGTCTTGTGCCGACATGGGCGATGATGGCACGGTTTTGTACCTTGTCGCCATAGGTGGTGTCGCCGACGATGGGATGAAAGATATGTTTCATATGCCGTCTCAGCTGATGCTTACGCCCTGTGATAGGGGTAAGCTCGACAAGCGAATACCGAGATGTGGTGAACCGCTGACACGACACAAAGGGCTGCTCGGTGGTGGCGAGCACCTGATAATCAGTGATGGCAGGCTCAGGTGGCTTGTCATGATCGGCAAATTTATCCGCGATTTTATCAAGGCGTACCTTGAGCGGATAATCGATGCGTCCGCCTGTCGTCATCGCTCCACGCACCACCGCTAGATATTTCTTTGTCACTTCATGCCGCTCAAACTGCTCAGACAACCGCCGAGCCATCTCGCTAGTCAGGGCAAATAACAGCACGCCTGACGTCGGACGATCAAGGCGATGCACAGGATACACGAGCTGCCCAATCTGATCACGCAAGGTCTGCATCACAAACACCGTCTCATGCTTATCGAGCCACGAGCGATGCACGAGCATCCCAGCAGGTTTATTGATGATGACGATGTGTTCGTCTTGGTAGAGAATGGGGAGTGTGGTCACTGTCTTTGCCCTATTACTTCAATCACTGTCGTGAATCACGGATTTTTGCTGTCATGATAAACGGTTTTCGTGGCAAAAGCATCTGCATTTTGGTATATTAGTTCAAAATGGGGGTAATTTTATGATTTATGACATCATCGGCGACATCCATGGACAAGCAGATAAGCTGATTGGGCTATTGACACAGCTTGGCTATCGACATGATGGCGACTGCTATCGTGCACCGCCAAATCATCGGGCGATATTTATCGGTGATTTGATCGATCGTGGTGCTCGCCAAGTCGATACACTGCAGATTGTCTTTGAGATGATTGACCACGGTGAAGCCCATGCCGTGATGGGCAATCATGAGTACAACGCCATCGGCTATGCCACGCCCCACCCTGATGGCGACTATTGCCGAGCTCGCACCGCGTCAAATACGCATCAGCATCGGGCGTTTTTGGATGAATTACCGCTAGGCAGTGATGCATATTGGCACTGGATTAGCCGTCTGTATGAACTGCCGTTATGGCTTGAGTTTGATGAGTTTTGTGTCGTGCACGCCTGCTGGGATGTCAAGGCGATGGCGACGCTCACCCCCTATCTCACCCCTGATCATCGCATCACCCACCAAGGCATCATCGCCACCGCCATCAAGGACAGCAGTGAGTTTGTCGCCCTAGAGCGTATCCTAAAAGGCATCGAATCCCCCTTGCCTGATGGTATCGTACTCGTCGATGGGCATAACATTACCCGTACTCGCACCCGCATCAAATGGTGGCTCGATGATTGGCAAAATCTGCCACTGAGCCAAGCGGCACAGCTTGGCAGTCGTGCAGTGATGCATCTGCCCAGTGATCAAGATTATAAGCCACTACCGATGGATTTTGAGATTTTGACCGATAAGCCGATTTTTATTGGGCATTATTGGCTGGATGGTACGCCGACTTGTCTATCATCACAGGTGGTGTGTACTGACTATTCGGCAGGTAGTACAGGATTTTTGACTGCTTATCAGTTTGATACGGATAAGCCTGCCTTGTGTGATGATGGCTTTGTGCAGTTTTTGGGTTAAATAGATTTTGATTCATGGGTTTACGCCCAAAACTTAGCACACGGCTGATTGCCATTTTTGCCCAAATGTGCTAATTTATTCTTTTAATCACCATAAGGAAATCCTATGTCATCGAGCGATCAACCTGCACCAATCACTTCGCCAGCCGGCACGCCAAAAGTCGGCATCATCATGGGCTCACAGTCTGACTGGGCGACGATGCGTGAAGCGGCTCAGATTTTGGCGGATTTTGGGGTGGCATTTGAGTGCGAAGTCGTCTCTGCCCACCGTACGCCGGACAAGTTATTTGACTATGCCAAAGCCGCCAAAGGCAAAGGTCTACAAGTCATCATCGCAGGTGCAGGCGGTGCCGCTCATCTACCAGGAATGTGTGCCAGCCAGACCGCTCTACCTGTGCTAGGCGTACCTGTCAAATCCAGCACGCTCTCCGGTTGGGATAGCTTATTATCCATCGTACAGATGCCAAAAGGTGTCGCTGTCGGCACGCTTGCCATCGGTACAGCAGGGGCGTTCAATGCAGGCTTACTTGCTATCCAAATCCTAGCCCTGCATGATGAGAATCTAGCGACACAGCTTGATGCCTTTAGAACCAAACAAACCCAGACCGTGCTTGCCAATCCAATCCCAGGGATTATCAGCTAAGCCAAGCTGATAGACAGACTGGTAAAATTTGCGTTTTGTCCAAGATTTTCGGTCGAAAATATGCGATAATATCCGAAGTTTTTATAAAATTTCGGATATTTTTTAATTTGAGATCAACTATGACAAATTCACTTCACACCATCGGCATTCTAGGTGGTGGACAATTGGGCATGATGCTTGCCGAAGCTGCTTTGCCACTTGGTTATCGCTGTGTCTTTCTCGAAGATGCGGACAATCCGCCTGCTGCCTTGTACGGTCAAGTATTTAAGACGCACGAACTGGACGCCTTTATCAGTGCAAGCGATGTATTTACCCTAGAGTTTGAAAACACCCCTGTCGATACCGCACGCAAGCTAGGCGAGCTGACCAACAAAGGCGGATTATTTCCCCCTGCTCGTGCGCTCGAAGTCGCCCAAGACCGCCTAAACGAAAAAACACTGTTCAATCAGCTTGACATCGCCACCGTGCCATTTATGGCGGTGCATACGCTTGACGACATCAAGACCGCTGCCGATACCCTAGGCTTGCCACTGGTGCTCAAGACCAGTCGTGGTGGCTATGATGGTAAAGGGCAATTCGTCCTAAAATCTGCTGATGCCATCAGCGACGCTTGGGCAACACTGGGTGATGCAACCAAATCAGCACCGCTGATTGCCGAAGGCTTTATCAACTTTAGCCGTGAAGTCTCCATCATCGCTGTGCGTAGCAAGGCAGGCGAAATCCGCTATTATCCACTGGTCGAAAATATCCACACAAGCGGCATTCTTGCCAAGACCACCGCCCCTGCTGCCAATACTGAGCATCTGACCGCCCAAGCACAGTCAAATATCCAAAAACTGCTCGAGCATCTGGACTATGTCGGTGTGATGGCACTGGAGCTATTTGTCACAGATGATGGTGTACTTGCCAATGAAATCGCCCCACGCGTGCACAACTCAGGACACTGGAGTATCGAAGGGGCACACTGTAGCCAGTTTGAGAACCACATCCGTGCTGTCGCAGGCCTACCGCTTGGCGATACCGCCATCAGCCATCCATCGGTGATGCTCAATGTCATTGGCAAGTACCCAAGCCGTGCCGATGTACTTGCCATCGATGGCGTACACTATCACCACTATCACAAATCCGAACGAGATGGCCGCAAAATCGCCCACATCACAGTGATGACTGGTGATGAACATCAAGCCGATGCGGTAGCAAACGCCGAACGCCTATTGGTGAACTGCTAATTCTAGCCAATCCGCTCTTTTGGGCGGATTTTTTGTGGCAGGCTTGGCTCATTGCATGACAAGACAATCCGTTTGCCCACAAAGTCCAAGATAACCCATTAAGCAGTTTGACTCAAATAACTGATAAACGTAACGCCATGAAACTGTATATCGACGCTGACGCCATCCCCACCATCGCCAAAGAACTCATCATCAAGACCGCCAATCGCACAGGCGTGCCCACCATCTTTGTCGCCAATCGCCCCACTCGCCTGCCACCATCACCGCACCTATCGTCGGTTGTGGTCGCTGATGGCTTTGATGTGGCAGATGATTATATCGCCCAATCGGTGACATCTGGCGATGGTGTCATCACAAGCGACATCCCCTTGGCCAGTGAAGTGCTTGGCAAAGGCGGCTGGGCGATGACGGCACGGGGCGAAGTGTTTAGCCTTGAGACAATCAAACTTAAGCTTAATAGCCGTGATTTTATGGATATGATGCGTGGCACAGGCGTGCTCGACCCTAGCCAAATGGGCGGTCAAAAGCCGTATTCGGATAAGGACAAAAAGGCGTTTGCCGATGGGCTAAATCGCTTGGTCAAACCTGCCAAAAATAGTTAATCTTAATTATCAATAACTTTAAAAATAATAATATTACCAAACCTGCCAACACCAGCAAGAAAAAAGTGCAAAATTGGTGCAAAACAGACAAGCTATTTTGGTAAAATTGGTGCATAATAAGCAAAATAATTTTCAAGATAAGACCATCATGATCGAACAATGGACCAAAGAGAGTATCATTCAACGGCTACTGACTTTTATTTTACTGACCATTTTGATCATACTGTGCTTTCAGGTGGTGCAGTTTTTTATTTCGCCGATGATTTGGGCGGCGATTTTGGCATATGTCACTTATCCATTGTATCGATTCTTTTATCAAAAAGTTCAATTTAGCTCAACTTTTAGCGCCTTAATCATGACAGTGAGCATCTCGCTGATGATTGGCGTGCCGCTACTAATTGGCGTGTTTTTCTTGCAGCAAGAAGTCATTAGCTTTTATGGTATGGCGGTGCGTCGCCTACAAGCCGGCTATGTGGATTTGCCAGAAAGCATCAAAAATTTGCCCGTCATCGGTCAACAGGTGCGTGATTTATTATGGGAAATCAACAAAGACCCTGAGGCGTCCATGACAGCCATGCGTAACTGGGTGCAGTCGCATCTGTATTATGGCAAAATGGCGTTCGATGCGGTACTAAAAAACCTTGCCAAGCTTGGCATGGCGCTGATGACGCTGTTTTTCTTTTATCGTGATGGCCTCAGTCTCGTTCGACAAATTCGCCAAGCGCTGCGTAATGTCATCGGCGATCGCATCGATCATTATATCAATTCGGTGACTGCCACGACGCGTGCGGTGGTCTATGGGATTGGCTTGACAGCACTTGCCCAAGCATTGCTGGCTGGTATCGGCTATGCCATCGCCGGTGCGCCCAACCCGATACTACTGACCATCATTACTTTTATGGTGGCGATGATTCCTTTTGGCACGCCATTTGCTTGGGGCGGTGTGGCATTATGGCTACTGTCTCAAGGTCATACCACCGAAGGCATTGGTCTTGGATTGTGGGGGATTTTGGTGATCAGCTGGGTGGATAATCTGATTCGCCCAATAGTCATCAGCGGTGCGACCAAGATTCCGTTTATTTTGATTTTTATTGGTGTGCTTGGTGGCTTGACAGCATTTGGCTTTGTGGGGCTGTTCATAGGTCCTGTACTACTTGCCATCATGCTTGCCGTCTGGCGTGAATGGGTCAGTCAGCACAAAAATGAAATTTTTGCCAGTACCAAGACTGGATTTCCTGTAGCAGATGGCAAGGCATTGCTGGCCGATACCACGCCCGCACCCATCATCAATCACGATGCCATCAATACCGAAGATGCATCCACTGATACCGCCGACACCATGACCGATACCAAAAAGGATAGCTGATGCTGACCGTACTTGCCGATGAGAATATCGCCAATATTGACGACTACCTGCACCATCATGACATCAAGGTCATCAAGCTAAAGGGTCGTGACATCAACCGTGATGCCTTACTAGCACATCAGCCTGACGCACTGTTTATCCGCTCGGTGACACAGGTGAGTGCGGCGTATTTGGGCGAATTATCCGCCCTGCCACTGAAGTTCATTGGCTCTGCCACCATTGGCACTGATCATGTGGATACTGATTTTTTGGCACAGTATGGCATAAGCTTTAGTAATGCTACTGGCTGTAGCAAGCACTCAGTTGCCCAATATGTCATCACTGCCATTTTGCACACTTATCCAAGCTATCGCACCACGCCGATACGCCTAGGCATCATCGGACTTGGCAATATCGGTAGCACTTTGGCAGATTATGCCAAGCGGCTAGGTTGGCAAGTCTATGGCTACGATCCCTTCATCGCACCATCAGAGATCAATCATGCCACGCTTGATAGCGTGCTTGGCTGTGATGTCATCAGCATCCATACGCCACTGACGCACACAGGCAATTATCCAACCCATCAGCTGATCAATCAAGACACGCTCTCACGGATGTCGCCATCGACACTACTGATAAATACCGCTCGGGGTGAGATCATCGATGAAGCTGCCCTACTGGGTGACATCGCACGCACCCATCGCAAGGTTATCCTAGATGTATTCCCGAGCGAGCCCACCATCAGCACGCCACTGATGGACGCACTACACTTAGCCACACCGCATATCGCAGGTTATACGCTCGAAGGCAAACTGCGTGGCACAGATATGATTTATCAGGCATTTTGCCAGTCATTTGGTATCACACCTATTCAAAAACTTGAACCACTCCTACCGCCCAATCCGTATCGGTTTGATGACTTAATCCATCGGCTGGGTGGCAGTGATGCCGACCGAGCAGTGTTGGCACAGTTTTATGACATCGCCAAAGATGATACGAGCCTGCGAGCAGTCTGCACCGATACAGGCGTACAAGGTGCGGACTTTGACCATCTGCGTAAGACTTATCAGCTACGCCGTGAGTGGATATAATTAAGCACCAAAGACAACGCATCGCAGCTGACTTGGTGCTTAATTGGTATTGATTTGACTACTAATTCAAATTACTTTTTTGAATATCTAAAACTTGTATCTGGAGCAAGCATACAAATTTCTTTTGCTATCTTGCCATCGATACTGTGAACGGTCTTTGCATTGATGTATTTGGCATTATCCCATACCGATAGGAAAACAGACATACCACCTGCCACCTTTCTTTCCTTGTGGTCAGCAGTATATTTTTCAAAAATTGATTTTGAAAGCAGATTGTCATAGCACCCAACCGAGTACATATAAGTATCGTATGAGCCGTCTTGACTTTCAAGCTTAACAAAGGCGGAATTATAAGGCTTGACATGCACATAAGTCTTGCCGCCATCCAATTTCATCCGAAATGGTCTATCCGTCACATGGTTTACAGAACCAACATCTAAATAGTATTTCCATCCACGGTTTGTACCAACCAACTTCCAATATTTACCACCTATTTCATCGCCAATTTTTTCACTGACAGGAATATTCATCTTTCGTACTTCTGCCTGTATTTGCGCACTTTCTTCTTGAGTACCCAAAAGATGGTAGACATGCTTGCCTTTTTGTGCACCAAATACACAACCAGTCATCACAATTGGCAACATCAATAGTGTTGCAACTCTAAAACCACTATTTATCATATCTTTCCTTATCACAATGAGCTAAACAACTACAAGTATAAACCTTAATGTTTATACTGACAAGATTTTTGTTGTCAAGCATCAATAATCTACACATCTAAGCGATTGATGTATGGATACTTAGCTTAAGACAAGGTAGAATACACAAGACATTCTTGTAATATTTATCAATGCATATTTTGAGTAACATGACCGACTACCAACCCACTTTATCCCTGATCAATGCCCAAAAAAAGGCGGCATTTTTGCGTAAGATTCGAGAGTTTTTTTATCAGCGTGATGTCATGGAAGTCACCACGCCGATTTTGTCCAATCGTGGTAATACCGATGTGTTTATCGAGTCGGTATCGGTGAATTTTCATCATCAAGGTCAGCCAAAAACAGGCTATCTGCACACATCGCCTGAGTTCGCTATGAAGCGGCTGCTTGCCACTTATCAAGTACCGATGTATCAGCTGTGCCAAGTGTTTCGGGATAATGAAAAAGGGCATAAGCACAACATCGAATTTACCATGCTTGAATGGTATCGCCCGAGATTTGATTTGGATATGCTAGCTGATGAGTTGCAGGCGCTACTGACGACTGTATTTGGTACACCAATGGAGATGATAAAGCTGAGCTATGCTGATGCTTTTATCAAAACCGTACAGATTCATCCCTTATCCGCCAGTATCGAGATGCTAAGAACCTGCGCCCTATCGCATGGCATCACGCTGGATATGGGTGATGATAATCAAGGGTGGCTGGATTTATTATTTAGCCATATTGTTGAGCCAACATTGGGCTTTGGGGCGCCGACGCTCATCACCGACTATCCGCCTGCGACTGCATCGCTTGCCAAGATGTCAGTAGACGCCAATGGTCATCAAGTCGCCAAACGCTTTGAGCTGTATATCAACGGCATCGAGATTGCCAATGCGTATGATGAACTGGCCGATGGCAAAGCACTAAGGCAACGCTTCGAGCAGGATAATGCACAGCGTACAGCACTTGGGCTGCCAATCATGCCGATTGATGAGCATCTATTGGCAGCGTGTGATGAGTTGCCTGAGTGTAGTGGCATTGCCCTTGGCGTGGATCGATTGTTTATGGTGGTCGCAGGGCTTACTGACATCAGTCAGTCGATTGCGATAATGACTGAGCAAGCATAATCGATTGGGTTTAATGCTTGCCCAACACATCTTTTGCCCACAATATCAATGGCAAATCCACCATCTTGCCATCAATAGCAAACACCGTATCGCCTGTACGCTGATATTCTGCTAGGATTTTTTGGGCAAACACTCGTTCATCATCACTGGTGGCTAGAGCCTTTTTCATGATGGCTATCTGCTTAGGGTGAATCGCCATCTGCCCACCAAAACCAAAATCCACCCAGTGCTTGACGCAGTCCATCAGCCCTTTTTCATCATCAAAATCGACAAACACCGCATCAATCGGTGGGTGGATGTCATTTGCCAAAGAATGCACAAGTAGCTCACTGCGAATCTTATCAAATAGCACCGCTGCCGCCTGTGAGCCCATACGCACACCATGCGAATGCAATAAATCCAGACAGCCAAAACTCATCGCATACAGTCCTTTGGCAGTGGCAATCTTGGCAATATTCGCCACACCAACAGGCGACTCAACCACGGCGATCACCGGCAGTCCTGTGGCTTGGTGCAGATGTTCGACCTGCTCAGGATTTTGGCACTTGGGTAGGATGATGCCATCGACTTGATTGAGCTTTGATATGCACTGCAAATCATAAGTGTGCTCACTTTGGTGACTGGCATTCACTCGTAACCAATAGCGGTCATTGCTGGTGGCATCAAACTTGATTAACTGCTCACGCACATCATCCTTTTGGTCGTCTGCCACCGCATCTTCTAGGTCAATAATCACCACATCAGCACCTGCGGCTACCGCCTTTGGCACACGATCTAGGAGGATGGCAGGGACGAATAGGTATAGCGTATGATGATCCTTAGGCATATTCAATCCTTGATTTTAAGCTTGATGGCCAATGTTTGATGACAAATATTATTAATAAACAATAACTTGCCATCATCAGTTGTTATAAGCTTTTTGATCAGCATCACACTTCATCAAAAAACACCTGCGCAACTTTGCCCGTGAGGGTCTGCCCGATGAATGGCGTGTTCTTACCAGCTGATAGCATGGTATCCTTTGAGACGCGCCAAGACAGCTCAGGATCGATCAGTACCGCGCCACCGATGGCGTCATAGTTGGCGATGCCTGCGATCTTGGCAGGATTTAGGCAGATTTTTTCGATCAGTTGTTCAGGCGTTAAGATGCCATCTTTGACCAGCTTGACACCCAGTGCCACAAAGGTGTCAAAATTACTGATGCCAGGGGTAGCCTCGCCAAACGGTGCTTGCTTGGCTGATGATGACAGCGGCTCATGATGGCTACAAATCGCATCGATGGTGCCATCTTTTAGGCCCTCGATCAGCGCTTTTTGGTCGGTGTTACTGCGTAGTGGCGGCATCACATAGGCATTAGCATCATAGCCCTCGATGTCGTCATCGGTGAGATGTAGCTGATGCATCGCCACATCACAGGTCACAGGTAGGCCTTTTTTCTTGGCCAATGCGATCAGCTCCACAGAAGTACGGCAAGTAATCTGGCTAAAATGCACCTGAATGCCCGTCTCCTCCGCCATCAAAATCTGCTTTGATAATGCGATGGTCTCAGCCAGCCAAGGAATCCCCTGCAAGCCATGAAATGAAGCAATATAGCCCTCATGTGCCACCCCGCCTTTGGATAGGCTTGGCTCATCAGGATAAAAAAATACTTTTAAACCAAAAGTCGCGGCATATTCTAAGCAGCGCAGCATCACCAAATCATTGGCAAATCCGCGGCCAGCATTGGTCACCGCGATGGCGCCGCCCTGCTTTAATCCAGCCAAATTGGCAGGCTGCTCACCACCCAAATCATTCGTCAGCGCACCTAAAATATGCAAATGCACGCCGCCATCATGCAGTGCTTTTTCGCGCAAACCCTTCAGCAATGAGCCGTTTTGTAAAATTGGGTCAGTATCAGGCGGCAGCACCACATGTAAGATGCCATTGGCGCGGGCTGCACGCCCCTCGCTTGCCAAAGTGCCGTGTGACTGATGACCTGGTTCGCGCAGACGAGCGCACAGATCGACGATGGGCGGAATGAGCCATTTACCTTGGGTGTCAATGCCATCAAGGTTCGGTTGCTGCCAATCGGTAGGAAGTAAGTTTTTCATATCCATCTCTTATGCTTTCTTATTAAATAATCATCACCAGCCAGCGATCAGCGAGCGCTCATCTGACCCTGCATTGCCATCGCCATCACCGCCATACGCACAGCGATGCCATTATTGACCTGCTTTAGGATGACTGACTGTGAGCCATCGGCGACACTCGATGTGATCTCGACACCGCGGTTCATCGGGCCTGGATGCATCACGAGTGCATTTGGCTTGGCCAGTTTGACACGGCTTTCGGTGATGCCATACATCTTAAAATACTCTGCCGTCGATGGCAGCAGCGGTGAGCCGATGCGTTCGTTTTGGATGCGCAGACCGATCATTACATCCACATCCGCCACGCCCTGCTCGATTTGTTCGAACACCGACACATCATAGCGCTCGATGCCTTTTGGCAAGAGGGTGCGTGGCGCGATGACGCGAATGTCTTTGACGCCCAATGTCTTTAATGCGCAGATGTCAGAGCGTGCCACACGGCTGTGCTTGATGTCGCCAATGATGGCCACAGACAGCTCATCAAATGATTTGTTATTCTTAAGACATGCTTCACGATGGATGGTCAGCATATCAAGCATCGCTTGAGTTGGATGCGCATGCCAACCATCGCCTGCATTGATGATCGCGACATTTGGCGTCACCTGAGTGGCCATAAAATGCGCCGCCCCTGATGCCCCATGGCGCACCACAAACATATCGGCACTCATCGCCTCCAGATTCCACAAGGTATCACGCAGCGTCTCGCCTTTGTTGGTACTTGAGCGCGCGATATCCAGATTCAGCACATTGGCACCCAAGCGCTTTTGTGCCGCCTCAAAAGTCGTGCGCGTGCGCGTCGAATTTTCAAAAAATAAATTCATCACCGTGCGCCCTGATAGCTCATCGGTATTGATCAGCTTGTCATTGGCATCAAAATACCCCATCGCCTTATCAATGATGCTCTCAAGTTGAGCGCGATTGAGTCCTTCCACGCCCAAAAAATGACGAATGCCGCCATCGCTGGACAGTTGTGGTCGTGCCAATTGAGCATTGAGTCGTGCATCGACATCGGTCAAGATATTTTGCGACATAAAGATATCCTTGCAAGTAGTTTAAAAAGCATTACCTATCACCACACAAAAGCCTATGATTTCTAGGGCAAATTTGCTACACTATTAGCCAGATTGTTTGGCAAGTACGCACAGTGCCGACAATTAATTTATTTTATAAAATAATGTGTACAATGGCTTTGGAATCGTGATTTGGTTTGATGCTTTATAGTTTAGCCGATTTACCGCCAACTACAAAGCAAAAAATGAGATTTTTTATCAAGAAAATCGCCAATCTGACACCGCCATCGCCATGACAACCGCCATGACAACCGCCATGACAACAAAGGATGAACCATGACAACTTTACACGACTATCTGCAAACACATAGCACACCTGAGATTGCAAGCACTTTGACCACGCTTGCCACCGCCAGTATCTCAATCAGCCATCTACTGGACAAAGGTGCATTGGCTGGCATTCATGGCGAAGCGGGTAACGAAAATGTCCAAGGCGAAGCCCAAAAGAAACTCGATGTCATCTCAAATGATCTACTACTGGGCGCTTTGACTCGCAATCCACACTGTGCAGGCGTGGCATCCGAAGAGCTTGACGACATCAGCCCTGCCAACGAAGACGGCTCATTGCTCGTGCTGTTTGATCCACTCGATGGCTCAAGCAATATCGACATCAACATGACCGTTGGGACGATTTTCTCGATTTTGCCATATCATAATGTCGGCAAAACAGCCACTGCCGAGGATTTTTTGCAAAAAGGTGAAAACCAAGTTGCCGCTGGTTACTTTATCTATGGCACATCAACCATGCTGGCACTGACCTTG
Organism: Moraxella porci DSM 25326; assembly: GCF_002014855.1. Classification (GTDB taxonomy): domain Bacteria; phylum Pseudomonadota; class Gammaproteobacteria; order Pseudomonadales; family Moraxellaceae; genus Moraxella; species Moraxella porci. Next base: position 121,934 of record NZ_MUYV01000006.1, on the reverse strand, counting down.
GGTGATGGCGTGGCGATGTTTAGTTTTGACCCAAATACCCAAGCTTATATCCTTATCAATGAACGCGTACAAATCGCCAAATCCACCGCCGAATACGCCATCAACGCATCAAATCATCGCTACTGGCTGCCGCCAATCCAAGAATACATCGATGGTCTGGTCGCTGGTGATACAGGCGTACGAAACAAAGATTACAATATGCGTTGGGTGGCAGCGATGATTGCTGATGTACACCGTATCTTGATCCGTGGCGGTGTGTTTATGTATCCATTTGATACCAAGATTGCTGGCAAAGCAGGCAAACTACGCCTGATGTACGAAGCCAATCCGATGAGCTTTGTGATTGAACAAGCAGGCGGTGCATCAACCGATGCCGTGGCTCGCATCATGGAGATTGAGCCGACACACATCCATCAGCGTATCCCTGTGGTGCTGGGTGCTGTCGAAGAAGTAGCATTTGTCAAAGAATTGCACGCCAAAGCAGGTATCTTGGCAAATGGTGAGCCAGCCTAAGCCATACACCAGATGTCATGTTTCATTATGAATAATAATCAATATCATATTGTATTTACACTATGCTACTTACAGCTTGATTTATTATCCAATAATGACATTATAAAATTTAACGATTGGCTGATGAGCTTGGGATTTTATGACGACTTGATGTTAAACATCGTATTTGATGATTTGAATTATCATGAAAGCAAAGAAACCCTATTACTCATCTGCCAAAAGTTAGATTTCCCATCATTACAAATCTGTGATTTATCACTGATTTTCACCATGTGCTACATCAAATCATGGCTACAATTACCAATTACTTGGGATAAATTAAACATACCTTGTTTTTATGACAATTTTCAAGAAGACATAAAAGCAGACATCATTGAACTTGGCTATCGAATGGAACTTTTTGATACAATAGAAGTGGACGATAATCATAAAAAGGAAATTATTGCCAAATTCTTTGAAATATGTCAAGATTGGCTACATAAATACCAAAACACCCTATCCCAAATTCTCATGCCATTTTCCCAAATCAGCAAAACATCATGAATTTTATCACTTCAAAAGACAATCCCACCATCAAACACGCTCATGCACTACTGACCAATCACCGTACTCGCAAAAAAAGCATGCAGACCGTGCTTGAAGGCGTGCATTTATTGACCGCTTATTTGGATAAAGGCTTGGCAGTGGACAAGCTGATCATCAGCGAAACTGCCATCCATCACCCAGAGATCGCACCCATCATCGCACAGATGGATGAGCGAGCCATCATCACCATCACCGATAAGCTCTACAAAGACATCCGCACATTAGGCGATGGCGTCGATGTGATGGCAATCATCGATGTGCCTACACAGGCGCTCAGCACCATCACGGATGACTGCCTAATCCTAAATGGCGTGCAGGACGCAGGCAATGCCGGCACGCTACTTCGCAGTGCATCATCGGTCGGTATCAGCACCATCATCAGCACAGCAGGGTCGGCAAGCCTTTGGTCGCCCAAGTGCTTACGCGCTGGCATGGGGGCGCAGTTTTCACTGACCATCATCGAGCAGGTGAGTACTGATGCACTACTATCATCTGTCAAAACGCCGCTGTATGCCACCAGTAGTCATGTGGATAAGGTAATTTATGATCATGATTTGACTGGCAAGGTCGCTTGGGTGCTCGGACACGAAGGTCAAGGCGTCGAAGCCGCCATCCTAAACCAAGCCACCGCCATCGCTCTGCCGCAGCCTGGTGGTCAAGAGAGTCTCAATGTCGGCGTGGCAGGCAGTATCTGCTTTTATGAGATGCTCCGCCAAAGACAGTATCAAAGCTAGATACTATGCGTCATTGGTTTGGCTCGATTCGGTTTTGGATAGCGGTTGCGATTTTATTGGTTATCGGTATCATCGCGACCGATGACCGCATCATCGTACGGCACTACACTTGGCAAGCACCGCATGGCTCACCTGCCACACAGTCGCTAAACATTGCCATCATCACCGATTTGCACAGCTGTTTTTATGGCGACAACCAAAGCCAAATCATCGATATCCTGACATCTCGACACATCGACGCCATCGTACTTGGCGGTGATATCTATGATGATGTATTGCCACAGGCGCACGCAGATGTGCTATTATCCCAGCTGTCTGCCATCACGCCCAATGTCTATTATGTCAATGGCAATCACGAACTGTACCTACCCCATGACGCCTATCAGCAGATAGAACAAAAAATCCGCCAATACGGTATCCATATCCTACATGATCAAGGACAAGCCATCAGTGCTGACAGCCCTGTGATGATTTGGGGTGTGTCAGATCCTGTCAGCGGTCGATTCGCACAGGATCTCAGGACGGTTGGACAGCTTGCCAAGGCTCAAAAGCCCAATATCTTAATCAGCCATCGCCCTGAGCACATCACCGATTATACGCGTTATCCTTTTGACATCGTCATCAGTGGGCACGCACATGGTGGGCAATGGCGTGTGCCATATCTGATCAATGGGCTATTTGCACCCAATCAAGGCATCCTGCCAAAATACGCTGGTGGCAGCTATCAACTGCCCAACCCATCAAGCCACAGTCAGCAGACACAGCTCATCGTCAGTCGTGGACTGGCTCGTGAATCGACACGCTATATCCCTAGGATTTTTAATCGCCCTGAAGTGGTGTTTTTGACCATCAATCCACAGTCGGGACAGTTGTAAAGTGGTTGTGGTGTGTATTCTGCTGTACTTTTGCTCTTAACCGTGCGACCCATCAATCACTAAAGTGGCCATTGCATAAAATAAAGCTTTTGAAAATTCATATTCATTGCATTCGTATACAAACTCATCTCTTAAAAAAATTGATTCTCTTTATATTTTTCTGATACCATAAACCACTCTAGAGCCTTCCCCAACCCATCTGTAATGCTTGCAGTTTCAGTGGTGCGTGGTACACACCTACCATACTGGGGCAGGTAATGCTCGTAATAGCGTCATAGATTAACAAGAGGTAAAAATGCTATTTGATCCAATACTTAGCAGACAAAATGCAATGATTGACTTTTTAGTCAATATGGAATACGACCCAAATCTTAATATGGGGGCAATGTCCGAAGCTAGTATTAACATGATGATTTCTGACTGGATTGTAGGTCTTAAACAAGAAACAGAAGTTATTTTACCTAGTCGTATCGCATGGCTATAAGAAGCCATTGACAACAAAGAAACGCTTAAAATGATGAGCATGGCATTTCGACAATACTGCATGTATGAAAGCCTTGCCCTAGCCAAATGGCTACATACTGGCACAGATAGTTTAACTGACTGGGAGCAAGCTAGACGGTGGTATGCAGATTATTATGTGGATGAACTATGGTGTCAAAAAAACCAGCTTAAAACTTATTGTTTGGATGACTATATGGGACTGTGTATCCAATCCCAAGCCTATCAGGCAGGGATTGATGAGTTTGAACGATATTATGGCAATAAAAATATTAGTATCAATAGAAAAACCCTCACACCAAGAGAATATGGCTATTTAGTTTGTCAAAATAAAATAAACCCACAATATGATGATGCAACCATGCTTGAGCTTGGTAAAAAATTACTTATCAAACATCTTGAAAGTACTTGGTTGGGCTATGGTCAATATAACCGTGCTGCCATTTGGTTAAAAGTTGTGTATGGAAATTATCGTACACCACTAAGTCCTGAACAGATTTTGTTAAAGGCTTATGATAATATGCCAAATGTTGAAAAACCAAGTTTTATAAGAGATATTTAGTACAGTAGGTGCACACAGCGCACCATTAATTAACCGTTTCAGTGGTGCGTTGTACGTACCCTACCATACTAAGAGAAGTTAGATAAAATGAAAAATAATGACTACGAAAACATTATCAGAGGGTTTTTTGATGGAACTATTGAGTACAATACCAATGAATGGGTCGAGGCTGAGGAAGCACTCGGCAAAATAGATGATTTTTATGAAAACCCTATGGAGATTTTGTATCAGTTATCATTAGTGGATCATTTTAGTACAATTATAGCTCTATCATTTGCACTATCGAACACCATATCAAGAGAGTTATTAAAAGACAACGCTTGTAAATCTAGAGCTATTTTTAGAAATATCATTGATAAAAACTGCTTTACTGCTAACATAAACGTTTTGGAAGTTTATGGTTTTTTTCTTGAGGAAAAAATAGATTATATTTATTATATCAAAATAATAAAGTCCAAAAATGATTTGGAAAGCCAAAAGGCTATTGCTTATCTAATTTATTTAAATGACAATGATTACAAAAAGTTGTCCGATTGCACTACCGATCTAGATTTTTCTTTGTTCATTAGTGATAATATTTTCAAACATAAAATTTATGTTGCAAACAAGATTCAACAAAAAATTTATGCGGCAGCATTATACAAAAGAGGTTTATCAAGAAAAGAAATTCTTGAATTATTTAAAATAGATTATGGATTATTTAATTTTGTTTATCTTTGGCTTAGATCCTGACCTTGGGTTTAAAAGCATAGTACAGTAGGGTGCGCACAGCGCGCCGTTAATCAACCGTTTCAGTGGTGCGTTGTACGCATCCTACCATACTACTTGATTTATGGGTATTGACAAATTGATTTAACTACCATAATAACTGCCATCATCTTGACGCCATAGGACGGCTGGAGCAATATCATAAAAATAGTTATTAACACAAGAATCTAGCTCATCTTTCGCATCTTTAGGGAAATTATCTCTAAGATAGGCAATAATTTCATCCGATGAGACATCCCAAATGTCATATCCTTCATGCCAAATACCATTAGGTGGGACAAATTTGATTAAACCAACATCTAAGGCTTCTTTAGTAAGCATAAAGAATAAAGCCTTTTGTTCTTCAAATGTGATATTTGGGAAAGATGCTGGAATATTTTCAAATAACGCAGAAAACCATAAGTTTTTTGCATCACTAAACATTTGTTCTTTAACTACTTCGGTTAATGTAATCATAATTTATTGCCTTGTAAATTTAATTTCAGCACAGTATGATGCACACAATTCCTTTAATTTAAATTATAGTTTAACAGTGCATGGTAATAGCTCTACCACACTTCACCAAATCAATCCCCATAATTTATAAGCCGTAGTAAATTTCTTTGGTGAGATTGGTTAATGCCAGTGTATCATTTTTCGTGGTGCTTTTGGTAGTCATCAGCATACAAGGCGAACCAACCTTATACTAAGCCAATCACCAAAAAACCTTGAAACCATCACAGTTTCAAGGTTTTTGATATTTATCAAATCACAGCTGATTACAGCTTAGCAGTCAGCTCTGGCACGACAGTAAACAGATCGCCTTCTAGGAAATAATCCGCCACACCTGCGATTGGTGCTTCTGGATCATTGTTGATGGCGACGATGGTCTTAGAGTCTTTCATACCCGCCAAGTGCTGAATCGCACCTGAGATACCTACAGCGATGTAGAGATTTGGGGCGACGATTTTACCAGTTTGACCGACCTGCATATCATTCGGTACAAAGCCTGCATCCACCGCTGCACGGCTAGCGCCCACAGCAGCACCCAGTTTGTCTGCCAGTGGCTCGATGTATTTGGTGAAGTTCTCACCGCTTGCCAGTGCACGGCCACCTGAGACGACGATGCTCGCTGAAGTCAGCTCTGGGCGATCAGATACTGCCAGCTCTTCTTTGACGAAGCTTGATTTGCCTGCATCAGTTGCTGTCGCTACTGCTTCGATGGCAGCTGAGCCAGTCAGCTCTGCTGGCTCAAATGCTGTGCCGCGTACTGTGACGATGACGATTGATTCAGAAGTTTTGACCGTGGCGGTGGCATTACCAGCATAGATCGGACGCTCAAAGGTGTTGGCATCGACCACAGCAGTGATGTCTGAGACCATGCTGACATCCAGTAGTGCTGCGACGCGTGGCAGGAAGTTCTTGCCTGTGGTGGTCGCTGGTGCGACGATATGGCTATAACCTGCCGCTAGGTCTTTGACCAGTAGCGAGACATTCTCAGCCAGCTGATTGGCATAGGCAGCGTTATCTGCTACCAAAACTTTGCTCACGCCTGCGACTTTGGCAGCCTGTTCAGCGACTGCTTGACAGCCTGCGCCTGCGACCAATAGATGCACATCACCGCCCATCTGAGTCGCAGCGGTCACGGTCGCCAGTGTTGCTGATTTTAATTCTTTATTGTCATGTTCTGCATAGACTAAAATTGCCATAATTCTTATCCTTAATCTGTAATAACCGTATTAGATGACGCGTGCTTCATTTTTTAGTTTGTCAATCAGCTCATCAACTGAAGCCACTTTGACACCTGCTGAACGCTCTTTTGGTGCAACCACTTTGACCGTCTCAAGCTTAGAAGTCATATCCACACCGAAGTCCGCTGGCGTTTTGGTTTCTAGTGGTTTTTTCTTGGCCGCCATGATGTTTGGCAGTTTTGGGAAGCGTGGTTCATTCAGACGCAAGTCGGTCGTAATCACCGCAGGCAGTGGCAAAGCAACGGTTTGCAGACCGCCATCGATTTCACGAGTGACATTCACTTTATCACCCTCAACCACCACTTCTGATGCAAAAGTACCTTGACCCACACCCATCAGTGCTGCCAGCATCTGACCGGTTTGGTTATTGTCATCATCGATGGCTTGTTTGCCCAGTAGGACAATTTGAGCGCCTTCTTGTTCGGCGATACCTTTTAGGATTTTGGCGACTTGTAGCGGATAGGCTTTGGCATCGGTCTCAACCAAAATACCACGGTCAGCACCCAATGCCAATGCAGAGCGAATTTGCTCTTGAGCTTGGGTTGTGCCAACACTCACTGCGATGATCTCAGATGCCACGCCTTTTTCTTTTAGGCGTACTGCTTCTTCGATGGCGATTTCACAAAATGGGTTGACAGACATCTTGGCATTAGCAAGCTCAACACCTGTTTCGTCAGCCTTGACACGCACTTTGACATTGTGATCCACAACGCGTTTTACCGCAACTACTATCTTCATAAAGTCCTCTTTAATTCTCAGATGTGAAGGTGAAATTGTTTCATGAATAGGTTACACATTTAGCGCCGATTTGTAAACCATTTGGCGAAACTTTTTCATGCTAAAATCGCGATTTTGACCATCCAGTCACGCTGCATAAATTACTTGAATTTTATATTAATCATCATCGATCCCAAACTTTCGCCCGCTCATCGCCTTATCAAGATAAGACAAAGTAGCTGTGATGGCTTGGCTGCAATCGCCTTGATATACAGCCTAATGACAATCTGTTACAATGGCAAATCCTGATTTTATAAGATATTCGCATGAAAACACTTGCCACGATGACCGATGAACAACAAGGCTACTTTTTTACTCTCATCACCATGCTAATTTGGGGGAGTTTTAGCCTGATTGCACGGCTGAACGCCTATTGGCAAATCCAAGTGTGGGATGTGCTTGCCATGCGATTTGGTATCGCTGCGTTGATTTTGATGCCGATTTTATGGCTCAAAAAAGACTATCGATTTTTGTTCGATTATCGCATGGTGCTATTGGCACTGTCGGGCAGTATTGGCTATTGTGTGTTTGTGTATAGTGGATTTTTTTATGCGCCTGTGGTGCATGGCGTGGTGTTTTTGAATGGGACTTTTCCATTATTCGCCGCTCTGATCGCTTATCTGATGCTCGGGCAAAAAGTCGATCGCCAAACAGGTATCGGGCTGTCCATCATCGTCATCACGCTAACTTTGATGACAGTGATGATGTCAATAAAAGACGGCGGCTTTGGCGTGGGGGATGCGATGTTCATCGGCAGTGCAGTGTGCTGGGGGTTGTTTTCGGTACTGCTACGCAAATGGCCGTTTACGCCGTGGCAGGTGATGAGCGGTGTTGGCATCTGGTCGGCGGTGCTGTATCTGCCTGTGTATGCGGTATTTGTGACGCCACAGTTTGGTGATGTCAAGCCGCTGCATTTGGCGGTACAGGGGCTATTTCACGGTGTCGCTGTGGTGATTGTGGCGACGCTGACTTATGCTAAGGCGGTGGAGAAAATCGGACTGTTCAAGGCAGGTAGTATCGCCAATCTTGCCCCATTTATCGCAAGTATCCTAGCCGTGCCACTGCTTGGTGAGACACTTAATCCCATCATGGTCTGCGGTCTGATCGGTATGGCACTTGGCGCATTGCAGCCATGGCGGTGGGTGGTGCGCTGATCACCATCCCTTACGGGTGATATGACTGGTTTGACCATCTTTGATGACCATGATAAAGTGCTTGTCGATCAGCCCGATCTCATCATAGATAAAATCAGTTTTTGCGACACCTTGGGTGTCAATGATGCCCCATTTGCCATCTTTTACCACAGCGATCACGCCATCGGTGACGGCATATGCCTGTGAAAATTCAAGCAAACTCATGTCCTTTAAAGGCTCATCATAGATAAAATCAATCACCGTTTGATTGTTTGAATTGATAAATCCCCATTTGTGATTTTTCTTGGTAGCTGCCAAGCCATCAGCAAAATAATTCACCGCTTGATATTGCGGCTTGATGACCATCTTGGCATCACGATTCACAAATCCCCACAGTCCATGCTGCTTAACGGCCAAAAGCCCATCGCCTGTGATATACGCTTTTATTTCATCATAACTTAGTGGCTGCATGACTTTGCCATCGCGATCAATGATGCCATATTTGCCCAACTTTTCGGCAATATACAGCCTTTCATCATATCTGATTAAGCCATCATAAACCTGCGAGATGGGTTGGTTATGTTTATCAATCAAATACCACGCATCACCCGAGCGCACAACCGCCACGCCCTGCACGAACGCCTGCGCATCGTCATAGACGGATTCGATGATGACTCTGCCATGCGTGTCGATATAGCCATATTTATCATGTTGTTTGATTGCGATCAGTCCATTGCCATAACGCACTGTTGAATCGCCTGATTCCGCCATCCATTCGGTGATAAAATGGAAATTTTGATCAAGCAATATACAGCCTTGATCCGCCCGGCATATTTTGGCGATCTCGCCATTGTCATCGGTGGTAATCAGCTGATCCTTAACAGGGATAAGTACTCTGCCATCGCCATCATATATGCCCATTTGGAGTTGATTATTATCAGACGCATCAAACACAGTCAGCGTATAGATGGGCTTATGATTAAAAATCGGTGTCAGTAGCCCTTGAGTTAGCGGTATGATCTCTTTGCCTGTGGTGTCGATCAAGGCAGAATATATCTGCCCATCTTGGTAGCGAGTTGCAACCGCGCGATGAAATTGAAATACATCAAAACCGCGCAAGTGATCAATGTCCTCATATGTCGGCTCAAGCACCCATGCACCTTGGGCATTGATTAGTCCTGTGCCATCATAAGTCTTGACAATGGCGACGCCGTGGCGAAAAGGCTTGACCATCAAAGCATCAGACAAATCAATCACCAAGCTGCCATATTGATCCAAAAAAGCATAGTTGGCCGATGGTTTTAGCTGCGCCAAAAACAGCCCCTCATCACAGCTGCCAGTATAGGCATCCAAATGATCAAATGCCAAAAAAACCATCATCATTCAAATGACCGCCCTCCACCAAAAATTGGCATCGATCATCTGCCTGTGCAGCCTGCGCTCCAGTTAATAATGGCGCGATTATTAGCAATAAGTATAGCCACTGTTTCATCATATCTCCGTATTTGTCATAGAGTCGGCTCATTGATGGCTTAAGATATCATAAAATATATACAAATTAAAAGGACTGAATGCTGTGGATGCAACATTCAGTCCTTGATGGCGCCTGCCTAAGTAACAAACGCCCTCGTGATTGGCTTAGGTGATTAGCTTAGCTGAGCGACATTGATTTTGTCAGCTTTACCAGTGTAATCCGCCATTTGATCGAAGTTTAGATAGTTATAAACTTCCGCTTGCATATTGTCAAGCTTGCCTGCGTACTGCTGATATTCTTCAACAGTTGGTAGCTTACCAAGTACCGCAGCGACTGATGCCAGTTCTGCTGAAGCTAGATAGACATTCGCACCTTGACCTAGACGGTTCGGGAAGTTACGGGTAGAAGTCGAAACAGCCGTTGAGTTTGGTGCGATACGCGCTTGGTTACCCATACATAGTGAGCAGCCTGGCATTTCGGTACGAGCGCCTGCTTGTGCGTAGGTATTGTAGTAACCTTCATCCATCAATTGACGCTCATCCATCTTGGTCGGTGGCGCGATCCACATGCGTGTAGTCAGACTACCTGCTGGCACTTCTGATAGCAGTTTACCTGCAGCACGGAAGTGGCCGATGTTGGTCATGCACGAACCGATGAACACCTCATCGATCTTATCGCCAGCCACTTCTGATAGTAGCTTGGCATCGTCTGGATCGTTCGGGCAGCATAGGATCGGCTCTTTGATTTCAGACAGATCGATTTCGTACACTTTGGCGTATTCTGCATCTGGATCTGCTTTCATTAGGCTTGGGTTATCGAGCCATTTTTGCATATTTTCTGCACGGCGTGATAGTGTGCGAGCATCGCCATAGCCCTCTGCGATCATCCATTTTAGCATGACGATGTTTGAGCGTAGGTATTCGGCCACTTTGTCTTCAGAGACAGTGATCGCACAGCCCGCTGCGCTGCGTTCTGCTGATGCATCTGATAGCTCAAATGCTTGCTCAACGGTTAGATCATTTTCCATTTCGGTCAAATCGATCTCAAGGATACGACCTGAGAAAATGTTTTTCTTACCTTTTTTCTCAACCGTCAAATCACCCTCTTTGATCGCATAGTAAGGGATCGCATGGACCAGATCACGCAGGGTAATGCCAGGTTGCATTTTGCCTTTGAACTTCACAAGCACAGACTCAGGCATATCCAGTGGCATCACACCAGTCGCTGCAGCGAATGCAACAAGACCAGAACCTGCTGGGAATGAGATGCCGATTGGGAAGCGAGTGTGAGAGTCGCCGCCAGTACCGACAGTATCAGGCAGTAGCATACGGTTTAGCCATGAGTGGATCACGCCGTCGCCTGGACGCAGTGAGACACCGCCGCGGTTCATGATGAAATCAGGTAGTGTGTGATGCGTGATGACATCGATTGGCTTAGGATAAGCAGCGGTGTGACAGAATGACTGCATGACTAGGTCTGCTGAGAAGCCCAAGCAAGCCAAGTCTTTTAGTTCATCACGAGTCATCGGACCTGTGGTGTCTTGAGAGCCGACAGTAGTCATCTTCGGCTCACAATAAGTACCTGGGCGTACACCTTGACCTTCAGGTAGACCACAAGCGCGACCAACCATCTTCTGCGCCAGAGTAAAGCCCTTGCCAGTATCAGCAGGCTGATCTGGGGTGCGGAACAATGTCGATGGCTCAAGACCCAATGACTCACGCGCTTTGGTGGTGAGGCTGCGGCCAATGATCAGGTTGATACGGCCACCAGCACGCACTTCATCTAACAGTACTGGGGTTTTTAGTGGAGATTCTGCGATTTGCTCGCCATTTTTAAATGCAGTGACGACTGCTGTGTCATGGTTGATTTTAAGGGTGACTTCATCGCCCATGTTCATCTCAGACACATCAATCTCAACAGGCAAGGCGCCAGCATCTTCCATGGTGTTGAAGAAAATCGGTGCGATTTTACCGCCTAAGCAGACGCCGCCATCTTTTTTATTTGGGATGTGTGGGATTTCATCACCAAAGAACCACAGCACAGAGTTGGTCGCTGACTTACGGCTTGAACCTGTGCCCACGACATCACCAACATAAGCCACAGGATTGCCTTTGGCGATCAATTCTTTGATTTGGCTCAATGGACCAACAACACCTGGCTGCTCAGGCTTGATGCCATCGCGCTCGTTTTTTAGCATTGCATTGGCATGTAGCGGAATGTCAGGACGGCTCCATGCATCTTGGGCTGGTGATAGATCGTCCGTGTTGGTCTCACCAGTGACTTTAAATACAGTGATGGTGATTTCTTCTGGTACTTCAGGACGACTGGTAAACCACTCAGCCTCTGCCCATGATTCTAGGACAGCTTTGGCATTGGCGTTGCCTGCTTTGGCTTTTTCTTCGACATCGTGGAATGCGTCAAATACCAGCAAAGTTTTCTTCAAAGCCTCTGCAGCCAAGCCGCCAAGCTCTTCATTTTCTAGTAGCTCAACCAATGGCGCTACATTATAACCACCCAACATGGTGCCTAACAAATAGACAGCACGCTCTTTTGAGACCAATGGCGAGTTCGCTTCGCCCTTTGCGATGGCTGAGAGGAAAGCTGCTTTGACATATGCGGCTTGGTCAACGCCTGCTGGCACACGGTTTTCAAGCAAATCTACCAAAAATTCTTCTTCGCCAGCTGGTGGGTTTTTTAGTAGCGCCACCAAATCCGCTGTCTGCGCATCGGTTAATGGTTGTGGCGGTACGCCTAGTGCGGCACGCTCTTCGACATGAGCTCTGTATTGTTCTAACATAGCAAATTCCTCTTTTATTTACGAAAAATATCCCGTTTGGTGCTTATGACACATCCATTAGTCGCATCATAAGTGCCTAGAGATGATTCTGAGACGCCAAATCGCCAAATCGACAATTTAGCGTCACTTCTCCACTTATAATAATAGCTGAAAATAGCGCCAATTACAAAAAATATCCCACGATAATCAACATTTATTTTATAAATACCCATTGAAATCTCAATAAATATCAACGCTGACCAATTCCAAAATCGCGGAGACGAAGTTCATTCACCAAAAAACTTGTCAGGCCAATAATTTTATGGCAGAATTGCATTATCTTTATACTTTGAGTTTATAATTTCAAGGAACAACCATGAGATCTCAACAAGGTTTTACACTCATTGAATTGATGATCGTCATTTTGATCATTGGTGTTTTGGCGATGTTTGCCATTCCTCAGTACCAAAAACGCACCATCAATGCCCAAGTCAATCGCGTTTTGATGGAGACCAGTCAGCTGCGCACTGCTGTGGATATGTGCCGATTACAAGGCATCACCCAAAATAGCGGTTGCGACATCGGCAGCATCGGCAGTGATCTGGTATCAGATGGTATCAAAGTCAACATTGAAACCGATAGCCCGACCATCAAAGCCACCTTTGGCCAAAATGCCGCCAGCAGCATTCATAATAAATCCATCACATGGACTCATAGCAGCGAAAATGGATGGACTTGTGGCACAGATCTGGATAAAGAGGTGGCGCCCAAAGGCTGTACAGCAACTCAAGTCACCCAGTGACAACTTAAAAACATAAAAAAACCCCGAGTCGAAAACTCGGGGTTTGTCTTGAGCGTACCAAGATTATCCTTCTTTACGCGCGCCCAATTTTTCTTTGATACGAGCAGATTTACCTGAACGATCGCGTAGGTAGTATAGCTTCGCACGGCGTACATCACCACGGCGTTTCACTTCGATGCTTGCGATTAGTGGTGAGTGTAGTTGGAATGCACGCTCAACGCCAACACCGCTTGAGATTTTACGCACGGTGAATGCTGAGTTTAGACCACGGTTACGCTTAGCGATAACCACGCCTTCGAACGCCTGTAGACGCTCACGGTCACCTTCACGAACTTTGACTTGAACGACAACAGTGTCACCTGGGCCAAATGATGGGTGGTCTTTTAGTTGTGCATTTTCAACAACTTGTACTAGTGGATGTTTGTTGCTCATGGAAATTCTCCAATTGTCATGGCATAGGCTAAAATCTTTTTTGTCTGTCTAAGACAGGACAATGGTTAAAAGACCGCATACCATCGTTACATAAAGCGCCAATTGACGCTGCGCCTGAACCATACAGGCAAAATCAATCTTTCAAGTCTTTGAGCCACTTGAGTTGCTGTTTGGTGGGTGTAAATTTTTCCCACAAATCAGGTCGCCGTACTTGCGTGCGTCTCACCTGCTCTAAAAAACGCCATTTGGCGATATTGGCATGATGACCCGATAATAGCACTTCTGGCACACCATCGCCATGAAAATCAAGCGGCTTAGTGTAGTGCGGACAATCCAGCAAGCCATCTACAAAAGAATCTTGCTCTGCGGAGAGATCATCACCCATCACCTGTGGCAATCTGCGAATGACGCTATCCATCACCACCATCGCAGGCAACTCACCGCCTGTCAGCACATAGTCGCCGATAGAAATCTCAGTATCGACATATCGCTCAAGCAACCGCTCATCAATCCCTTCGTAACGACCGCATAATAAAATCATGCCATCCAAGGACGCCATCTGTACCACACTCGGTTCATCGAGCTGTTTGCCTTGTGGTGATAAATACACCACAGGACACGCACCGTCATCTACTCGACATCCTACTTGTCGTGCCAACTCTTTGGCGTGCAAAATCGCCTTTTCGAGTGGCTCCGCCATCATCACCATGCCAGGACCGCCGCCAAACGGACGCTCATCGATACGGCGATAATTATCCGTCGTAAAATCTCTAGGATTAATCAGGCTGATACTGGCTTGCTGTCTTTTGATGGCGCGTCCGACGACACCAAAATCAGTCATCGCAGCGAACATCTCAGGCAAAATACTGATGACAGCAAAAAACACGGTAGCTTAGTTATCCCAAGGTTGGTTATATGAGCGATTCACTGGCGAATCCACTCTGGTAATCAGTGTTAGTAATCAGCACCCCATGCCACCAGCATGGTTTTGGCTGACAAGTCCACTGACAATACGATGTCACGATGCCACGGGATAAGACGCTCTTCGCGATCAATACTATCAGCACTTGGCTTGACAGAAATGATCTCATGCGCACCGGTCTCGAACATCTCTTTGATCACGCCAAGATTTTCACCTTGTTCGTTAATCACCGTCAGTCCAATCAAATCCGACCAATAATACTCATCTTCGCTAAGTTCAGGAAAGCTGTCTTTGGATACCCAAATGGTTGTGCCATTCATGGTCTCAGCGACATTACGATCAGCAATCTCTTCAAAACACGCCACCAAACCCTGCCCTTGGTTACGCCAGTCTTTGACGGTCAAAGGCTTGAATCCTGTAGCTGTCTTCATCCACCACGGCGACATCTCAAAAATACCTGAGCGTTCGTCAGTTTCGCTAAACACCCAAAGCCAGCCTTTGATGCCGTAGGGTTTTTTTAGTGTCGCGATCTTAACCAGCGTTGATGGATCTGGCGCACTACTTTGACGAGAAAAATTTGGTTTTGAAACAGTCACGATTTGGCTTCATGTAAAAAAGATGGGATTTGATAGCACAAAACGGCTTACACCACAGATATAAGTCTTCGCTTATACTTAGGTGCAAACCGTTGAGACAAATTTGCTAATTAAGCAGCTTTGTTCAATGCTTTAACCAATGAAGCAACGCGGTCAGTTGGCTGTGCGCCTTTTGCAATCCACGCATTGTAAGCTTCTAGGTCGATGCGAGTTTCAACTTCTTGGCCACGAGCCAGTGGATTGAAGAAACCGATTTTCTCGATGAAACGACCGTCGCGTGCTGCACGCTTGTCAGCAACAACGACTTGATAGAATGGACGCTTTTTTGAACCGCCACGAGCCAGACGAATAACTACCATGATAACTCTCTTAAAAAGTTTAAAAACAAAAAAATAATTTGTGCAAGAATTAGAGCATGATACAGATTCGATAAAGTTGAGGATGAGCCGTACGAACCTGAACCCGCTAAAACTGTAATTATACCAAGAAATTTATCATCTTAAAAGTAAAAATTTGCTTTTTGTGTAAATTAAACTGTAATGCATTGTAAAAGCTGTGCTACAATGGCGGCATGCGATTGTCAGGTGGCTTATGATGAATAAATCCGTGCGCAATGTCTTTGCAAAATTACACCATAAATTATACTCCAACACCTTGCAGACGCTGATCATGGTGTGTTTTATCGTCTTTGTCAGCGTTACTTTGTCGATCTGGCTGTTTTGGCGCAGTCTTTATTTGCCTGAACTCAAAAACCACGCCAGTTATCTATCCACCGAAATCAAGCTGTTGACCTCAATCAAACCAGAGTGGCGCAACAATCCTGAATTCATGCATTGGCTAGAAAATAATACCCACATCGACATCATCACCGATCGCAATGAATTTCCCGACATCACCGACAAGCCTGTGGTCACACATCTGACGCAGATCATGGCCGATGAGATCTCGCGCTCACTGGGACGCGAAGTGTCGGTATATTTTAAATTCAAACCCGTACCAAAACTATGGATCCAAGACAGCGCGCATCCTGACATCTGGATCCGTGAGCCGATGATGCACTACTCGCAGTACAGCCCTGGCGTGCTGGCAGGGTTTATATTTGGCATTCCTTTATTGACCATATTTACCATTTGGGTGCTGGTGCGCGGCCTTAATCGCCCTCTTAAAAAGCTTGAACGCGCAGCCAACGATTATATCACCCAAGGCCATGCCACCACTTTGCCGACTCAGACAGGACCCAATGAGATTCGTAAGGCCAACACGGCTTTTAATCGGCTTTTTAGCACTCTTAGTCAAGCACAAAAAGAGCGTACCATCATGCTTGCTGGCATCAGTCATGACCTGCGTACGCCTTTGACACGAATGCGGCTGACGGCTGAGATGCTGCCAGATGAATTTTTCCGTGAGGGATTGGTCTATGACATTGAGGACATGGATGCCATTTTAGAACAATTTATTTCTTTTATGAAAGATGGCTCTGATGAACCTGTCAAACCCACAAATTTGGATGTGATTTTTAAAGAAATCATGGTGCAGTTTTCAGGGACGCGATTTATTTATGAATCAGACATCAGTCAAAAAGTCCCTGTACGCCCTTTGTCCATCAAACGCCTGATCATCAATTTGGTCAATAACGCCATCCGTTATGGAGAGCAGCCAATTCATTTAAGCGCGCACATTCAAGCCATCGATCCTGACGCTGCTGATGCTGACTATCCCTTGTTAATTTTGTGTGTCAAAGACGAAGGCGACGGCGTGGCTGAAGATCAATTGGAGCGTATCATGCAGCCATTTGAGCGCGGCGAATCTGCGCGCACGACCCAAGGCAGTGGGCTTGGTTTGGCGATCGTTAATCGCATCGCACAGCTACATCAGGGCGTGGTCGAAGCCACAAACCACCCTGCTGGCGGCCTACAAGTGTGCGTAAAAATTCCATTAATGACTCAAATCGATGAGCCAGATACATCTTTAGATGCATCGGATGAGCATACTGTCGCCCAGTAGATCCACCAAGCTTGATGGATTAGCCATTATTTTCGATGGTTTTTTGCATGCGGTCTTGGGTCATCTCATCGGCAGCGACGACCACACCGACCTGCTTGACTGGCCATGACATGATGAATCTTGCCCCGTGCAGCTTAGGACTTTCATCCACTTTTAAATTGGCATTAAACCAAAATGCAATGCGACTGACGATCGACAAACCCAACCCATAGCCGCCAGAGGCTCTGGTACGGCTGTCATCGAGTCGCGCAAAAGGAATAAACACTTTCTCG
The DNA here is from genome assembly GCF_002014855.1 of Moraxella porci DSM 25326. Lineage (GTDB taxonomy): Bacteria > Pseudomonadota > Gammaproteobacteria > Pseudomonadales > Moraxellaceae > Moraxella > Moraxella porci. The sequence goes on along the minus strand of NZ_MUYV01000006.1, from coordinate 104,478 downwards.
CGATCTGCTTCGGCGATACCATGACCATCATCTTCAACGCTGATAAAAGCCTCACCTTTGATGACATCAGCACTGAGCATCACTGTCGTTTCGGCATAGCGCAGGGCATTACCGACTAAGTTTTGAACCACACGATGCAAATAGCGGCGATCCGCCATGGCCACGGCTTTGGCAGGCGGCAGCTGACACACAAGCTTGATGGGCTTACCAAGCGCATTGGTCTCGCGTTCGATCTGCTCAAGCAGCTCACGTAAATTCACCATCTCCCAATCTAGCTTTGGCGAGCCTTCTTCTAGCTTGGCATAAGTCAAAATCTCGTCAATCAGTTCATTTAAAGACTCAATGTCCTCATCGATAAAATTCTTTTGAAGTTGGCGAGAATCGGCATCATCGGTATCTGCCAGCATGTCCACAGCAAAGCGTATCCGCGCAACGGGCGTGCGCAGCTCATGTGACACCGCTCGGGTCAGCTCGCGTTGTGCTTCGATCAGTCGTTTGATATGCGCTGTCATCGCATTAAAAGTCATCGACAATCGCGCGATGTCATCATGGCCGACGACCTGAACTTTGGTATCCAAGTTGCCTTGAGTGACTCGATTGACGCCCATTTGCAATAATTGCAAGCGACGCTCCAAAGGAAAAATCAGCGCATAGACACCCAAAGCGATCAAAAACACGCAGATCAAGGTCACGCTCACTAATAAATTCAGCGGAAACCAATTAAACAGCGCAACAGGGCCAACCACGATCACCACATCTTCAACATCTGAGGCGACGGTAAATGAAATCGTCGATCCTTGACCACGGATGCCATCTTGAAATGACATCACCAATTCATCGCGTTTTAGACGCGCAATCTGGTCAGGATCTAAGCGCAAATTATTGATGGATTGTAAGTAAATGGGATAACTGAATTTCTCAGTCAAATAATTCAATCGGGCTTGTTTTTGTTCAAAACCCTGATAATGCGATAAATCATCAAGCAAAAAAATGGTCAACGCTCTGACTTGTCGTTCACCAACTTGTGATAGCCGTGTGGTCAAAACCTCATCTGTACCCTCAAGGCGATAATAAAAGGTAGATTGATTGGCGTGGTGATCATAGCGGACGACAGTTTTTGCCTCTTCGATTCGGCGCATCTCTCGTGCTTTAAACTCGATGGATTCCATCGGGACAATTTCAAAATTGCTGCCAAACAGCATACTGATGTCATTGAGCCAATAATTTCTTTGAGCAGGTGTAGTTTGATGCTGCGCACCTTGACCAATCAAATAAAAAACACCGGTTGCCACACTTTCCCGATATGCCTGAGCGCGTTCTTGATTGATGGTATCAACCAAAAGATACGCAAAAAACGCCACAGACACACAGACCAGTAGCAGCCCAGCATAGATGCGAAAAAAGATGCTTCGCTCGGTGAAGCTCATAAAAGTCATAGCAAACAGCGTCCGATAAAATGAAAGCCAGCATGAGCTGGCTTTGCACAAATCATTGCATGCAAACACCTTGCATGCAATTAATTACCTTCTTTGACGAACAAATAGCCCTTAGAACGGACTGTTTTGATGCGTTTTGGATTTTCTGGATCATCACCAATTTTTGGACGAATGCGAGAAATACGCACATCAATTGAACGATCTTGGCCATCATATTCGATGCCGCGTAGTCGCTCAAAAATATCCTCACGAGACAAAATGCGACCAGCATTTGATGCCAACAGCCACAACAAATCATATTCGGCGCTGGTAAAATCAACAAGCTCATCATTCAGCGTCACCGAACGACCACCATTATCGATCACCAAATCGCCAAATTCCAAACGCTGAGGCGAGGATTCGACTGGCGCAGTATCAGAACGGCGCAACAAAGCACGAATACGAGCCAATAGAACTCGCGGTTGTGCAGGTTTGGCGACATAGTCATCAGCACCCATCTCAAGACCCAAAACCTGATCCATATCATCCGTACGGGCTGTTAGCATCAGAATCGGCTGTTGATATTGAGCACGAACTTCACGACATACCGTCAAGCCATCGCTACCTGGTAACATGACATCAAGAACAACCAAATCCGGCTGCTCAGCAATGATGCGTCGGATGGCGCGTGTGCCATCAGTTTCGATCGCCACATCCAGCCCATTTTTACGCAGATAATCTTGAGTCAGCATCGCCAATCGCTCATCGTCTTCAACGATGAGGATTCGCGGCATGTCTTCTTTTTCAGGGGTAGCAGTCATAATCATCCTACGGTGATGTACATTACCACAATTAAAAAATCAAACTTTGCTCGCCATGCAGATGGCTGACAGCAAATTAAGCACGATTTTTGTATTTTTGAATCGTTTGCAGCTGTGCCACAGATTCAGCCAGTGCAGCCAAAGCAGCATTGGTTTGAAGGGTGTCGGTTTGGTTTACCAACATCTGCTCAGCAGCTCGGCGAGCTTCAGCAATCTTGGCCTCATCCAAATCATGAGCGCGTTCTGCATCGTCTGCCAACACTGTCACCAGATTTGGCTGTACTTCAAGCACACCACCAGATACATAAATCACTTCTTCAGATAGGCCATCGGCTGATTTCATGCGCATGGCACCTGGTTTTAGTAAAGTGATCAAAGGCGTGTGTCCAGCCAAAACACCAATTTCACCTGAATGGCCGTTGGCGATCAGCATACTGATTTCGCCAGCATACAGCTCTTCTCGTGCGCTCACAACTCGGCACATAAAAGTTGCCATGTTATTCTCCTAATAAGCCAGCAATTATCGAAAACTTTCACAATCAAATAAGCGATGGCTTATCTGATTGTGAATGGATGATTATGCTTTTAGCTTTTCAGCTTTAGCAACCACTTCATCGATACCGCCTACCATGTAGAAGGCTTGTTCTGGCAGGTGATCATACTCACCTTCGATGATCGATTTAAAGCCAGCGATAGTATCACGAAGTGCCACATATTTACCAGGCGCACCCGTAAATACTTCTGCAACATGGAATGGCTGTGACAAGAAACGCTGAATCTTACGCGCACGATAAACGACCAGTTTATCTTCTTCAGACAGTTCGTCCATACCCAAGATGGCGATGATGTCTTTTAGCTCTTTGTAGCGTTGCAATACTTCTTGTACACCGCGAGCGACATTATAATGCTCTTCGCCGATGACTTGAGGATCAAGCTGACGAGAAGTTGAGTCAAGCGGGTCAACCGCAGGATAAATACCTTGTGATGCGATGTCACGGCTCAAAACGACTGTAGCATCCAAGTGAGCGAAAGTGGTCGCTGGTGATGGGTCAGTCAAGTCGTCCGCAGGAACATATACCGCTTGCACAGAAGTAATAGAGCCTGATTGAGTTGAAGTAATACGCTCTTGTAGCAAGCCCATCTCTTCTGCCAATGTCGGCTGATAACCTACTGCAGATGGCATACGGCCAAGAAGTGCTGATACCTCAGTACCTGCTAGAGTATAACGGTAGATGTTATCAACGAACAGCAGAACATCACGGCCTTTACCAGTGGCTTCGTCTTTTTCGTCACGGAAGTATTCTGCCATAGTCAGACCAGTCAAAGCAACACGCAGACGGTTTCCTGGTGGCTCATTCATCTGGCCATATACCATCGCTACTTTAGACTTGGTGAAGTCTTCGGTATTAACAACGCCAGCTTCTTGCATTTCGTGGTAGAAGTCGTTACCTTCACGAGTACGTTCACCCACACCGGCAAATACAGATAGACCAGAGTGTTTCAATGCGATGTTGTTGATCAGCTCCATCATGTTAACGGTTTTACCAACACCGGCACCGCCGAACAGACCAACTTTACCACCTTTAGCGAATGGGCACAGCAGGTCAATAACTTTAATACCAGTTTCTAGTAGTTCAGTTGAGTTTGATTGCTCATCATAGCTTGGTGCTTCACGATGGATAGACCATTTTTCAGCAGCATTGACGGGGCCAGCCTCATCGATTGGGCGACCCAATACATCCATAATACGACCAAGAGTCGCTTGGCCAACTGGCACAGAGATCGGTGCACCAGAGTTAGATACTGATAAACCACGCTTAAGGCCTTCAGTTGAGCCCATTGCAATGGTACGCACCACGCCATCACCTAGCTGCTGCTGCACTTCAAGGGTGGTTTCGGTGCCATCGACGCTCAATGCATCGAAAATTTGTGGTACTTGACCACGGTCAAATTCAACGTCAATAACCGCGCCAATAATCTGTACAATACGACCGCTCATTGCGTTCTCCTATTATCTAATATTAGTCAATTAAGAAACAGCGGCAGCACCGCCAACGATTTCCGAGATCTCTCGGGTAATCGCCGCTTGACGCAGCTTGTTATAAACCAACTGTAGTTCTTTAATTAAGTTACCAGCATTATCTGTTGCTGCTTTCATTGCTACCATACGAGCTGATTGTTCTGACGCGATATTTTCACGCACTGACTGATACACCACGGATTCGATATAGCGCAAAAGCAAGCTATCAATGAGGGTTTTGGTGTCTGGCTCATAGATATAATCCCAGCTGTGTGATTGAAGCGCATCGTCTTCAAACTCACCTTCTGCCAGTGGTACGATTTGTTCTACTGTTGGCTTTTGAGCCATCGCATTGATGAATTGGTTATATACCAAATAAATGCGGTCCAATTTACCATTAGCATAATCATCAAGCATCGCTTGAACTGGGGTATTGATTTGTTCTAGTGATGGGTTATCACCATAATCAGTCACTGCCGAGGTAACTTTGCCACCGAAGTTCTTAAAAAAGCCCACACCTTTAGCACCAATGACTGCAAACTCAATCTCAACTGATTGCTCTTGATAGCCCTTGACTGATTTTAGCAAGTTTTTGAATAAGTTAATGTTCAAACCACCTGCCAGACCACGATCAGAGGTCACGACAACAAAGCCCACACGATTCACCGGACGGTTTTGCATGTAAGGATGTTTATAATCTGACTGTGCTTGCACTAAGTGTGAAATGACACGGCGCATACCTTCAGCATAAGGGCGACCAGATTCCATTCGCTCTTGAGCTCGGCGCATTTTACTGGCAGCTACCATTTGCATAGCACGCGTGATTTTTTGCGTACTTTTGATGCTGGTTACTTTAGCACGAATTTCTTTTAAGCTTGCCATAATTATTCCAATACTGGACTTATTATAAAAGGGTTTATGGTGCGTTAAACAACGCCTAACACACCATATTGCTTATCTTTAGCTTAGTAGCTTGATGAAGCCTTAAAGCTTTCTACTGCAGCTTTTAGACGACCTTCGATGTCGTCATTATAGTTTGCAGTGTCATCAATTTCAGTCATCAATGCTGCATGCTCACTGCGCAGATAACGCAAGAATGCTTCTTCAAACGCACCGATTTTCTCAACTGGCACATCAGCCAAATAGCCTTCGTTTGATGCATAGATGACAGCCGCTTGATCAGCGATTGACATAGGCGCGTATTGTTTTTGCTTCATAAGCTCAGTTACGCGTACACCATGCTCCAGCTGTTGCTTGGTTGCATCATCAAGGTCTGATGCAAACTGCGCAAATGCTGCCAATTCGCGATACTGAGCTAGCGCGGTACGGATACCACCTGATAGCTTTTTGATGATCTTAGTTTGTGCAGCACCACCAACACGCGATACCGAGATGCCAGCGTTGACCGCAGGACGGATACCTGAGTTAAATAGGTTTGACTCAAGGAAGATCTGACCATCGGTAATAGAAATTACGTTGGTAGGTACGAATGCCGATACGTCACCTGCTTGTGTCTCAATGATCGGCAATGCGGTTAATGAACCAGTTTTGCCTTTGACTTCGCCATTGGTGAATGCTTCTACATAGTCAGCATTGACGCGTGATGCGCGCTCTAGTAGACGTGAGTGTAGATAGAATACATCGCCTGGATATGCTTCACGACCTGGTGGACGGCGTAGTAGCAATGAGATTTGGCGATATGCTACCGCTTGTTTTGATAGATCATCATAAACAATCAGTGCATCTTCACCGCGATCGCGGAAGTATTCGCCCATCGTACAGCCAGAATATGGTGCGATATATTGTAGTGCTGCTGGTTCAGAAGCTGATGCAACAACAACTGTGGTATATGCCAAAGCACCGGTTTCTTCAAGCTTACGCACCACATTGGCGATGGTAGAGCGTTTTTGGCCTACAGCAACATACACACATTTGATGCCAGAATCTTTTTGAGCGATGATGGCATCGATTGCTAGTGCGGTTTTACCAGTTTGGCGGTCACCGATAATCAGCTCGCGTTGGCCACGACCGATTGGAATCATGGTATCAACAGCTTTATAACCTGTCATCACAGGTTCATCGACTGATTGACGCGCGATAACGCCTGGAGCGATTTTTTCAACTTTGTCAGTCAGTTTTGCATTGATCGGACCTTTGCCGTCGATTGGGTTACCCAATGCATCGACAACACGACCCAGTAGCTCAGGGCCCACTGGAACTTCCAAGATACGACCTGTGCAGTATGCTTTTTGGCCTTCTTGTAGGCTAAGATACTCACCCAGTACTACCGCACCGACTGAATCTTGCTCAAGGTTTAGCGCCATACCATAGACGCCACCTTCAAACTCGATCATCTCGCCATACATAGCTTCTTCTAGGCCATGGATTTGCACAATACCATCAGAGACACTGACGATCACGCCTTCGGTTTTTGCAGTTGCGCTTACGTCAAGGTCTTGAATACGCTGCTTAATCAGATTGCTGATTTCGGCTGGATTCAATTGTTGCATTGCCTTGTTTCCTTTGATTTAGACAGCTCGCTACTTACGCAGTAAGCTGAGTCTTTAATTGTTTTAACTTGCCACGCACTGAGCCATCAGTAAACTTGTCACCCACTTTGATGGTCGCTCCACCAATCAGGCTAGGATCTACAGATTCATGCAAAATAACGATCGAACCTGTTGAGATTGCCAAACGCTCTTGCAATTGTTTGCTTTGAGCCTCAGTTAGGGGATAGGCTGAAGTGACATAGGCATCAACCTGTTTAAGCTCTTGTGATTTTAGCTTACTGTAGTGAGCATGAATTTCTGGCAATAATGCCAAACGATCGTGCTCAGCCAACTGTTTTGTGAAGTTAGCCAACGCTTGAGATGCTTGCTCTGCTGTTAATTTGCCATAGGTGTCAATCAAAATATCTGCTTTTTGTGCAGCAGAAATGGCTGGATTGTTCAGCAGTGAAGCATAATCTTCATTGCGTACAACATCGCTTGCAACCGACAAAAAGGCTTCCCAGTTGTTGATTGCATTTTGCTCTTTAGCGTAATCAAATGCTGCTTTGGCATATGGTCTTGCTAAGGTAGATAGTTCAGCCATGATATCCTCTAATTACAGCTTAGCCGCCAACTGTTCAAGCATGCTGGCGTGTTCTTGTTCATTGACTTTGTCTTGCAAAATCTTTTCAGCACCAAGCACTGCAAGGCTGGCAACTTGAGAACGCAGTTGTTCACGAGTCTGTGCAGCTTCTTGCTCAACAGCAGCATGTGCTGCAGCAATGATGCGTTCGCCTTCTAGACGAGCTTGTTCTTTGGCATCTTCAATCATCTGATTGGCAGTTTTATTCGCGCGCTCGATGATAGAAGCAGCTTCAGTTTTTGCAGCTGCAAATTCTGCTTCGATTTGCTTATCAGCTGAAGCCAAATCTGCTTTTGCTTTTTCTGCGGCATTTAAGCCGTCTTCGATTTTTCTTTGACGCTCATTAATCGCGCCGATCAGTGGTGGCCATACGAATTTCATACAAAACAGCACGAAAATCGCAAAAGCAATCAACTGACCGAAAATGGTTAAATTGATCATCCAATCACCTCGTGGTTAGTGAAAGTCAGGTGATGCCCACCTTTGCTTGACTCATCAAAACAAAGGTGGTCGTTAAACTGACGGTTTCAGCTTATGCGAATGGGTTGGCGAACAATAGAAGCATTGCAATACCAACACCAATCATTGGTACGGCGTCAAGTAGACCTGCCACGATGAACATTTTGGTTTGAAGTTGTGAACCTAGTTCAGGTTGACGAGCTGTGCTTTCTAGGAATTTGCCGCCTAGGATAGCGAAGCCGATACCTGTTGCTAGTGCGCCTGCACCGATTAGTAGAGCGACTGCAAGTAGGGTGTACTGTGCGATTACTGGATCCATGATGTCTCCTTATGACCTAAAATTAAGGGTTATAAAAAAGTTTCAAATTAATGTTCGGATTCTGCTGAGATCAACGACAGATATACAATCGTCAACATCATAAATACGAACGCCTGAAGGGTAATAACTAGAATATGGAAGATTGCCCAAGGCACACTCAGCGCCCACTGAATCCAGAATGGCATCAGTGCAATCAAGATGAAAATCAGCTCACCTGCGTACATGTTACCAAATAGACGCAGACCCAATGAAATTGGTTTTGCCAACAAGGTAACGATCTCTAGTACTAGGTTGATCGGGATTAAGATAGCTTGCAAAATTGGGTTTTTTGCACTAAATGGGTGCAAAGTAAATTCTGCAATAAAGCCACCAACGCCTTTATATTTCAAACCAAAACCAATGATTAGGAAGAATACACCAATCGCCATACCCAAAGTGATGTTCGGATCGGTTGTTGGTACGATTTTGAAATATACATGGTACGGATCATGACCCATCAATGAACCCACCCACATTGCCAGACTTGGAATCCAGTCAATCGGCACAAGGTCCATCAAGTTCATCAAGAAAATCCACACAAAAATCGTCAATGACAGCGGTGCTATCAGCTTTGATGGGCCATTATATGATTCACGAACGCTGTTGTCCACGAAATCAATAATCAACTCAACAAAAGCCTGCAGCTTCGTTGGGACGCCCGAAGTCGCCTTGCGACCCACCGCCCAAAAAAGCGCCAAAAAGAAAATACCCAAGCCAATCGACCACAGCATTGAGTCCACATGGATTTTCATAAAACCCATCTCAGCAGCTTCAGTTGCGTCATACGCCACTTTCCAGCCCTTTTCTGGGTGCAATCCATAAGCCCAATTCGTCAAATGGTGAGCAATATATTCTGTAGATGTCTGTTCGGCTGCCATAATAAGCTTCTTATTTTTACTCGAAAAAGAAAAATTGGAGATAAACGCCAAATCAAAAAACGAAGTTACTATTCAACACTCTCAATCCATTGCAGCCGACCAAAATGATATAAACCAGTTCGGTGTATTTCCCTTGTCCGTCATTTTTCGACAAATTCCATACTTGGCATTGATTTAAAAAATCAATCAATTTCATAAAGGATTATGAAAATCGTAACAATAAATTGCACTTGTAACTAACAGAGTATCTTACTTGAGTGTTGGCAATATGTAAAGAGCTAAACGATATTTTATTGCCGAAATTTTGCAAATTTATGGTAAAAATGCATAATTTTATCGAATTTTTCGTCAAAAAATTTTGGTATCAAGCTATTTTCAAGAATTTTGTCAATGTTTACTAAATCTAGCGTCTTATCGCTTCGTATCATCAAATCAAATAAAATCTTACTGGATTATGATGAAATTTGATGCCAGCTAACATAGCCTTTGGCTGGAGATGATCATAACGAATGATTGATATTTTTGATACAAGCATTCAGAGTGTGGATTTATTTGGGGCGATCTAAGGGTTAAGCCAATGAGCGATCACTTAAGGTGCATAAGCCCGATCGCCTGACTGATCTGCATAAGGATAAAGCCCGCGATCACCGAAGGCGCATGAATCGGCGTCAAAACCAAAAAAATCAACGCAAAACCTGCGATGCTGATCAGCCATTTGATGACCATGCCAAGATAGGTATTTAGCATGATCTGCTTGGCATATCGAGCGCCCACCGTGTGATAAGCCACCACTGTAAATGCACTTTGTGCGACAAATGATAGCATTGCACCTGCCGCCGCGCCTTTGGCGATCAGCCACTGGCCATCTGCTGTGATCAGACTGATGATCACAGCAAGCGCCACAAGCGCGATGAGCGACCACAGTTGGCGGTATTGGGTACTGATGGCGGCCGCTTTTTTTGATCGATGAGCTGGGATAGTCATGTGTCGTGCCAAGCCTATGAACTGTAAATAGATGGATGATGCACCAATGATAAGTGGCACATTTGGGTCATTATAAGCCCGATGCTCATGACAGGCAAGTGCCATTAAGCTCATACAACTGCTGAATTATGCCTTGTTCACTGTATGCCCGACGCACGCCTGCAATGCACGCGCCTGCATCAGCCAAGCGCTGATAAAATCCTCGCCTAAGCCACTTAAGTCTTCTTGGAGTATGGTGACAGTGACATTGCCCAGTTTATTTTTTATGCCATCAGAGACGCTGCTTTGGGCTGCCAAGCACATCTGTGCTTGTGGTCGCGTGTCATTGAGCCATTTAAACTGTGAGGCTTTGGGATTTAGGTGATGATCAGGGGTCAATGCGCCAGCAAAGCGCAGTCCTGCCGCAGACTCAAGATACTGAAAAGCATCATGATACGCCCAATACGGCTTGCTGCTTGGTACTTGAATGCTGAGCACAGCTGCATCCATGCGCGCCTGAAAATCGGCTGCATTTTTGGCATAATAGGCTTTGAACTGGGGATTGGCATGGCCATGCACCACCGCCAAAGCACGCACGATGGCTTTTGCATTTTCAGGGTTTAACCAAATATGCGCATCTTCACTCTGCGAGCGCGCCGTGCCATCAATCTGGCGCAATGGTAAGCGCTCAAAGGCATTGAATTTTAATAATGAGATGGCATTGGGCGCATCCGCCAAGGATTTGACCAAATTTTGCTCTAAGGATTCCCCAAACCACACCACATAGTCACTGTCCTCAATGAGCTTAACCTTACTTGGCGATAATGAACCATGATGACCGACATCGCCTGCATCCAGTAGCACCTGTGCATCGTGCTGGCCTTGAGTCACCTCATGGCTTAGCAGCGCAAGTGGATAATTACTGACACTGACCACGCCAGCTTGGGCAGCATAACACAGCAGGCCGCCCACTGCCAAGGCGCTTTTTAGCAGGGTTTTTTTAGATAAAGCACGCAAGCGTTGAGTGATGGCCAAGGCGGTGTGAGATTTTTGGGTGTTGGATAATTTATTCATATCATCATTAAAAAAAGGTCAAAAGCTTAACTTAATCGATTAACAGCATTGCATCAATCATGCCATCCAAGCAGTCAAGCTTGTATCATATTTTATTAAATTTATAAAATAACAGCACATTTGGCAAAGCATCATCTGCGCAAAGAGCCATTATAGCACAGATCCAGCGCACTCATATCACTTCGATGATACACGGATAAGCAGCACCTGTGGAGCATTTGTTATTATATAACACCATAACCAAAAGCACCAGCGCTTTATTTTGACTGTCTAAACACTAAAGAATCATATCTGTACACGCTCAAGGGCGCATGCGATGCACTACAAAGGATTGAGTGCTTTGGCTCAGCATCTTATGCTTACAATATTTACACACAATGCTGCTGTGTTTTGGCTGACTTAATGTGGTCATCTTTCAAAAATATGGGTATAATAGCAGGTTTATGAGCTATAACATAACGACAAGATCCATTGCAATGAGCACTGGCAGACGGCGGTGATTCTCATTGTACCGATTGGCGTTATTTGGTGATGCGTTTTGGTGGGCAATCCCCAAAGCCATCCTTGTTTTAAGAAGAAATTTATGCACAGAAGTAACACCTCGGACTGTCATCATTCAGATTGTCACCACCATAATGTGCATCATGCACACGGCAATGTCGAGCAGCGTCTGGCCGATGCCAAAGCGCACTGTCTGGCACGCGGTGCGCGATTTACGCCGCTGCGCGAAGAAGTCTATTCGCTGATTTTGTCTGCTGCCAAGCCTATGGGTGCTTATGATCTGATCAGCGCCTTACAAGCCAGTCGCCAGATGGATGGCTCTGATAAGCGCACCAACATCGCACCGCCGACGGTGTATCGATCACTGGAGTTTTTATTGAGCGAAGGCTTGATTCATCAGCTGTCGTCCATGAACGCCTATGTACCCTGCTGCCATCCCAGAGCGGCGCACGCAGCGGCATTTTTAATTTGTCAAAAATGTGAAAAAGTCGAAGAGTGCAGCAACATACCTGTCGATGAGATCATGAATTTTGCCGCTAATGATGCCAAATTCACCGTCGAGAGAAGCGTCATCGAATTAAAAGGCATCTGCCGTGACTGCAACACTCAGTGATCAAGCCATCATTTTAGATCTCAATCAAGTCAGCTATCGCGTCAGTGATGGAGATCTGGTGAGCCGCGTCAGTATGACCATTCACGCCGATGAGATGATCAGTCTAATCGGCCCAAATGGTGCTGGCAAATCCACCTTGGTAAAGCTGATCTTAGGACTGCTCAAACCCAGCAGTGGCAGCATCACCAAAAACACGCGCGACATCAGTTATGTGCCGCAGCGTTTTGATGTGCCTGCGATTTTGCCGCTTCGTGTGATGGATTTGCTTAAGCAAGCCAATCCCAAGAAACTCACTGCCGAGCAAAAAGATCATCTGTTTACCCAGCTGTCGATCGCGCCCTTGTTAAATAAGCAGCTAAAACATCTGTCTGGTGGCGAAACTCAGCGCGTACTGCTGGCTCGCGCCCTGCTTGATCGCCCTAAGCTGTTGATCTTAGATGAGCCGATGCAAGGGCTAGATCCTGAAAGCGAAAGCTGGCTGTATCAATTTTTGGATACGCTGCCTGATTTTCTGCGCTGTGCAATGCTCGTTGTTTCGCATGATCTGCACTGGGTAATGAAAGGCTCTCGCCGCGTCATTTGCCTAAATAAGCATATCTGCTGCCAAGGCGTGCCAAGCCAAGTGGCTGTTACGCCTGAGTTTGTTCAGTTATTCGGCTATCAAGCTCCATATATCCATCAACACACCCACTGTGAACATCATCTTGACCACGATCATCCCGATCACAGTCACCGCTTATAAGTATCACACATGAATCAATGGCTGCCCATCATCGCCCCTGCTTGGATTGCAGGATCACTCATCGCTTTATTATCAGCGCCTTTGGGCTGTTTGGTACTGTGGCGGCGCATGGCGTTTTTTTCCGATACCTTGGCGCATGGCGCATTGTTGGGCGTGGCGTTGGCTGTTTGGCTACAGCTGCCGACAGACCTTGGCATCGGCATCATCAGTATTTTGGTGATCATCGCATTGACAATATTAAAAGACAAACGCTTGCCCAATGACGCCATCTTGGCGGTGCTGGCATCGACCTTGTTATGCCTAGGTCTATTGACACTCACGCAGCTGACGCAGCAACAGGCCAATGTTTTGGGCTTTTTGTTTGGTAGTCTTCTTGACATTGATTGGGCAGATTTGCCAAGATTGGCGGTGATGATTTTTGTTGGTCTGATCATATTGGCCAGCATCTGGCAAGCTCAAGTTAAGCTTGCCACCTCTGAGGCGCTTGCCCAAATCCAAGGCATCAATCCTCTACAGCAGCATGTGTTTTTTATGGGCCTTTTGGCCGGCTTTTGTGCGGTTGCGCTACAGGCGGTCGGCAGTCTGTTGATCAGCGGCCTGTTGATTTTACCTGCATTGATCGCGCGATTATTCGCCACCTCCCCAAAAGCCATGGTGCTGATGGCAATGCTGTTCGCTCAAGTCGCCGTCACTGTTGGCATCTGGGGCAGCGTGTGGCTGGATATCCAAACAGGTCTTGCCATCGTGCTGATGCTCTCGATCGGATTTTTTGGCACCTTTATCCTCAAAAAATTCCATCATGACTGATTTGATCACCCCACCAACCTGCTTGCGCATCGCACAGCTGTCTGACTTTCACTTAACTGGACGCATCGGAGACGCGCCTAGCTATCGCAGATTTTTGAAGGTGTTGGATCTGGCCAAAGCTCACCAGCCTGATTTATGGCTACTCACAGGCGATCTGGTCAATGACGGCAACAGCGAGGCTTATGATTGGCTGTTTGCACAGTTTTCAGACTTTGGCGCGCCATATTTTGCCATCGCAGGCAATCACGATGTGACTCATGAGATCGGCATTGGCCTGCCTTATGATCAGCGGCTGCACTTGCCACTGACGCCAGATGCGCGCCTGTTAGACTGTCATCATCACAAGCTAGATGCTGTCGGCTGGCAGCTATTGATGCTAAACTCTGCCATCAGCGGTCAGACCCATGGCGCTATCACAGCCTCGGCACTGACTTGGCTGGATCAGACGCTACAACAAGATACCTCGCCGGCCCTCATCGCGCTACATCATCATCCGCTGCCCGTCGGCTCAGCTTGGATCGATACTTTGGCACTGTCAAATACCGATGACTTTTGGAAGATCATTGACAAACATCCTCATGTCCAAGCCATCGTCTGCGGCCATGTACATCAAGCATGGCAGCTACAGCCAGCCATCAGCCACCCTGTCCAGCTGCTCACCTGCCCATCGACCGATCGTCAATTTGCGCCGCAGATACAGACATTCGCCATCGATGACATCGCAGCAGGCTTTCGCATGATACAGATTGATAACACAGGGGCACTATCAAGTTACATAAAAAGACTGCAAAATACCTGCTAATTTTGGCTTTCATCTATGCTGTGCATGATGGCCAAACGAAGAGATGGGCTAATCGACCCCAAAGCTGGCGTTTTTGACGCCATTGGTGGTTGATTTTCCTTTTTAGATTAATTTTCTTGTTAATTAATTCCAAATCGGCATTAGCCATTTGCACCTTTTTTTGATACAGTATTTGAGTTTTTGCCGCCAAGCGGCTTTTTGAAAGCTAAAAGCTTATTTGCTGAACGCTTGCCCACCCATAAGGATTACACGGGATGTCAGACGCAGCCACTTTTACCCCTTATCAGCCAACCAAAGATGAAGATTATATGTCTGATGCACAGTTGGCACATTTTCGCACCATCCTAAAAAACTGGCGCGAAGAATTAGTCACTGAAGCTGAGCGCACCAAGGCTTATATTCATGAAGAAACCAACACCATGCCAGACATCAATGATCGCGCCACGCAAGAAGAAGAGTTTGCGCTGGCACTGCGCACACGCGATCGCGAACGCAAATTGATCCGTAAAATTGAAAAGTCATTGGCCGAGATCGAGACTGGTGATTATGGTTTTTGTGAGACTTGCGGCACTGAGATCGGACTTCGTCGCCTAGAAGCACGACCAACCGCCACCCAGTGCATCGACTGCAAGACCTTGTCAGAAATCAAAGAAAAGCAAAACCACGGCCAATAATCCATCGCCCACCGATGACTGCCGCTTTGATTGGGCGCTTTGCTCCCTCTCCGACTCATCATCTACACTTAGGCTCGCTGACGACTGCCGTAGCGAGCTTTTGTCATATCAAGTCACTGGGTGGTCAGTGGCTACTGCGCATCGAGGATGTCGATTTTGAGCGTTGCAAGTTTGAATATGCCGACAGCATTTTATATGATCTGGACGCGCTTGGACTGCACTGGGATGGTGAGGTGGTGTATCAGTCGGATCGAGCAGCGATTTATGAGGCAGTTTTGCACGAGCGATTATCTCAGATCAGCTATGCTTGTCATTGCTCACGCAAACAGCTTGATGCTCATCGACTATCCAACCCTATACCGCACGGCCTAAATAGCCCCATCATCTATCCGCGCCTGTGTCTGCATAAGCACCACGACTGGCAACACCCTGACAGCAAAATCCGCCTACAGCTACCCGATGTGATGACGGCGTTTGTCGATGGTATCCAAGGGGTGATTTGGGATAATCCTGCCAAAAGTCTCGGTGATGTCGTGGTCAAGCGCCAAAATCAGATGTTCAATTATATCCTAGCCTGTGCCATCGATGATGGACTACAAGGCATCACCCACATCATGCGTGGGATTGATATCATGCCGATGACAGTGGCGCAGATTGATATTTTAAAGCTGTGTCAGCTGCCCGTGCCAAGTTATTTTTATCATCTGCCGCTGCTTTATGGCGACAATGGTCAAAAGCTCTCCAAACAAAATCTGGCCGCACCGATTGACACCACGCAGCCATCTGCCCTGCTGTATCAGGCACTGACGCTGCTAGGTCAAGACACCACGCCCGAGATGCTCTTTGCCACGCCAAGTGAGATTTTGGGGCATGCTATCACTCATTGGGATCATACGCCGCTGATGCATCAGCATAAGCTGCCCAGTAATATATCGTGATAAAACATCTTGATGGCTACTCAGATACCTTTGTGTCGCTGCCCTGTCCTCATAGGCATTTAATCCAGATAAATAAAAAGACCTCAGGTTATCCCCGAGGTCTTTATTAGTCTCATATGGCCAAGATTTGGTCTGATGAGCCAGCTGTATCATCAGATGCTCTGATTAGAAAGTCAGGTGTGCACCCAGACCGATCATGGTCGCATCTTTAGATAGGTAGTTGTAGCTAGCTTCTACGCCCACATTTGAAGTTGGCTTATAACCGATGCCTACACCACCTGCTAGGCTAGTCTTGTCGCTGTTGACATTATGTTGGATTGCAGAACGGCTATTCACATCCACTTCAGTCTTAGCCACGCCCAATTTGCCTTTGGCATAAAATGGGGTATTGATGAAGTTGTAGTTATAAGTGCCATAGACGCCATAAGACTTCACATCACCTTCTACTGGAAGATTGCCGATATTAAAATCTTTGCTGTCAGAACCGATAAACTCAGCTTCTACACCGAAGTTTTGATCGAAGTTATAGCCGCCATACACGCCATAAGCAGTGTTGTTGCCATCGATTTGGTCAGCATCGATTTGACCAACTTTTACGCCCACATAAGGCTGTGCTGCTGCTGTGCTGCCGTAGCTGATCGCAGCATTGGCGCTCATAACCATCAATGAAGATGCTGAAAGTGCTAGTAGAGTTTTTGATAGAGTTTTCATCGTTTTTCTCCTTTTGGTTGACTTTATCAGACTTTGGATGAGTTATCCGCCGTCTTAAACGATGGGTTCATAGTAACAAAATATTTCGGTTTGACTGTGCGTGTTTTATAGGCACTGTGTAAAGTTTTGCAAAAAATCCACCCATAGCAGTAAAAAAATCGGATATTTTGCAATAAATTGTTGCAATTATCTCTAAAGGCGCGTATTTTTTCGCCATTATTACCCGATTTCACCACTGATTTTGGATAAAATTGGTTTAGATGGCGAATTTTTATTGATAATTTGATCGCTGATACCGCAAAAGTCATCATCTGGGCAAAATTTTTTTGGATTTTTATCATAGTCCTGATAAAAATCCGCCATCATCGCTATATATCAATGATAATTGGCCGAATTGTTACTTGGCAAATGATTTTTAGCCAAAATTAAGCGCCTGTGTTACAATCAAGTTTGGCGGATCATTGGTGACAAAGCTGTCAATGACTGATATGACATCTGTTTTTTAGGATTACTATGACTACTACCCAAAAAAAGAATACCACTCAAAAAACACTGGTCATTTTTGATCTAGATGGAACACTCATCGACAGCGCGCCCGATCTGGCTGCTGCCATCAATCGGATGTATGCCAAGCTGTCACTGCCCGACATGCCCATCGAGACCATCAAAAGCTGGGTGGGCAATGGCTCGCTTAAGCTGGTTGAGCGCGCACTGGCAGCCCATGGAATCGAGGCCAACAAGCTTGATGAGGCGCATGAGATATTTTTGGGAGAGTATGCTGCTTGTAGCACCGATGCGACAGTGGCTTATGATGGCGTATCCTTGGGCATCGCGCAGCTACAGGCTGCAGGATTTCAGCTTGCGATCTGCACCAATAAGCCTGCGCGCTATCTGCCTGAGATCTTGGCGCACTTTGGTTGGCAGACAGCGTTCGATGTGGTGCTTGGTGGCGACGCTCTGGCGCTAAAAAAGCCCGATCCAGCGCCATTATTACACATCTGTGAAAAGCTGGGTGTAGCACCAGATGCTGCCATCATGGTCGGCGATTCAAAAAATGACATCCTAGCAGGTCAAGCAGCAGGCATGATGACGCTGGCGCTGCGCTATGGCTATAATTATGGTGAGCCGATCGATCAGATGCATCCTGATGCAGCCTTTGATGACTTTGATGCGCTGACAGATTATCTGCTGATGATGGCACCGATCAAAGCATAGCAAGCAGTCAAAGTATCACCCGTCCTAGGATATCAGGCGGATCATCAGGCTTTTGGTGACTTTGGCGATGGGTTTTTGATGGGCATCGCTGATGAGTATTTCATAGCTGCGCATCACGGTGCCTTGTTTGGTCTCATGGATAATATCCATCACCTCGGTGGTGTCGATGCGTATGCGTGCGGTGACAGTGCTGTGCGCCTCTGCCAAAAATTCAATCTGCAGCGAATGATCACTGACCTGATAAGCGCGACCCAAGCGATGGCTTAAGATCAATTTTAAGAATGGCTCGGTCATCATCAGCATACTGCCTGTAAACTGTGCACCGTCCAAAGATTTATTTAGGCGAGTCAATGGCATGCTCACGACACACAGCCCATTATCCAAATCCATCGTCTGCACTCGGATGCCCGCGCCAACAAATGGCGCAAAAGCATTCAATCGACCCTTAAGTAGGTGCGGCAACAGCTGCGGATAGGTGGTCTTTTTGCCTTGCTTGATCAGCTTATCCAGCTTTGACTTGATACGGGTGAACACGATCGCACTCCAATGCTAACGATACTGCCTAAAACGACTTGAAAAATGCCTCATTTTGCCACAGATACACAGCAAAAGAAAGATAAATTAAAAGACATCCAAAGACACCGCCATGACTCATGAATCACAGCTTCACCCAAACGAATCCACCACCGACAAAAAACAGCGCCTAAAAGCACTGGTGCAGGCACTACCCAATCTGCCCGGCGTCTATAAAATGCTGAATAAATCAGGTGAGATCTTATATGTCGGTAAAGCCAAATCACTCAAAAACCGCGTGAACAGCTACTTTGCCAAAACCATCGAGCATCCAAAAACCCAAGCTTTGGTGCAGCGCATCGATGACATCGAGATCATCATCACCCGTAGCGAAACTGAGGCGTTGCTGTTAGAACAAAACCTCATCAAAAACCACAGACCGCCTTACAACATCATCCTAAGAGATGACAAATCCTATCTATACATCTATGTCAGCACCGATAAATTTCCGCGCCTAGGCATCGGACGCGGCAAGGGCAATCATGTGCAAGGCAGATTCTTCGGCCCTTATCCATCGGCACACAGCGCCAAAGAATCACTGCTGCTGATGCAAAAGCTATTCATGCTTCGAAGCTGCACCAACAGCTTTTTTAAGCTGCGTAAGCGCCCGTGTCTGGAATATCAGATCAAGCGCTGCAAGGCACCGTGTGTCGGGATGGTCTCTTATGATGAATATGCTGCCGATGTCGAGGCGGCGCTGGCGTTTTTGCAAGGCAATTCCAATGCGGTGCAAAGCATCTTGATCGAAAAGATGGAATCGGCCGCCGAACAGCTCAACTTCGAACAGGCGGTGTTTTATCGTGATAGACTGACCATGATCAGTGATCTACAAGCCAGACAAGCGGTGTTTCGCTTATCGGGTGAGGCGGATGTGTTCGCCATCAGTGAGCGCTCTGGCGTGGTAGTGGTGCATGTTTTGACGGTGCGTGGCGGGCAGGTGTTAGGCGGCAAAAACTATTTCCCCGATGACATCGCGCCTGATGCCAAAGACATATCCGAGCGACTCAGCGAGTTTTTGTTGTCGTTTTATTTTCAGATCGGTGATGATCTGCCCAGTGAGATCATCACCTCCGTGGCACTGCCAGACAGTGAGGCCTTGGCAACTGTGCTGTCAGAACGCTTCGATAAGCGCACCACCATCAAGCACCGCGTCATCAAGCACCGCGATGACTGGCTGTCGATCGCCAGTCTCAATGCCAATAACGCCCTATCCACCAAGCTAAAAGACAAAAAAGAGCTGCAGGCGCGCTTTGGTCATCTACAAGCGGTACTCACTCCCATCACCAGTGACACCATCGATCGCATCGAGTGCTTTGACATCAGTCATACGATGGGCGAGGCTGCCATCGGCTCGTGCGTGGTGTTCGACCAAGGCGGCATGCGTAAGCGCGACTATCGCCAATATGCCATCCATGACATCACAGCAGGTGATGACTATGCCGCCATGCGCCAAGTGCTGATGCGCCGATATAGCAAGCATCCGCTGCCCGATCTTTTACTCATTGATGGCGGCAAAGGGCAGCTGAACATCGCCAAAGAGGTACTCGATGAGCTTGGTAAACTCAATGATACACTGCTCGTCAGTGTCGCCAAAGGTGAGGGACGCAAAGCAGGTCTGGAAGTGCTGCACTTCATCGATCATGAGCCGCTGGATCTGTCTGCTGATCATAAGGCGCTACATCTGATCATGCAGATCCGTGATGAGGCGCACCGCTTCGCCATCACCGCCCACCGAAAAAAACGCGATAAAAAACGCGCAAGCTCGGTGCTTGAAGTCATTCCTGGTCTTGGTCAGACGCGCCGCCGCAGCTTATTAAATCACTTCGGTGGCATGCAGCAGCTACTGGGCGCATCCCAAGATGAGATCGCACAGGTCAAAGGCATCGGCGGCATGCTGGCAGCAACCATCTATAAGGCGCTGCACGACTAAAAAACCGCCTTTATCATAAAAGGCGGTTTGTGCGGACTTGATGATAAGCAAATCAGTCAATCGGTGGTGTGTAGTTGCCACTTACGATGTCATCTTTGATGCGTTCGGCTTCGGCGAGTACTTGAGCGAGCAGTGCTTGCACATTTTCAAGTGTCGCAACTGGGCTTAGTGTCGTCATCTTGAACGACTGCACATCTTGATGCGCATCAATCACGCGAGTCACGCCGATATTCGCTTCACCACGAGCAAATAGCTCATCAGCGACATTTTGGTTCAAGCTATCAATAAACTCAGCTGGATAACCTGCTGGCACGACACGGAATAGCACCGATGCAAATTGTGGCTCCACCAACAATTCAAGCCCATCGGTCTCCTTGATATACTCAGCCACTTGGCGAGTCAGCTTCACCCCATGGTCAATCATCGAGCCGTACAACTCTTCGCCCAATGCTTCAATGGTCATCCAAAGTTTCAATGCATCGAATCGGCGTGTGGTTTGTAATGATTTAGAAACAAGATTTGGTACGCCATGCTCTTCATCATAAGCAGAGTTCAGATATTCTGCTTCATAGTGCATAAAGCGATAATTTTTCTCATCTTTTAATAAGAATGCACCACATGAAATGCTTTGGAAAAAGTGCTTATGAAAATCAAGCGTCACCGAATCGGATAACTCAATACCATCCAGCATATCACGATACTCATTGGACAACAACAACGCCCCGCCCCATGCTGCATCAATATGCATCCACGCGCCGAATTTATCGGTCAATGCACGCACCGCCTTTAGATCATCAATCGCACCTGCATCGGTCGTGCCTGCGGTTGCCACCACACAGGCGACGATTTTGCCATCATCTTGCAGTGCTTGCATGGTTTTTTCAAGCGCTGCGATATCAATTTGGGCGTTGTCATTGACTGGTACCGTCACTACCGATTGAAATCCCATACCCATCATCGCCATGTTTTTTTGGACGCTAAAATGGGCATTTTCTGAGCAAATGACTTTCACCTTTTGCATGGCATCGGCAGGGATGCCATCACGCTGTACAGACCATGCTTGTCCATCGCTATTTTGGTAATTTTTGGCGATGCACCAATCACGAGCCAATAATACGCCCATTAAGTTGGATTGTGTACCACCTGAAGTAAAGACGCCAGCCGTGCCGCTACCATAGCCGACCTTTTGGCGTAGCCAGTCAATCAGCTGCACTTCCATTAATGAACCTGCTGGGCTTTGATCCCATGAGTCCATCGATTGGTTGGTGGCATTGATGAGCACTTCAGCGATTTGGCTGGTTACCATCGTTGGGCAATGCAAGTGTGCCAATGAATGCGGATGATGTACCTTTAAGCTTTTATTCAAAAACAGCTCAACAAGTCGCTCAAGCGATGCGTGCACGCCGAGGCCTTCTTTGGTTGGCTCAAAGGCGATTTCTGAGCGAAGTTGCTTAATGCTACCGCCGGTGTACATTTTTTCATTTTTTAGCCACTGGGCGACGGCTTGGGTGGCTTGTGCCATCGCTGATTCATAATCGGCGATTGATTGGGCATCGTTGCACAGTAGGGCTTGTTTGTGTTGGTCAAAAGTTGGCATAATTCACCTTAAATAAATCATTCTATAATTCAACTATGTGCAAGTTAAATTAGCAAGTTAAATGTGCAAAAAGCAGTTGCCATTTGACTGCCAAATGACACTGCTTTTTTTTATGATTGCATCAGCTTATGCTTAGCCACGCACAGCTTTCACTGCTTCATCGACAGCTTTTGTGAAGCGTGCGATGACTTCCTTACACTCATCAGCGGTGATGGTGATTGGGCAAAGTAGTCGTACCACCGTACCGCCACGACCACCACGCTCAAGTAGCAGCTTATTATCAAAGCAGGCTTTTTGGATCGCTGCGGCAAGCTCGGCATCTGCAGGGTATGAGCCCATGTGGTCAGCAGCTTTACGCTCATCGACGATTTCAATACCTGTCATCAGACCACGGCCACGCACATGACCGATACATGGATACTGTTCTGCGACTTTCTTAAGTTCAGCGCGTAAAAACTCGCCTTGGATGCGAGAGTTCTCAGCTAGGTTGTTTTTGGTGATTTCTTCTAGGACATTATAACCTGCTGCCATGGCAAGTTGATTACCACGGAATGTACCTGTATGACCTGCTGGCGCCCATGCGTCAAATTTCTTATTGATTGCAAGTACGCACAGTGGCAAACCACCACCAACCGCCTTACTCATCACCACCACATCGGGGGTGATGCCTGCGTGTTCAAAGGCGAACATCTTGCCAGAGCGAGCAAAGCCTGCCTGTACTTCATCTAGGATAAGTACGATGTCATGACGGGCAGTGACTTCACGGATTTTTTGTAGCCATTTGGCAGGTGCTGGGACGACACCGCCCTCACCTTGGATGGCCTCTAGGATGACCGCGGCAGGCTTGACCACACCGCTTTCGACATCTTCGATAAAGTTCTCAAAATAATAAGTCAAGGCATCGACACCTGCTTCACCGCCCAGACCCAGTGGGCAACGGTATTCGTGCGGATATGGCATGAACTGCACGCCTGCCATCAGATTGCCGACTTTTTCTTTGGCAGATAGGTTGCCAGTCATGGCAAGTGAGCCATGCGTCATGCCATGATAGCCACCGCTAAAGGCGATGACATTGTCACGACCTGTATAAGTCTTGGCAAGCTTAATCGCAGCCTCTGTGCCGTCCGCACCTGTTGGGCCACAAAATTGCAGAACGAAGTCTTGTGGGAAAAATGACAACAACTTTTCGGTAAACGCATCTTTGATCGGCGTTGTGATGTCAAGGGTGTGCAATGGCAACCCGCTTTCCAATACATCTTTGATGGCGTTAATCGTAGCAGGATGGTTATGCCCAAGAGCAAGTGTGCCTGCACCAGCTAAGCAGTCAAGGTACTCATTGCCCTCGACATCGGTGATCCAGCAACCTTGTGCTTTGGCGATTGCCAATGGCAGCTTGCGTGGGTAACTGCGAACATTAGACTCCATCTCATTTTGGCGAGTTAGGTAGTATTCATTGGTCGCATCAGTGATTGGTTTTACAGGTGTTGCATTCATAAAACAGCCTTAACAAAGTTTAAGTCGTGGTTATCTTTTCCTATGACTTATGGGTGAAAATGACCAAGTCTATGACTTGAGTGTATGCTTGTTTTCTATCGCAAAAACAAACAAGCGCATGATACGCCTTTTTTTAAAAAATAAAAGCTTTTTTTGCCAAATTGCCAAACTTTTTTGTAACAAGGCGGATTTTAACAATCATCACACACTTGCCATATTTACTTACGCTTTTTAGCGATTGATATAGATGATTTTATAGAAATTTTATGGCAATTTCGTTAAAATAGCCAATTTAATTGACACACCAGTACAATGACCATCACCGACCCACTTCGCAACACCAAAATCCCCACCACCGACCCACAAGCAGGACTGAAGCTCACCGAGATTTTTTATTCACTACAAGGTGAAGCATTGGCATCGGGATTGCCGACGATTTTTATCCGACTGACAGGCTGTCCGCTCCGCTGTACTTATTGTGATACCACTTATTCATTTACAGGTGGTGAGCGTTTTAGCTTAGATGAGATTATTGATCACATCAGCCAATATCCGTGCAAGCGAGTCTGCGTGACTGGTGGTGAGCCTCTGGCACAGCCCAATGCCATCGCTTTGATGGATAGATTATTAAGCTTGGGTTATGAAATCTCGCTGGAGACCGCAGGGGCATTGCCTGTCAAGGATGTCCCTACTGCCGTCTCAAAAGTGATGGATCTAAAGACACCTTCATCCGGTGAGATGGATAAAAATCTGTGGAAGAATTTGGATTATCTCACTCATCACGACCAACTCAAAATCGTCATCGCCGACCGTGCAGACTATGACTGGGCGGTGGCACAGCTACACGCTTATGAGCTCGACAAAAAAGTCGGTACGGTATGGTTCTCGCCAATGTTTGATGTCCATACCGCTCACAAGGGCGAAGTGCCAAGTATGGCAACACAACTGGCCGAATGGATACTGGCTGATGGTTTGCCGGTGCGTTTTGGGCTTCAGCTACACAAAATTATCTGGGCAGATGCCAAAGGTAAATAAATAAACAATCACTCACAAGGATGTCGTGATGTTAAAGCTTATCCTAATCGGTGTGGTCGCGGGGGCATTTTTTAGCTCAACCTTTGTACTCAATGAGCTGATGGCAAGCCAAGGTGGTCATTGGTTTTGGTCGGCATCATTACGCTATGTGTTCATGTGGCTATTGTTATCAGCGATGATTGGCATCAAAAGCGGTGTCGGTACGCTTGTCGGTCTGTGCCGTTTATTTGGCGAGCATTATAAATTTTGGTGCATCGCAGGCGGTATTGGCTTTGGGCTATTTTATGCACCGCTATGCTTTGGCGCGGATCATGCACCTGGTTGGGTGATCGCAGCGACTTTTCAGTTTACGACAGTGGCAAGCCTGATCGTACTTGCACTCTTTGGCGAGACGATCAATAAAAAAGTGATTGCCACCAGCGTGCTGATCTTTGCCGGGGTGGTGCTGACCAATATCGGCGAAGGCTTACATGGCGGTACGACAGGTTCGCTGACGACTTTGCTACTGCTTGGTGCGTTGCCTTGTTTGGTGGCTGGATTTTGTTTTCCGATTGGCAATCAGCTGGTTTGGTATGCTACTCGCCCACCATCGACGCATCCTTTGTTATCCAAAGTACCGCATTTGACCAGCGAGCTGATGGCAAGTCCACTGCACAAGGTATGGCTACTGTCGGCAGGCTCGCTACCATTTTGGTTGGTGCTTGGGCTCATCGTACAGCCGCCGATGCTGGGTGTATCACAAGCGTTTAATGCCCTATTGGTCGCCTTATTTGCTGGTGTCATCGCCACATCGCTATTTTTGTACGCTCGCTCAAAGGCGACGAATGGCGATCAAATCGCTGGGGTCGATGCCACTCAAGCCACCGAAGTGATTTTTTCGCTGATTGGCGGTGTGCTACTACTTGGTACGCCGATGCCATCGGTGATGAGCTGGATTGGCATTGCGATGGTGAGCGTTGGTATTGTGTTATTTTGTCGGATGCAAAGTTAGATGAATTTACCGTTTAGCCCTGAACAAATGATCTATCTACTGGACATGGTCGGCATCATCGCCTGTGCGATTGCTGGTACGACGCTTGCTCTGTATAAGCGATTTGATTTGTTTGGCTGTATCTTGGTGTCGATGGTTAATGCCATTGGTGGTGGCACACTCAGAGATGTGATGCTAGGTCGCCATCCGCTGTTTTGGATGACGGATCTCAGCTATGTCATCGTGATTACACTGACATCGATTTTGGGACAGATGTTTTTTCACCGTCATCAGAAGATTGATGGGATGTTAAAATTATTTGATGCTATCGGTTTGGCAGCGTTTAGTGTGATTGGTCTGACGGTGGCATTATCACTTGATGCACATCCGATCATTGCCATACTAATGGCGGTGATGACGAGTATCGCAGGCGGCATCATGCGTGATATGATCTGTAACGAAATCCCCCTGGTGCTCCAAAAAGAAATCTACATCTCAGCCAGTATCATAGGCTCAGTACTGTATCTGACATTACTGCACTTGGGTGTCGCCGACTGGGTGCGTGAGACGGTGGCACTGATTAGTATCTTTGGCATACGAATGCTGGCGGTGAAGTTTGATTGGCATTTGCCGTCGATACAGTTGAGACGGTGAAATATCACTAGCGGTCAGTTGATACATCAATAAAAAAAGCTTGCATGGTTATAACATCTATTCATTTGAATCAGTCAGAAAATTCACTGATAATACAACGGATAAGTTAAACAGCGATAAAGGATTATACATCATGCCATTTTTGGTTAATGTCAGCCAGCAACTGACTCGTTTTACTGCACTGGTGATCATTGCCGCTGCAATCATTGCCATGATTGAGCCTGCCACTTTTTCTTGGGTAAAAGGTAATGCCCAAATGCTTGTCCTAGGGACAATCATGCTTGGTATGGGGATGACATTAGGCAAGCAAGATTATCAAATCTTAGCCAAGCGCCCTTTGGATATTATGGTTGGCACCATCGCGCAGTACACCATCATGCCATTACTTGCTATCGGTATCAGTAAAATGCTAAATCTATCGGATGGTTTAACATTGGGTTTGGTACTGGTCGGATGCTGCCCCGGTGGCGTATCCTCAAACATCATGAGTTATCTTGCCAAAGGCGATGTTGCATTTTCTGTCGGCATGACAACCGCTTCAACCATTTTGGCACCCGTCATGGCACCGCTATGGATGCTATACTTGGTCGGCGAAACTGTCGCTATGGACGGTTGGGGTATGTTCAAATTTATGCTGATTGTCACCTTATTTCCTGTGCTAATCGGCTCATTTGCCAATATCACCCTACAAAACAAATCATGGTTCGTTGATGTAAGAAATATTATGCCAGGTGTGGCTGTGCTTGCTTTTGCCGCTATCGTAGGTGGTGTGGCAGCCGTACATGGTCATCGATTTTTTGAATCGGCCTTGGTCATGGTCGCTGCCATCGCACTGCATAATATCGGTGGCTATTTGCTGGGTTATTTTTCTGGTGCATTTATGGGAATGAATACCGCCAAAAAGCGTACGCTTGCCATCGAAGTGGGTGTACAAAATGCTGGGCTTGCTACAGGTCTGAGTGCAAAATTTTTCCCTGCCAATGCTGAATCTGCCGTTGCCACTGCGGTTGCTTGTGTTTGGCATTCCATTTCAGGTACTGTACTTGGCAATGCTTTTGCTTGGTGGGATAAAAAGCATTCCAAGACCAGCGTCAAGCTTTCTTCGCGCACTTCCTAATCTAGCAAAAAATGCGACCTGCATCCATCTTAATTGATTTAGCCAATGGCAGGTCGCCATTTTTAAAGTCGCTAACACAACTATGGCATCATGACGATCTGACACACTGCCAAATCCTTAATGATAAGCTGTAAGCTTTGGCTGCCTTGCCATTCGTTGATATCCAGTGTATATAGGATATGTACTCGGCTGGCTCGATAATCCCACACGGACGGCTCGTAGTTGAACCATATCGCATCAATCGGATATTGCACGCCTGCCATCTTCAAGGTCAGCTTTAGATGCTTATCCTTGAGCACTCGATGATTGAGTACTTCAAATTCCCCATCAAAGCTTGGCGGTGCAAAGCCATTGCCCCAGACACTGATTTGCGATAGCGTCTGTGCAAACTGTAAGCTAAACTCACGAGCATCCAAGGCACCATCGGTAAATTGCTCTTCGTGAAATACCGACGCATCAAAGCGATCAATCTCATCGGCAAATGCCTTGGCAAAGGCATCAAAATTGGCTTTTTTGATAGTTAAGCCTGCTGCCATCGCATGACCACCAAAATGCTCAATCAGTGTCGGATGACGCATGGTGACCGCTTCGATGGCATCGCGGATATGGATACCAGCGATTGAGCGCGCTGAGCCTTTGATATAGTCATCTTCGCCGATTTCGTTATTATCCGCAGGCGCAAAAATAATGCTTGGGCGGTACAGCTTTTCTTTGAGCCTGCCTGCGACGATACCGATGACACCTTGGTGCCAATTGTCTTGGTATAGCACGATGGCTTTTGGTGCACCATCAGAGCTATCCGCCATCTGTGGCAGGTTATCAATGATAGCGACGGCTTCATCTTTCATCGTCATCTCAACACTACGCCGTGAATGATTGAGCCTGTTCAGCTCTATCGCTAGGCGGTGCGCTTCGCTCCAGTCATCGGTCAATAGGCACTCAACACCGATACGCATATTATCCATACGCCCTGCGGCATTAATACGGGGTGCAATGGCAAAGCCAAAATCATCACTGGTAATCTTGGCAAAATCACGCCCTGCTTGCTCTAGGATTGCCAAAATCCCCACACAAGCACGCCCCTGTCTGATTTGGGCAAGCCCATGACTGACCAAGATGCGATTATTGCGATCAAGTACACCAAGATCTGCCACCGTGCCAAGCGCCACAAGATCTAGATACTGTGCCACATTCGCCGATGGCTTAGCCAGTGCTTTACGGTGCTTGGCAAGTCGCCCCATGACATAAAATGCCACACCCACACCTACAAGCCATTTACTGCCAAACTCACAGCCCATCTGATTGGGATTGACCACCGCATCAGCAGGTGGTGATGTTTTGGTAGTCAGGTGATGATCAGTAATCACCACCTGTACGCCAAGCTCTGTCGCCTTGGCAACGCCATCATGACTTGAGATGCCGTTATCCACTGTGATGATCAGCTTAGGCTCATATAGCGATACCCCATACTCAACAATCTGTGGCGTCAGACCATAACCGAACTTAAAGCGATCAGGGACCAGAAACTCGACATCCGCCCCCATCTGCCGTAGCACTCGCATCATCAGTGCCGTGCTCGTCGCGCCATCACAGTCAAAATCCCCAACAATCAGAATCTTATCGCCCTGATCAATGGCAGTATCAATCAGCTCAATCGCCTTATTAATCCCCATCAAGCCATCTGCAGGCAATAGATGTGCCACACCGACATCGAGCTCATCGACACTGTGGATATGGCGAGCCTGTAGCACACGAGCAAGCGACGGGAACCCGAGTGCATCAATCAGCGTCTGTGAAGTCGGCTCGGCTAAGCGTGGTGTCAAGGTCAAACGAGTCATGGTTCATCCAGTAGATAGCGATTGGCAAATGCTTGTATCGATTGCTTAAGCTTTGGTCAGTGATTTTGGTAAGCTAAAGGTGACATTCTCTTCGATGCCAGACAGCTCAACTGGCTTATCTGCACCCCATGACTGCAAGGTATCTAGCACTTCTTGGATCAGTACTTCAGGTGCTGATGCCCCTGCCGTGACACCCACATGGCTGACACCATCAAACCATGCTTTATCCATTTGTCCTGCATTATCAATCAGATAGGCGCGCTTGCCCATACGCTCAGCCAACTCTCTTAGGCGATTTGAGTTACTAGAATTGGGACTGCCCACCACAAGCACGACATCACACTCTTTGGAAAGTAGCTTAACCGCATCTTGGCGGTTTTGGGTGGCATAGCAGATGTCATCTTTGCGTGGTGCGTTGATGCTTGGGTATTTGTCTTTGAGTGCATCGATGACCACCGCCGTATCGTCCATCGACAGCGTCGTCTGGGTGACGAATGCCAAATTTTCTTTATCCAAGTCAAGCTTTGCCACATCATCAGCATCTTCGACCAGATGAATACGACCGCCAAAGCTTGTATCAAATCGCCCCATCGTGCCTTCGACTTCAGGATGTCCTGCGTGCCCGATCAAAATCGCATCCATGCCTTCTTTGGCAAATTTCCCCACTTCGATATGCACCTTGGTCACCAGCGGGCAAGTCGCATCAAACACTGTTAAATCACGGCGCGCCGCTTCATCTTCGACTGCCTTGGATACGCCATGCGCCGAAAAAATCACAATCGCCCCATCAGGCACTTCATCCAGCTCTTCGACAAACACCGCCCCACGACTTGCCAAATCTTCGACCACAAACTTATTATGCACCACTTCATGTCGCACATAAATCGGCGGATGAAAACGGCGTAAGGCTTCATTGACAATGGCGATGGCACGATCGACACCTGCACAAAAACCACGGGGATTGGCTAATAAAATTTTCATAATTTTCTCAATAGTTTATCAAAATCACTGTGTGCTATTTTAGCAAATTTCAGCCAATTTGTGCTAAAATATCCTGATTTAAACGCATACTGCGATTTTATCAAAAGGAAATACTCATGTCTGGCAAATTATTCATCATCACCGCCGCTTCAGGCACAGGCAAAACCAGCCTAGTCAAAGAACTGCTTGCCACCACCGACAATCTCACCGTCAGCGTCTCGCACACTACTCGCGCACCCCGCCCTGGTGAGAGTGATGGCGTCCATTATCATTTCACCACGGTGGATGCATTCAAACAAATGATTGATGAATCAGCATTCTTAGAGTACGCCCAAGTATTTGACAACTTCTATGGCACGACATGTCAAGCGGTCGAACGCCTACTGCACGATGGCGTGGATGTCATCCTAGAAATCGACTGGCAAGGCGCGCTACAAGTCAAAGAAAAATTCAGTGATGCGGTGATGATTTTTATTCTGCCGCCAAGCCGTGATGCCTTGCGTTCACGCTTATCAGGTCGTGGTCAAGACAGCGATGAAGTCATCGAAAAACGCCTAGCAGGCTCGCTGACCGAGATGCGTCAATACGACAAATTCGACTATGTTGTCATCAATGATGACTTTGCCGAAGCCTTGGCAGATCTACAAACCATCATCAAAAGCCACCGCCTAAGCCGTGCCACCCAGCAGGTGCGTAATGGCAAGCTGATTGATGCGTTATTTGTCTAATTGATGACTATGATGGCAAAATTTGGTTTGGCTAGATAAGCTTTGGTTGAAATTTTGCCAAGAATTGACAAAAAGCACTTAAAAAAGCCCAAAAAGCTTGCTATAATAAGCGATTATTTTGGGCAAAACCCATTTTTATAACCACATTGAGAGTACACTATGGCACGAGTAACCATTGAAGATTGTCTTGCAAATGTTGATAATCGTTTTGAGCTGATTTTGGTGGCAAGCAAGCGTGCCCGCCAACTTGCTAATGGCAAAGTCGATCCGACTGTTCCTGTGGACAATGACAAGCCGACCGTTCTTGCCCTGCGTGAGATCGCCGCTGGCAATGTCAATCGTGGCATCCTAGATGAGCCAGATGAAGATTTGTTCGCCAAATCGATGCAGTCATATGAGATCACCCCAGAGCAGCTGGGCAATACGCTATAATCGCATCGATCTATTAGCGCATCGATCATAAGCCATGTCATGCATGGCTTTTTTTGTGTCTGTCTGCGCATCGGCGCGGCATCAGGGTCGATGCATCAGATGACTTGAGCATCATCCATCGCCAAATCCACACAAATTCCACAAAATCCGCTTTAGGATATTGACAACACCCCCAATCGATGATTTATTATACAGATTCAAAATGCAAAATCGGGGTCAGCTTGTCATCAGCCGACCAAACATTCACTAGCCAAAAGAGCCACTATGTTAGACAGCTATCATCCACACGACATTCCAACACATCTTAGCCACCCGCTCGTGGATGAAGCCTGTGATAGTCTGATGCGTGCCGTCGCTTACCTTAAGCCTGCTGAGCGTGCGGATGTCCTGCGCGCCTGTCATTTTGGTGATGTAGCTCATATCAAAGATAAACGCAAATCTGGCGAGCCGTATATCACGCATCCGATTGCGGTGGCGGAGATTTTGGCAGGATTTCGCCTAGATCGTGATACCATCATCGCTGCGATTTTGCATGATACCGTCGAAGATACCGAAGTCACCGAAGAGATTGTCACCGCCGAATTTGGCGAAACGGTGGCGCGTCTGGTTGATGGCGTCACCAAGCTTAAGTCCTCTGGGATGAGTAAGCAACAAAGCCAAGCAGCGACTTTTCATAAGATATTGACCGCTACACTCATCGATCCACGAGTACTGATCGTCAAGCTATCCGACCGCTTACACAATATGTCCACGCTCGATGCGGTCAGTGAAGACAAACAAAAACGCACCGCCCGTGAGACCTTGGATTTTTATATCCCATTTGCGCGCCTAATGGGGCTTAATAACATCGCCGACTACATTGAGCTTTTGTGCTATCGCAACCTAAACCCTGCGATGTACAATAAATTCACCGATAAACTGCTGCAGCACGGTCTTGGGCGTAATTTTCAAAAAACCGAAATCAGCACCTATCTACAAAACTTGCTTGGCTATCTCAACCTTGATGGCAATGTCCAAGT
Source organism: Moraxella porci DSM 25326 (assembly GCF_002014855.1). Taxonomy (GTDB): domain Bacteria; phylum Pseudomonadota; class Gammaproteobacteria; order Pseudomonadales; family Moraxellaceae; genus Moraxella; species Moraxella porci. Next base: position 71,987 of record NZ_MUYV01000006.1, on the reverse strand, counting down.
ACTCGATAACCGCGCCTCGATGTATCGCCAATTTTTTAGAAATCGCGGACAGATCAACCAACTGATCCGCCAATATGATTTTGAGGTCATCTTAAAAGACATTGAAGCTTGTGACAAGTTGGCCAATTATCTCATCGAAAAATACCAAATCAGCAGCCGCCAAATCCACGATAACATCCGCAAACCCTTGGCAGGTGGCAATCAATCACTGACTTTATTCTATGATCGTGATTATAACCACATCAAAATCACACTGATGACGCGTCGCATGCAAGAGTCGGCACGCCTTGGCATCATCAGCAGTGATCGCACCAGTATTAGCCAATCGGTGATCCAAGCAAGCCTACGCAATATGCAAGATCTGGCCAATGCCAGCGAAACCGAAGGCGATGGCGAAAATGCCCACATAGCCATCATCGAAGAGCTGATCAGCTATCTGCACGAACGCAAAATCGTCTGCTACAGCCCACAAGGCCGAGCCTATGAGCTGCCGCGTGGCTCGACAGCACTGGATTTTGCGTATGCCGTCGGCCCTGCCATCGGTAATATCGCCACCGGCGCTGACATCAATAATGAGCATGGCAAGCTCGGTCTAGTGCTTGCTGATGGCGATACGGTGAGTATCGACACTGATAAAGACGCTACGCCCCGTGCTGAGTGGCTCGGCTTTGTGGCGACCAACAAAGCTCGCAGTGAGATTCTAAAATTTTTAAAACATTTACCCGAAGATCAAAAAATCCAGTACGGCAAACAAGCTCTTGATCGCGCCTTGAACACTTATGGCAAATCCATCGATGATTTGAATGACGATGACTGGGCTGATATCATCAAGTGGCGCGGCATTCAGACAGCCGATGAGCTATTTATGCAATTATCGACAGGTGTACTACTGCCACAGCTTGTCGTCTCACGGCTATTTAGCGAAGAAGTCGATACAGCTGATGGCAATGAGATCACTCGCTCCAAGCATTTGCTTGCCGGTATTAAAGGCGTGGAAGTCGATTTTGCACGCTGCTGCAACCCCATCTATGGTGATCACATCGTCGGCCATCTGTCGCGCCAAGGACTTGTGGTGCATCGTCACAAATGCTACTCATTGCAAGCGGTGCGTGCCGATACACCCTATCAGATCATCCAGCTCAACTGGAAGCCTGACAGCGCCTTACAAAATCAGCCCGATGCCCTGCGCTTCCCTGCTATGCTGCGCATCTATGCGATGTTAAACGAAGAGCAAATCAGCCAAGTCATCTATGAGATGCGTGCGCTAAACATCGGTGTCGAGCACACTCATGTCAAAGCTGACGCCAAAGCTGACAAGGACGGTAAAGTCGGCACCACCACCTTACATGTGGTCGTCCGCTCGCGTTCGCACCTTGCTGAAGGCATCGAAAAGCTGCGCACCTTGCTGGGCTATCCGAACATCATGCGCCTATATCAATAAACCAATGACAGACACCCGGCAAGCGATGAAAAATACTTGAAATTGATTGCCTATTTGTTTTATTATAAGTGGCATCACTCACAAAAGGAGCTTTGATTATGTGCTGTAAAATTGATCTAAATAGCCAAAAAGACGCTGCGCATTTTCTGGGCAAAGTCGAACCGAACATTCTGCCAAAAACTGCCGACAATGTCGCCCCTGCCAATACCATTTATACGGGTGAGGCGATGAGCTTGTTTGATAAGCTGTGCGCTTATTTTCGCACCAAGCAGGCGTAACGCGCGCTGATGGGGTTTTGGCATTACTAATAAATTAACTGATCTAAAAGAGTTATAAAATGAGCAAACAAGTCATTCATACCGATAATGCCCCTGCCGCAGTCGGTACTTATTCACAGGCCATCAAAGTCGGTAACACTGTCTATATCTCAGGTCAGCTGGGTCTAGATCCTGCGACAATGGAGCTTAAAGAAGGCTTTGACGCTCAAGCTCGCCAAGCATTTGATAATTTGGAGGCCATCGCTAAAGCCGCGGGTGGTAGCCTAAATGACACGGTCAAATTCAATGTCTCATTGACGGATTTGGCGGATTTTGCACTACTAAACACGGTCTTTGAAGAGCGTCTAAGCGCCCCTTATCCTGCCCGCGCCGCTGTACAGGTCGCTGCCCTGCCAAAAGGTGGTGTGGTTGAGATTGAGGCGATTTTGCAGTTGGCATAACAAAGCCGCCAGATCGATGACAAGCTCTTAATTAAGCCCTTAATGCGTTATGCTCTAAGGGCTTATCCGCTTTTTGGATCGCCAAAAATTTGTTATAATAACCAATTTAGTCTAATTTTCAAACTGACTTTAACACACCTTGATTTTACTAGGATAACACATGACAGCCACACCACAGTCCGCCATCATTCCAGATCATTGCCGCGCTGGTATTTTTATGGAAGCTGATTTTTGTACTAATGACACCCAAGCCATCGCCGCTGCTTGCCGTGATGCGCTCACTGCCTTGGGTCAATTACAGACCAAATTCCCTGGAGAATCTTTGGGTCTGACCATCGGCTTTGGGGCAGATGCGTGGGCGAGATTTGCCAAAGACCGTGAGGGCAGTCAAATCAAGCCATTTCGTCCGCTTGGTGGTGGACTTGCCCCTGCCACACAGCATGATCTGCTATTTCATATCCAGTCAATGCGCCATGACATTAATTTTAGCCTAGCCAAAGAGCTGGTGGCGATTTTTGATGGCATCGCCACGATCAAGACTGAGACGCATGGCTTTCGCTGGGTGGATAATCGCGGGCTTGAGGGCTTCGTCGATGGCACCGAAAATCCCCAAGGCGACAATGTGTCAGCAGTCGCCGCCATCGCCGATGGTATGGATGCTGGTGGCAGCTATGTGATGCTACAAAAATACCGCCATGATCTTAAAAAGTGGGACGCGCTTGATATTCGTGATCAAGAAAACTGCGTCGGTCGCTCCAAAGATGACAATATCGAGTTTGATAAAGCCAAACGCCTAGCCGATTCGCATCTGGGTCGCACAAACCTAAAAGAAGATGGCAAAACACTGGAAGTCGTCCGTCGCAGCCTGCCTTTTGGCACTGTCACTGGCGAGCATGGCCTGATGTACATTGCTTATGCAGCGCGCCTATGGAATATCGAGGCGCAGCTGTTATCGATGTTTGGCGAAACTGATGGCAAAATCGATCTGCTGCTCAAGCATGTCAGTACCGCCGTGTCTGGTGCGTATTATTATGCGCCATCCGTTGAGCGTCTGTCGGCACTCTAAGCCGCTCATCTGCCTGCCATCTGTTACCCATCATAGGGAAATATCATGCCCCACTTGCACCATGACAGCTTAGCCCAAGTCGCTTTGGCGGTGCCTGTGGGGGATTTTTTTGATTATCTTTGCCCAAGACATCTGCCCCTGCCACAGGTGGGGATGCGAGTGCTTGTGCCTTTTGGTCGTCGTCTGCTCATCGGCATCGTGGTCGGGCTGATTGACCGCACTGATAGTCAAGTGCCAATAGCCAAGCTAAAGCCGATTGAGCAAATCCTTGATGGCGCGCCCATCATTGATGATGAGCTGGTACGACTTGCCAAGTGGCTATCGCACTACTATCATCATCCGCTTGGTGATGTGTATAGCGTGATGCTACCGACACTCATCAACCAAGGCAAAGCTATCACACAGCCGATCCGCCATTATCGAGCCGTCCTATCTGATGGTGCATCAACCGCTACGGCTGATGACATCATCGCACGCCTGCCAAAGACCGCCAAGAAACAGCGAGCGATATTGCAGACACTCACAGAGTATCCTGATGGCATCAGTCAGACAACTCTGATGAGTCTTGGCGCGACTCGGCAGGTACTGACGACACTACAGGATAAGGGGCTGATTGAGCCGTTTGATACTCTACCACAGCCACCAATGCCCAGTCCTGCGACACTCAAGCACCCTGCGCTCACGCTCAATGACGAGCAGGCACAGGCACTCGATACCATCACCGATGCCTGTGATGGCGGTCAGTATCAGGCATTTTTGCTCGATGGCGTGACAGGCTCGGGCAAAACCGAAGTCTATCTACAAGCGATGGCACATACGCTCGCACAGGGTAAACAAGTGCTGATACTCGTGCCTGAGATTGGGCTGACACCGCAGACTCGTGCGCGATTTGGCGATCGCTTCGATGCCAATATCTGCGTACTACACTCCAATCTCGCCGATGGCGAGCGACTCATCGGCTGGCATGACTGCCAAACTGGCGTGGCTCAGATTATCATCGGTACTCGCTCAAGCGTGCTGTATCCCTTTGATCATCTTGGTCTGATCATTATCGATGAAGCGCATGACACATCGTATAAACAGCAAGACCATCTACGCTATCACGCCTGTGATGTAGCGATGGTACGAGCGATGTTTGCCAAGATTGTGGTGGTGCTTGGGACGGCAACACCAAGCCTTGAGCAGATGAAGCTTGTCCAAGATGGTAAATTGCACCGTCTAATGCTCACTCGCCGTGCAGGGGATGCCAAAGCGGTGAGATATCAGCTTGTCGATATGCGGCTGGGCACACAGCACACCATGCACACCGATGGCAAAAGCAGTGACAGCACGCTCTCCCCTGTGACGGTGCGTGAGATACGAGCACGACTGGATAAGGGTGAGCAAGTGCTGGTATTTCTCAATCGTCGTGGCTATGCACCGATACTCATCTGCTCTGCCTGTGGTCATCAGGCAGACTGCCCAAACTGCGATGCGCACTTGACCGTGCACAAAAATAACTTACAGCCGATGTACAGCACCCTACGCTGTCATCACTGTGGCTATATCACACCAATGCCAAGTCACTGCCCTGACTGCCATAGTGCCAATCTCGACAGCGTCGGCACAGGTACGACTCGGCTGGTCGAGCATCTGCACGCCCTATTTGCCAATCCACAGGTGAGCCAAACGGTATATCCTATCTTGCAAATCGATCGTGACACCATGCGTAAAAAAGACGCATGGGATGTCATCACCAGACAAATCAACACAGGCGCACCTGCGATACTTGTTGGCACTCAGATGATTGCCAAGGGGCATCACTTCCCCAATGTCACACTGGTGGTGATTGCCAATGCTGATTTGGGGTTTTTATCGCCTGATTTTCGCTCGCCTGAGCATACCGCACAGCGGATCATTCAGGTGGCGGGTCGTGCAGGTCGTGCCGAAAAATCAGGGCTGGTGCTGATACAGACACTGCAGCCAGACAGCCCTCTACTCAGCTCGCTCATGCGTGATGGTTATCATGCCTTTGCCCAAAAGCTACTCACCGAACGCCAAATGCTTGGCTTGCCACCATTTAGCCATGCCGTACTGATTCGTGCCGAGAGCAGTCATTATGCGCGAGCCAAAGATGCCATCGCACAGGCAAGACAGCTTATCCCTGCCAATCACCCCTTTGCCATCAATGTCGCCGATGCGCCGATGACCAAGAAAAACAACCGCTATCAGGTGCAGATGCTCATTCTTGCCAAGCACAGACCAAGCTTGCACAGTTTTTTGGATACTTGGTGGGGGCAAGTGCAGGCACTACCAAGTACCAAGGCGGTAAGGATGAGCATTGATGTCGATCCGATGGGCTGGTGAGTGTATTTTTGGTTTAAGCATTGGGCAAACCACCCAAGAATTTGGAGGGTCAATTAATTAATAAATAATCAAACGCCAAGCGCCCACACCACCACCGCAATCACTGCCAAATGCGCAGGATAAAAGCCATAAAAGAAATATCGACCACCAAGCCATAAGGGTATCGCTCGCCCCTGTACGCCGTGTTGTAAAGCAATCAGCGGCACCGCCAACAACCATCCAAAATGCATCACGCCCAGCCCCACCGTGGCATTAATACCATAAATCAGTATATAGGCAATGGGCAGGCTAAGCACATACACCATCAGCATCTGCGCTTTGTGCAGTCGCAAGCGATCAAATATCATCGCCCACAGTACCATCGCCATGCCATATTCGCTAAGATCTGCCACCAAGCATAAGCCAATCACAGCCATCACTTTGGTCGCCATCGGCCACTTTTGTCGCCACACCATTAACACCGCCAAACTGACAGTCAGCGTAAATAGCACATTGCCCCACATGACATCACTGATGGCATCTACCGTACCAATTTGGTACTGAAACCACATAAACACAGGCTGTGACATCACAGCAAAGCCAAATAGCCGCCCAAGATAACGCCCTGCATTTTGAGTGCTTGCGATACCCATTGCCAAAAAATACGCCATCATCGGTGCGACCAGACGCCCGATGGTATGCATCAGCTCGCCAGTGATGCTGTAGGTGTCCACCCACGCCCATGCCACATGGTCAATCACCATCGCCACAAGCGTGATGAGCTTTAGCTGATAAGTCGTCATCGCATTTTCTTTGATCATCGCGGCTAGTCCAAACAATGCTTTGGTGATTGTTTTTTGGATAAAGACGACTGGCATCGCCACAGTACAGTGCCGTCACTAGTTTTGTCATGATAAATCGTCAGCGTCCGCCCATTTAGATAGCGAATCGGATAATACGCCCCTGTAATCCTTGCCACCACCGCACAGTCAGTGCGTATGCCAGCTGGTGCCTTAGTGATGTGAATCTCGGCTCGATGCGTGCTACTTGTGACTTGACGATCGGTCGGACACTGCCCTGTACTTGCCATCACCACATCGACCTGTTTGGCGATGGCACTGGCTTCGGTATAGACTTCATGCAGGACTTGTTGCTCTTGGTGCTTGGCATACATCGGCACAAACACCGTCGCAATCACCGACAACAAAATCCCAAAAATCACAAACGCCACCGACAGGCCCACCAAACTCACTCCGCCTTCGTACTGTAGATGCGCCCGCTGCGCTTCGTCATCATCAGGGTACAGCTCTAGTGCATCAGCGATCTCACGCCGAGCCATGCGATAATAATACGCATCCGCCCATCTCGCCACCATGCCCGCCCAAAATAGCCATACCCCAAGCCCAATCCCCACACGAGCCATCACCTGCCAAGCATCAGGCAAATGCCCAATCAGCACAAACTCACTCACCGCCAAGATGATGGCAATATTCACCTTGATAAATGACCAACCCGCGACACAATACACCACACAGTCCAAGTAGCGCTTGCGATACAAAAGCCACCCAAAAGTCATAAAAAACGCCGCCCAATGCCAACGCGCGTGTAGCTTGCCCACCCGATCAAATTCATCAAATCGCTTCAAATAATACGCCTGCGAGCGATGACCGATAAACCACTGATCAAGCTTGCGACGCTTGGCAGCACTGATGGTCGCCTGATAAAATGGCGGTGGCGTGGAATCTTCTAAAAACGGTAAACGAAACATAACTTGGCTTAACTTAATTTGGCTTGGATTGGATTGGCAAATTTGGCAAAAAAATAAAAATCAGAACAGACGAACGCTAAACAGCAACAGCCGATTGCATCGCAGACAAGTTTGTCCGCTTGTTCAAAATCACAAAACACATTATAATGACGGCTATTTTTAAGCTAACATTTTACGCCCTTTTATGACAAATTCAACCACCCAAGCAGACAGCCCTGTCATCGATACCGACGAAATCAGCACACGACTTGCCAAGCTTGCACAGACACCTGAGCAGTTTCGCAAAATCAATACCTTTATGAAACGCCGTACCCACATGAGCCAGCAAGTCGAGCAAGTGCTGGTGGGTGGCAGTCTTGGGCATATTTATGTCAATAGCACAGGCGAGCTTGGTAAGCTTGGCGATGTCAGCCACATCACTGATTTGCGTGCGTTATTCGCCGATACGCCAAATGGCAGTGATGCACCGCTTACCCTTGAGATCGGCTTTGGGATGGGTGATAGCCTGCTTGAGATGGCAAAAAACGCCCCACAGACCAACTTCATCGGCATCGAAGTGCATGAGCCGGGCATCGGCCGCCTAGCACTACTGGCGGATGAGATGGGCTTAACTAACCTAAAAGTCATCAACGGTGATGCCATCGCCCTACTGGATAATCTGCCTGATAATCATCTTGATACCGTGCAATTATATTTCCCCGATCCATGGCAAAAAAAGCGTCATTATAAACGCCGCTTCGTCACCCATGACCGCATGGAAAAAGTCGTGCGCGTGCTGAGTACAGGTGGCAAATTCCATGCAGCGACCGATTGGGAGCATTATGCTTTTTGGATGCTAGAAGTGCTTGACACCATGCCAACCTTGACCAATCCGCATGGCGTAGGGAATTTTGCACCTCGTCCTGACTATCGCCCATTGACCAAATTTGAACAGCGCGGCATCACCCATGGTCATGGCGTGTGGGATTTGATTTATATCAAGGCATAATGCGCCTAGGATCGCCGATTCACCCCAGTAAAAAAGCCAAGTATCACAGCTTGGCTTTTTGATGAGTTGTTAGATCATCTGGCCATCTCGCCAATCCAGCAGCGCCTGCACATCCTGTTCGATGCCTGATTTTAAAGCTGCCAGACTGTCATAATGACGCTCGCTATGTAAAAAATGCCGAAAAATCACCTGCAGGGTCACGCCATACAGATCCCCTGAAAATTCAGGCAAATGCACCTCTAGCCGCCAATCTTTGCCATTGACACTCGGACGCAGGCCAATACTTGCCGCCCCAAATAAACTGCCAGCACTCAGACCTGCCACGCCGCCTGTACCCAACGCTTGCCAGTCGATCTTTTGGCCATCTCGATATGCGATGACATCAGCAGCCAGCACACCATGCAAGGCAGGCTTTTGGCGCGATAGAGCGACATTGGCGGTGGGAAAATCAAGCGTGCGGCCGATTTTATCGCCATGCAGCACCTCGCCCGTGATGGCGTAGTCTCGACCAAGTAGCACTTTGGCGCGATCCAGATCACCGTCTGCCAAAGCCTTGCGCACCAGTGATGAGCTGATGCGCACGCCTGCAGCGACAACACTGTGCAGATTATCCACTGACAAGCCCGACTGCAACAAAAACGCTTGATCCCCTGTTCGATCATGGCCAAAGCGAAAATCATCGCCCAGCACCAGATGGCGGACGGTTAAATTGTTTAATAATTGAACAAAATCCTGTGCTGATAATGAACGAAACGCCTCATCAAAGCTTGCCACCAATAGATAATCAATGCCAAGCTTGGCGATCTGCGCGGCTTTTTCTGGCAGGCTAGTTAGCCTTGGCGGTGGGTTTTGTGGGCTAAAAAACTCTCTAGGCTGCGGCTCGAACACCATCACCGCCGAAGCCAAAGACATGCTGCTGGCATCATCAATCAGTGCCGATAGCAGCGCCTGATGCCCCAAATGCACGCCATCGTAGTTGCCGATCGTCAGTGCCAGCGGTGGCAGTGTGGGCAGCGCATGAATGTCTAATGATATGATTTGCATGGCCAGACTTATTGTTTCTTTGCCATCGCATCGACGACAGGCACGCTAAGCTTGGCTGCCGCGATCTCTTGCGCTGTTTTGGCATCGGGTGCCAGACCCTTGATCTCTTGCGCTGTTTTGGCATCGGGTGCCAGACCCTTAAGCAGCGCCAGATCCTTGACATGCTTACGCGATCTGGTCGCCAAGCTGACAGGCACCATCCGCGCAAACTCAAATAGCTGCAGCCACATTTCCTCGCCACCCTCCAAGCTTTCTTCATCATCTAGGCGAATCGCGGCGATCTCCATCAGCGTGCGCATCAGCTCATTTTCTTCAGCAGTTAAGCCAATCTGCGTCACACCCACGCCTGTGATGTAGCCGCCCGCCCAATCTTTGAGCGCAAGGACGCGTTCATACAGCTCATGCTCATCATCTGGCACCAGCGGCTCATAGCCATAAGCATCGTCTTTGTCTTTGAGCGCGAAACTGACATCCTCAGCATATTCAGTTAACAGTTCAAGCGCCGCCTCATTCGGCAGCTCAAAGCTCAGCTCTTCAAGAATCTGCGCCCAGCCATCGACATCGGTGGCGTGACACGCCGTCATGATGCCTGTCATGATCCCATGCAGTTCACTGATGGAGACATCCGTCCAATCGCTGAACACTGCTGTCCAATCATCCCAACCCGATAAATGATCCGTCGCCATATTTTGCCTTTTTAACCGTTTAAAAACCTGCTATTATACCACACATCCATTCTAAGATGCCAAGTCAAGATGCCAAGCGCAATCGATGGCTTGCCATCAAATGTTGTTGGCTTAGGACAAGTTTGCCAAATTTATAAATTTTTTACAAAAATTTTGACAACAGACCCAAAAGCCATGTTAAGATAAGATTAGCTAAATTTTATTTGACTTCAGGATATTTTATGTTAGCGCAATTACAAGCCCTAGAGCAGACCATCATCGCCATGAAAAAACAGTACGCGGTGACGGCCACCGAACTTGCCAACCTCAAGCAGCGCGTCGCCAATGACGACAGCCCAAAACAAATCAATGCCCTGCAAACCAAGCTAAATCAAGCGCTACTAGACATTGAGACTTACCACGATCGCATCGACAGCATGCAGCAGACCCAAGTCGCGCTAGAGCAGCAAGTTGAGGATCTATACCAACAAAACCAAACGCTCATTTCCCAAAATCAGGACCTAAAAGACAAAAATGCCTTGGCCATTTCACGCGCTGAAGTGATCCGCGACTGGCTGTCAAAGATCGATCGCCCAAATTGATGCCATCGTCTTTTGCGCCTAACTCAGCGCATCGCGTTTTATTCATTCAGATTATCAAGGAAATCCCATGAGCCAAGAAACCACCCAAGATCAAACCGTGCAAGCATCTGCGATCATCGCCAAAGAAGAATTTCGTCCCATCGATATCAGCATCGCAGGTACGCCGCATCGCATCGTCTGCCCTGTCGATGAAATCAAAAACCTAGAGCAAGGCGCTGAATTCATCAACCAAAAAATCCGTGATCTGCGCCGTGACATCAAGCACAAGACACCAAGCAATGAAGAGTTTTTGGTGTTGGTTTGCTTAGATTTGTACGACCAAGTGCAGGCATTGAGCAGACATAATGAAGCCCATGAGTCAGAAAAGAAACAGATCGCTGCCATGATCGATAAGATCAATAACCAAGCACGCTCTATGCTGTGATGGCTTGCTGCTGCTTAAGCTAAGCTTGATCAGATCCGCTTTGGACATAAAAGCAGGTTGATGGCCTGCTTTTTTTGATGGATGAAAGTTAGCCAAATATTACGATCGCTTTTGCTCATCATCGACTGGCAAGGCCTCTTCAGGATGCGCCGATGCGTAGCTTGCCAGATGCTCATCATTACAAAAAAATCTCTCATTGCTTTGATTTTCGTGGAACAACAAACCGCGATAGGTGGCAAGCTCGTGACCACAGTGATGGCAGCGGCGCATGGTGGTATCATCCTCTGGCTTTGGATAAAAGGCTTTGGGCGGCTTTGGGTACATGAATTTAAAAAACAACCACATCACCACAGCGATGATTAAGATATTTAAAATAAAAGCAAACATAACAAGCCCTTAGACTGAACAAATTCTTACAAACTCAGCATTACTATACCACAAAATCAAGCACTTTATGCTATACTAATATCGGGTTTGTCTGATTTATCAAACCGTGCTTTTGGCAGCTTTTGCCAAACAATTTTTTTATGCTGCGCGACGACAAGATGTCACTGCCAAATGATTATAAAACACCGAGCATGATGCAGCGGTGTTCTACTTAAAAGGATACAACAATGCCAAAAACCAAAACTGACGCCACAGGCGCCGAAACCAGTTTTCACACCGTCAATGGCATCGCAAATAAGATCACTTTTGCGATGATTCAAACCAATTTTTGGGTGGGTGATATTGCAGGCAATGTCAAAAAAATGCATGCACTTGCCATCGATGCCAAAAATCGCGGTGCTGATATTGTGATTTTTCCAGAACTTGCTTTGGTCGGTTATCCGCCTGAAGATCTGCTGTTGCGCCCCACCTTGGGCGAGCGCGTACGCACTGCGATGGCGAAGCTTGCTGAGATTGAGGGCATCGTCATCATCTTGGGTTATCCACACATCGACCATCACGGCACTTTTAACTCAGCAGCCATCCTCCAAGGCGGCAGCCAAAAAGGCTTTTATCATAAGCAGGTTTTGCCAAATTATGGCATCTTCGATGAGCGTCGCTATTTCCAAAAAGGTCGCAATCAGGTGTTGTTCGATTATAAAGGTGCAACCATCGGCCTTTTGATTTGTGAAGACATTTGGCACGACGCGCCCATCAAAGCACTAAAAGATGAAGGCGCTGATCTGGTGGTGGTCATCAACGCCTCACCGTTTGAGATCGGCAAGCAAGCCGCGCGCAAGGCACTTTTGGCCAAACAATCCGCCACGCATGCACTGCCGATCATATATGTCAATACCGTCGGCGCCCAAGATGACATCGTCTTTGATGGCGGCTCATTGGTGATGCAAGCCGATGGCAGCGTGGCACACGAAGGCTCCCGCTTTTTAAATCAGCTGATGATCGCGCAGTTTGACATCCAAAGCAAATCCTTTGACACCCAAACCAAAGCACCTTTGGTATTGTCCGAAGAATCAGAAATGTATCAAGCGCTGGTGGTGGGGCTTAGAGACTATGTCAATCGCTCAGGCTTTAAGGGTGTGATCGTCGGCTTGTCTGGCGGCATCGACAGTGCACTGACACTGTGCATTGCCGTCGATGCTCTGGGCTCAGATCGCGTCTATGCAGTGATGATGCCTTATGAATACACCTCTAAGATTAGCCTTGAGGATGCCGAGGCTCAAGCAGCCCGCCTGAATGTGTCTTATACCGTTTGCCCGATTTTCGATGCAGTGGCAGGCCTGCGCTCGGCATTGGCGCCATTGTTTGCCAACAGCGAACCTGACACCACCGAAGAGAACCTACAAGCCCGTGCGCGCGGCACCATCTTGATGGCGCTGTCCAATAAATTTGGCCACATGGTCATCTCAACCGGCAACAAATCTGAAAATGCCGTCGGCTATGCCACCTTGTACGGCGATATGGTGGGTGGCTTTGATGTGCTAAAAGATGTCTATAAAACCGATGTCTATCGCCTAGCCAATTACCGCAACCGCTTAGAGGACAATCCTGTCATCCCTGAGCGTGTCATCACGCGCGCGCCATCAGCTGAGCTACGCCCTGACCAAAAGGATCAAGACAGCCTAGGCGATTACGAGGCTTTGGATAATATCCTGCGCATGTACATCGATGAGGATCTGGGCTATAAGGCGATCTGCGCGGCAGGTTTTGACCCTGAGACGGTCGAGAAAGTACTGGGCATGGTCGATCGCGCCGAGTATAAGCGTCGTCAGGGCGCCATCGGCACCAAGATCACCAAAAAATCCTTTGGCCGCGAACGCCGCTATCCACTGGTGAATGGCTGGTCGATCAAAGGCTGATCAGCAAGCCCCAAAGCCCGCTCAATGCCATATTGGGCGGGCTTTATAGACTGATGATAATTTACTTAAGACATCGGATCTTAATGATTTAGAGTCTATCTTGGCAGCTCATTTAGCCGACATTTACAATATGGCAATACAGCAAAAACTCCCCATCTGAGTTCCAATCAAGCGTTGTGGTATCCCAATCATCCTGTTTTTTATTCAGCGTTCTGGTTAATTTTTTGATTTGATCATTTGACAAGTGTCCAAAATTAAATTCAGAATACCAAGTAAAACCATTCCTATCAGCAAAAGCGTAACTTTTGATGGGGATGTTCAGATAGGTTGCATTTTTTAGTGGAATGATGATTTTTTCGTCGCTGCTTAATTCATAGCCTATTGATTCCCAGTTCTCTGGTAACAGCTGCGTGTAAGCAGGCAGCATATCGAGTCGATATGGCAAAGGCACCTGTGGATAACGCCCTTTTGCTGCACTTTTTTTGAATCCTGACACTGTCCGATCTACGGACGCACTGGCGATAATGGCTTTTTCAGCTTGAGTTGATCCTTCGAAACAAAAACCCTTACCAAACCAGCCATCAATGATTGGTGACCAATCAGCTGCATTGGCAGTTTGCACCGCCATCAATAAAGACGTGCTTAATAATAATCGTTTCATAAATACTCAGGTCAATTATTAAAATTCAAAAGATCTATTTTTCATAATATTACACAGATTCGAATCATTCTGCAACTCATCCTACCCCATCAGCCCATCGACTCTCGGCTGCATCAGCATCCGCCCAAAGCCTATCACAAATAACACAAAGCTCATCATCCACAGTAGCTGCGAGTAGCCAAGTACTTGTAGATAATCATCCATCAGCATCGGAAAACACACACGCGCCAGCACACATAGGATCATCAGCCCAAACATCAGCGTCGTCAGCCTTGGCGGTGCATGGATGTTGCGCCCCGTATGTCCAAGACTCACCCGAGCCATCATCGCCACCGTCGTCATCCCGATGGCAGTCAGCGCCAGTGCATGCACGCCCAGACTTAGGCTGTATGTTGTCCACGGCAGCCACGCCAAGAGCATCAGTGACACCACCAAACCCCAAAATGATAAATACAGCGACCATAAGAGCGGCTTTTGCCAAATGCCTCGATGATGCCAGCCAATCAGCCGCCACGCATTGACCCCTGCGCACACGAGCGCACTCACCGCCAAAAGCAGAGGTTGCGGCAGCATCACACCGATCGCCACACCGACAAAACTGATGAGACTTAGCCGATCTCGCCACACGGCATTGGGCAGTGACAGCTGCTCGCCTGTTGGCTTGCCATCACGATCAACCATCACGCCTTTTTCGATAAAAAACGGTAACACACGCCGCCCAATCGTCAACACCACGCCGACAATCACAAATAAAGCGATATACAGCGACACACTCATCCACGCCTGATGATGGCTTATCATACCAACGCCAAAGCCAAGCTGACACACCAAAAGCAGCATAAGCTTAGCGATGATGCCTGATTGGCGCTTTTGGCGAGCCAGCCACACCGCACGCGTCACCACAAAAGTCGTCACTGCCCAAAACTGCACATCAAAAAGCCAAGCCGCCACCAGCCCCGTATCGGCGCCCATGACACCAGCTCCAAACCACAGCACTCGAGCGATCAACCAAGGCATAAAAATACCCAACAATCGCCAGCCCACAGGCATTGGCACGCCTGTCCACGCCTTGACCGCAGTCAATAAAAATCCAGCGATCACCGCGCAGCCATAGCCAAACAGCATCTCATGCCCATGCCAAAAGATGGGGTTTAGTGCCGCCAAAAACTGCACTCCTCCAGTGAGCAACAGATGCCACACCCCCATCGTGATGACGGCAAAGAGCGCCGCCCCCAAGAAAAATAGCCGAAAACCCAGATTCAGCACTGGATGTGGGGATTTTTGGGGTTTGGCGATATTGATTAGCATCGGCACTCTCACTGGCTCAAAAGATGACTTGACTCAGCTTGCTATTATAAACATATATTTAGAATATATCTATTAAAATTTATATGCCATCAAATCATCTTGATGCAGTCGTTATGCGTACTCTCGCGCCCCAAAAATCGCCGTTCCCACACGCACCATGGTTGAGCCATTTGCCACAGCCTCCGCCATATCCCCACTCATGCCCATGCTAAGACTGTCCCACTGTGGCAGCTTGAACCGCTCAGCCATCTCATCAAACAACGCTTTGGTGCGCACAAAGGCATCACCACCTGCCTTATCAGGAATCACCATCAGCCCACGCAAGCACAGATTTTCATAGCCCATCATCGAGCTGATCAGTGATGGCAGCTCATCAGGCAAGCAGCCAGATTTACTGTCTTCATCATCGATATTCACCTGAATCAGCACATTTAAAGGCGCAAGCCCTGCTCGCTGCTCATTAAGGCGCTTGGCGATGACCTCGCGCTCGATGGTATGCACCCAATCAAAATATTTGGCGATGTCTCGGGTCTTGTTGCGCTGAATGCTGCCGATATAATGCCAAGTGATCGGCAGATCTTTGAGCTCATCGATCTTATCCAATGCTTCTTGCAGGTAATTTTCACCAAAATCCTGCTGACCTGCCTCGTACAGCGCTCGGATCATCGTCGCAGGTTTGGTTTTTGATACCGCCAAAAGGCCGGCAGGTGATTGGCGATTGGCTGCTTGATTGGCGGCATCTAATGCTTGTAGGACTTGTTGATAATTGATTAGCAGCTTAGATTTATCCCAATGCATACACACCTCGAAATTTTGCTTGGCTTGATTGATTAAATAAAACCATGTGTCAACTCGTCATCGTCTATGATGACGCACATCCATCAACATTGTAGCATAATTTGTGATGGCACTTGTGAAATCAGACGGGTTTTGCTTTAATAACCTAACAAATAACAAGATCAATCATAAGGAACATTGCCTATGAATACCCCAACTTTAGGTGATCTATTGGCTTTTGCCCATGCCAAAGGCGCCTCTGATCTACATCTCTCAGCCCAAAAGCCTGTGATGCTGCGTATCGATGGCGAGCTGTCAGTACTGGATATGCCAGTGATGACAGATGCACAGATCCGCGCGATGCTCTCATCGATCATGTCAAAGGTGGATTTTGAGCAGTGGCAGAATAAACTTGAGCATGATTTTGTCATCAGTACGAAGAGCAGTGGTCGCTTTCGGGTAAATGCGTTTTTTCAAGCGCAAGGAGCGGCTGCGGTGTTTCGCCTCATCGCCGATCAGGTGCCAAGGTTAACCACACTCATCGATGATGAGTTTGTGCGCCAAAGCCTGATCGAGATCACCAAACTTAGATCTGGCTTGGTGCTGGTGACAGGCGCGACAGGATCGGGCAAATCAACAACGCTTGCCAGCCTCATCGATCACATCAATCAAAGCCAAAAATCACACATTTTAACCATCGAAGATCCCATCGAGTTTGAGCATCGCTGTCAGCTGTCACTCATCAATCAGCGTCAAGTCGGCAGCTCGACGATGGGTTTTGGCCAAGCGCTACGCTCAGCACTGCGTGAAGATCCTGATGTGATTTTGGTGGGCGAGCTGCGCGATCTTGAGACCATACGCCTCGCACTCACCGCTGCCGAGACAGGCCATCTGGTGTTAGCGACGCTGCACACCGTCAGCGCGGCCAAAAGCATCGATCGCATCGTCGATGTCTTTGATGGTCACGAAAAACAGCTGATCCGCACCTTACTTGCCGATTCGCTCGCCGCCGTCATCGCCCAAAGGCTGCTGCCTGCTGTCGGTGGCGGGCGCGTTGCTGCTTTTGAGATCCTAAAAAACACGCCAGCTGTGGCCAATTTAATCCGCGAAAACAAACTCTCACAGCTGCCCTCGATCATCCAAATGGGCGCAAGCCAAGGCATGATCAGTCTGGATCAACATCTAAGCAAGCTGATCCATCAAGCCAAGATCACAAGCCAAACGGCCAATGCGCACGCCGATCATCTGCGCTTTTAGCCACAAAAAACCCAGCAAAACGCTGGGTTTGGAGACAAAGGTGACTACTGATCAGATGATGCATGCCATCAATTTTTGGGATGGCTTGAATTACTCGCCCAATGACTTTTGGCAATCTGGGCTGTCACAGACACCATACAGCACCAGAGAATGCCCCGACAGCTTAAAATTATGCGCTTCTGCGACCTTAAACTGCTCTTCTTCGATCAAGGCATTGTGAAACTCGACGATCTTACCGCACACATCGCACACCAGATGGTCATGATGCTCATCTTGGACGATCTCAAACACCGATAGGTTATTCTCAAAATTATGACGCTCAACGATGCCTGCCTGCTCAAACTGTGTCAGCACGCGATACACCGTCGCCAAGCCCACATCTTCGCCCTGATCCGCCAAGGCACGGTACACATCCTCCGCGCTCATGTGATGATTCTCGGCGCTTTCCAAAAGCTCCAAAATCTTGATGCGCGGCAGCGTCACTTTCAATCCCGCCTTGCGCAAATCTTTGTTGGTAAATGCCATATCACAACCCCAAAATCAACTAAATAACCAAATTCATTAAAGTCTAAAAACGCGCAACGAGCGCACATTCATCAATGATGATCCATGCAGGATAATTTACCATAAAATCCGACATCTTGCACCTGATAATCACACAACCACCACACAAATCAGCCATCGATGATAATCACAATGCTTTGGCGGCAATGATGGCCGAAAAATCCCACCAAAAACCAAAAGATGCTTGCATAATCGCCGACCTTTGTTTAATATGGTGGCATCCATCAGATCATCAGCCCTTAAATTGAAACAAAAAATTGGAAATACAATGAAAAAGCCAACTTTATCCCTGCTGACTTTGGGCATGGCTGCTGTGCTGACTTTAAGCGGCTGCAGCGCATTTCGTGTCTATACCATCGATCTGCCTCAAGGCACGCCACTGACCGCCGCACAGGCTGCCCAAGTGCAAGTCGGCATGAGTGCCAATCAGGTGCTGTATATTTTGGGTTCGCCTGCACTCAAAGACACACTGGCACCGAATCGCTGGGATTATATCTATGATTATACCGCAGGTACCGATGGCAAGCGCAAAGACAAAGCAGACATCAAAAATGCCTCACAGTACCTAAGCATTTACTTTAACAATCAAGGTCAAGTGGTGCGCATCGATGGCCGTGACAGCCTGCCTGCCATACGCCATTGATCTTTTGATCTTTAGGCGTAAAAGCTGCACTTTGGTGCAGCTTTTTTTGGCTAATGACCAAGCGATGACTTTCAATGGCTTGGCGATGCTGATGGCTTAGGCGGTTTTTTTGAGTTTTTGTTTGATGAATGAGAAAATCACAGGCAGCACGCTAAAGCCAATGATGCCAAAGATCACATAGGTGAAGTTGTCTTTGATGACTGGTTGATTGCCAAAAAAGTAACCGAGCAGCACAAATGAGGCGATCCACAAAAAGCCACCGATGACATTGTAGCTTAAAAAATACTTGTAATCCATACTGCCTGCGCCTGCCACGAACGGCGCAAAAGTCCGTGCAAACGGGATAAAGCGCGCAAAGATGATCGTCTTGCCGCCATGCTTGGCAAAGAATTTTTGGGTATTGATCAGGTGCTGTTTGTTGATCCATTTTGAGTCAATGTCAAAGACTTTTGGCCCGATGTACTTACCGATATGGTAGTTGAGCGTATCACCAAGCACCGCCGCCACAAACAAAAGCACGATCAAAAAAGCCGGATTGAGCGCACCTGTAAATGCCGCCAACGCCCCTGCCGCGAACAACAAGCTGTCCCCTGGCAAAAACGGCATCACCACAAACCCCGTCTCCACAAAGATAATCAGAAATAAGATGCCATAAATCCACATCCCATAATCGTGCAAAAACACTGCCAAATGTTGATCAATATTTAAAATAAAATCAATCATTTGCAAAATAATATCCATAACTGCCAACCAATATCAATCAAGCGTAGATAAACCACCAAAAATAGTGCCTATCCTAGCAGAAAACCGCTCGATTGTAAGTAATTTTTTATTATCAAATTTGATTTGGACAAATTTGTCATTGTTTTAATGGCAGTCTTGCTGCCAATGGCAAACGGTTATTTCGCCTGTTTGTTCATCATAAGAAATGGTTTGCCTATCCATAGCGATCAGCACCGTGCCATCTTTATTATATAATGCCGAATATAAATTATCATTTTCGTCATACTTTATCATGATATATTTTTCAATCGGTGCATTGCCAAATTCATAAATATTCGCCGACTGCATGGCAATAACTTCACGCCCAGTGGTATCAATCAACGCATGGTCAAAAGTATCACCTTTTTTATTGATTGCGATTGCTACACCATTTTTAAAATCATAAATACCATCGTAAGTAGGCTTGAGTATCCATTCTCCTTTGGGATTGATCAAGCCATATTTTGTATCTTGTGATGTTACAATAGACACGCCATCTTTAAAGGGACGAGCAAAGGCAATATCAGGGCTTGGCTCAATCACCTGATTACCAAATTTATCCACAAAGCCGACTTGCCTTTGTGGTGATGTGGTATCAGAAAAGACAAACAATCCTTCTTCGCAGCCTTCAAGAGAAACTACGCCATCGGCAAAGCCCAAATGTGTATTGGCAATTGGATTACCTCCTTCTACCAAGAACTCGCATTGCTGACTGTCATTTGTCATCGCCATCGCAGACATCGACAGTCCCAAACTTACGCACAATAACCACTGTTTCATTTTTCTACCCTTATCATCGTCAATCATCATGGCAATCAGCCAAATTTCATCATAATTTAAGCGATTTTGCAATGATATCTTAGTAAGCCATCCAAAGCTGAATAAAACTCACTTTAGGCTGATAGGCATGAAAAAATATTCACTTTATGCATGCTTATGCTATAATTGTACAAATTTTCAGCAGATCAATGACCATGCTCGAAATCCGACATCTACAAATGCTCAGCACGCTCAAGCGTCACGGCTCGCTTGCCACCACTGCCGAAGAGATGAATCTCACCGCATCTGCCATCAGTCATCAGCTTAAAGAGCTTGAAAGCTTCTATGACATCACACTGGTGAATCGTCGCACTCGCCCTATCAGTTTCACGCCTGCAGGACTTTTGATGCTGCAGCTGGCGGATAATATTCTGCCGCAAGTCGCACGCACCAAATCCGACATCCGCAGACTGGCTCACGGTCAGGCAGGACGGCTGAGACTGGCCAGTGAGTGCCACAGCTGCTTTGACTGGCTGATGCCGATTTTGAATGTGTATCGCAAGCAGTACAGCGACGTGGAATTGGATTTTGCCACAGGCTTTGAACCTGAGCCACATCAGATGCTGATTGATAATGAGATTGATCTATTGATCACCGCCAGTGACTTGCCGATGGAAGGTATCAGCTATCAGCCGCTATTTACTTATGAAAGCCGTCTGGTACTCTCGCCTGCACATCGCTTGGCAGGTCTAGATACCATCAGTGCTGAGATGCTCAGCAATCAGACTTTGATTGCCTATCCTGTCGAAGAAAGTCGCCTTGATGTCATTGCCAAATTTCTCGCCCCTGCCGGCATCACACCTGCACATATTCGCACCACAGAACTGACCGCCATGCTGATTCAACTGGTGGCATCTGAGCGTGGCGTGGCGGCCCTGCCTGATTGGGTCGTGGCAGAATATGAGCGTAAAGGCTGGGTGGTATCTCGCCCACTGGGCAGCGGCGTGTATTGTCAGCTATATGCAGCGTTTCGCACTGATGATCGGCAGTTGGATTTTATGAAGGGATTTTTGGGATTGTTAGATGGGATTAAAAAGCCGTGAAGCCTTGATAGTGTTCGATTAACTTGGCGTCAGACTTTGAGCCATGCATAATTTGCAAAATCTCAACTCTGTTGATGGGATTTTGGGAAATGGTAAAATACGCCACATACGGTAGGCTTGGCACCACCAATTTATGAATGTGGCTATGCCAATGCACTTTTGGGCAACGCATCGGCATAAACGACAGAGAATCAATCGCCACAAAGATCCTCTCCATCAGATTCATCGCTTGTTCATAACCAAGCACATCCACATAATATTGAGCAATTTTCTCCAAATTCAGCTGCGACTCTGGACTGTATTCGATGTGATAATCATTCATATCACTCGCCTGCATATTGTCTCATCTTGGCTCTTATATCGGCATGAACTTGTGTCGATGGCGTACCTTGCCATCCTTCGTGTTGCACACGCTGATACACCGCCATAACCTGCTCTTCAATCCATGCCTGATGCTCATCTTGCATCTGTTGCTCTTTGACAAAATTCTCAACCAACTCACACAAAATTCCATGCACTGAGCGTTTTTGAGTTTTGGCAATCACTTGCAGACGCTGTTTGATATCAGGATGTATTTTTAGAGAAATTGGCACAGTAGTTGCCATAGTCACTCCCTATCTTTGGTAGTCATGGGTAGTCAAAAGTAGTTTTATCATAACATACTTTAAATCACCACTCAATGACTACACATCGCCACCACAGCCACCAGCATCACCACCTCCACCATCTCGATGCTTGCCCCCACTGTATCGCCGGTGATACCGCCAATTCGCCCAACAAATCGCCATCGTAGCCACGCAAGCATCACTGCCCACACACCAATCATCACCACAGCCATCTGCCAAGACAATGCAAATACAGCTGCTCCAAAGCTTAGCATGACAAGCCACAGTAAGCATTTTGGCACATCTTGCAACGCCGAACCCAAGCCATTCTGCCGAACATAAGGCGTCGTCGCAAACAGTGCCAAAGCCGACATCCTGCCAAGCATCGGTACGAACAACAACGCCAACACAGCATCCAGCTCAAGCAGACAGTACACCGCCGCCCATTTGAGCGCCAGACACAGCACGATGGCGATCACGCCCATCGCCCCTGTATTTGGGTCTTTCATGATCGTCAATGTACGCTGTCTATCGCTAAAACCACCGACCCATGCATCGGCAGTATCTGCCAAGCCATCCAAGTGCAATCCGCCTGTCAGCCACACCCACACCACCATGACGGCACAAGATAACAGCATAATCGGCAGCTGAACATAGCTTGCCACAAGCCACAATACACCGCCAATCATCAAACCGATGACAGGGTAAAATAGCATGGATAAGGCGTTTTGTTCACGGCTTGGCAAACAGGGTAATTTAATCGGAATCGTGGTCATAAACTGCACGGCGATTAAAAAAGGTATGATGATTTTATGATAAATCATGGTAATAACAAGCGATTATTTTGCAGGATAAATGTATGAAATTCACCCAATTCGGCAGGTTGTTTTAAAATCTCATCAAGCGATAAATCTTGCGCTTTACAATATAGATATTTAATCACCCCACCATGCGAAATGATGCACAGTTTATCATAGTGATTTGCTTGGGCAAATTGCTTGATTTTGATTAATGCAGTATCAATTCGTTTGGCAAAATCAGCCATGCTTTCGCCATTAGGCGGTGTAAACTTCGTTGGGCTTTGCCACCACAGCGCCATGTCATCAGGGTATTGTTCAAATAATTCTGCGGTAAATCTCCCTTCCCAATCCCCAAAATCCATCTCACCAAGCTCATCCATCAGCACGATAGGCAGGCCATATTGTGCTGATTTTTGCTTGGCAATCTTGGCACAGCGAGATAATGGCGATGAGATGATGGCCTGCCAACTTTGCTTAGGCAGTGCCGTATTGATGGCAGTGTGCATTTGCTGCTCACCCTGCACCGTCAATGGATCATCAAGCCGACCACGCAAAACCAAACCTTGCGTTAACAGTTCGGTTTCGCCGTGGCGTAAAAACGACAGCACAAGACCTTGTTGCTCATCAGCCATCTTTATCACTCACACCAGCTTCCCCAAAGGTCGCCATTTGCGCGTGTACCACACACGCCAATTGAATAATGCCAAATGCAGTTGTCGCTCCTGTCCCTTCACCGAGTCTAAGACCTAGATCCAGCAGTGGTTTTGCATTTAACGCATCTAATACTTTTTGATTGCCATATTCAGCAGATGTATGTGAAAATAACATATATCGGCGAACATCAGGATTGATGCGTACTGCACATAAGGCACACACAGCGGAAATAAATCCACCAATAATCACAGGCAAGCCTAATTGAGCCGCTCGCAGATAAGCACCAACCATTGCTACCATCTCAAACCCCGCAACGCTTTGTAATGCTAACAGTGGATTATCTTTACAAGTTTCTTTATATTTATCAATGGCTTGATCAATAATTTTGGTTTTATGAACAAAGGTTTTTTCATCCACGCCTGTACCTAAGCCCGTTAGACTCTCTGCATTTTCATCTAATAATAATCCTGCTAAAGCCGAACTTGCTGTGGTATTGCCAATGCCCATTTCCCCTGCAATATAAATATCCGCGCCCTGTTCTACCGCTTTTTCAACGCTGTATTTACCAATTTCTAGGGCTTTTTGGCATTGCTCGGCAGTCATGGCAGGCCCATCTAAAAAGTTTTGGGTTTGTGGGGCAATGTGAAATTGTTCCACACCATCCACTGCATAAGGCTCACCTACTGAACCACAATCAATCACTTGGCTTATCGCACCATAATGACGTGCCATCACGCTAATACACGCACCACCTGTCGCGAAATTATAAAGCATTTGCCGAGTTACCGCCTGTGGATAGGCAGACACCCCAGCATTAGCGATGCCATGGTCGCCTGCAAAGGTACAAATATAAAGCTGTTTTGCGGTTGGACACACCTTACCTTGCATACCTGCCAATTCAATCACCACCTCTTCCATTTGCCCTAATGCGCCTGTTGGCTTGGTTAATTGGTTTTGGCGGTCCCCAGCCCCCTTGCGTGCGGTTTGATTGATTGGTTTAATAGGATTTAAATACCACATAAAATGCTCCTTTTTGGTGATATAGCACTACATCGCAACAATATCTCTTAGCTGCTCAAAGTCGCTCACCACATCATACTTGACGGCGAACTGACCCTCCTGACCCAGGCTGCGATTAAGTACTTCAAAATATTTTCTAGCACTACCAATCTTATTTTGTTCATTGGTGCGCAACTGATTTTCATCCACAGAACCTTTGGTTTCGGCAATAAAGTAAATATTGCGTACTTGCCGTTTTTCAAAGACAATCGCCCAATCAGGATTATAATTCCCAAACGGTGTTGGAATATAAAACTTGTCTGGTAGTTTGGCATATACCACCACCTCTGAAGCGCCATCTAGCGCCTTGGCAAACCGTCTCTCCACGGCTGAATCAGTCGTTACATACTGCCAAATATGCTTATCCAATACTTCGTTAGGCTGTCCGATAATCTGATTATCCATAAAAATTTCATTACTATCAAAGCAACAATCCAACAAGTCATAGTTAAGATTTTGGATCACCAAATTTGCTCGCACCTGATTGATAACCCGTACCATCTCACGAATAAAAGCCTCTGGATTTTGGCGATATTGTGAAAAAATAACCGCATTATCCTTTAGGATAGCCACCACAGTCTTGCGAGTCAAATCAGTTTGTTTGGCGATTTCATCAATCAAATCATATTTGACCTGCGAATAGCTGTGAATACCCGTACCTTTCTCTCGAGAAGTTTGGGTATTATTAAACATTTGACCTGATTGCATCACCTCATAGCTCACCTCATCTTTTTGACTAGCCTCGGCAATGGTGTAGCTGAGCGTCTCCACAAAGCGATTGTTTTTGGTGCGTAATATCTCCAAAATCGCTTCTTTGACGTGCTTTTGCAGTGTCGTACTATTAATATGGATCTGATAAGTAGCCTTGCGATTGATGGATTGCCACAGCTGCTGAAATTCTTTGCGTGCCAGATTTTGTTTTTGGATTGGATTATCCACTTTTTGATTGGCATCTTCAATCATATCACTCAGCGCATGTGCATTCATCACACCATCAATCACCACAAATACCGCTTCACCATAATCTTGCAATTCCTCAGGCAAAGACGCCACCTCGCCTGCCTGTCTTGCCATATGATAAGCCTCGGTCAGATGGTCGTTATCATCAATATAGTCATGCTTAGTCAGATATTTATGAATCTGCTTGGCCATCGTCTCGCTGATCATCACCGTCTTGCCATCGTCAAGTATAAGCTGTTTGGCTTTAAAATACTCTGGCGTGGCTTGGGTTGGGCGACTGCTCAAGCTTAGCCTGATTTCACCTTGTAGCGCCTTGACAAAATCCGTATAGCTCTCATTGGTGATGACTGTCAGCTGATTGAGCTTATGCACCTCACCAACCGCACCAAAATAATTGGCATCCATACGCTCGCCTGACTGATTGACAGCCAGTCGCAAGCCTCGCCCCACCTCCTGACGGCGTGAGATGACATTGTCTGAATGCTTGAGCGTACAAATGGTAAATACATTGGGATTATCCCAACCCTCACGCAATGCCGAATGCGAAAAGATAAATCGCACCGGCTCCGCCAATGACAGCAGCCGCTCCTTATCCTTTAAAATCAAATCATAAGCATCACTATCGTTTGATAACTTCTCCTCAGATCGTGCCTCCACTCTTGGATCAATCAAGCGGTTGGTCCTTTTGTCCACCGAAAAATACCCTTGATGCGTCTTATCTACCTCAATGGATTTTAGATAAGCCTGATACGGGTCATTCTCAAGATTTAAATCCAGATAGTCACGCACCACTGCCTGATATTGCTCGGCAAAAATCTGAGCATACTCGCCTGCCACCGCCTGACCTGCCTCGTTGTATTGACGATATTTGGCAACTTCATCAATAAAAAATAAACTCAAGACCTTGATGCCTTGCATATACAGCTGACGCTCTTTGTCCAGATGAGCACGGATCGTCTCACGAATCTGAATGGTGCGAAGGGCTGTTTCATTGACATCACCCACTGCCTCACCCACCTTGATACACTTACCATTGGCAAACGCCACCGTGCGTGTGCGCGCATCGATCTCGCTGATGATATACCGATCCTTATACTGCGCCGCCTCATTGGAGATAGTGTACAAATCATCGCCTTTTTTGACACGGCGAATGGCACGACGAAACCCCGATGACTGCTTCACCTCTAGCTCAATCAGCGCCTCTGGAGCGGATTTTGAGATCTTGATATCTTGTAGATACAGATATTGATCCGAGCCAGTTAGCCCATTGATTTGGATGCCTTTGACATGGATTTTTTTGACCAGTTTTTGGTTGTAGGCATCTAGCGCATCCAGGCGATGCACCAGATTATAGTCGCGCCTATGCGTTGCTGAATAGCGCAAAATAAACAGCGGCTTGAATTTTGCCAATGACTCCAGCGTCTTATCTGCTGCCATCTTTTGTGGCTCATCTAGAACAAGAATTGGGCGGTTACGACTAATCACATCAATCGGACGACGAGAGCCAAACTCATCTAGCTCTTCATAGATACGGCGGCGTTGGTCTTTGCCTCTGGCATTGACATTGAACGCCTGCACATTGATGACCATGATATTAATCCCGCCATCACTACTAAAGCTCTCCAAATCATGCAGGCTCTTGGATGAGTAGATGAACGACTTGGCTTTTTTGCCAAATTCACTCATAAAATGATCACCCATCATCCGAATGCTCTGATACACCCCTTCACGGATGGCGATACTGGGTACGACGATGATAAACTTTGACCAGCCATAACGCTTGTTTAGCTCAAATATCGTACGAAGATACACATAGGTCTTGCCCGTCCCTGTTTCCATCTCGATATTGAGATTGAGCGGGCTTGCGGTGAGATTTTTGTTGCGAGCATTATCAGCGGTGATTAGCTGTGTCGATGGCTCTAGACCTTGGCGAATCTGTACTTGGCGGATATTACTTAATACCTGATCAAGGCTATCAATCTCGTGATTACCAAAGCCCATTTCCTCAGGCCGACTCGCCATATATGCCTGCGCCCCTGGGCTGAACATCTCAAACTGACCGCCTGCTCTCACAGTCTTACGCCCTGGATCTACGGTATAACGCATACCACTGTGGCGAGCTTGCCCAACAAAACAATCCGCCACCGCCTGCACAGCCTGCAGCTGATAGGCCAAAGTTTTAAAATGGATTTTCATAACCACCCCTTAGATAAAGCGTACATCCGTCTTATGTGATAATTGCCCAAAGCGTTCTTTAAAATTCGCCTTATCATGATCTTGCTGTATCGCGCGCTCACATGAGACAAAATATAGCGGCTGCATCGTCGCCACTTCATCAATAATCGCCATGGATAGGTTATTAAAACACGCCACAAGACTATTACCTGCTACAAAATACACATCCTGCCCATCAATCTGTCGGCACTCAATCGGCAATGACAGCTCAATCCCCAAATCCAGCATGACTTGGAATAACAAATCCTCATCGCCACGATCTGCCTTAATATGATCTGCCATCCGCTCTACCAAATCCAGTGTCAGCTCCTGTGGGCGATAATAGACATCCTGCATATTGGAATCATCCACCTTCAGCACACGAAACCCCGTATCCAGCTGCTCAATCACCGCCTGATCTACAAGCTCTGACTTGATCTTCGCCCCTGCTCGGCGGATACGCTCCTTACTGACCTCGGCGATGGTTGGGTAGCCTGCCTTATACGCCTCGCTCTTGGCGTCAGTCTCTTCGGGTAGCTGCACCATGATAAAGCGACGATTGCCACTATCCTCAGCATTAAGCTGCATCACCGCATGCGCCGTGGTTGCCGAACCTGCGAAAAAGTCTAGGATGATATCGTCCTGTAAAGCAGTCGATAAAATGATCTTCTTTAAAAGACTGACAGGCTTTGCATAGCTAAAATAATCTCCAGATAAATTGATAAATCTGAAATCATCCTTAGACCTATCATAGTTAATCTCCCTATCTAGCCATAAACTTTTTAGCTTTCTTCTTTTATCACTTGTGAGGTAGTCTTTTTGAAATACATCATACCTTGCTCCATCCGACCCCTGAACCAACCTTACTACCAAGTCATTCTCTTGATTTTTAATTTTATCCTTACTCCATCGCCAAGTTCCTAGAGTCCCATCCGAAAATTTTGGGATAATTTCAATATAGCCATCCTGCGCCACCAAGGAAATCTTGTTTAAAGCCAATGAATAATAAATAGGAAAATGCAAGGTTGGACTCTCTTCAGCTGTTGCACGACCTCCACGCAAACGCAGCCCAATTTCCCTATATAAGCCACGCTCATCCATTTTATTATATTCCATTTTCTGCTCCTCGGTTAATGCCTCACCAAGTAATGTTGCCCGTTCAGATTTTATGTACACCAATAAACTTTCATGTGATGCAGCGATATATTTATCAGATTGGCGACCGCGAGGATTTGAAAAAACCGCAACATTTGAAACAAAATTCCCTGCCCCAAAAATCTCATCACATAACCGTTTAAGGTTGGCTTGTTCATTATCATCAATACTAATAAAAATCACTCCATCATCCGTTAGTAGATTGCGAGCCAGTTTTAGACGACTATACATCATCGATAGCCAGTCTGAGTGATAGCGGCCGTTGGATTCGGTATTGGCGACTAGGCGGTTACCCTCCTCATCAATCTGCTCTGAGCGCTCTAGGAATGTTTGAGTACTCTCTGCAAAGTTATCTTTATAAATAAAGTCATTGCCCGTGTTGTACGGTGGATCGATATAGATCATTTTGACCTTATCCAGATAGCTTTCTTGGAGCAGCTTGAGTGCATCGAGATTATCCCCTTCAATAAAGAGATTTTGGGTAGTATCAAAGTCCACACTCTGCTCACGCTGTGGTCGTAGCGTCTTGGTGATTGGTGCATTGGCGGTGAGCATGGCTTGTTTTTTGCCCACCCAGTCTAGGCGATAGCGCTCTTGATCACCCTCTACCACGACGCCAGACAGCTCTTGGCGAAGTAGATCAAAGTCCACTGCACGGATAAGATTGCCCTTGCCGTCATGACTTTCGGTGATACAGTGTGGAAACAGCTCAGCGAGTTTGGCGATGTTTGCATCGGTTAGGTTCGGGGTGTGCATTTTTAGGTCGGTCATGGGATGTCCTTAGTTTGGTTGATTTGGGTTGGTGCGATAGGCTTGTTTGTTGTGTTGCTTTGCCTCTGGATAAGCCAAGATCAGTATGTCTTGTTTGACCAAAGGGCTTAGATAACGCTTGCGCAAGGACTCCTCACCTCGATTCAACAGCTTGGCGAGCGCTTTGGTTGTAAAAAAACCGTTGGTGCAAAGCGAGATGATGATTGCTTTCATCTCATCGGGCTTGAGACGATCTTTCAGCTGGGATGGTTTGGCGATTTCATCCAGTATTTGATACATATCATCAGTTAAATCATCCAAATCGTCAATGATATGCTCATCGTTATGCCCTATGCTCGGCTCGTTATGTCCTATGCTCGGCTCGTTATGTCCTATGCTCGGCTCGTTATGTCCGGAATTTAGGACATAAGTTGCCCAGCGTCCATAGCCATGCTTAATCAAAAAATGATTGAGCACCAACTGCTGCAGCATCTTGGTGATGTCTGCTGGGTGCTTGTCCAAGATGTCTTTGAGCATACCATGTGATACCTCATTTTGCATTTTGGCAATGGCAAGGATAATCTGCTCTTCATAAGATAACGCAACAAATGGCTTGCCATAAGCATTCTTTAGCTTATCCATGATTTTTTCTGGAAAAAGATCAATCATCTGTAGCTCAAGCAATGTCTGATGATAAGGCTCTCGCTCTTGCTTTAGCTTGGGCGGCGTCCAGTGCTGAGACTGCCATCCTGTGAAGATTTTTGGAATACCCGATCCTGCCTGCTCACTGATATGAATTAAGCGAAACATCTGCTGTATTTTTGGGTTGCGACAGTCCGTCTCCGCCCCGTGGCGAGCGATCTCAATAGGAATGCGCATCAAACCTGGGTTGCGAAATTCAAACCCGTGGGATTTTTTGATAATGCGAATCGAAGCTCTGTCAGTATAATCAGCATGAATAATGGCATTTGCCAACGCCTCACGAATGGCGATATGCACAGGGGTGTCTTCTTGCCGTACACCATCTTGTAGCACAAAGGGTGTCTTGAGAGACTGGGTCAGTTTAGAGATGACACGATGATAAAATTCATACAAATTACTACTCCAATCCGCCCCCGACACCACACGGTCGGTCCATCGCACAGATTCATCCTCAGACTTTTCTTGATAATCCAGTAAATAATGCGGAAAAATCTCACAAATGCTGTGATGCTGACCAAACATGAGCAGCCCTGCTTTGGTTAAGCCCTGCTCGCCTGTTTGTCGGTTTTTACCATAAGCACCGATTCTGCGCAAGAATTCCAAATCCTCCAGCTCATTAAGTTCTGCATAGGGATTAAGATTAGCATAACGCTGGCGATAAGCCCTAAGCGATGTTATGGCAATATCCTCTAGACCATAATCAGACAAAATCTCATCATCTCGAGAGTCTGTTTGCTCTGCCAGTAGCCGCTTGACCTGATCATCATCCAAGCGATAATCACCCTCATGGCGACGGATATAGCTGTTGCCCATTGGATTGCCATTAAGATAGACAGGCTGCTGCTTGCGACTTGCTTTAGGGATGCTGATTAATAAAATTGTCTTGCCTTCTATACACCACTCTACCACAGAACGATCAGTGATGAGATTGCGACTGACCTTTTTGGTATTGTCAGCAAGGTCAAACAGCTGCTTTTTGATTTTGGCGACTTGCTGAATGCCATTGATGGTAAAGGCACCATTTTTTTCTTTGACACCCAAAACAACCACACCACCCTCTGTATTGGCAAATGCACTATAGCTTTGCCAAAAATCAGCAGGCAGCTCACCTTTGCCATCTTGTCCAGAAGCCAGCTTGCACTCTATATCCACACTCTCTTGAAGTATGGATAAATCATTATCAGCAATGTGTTTAATTACTTGTTCAATAGAATCTGTCATACGCTTCTTAGTGTAAAATTCTGCAACTGTCTTTTGAGTTGCTGTAATTTGATATTAATATCAACTTTTCTATTAGCCTGCTTTTCTTTGTGCAGTTTGGCAGTCAGCTTTTGGCTTTCGGCGACAAGCTTGGTGTAGTTATCCGCCTGCGTGATACACTCATCTATCGATAGCTGTGAGTCACTCACAACTGGCAGTACATTCTTGATTAAGTCATGGTATAACGCCTGCATGCTCAGCACTGTTGGCAAGGGCATGCGTGGTGAATCAGCGTTATATTCTCTATAAAAATAGCGACTGAGTACAGATTTTGAGCCATCAGCTAGATTGCGCCTTTTGTAGCAGGCGGACACAGTGATGGTATTAGCATAATGAATCTCAAAGATAATCCGTGATGGCACAATCTCATCAATATATCGCAAAATCCGCTCATCCACCCTAGCTGTACGAGCATGAATCACAAAAATCTGCACCTCCCTGATATCCGCGCCATCTTCTTGTAGGTGAAGTATCGTGGGTGCCAGCTTATACGCCCAAGTGATTTTCTCCACTTGCTCAATAAAAAGTTTTTCGATATGAGCAGCTGCCTGCCCCTTAGCGTATAGCGTGTTTTTACTGATATGGCGATCAACCAAACTGTGTGGCGGGTATAAATACAAACTCACACTACCCCCTGCACCACAATAAAGCCAATCAACTCGAAATCATCAAGCCCCACCACCTCGTCTTCAAGTGCGGTCGTGGTTGCCCCACCGAACAGACTGTCAATATCACTTTGGCGTTTGATATTCTGGATTGCCAGCACCACTTCATCAAGCAGGGTTGAGTATTGTGTCATATCCCTGCCATCGTGTGTCTTTTGATTAAACGGTTCATAAGCACACGACATCGGCTCATGCCGATCTCGGCAGGCGATATGTGCAAGCTCCAAGACCTGCTTGGATGTGGTGTGATCCAGCAGAATCTGACCCGATTCACCAATATAGACTAGATAATAAGGATAAAGATGATTTTGCCCTGCATAACGCTCATCTGGCTTGGCATGGCGCGCCTTGAGTGCAAAAATCACCCCACGATGTAATCCCATGTCGCTATTCTCAGGTACGACAGCATGCAGACCCAGTGGTAGATATGGCAGATCAGGATGTGCTTGCAAATAAGCCATCAGATCCTGACGAAAATCATTCAACCCCAAATCGGTAATACATACGCCTGTGCTGGCATCTTCCAGATCCAGCACTTCAGTTTGTAGTTTTTTGAGTTGTTCTTGGCGATAGGCGATGTCATTCGCCTTGGCACTCAGCACATTGTCATCACCAGTGCTAGTAACATCAACGATGACCATACGATTCTCAACTCGCTCTTTTAGCCTGATATAGTCATCCAGATCAATATCCGGCCAGTAGTTTACCAATTGGATTTGGCGATTGGTTGAGCCAATGCGATCAATTCGCCCAAACCGCTGAATGATGCGTACAGGATTCCAGTGAATGTCGTAATTGATCAGATAGTCACAATCTTGTAGATTCTGACCCTCAGAAATACAATCTGTCGCAATCAAAATATCAATTTGCCTGGTTTCCTCCGGAAAAACCCGATCTTTTTGCTTGGCCTTGGGAGCGAATAAAGTTAATAATCCCTGCATATCATAACCATGGCGACTGCCTTGAGCGGTCTTGATGGTGCTAATATCCTGCGTGCCCGTAATTTTGGCGGTATGGATACCGTACTGCTCCAAAAACACTGGCGCAAGCTGATCATATAAATAGTCTGCCGTATCTGCAAAGGCAGTAAAGATGATGACTTTTTTATTGCCTTCATTAATAGGGTTTTGTATTTTATGATGAATTTGAGTAATGATTCTTTGTAATTTGGCATCATCTTCGGGCGTAATGGCACGAACCATCTCTTGGAGTTCTTGAATCATCAGCAGGTCTTCACTCAGATCCCGTTGCCACTGCAATAAATCCATGTCCTCAAGCAATATCTTTACTTTTTCACCATCAAAGCCGCCCATGCTGATGCTATCTTCATCATCTTCATAACCCAAGCCCACATCAATCATTAATATTTTGTCATCATGATTATTTAAAAATCTCTCAATTTTATAGAGAGTATCAGACAGCTTCTGTGCCAAAGTCTGCAAAGTCAAGCCAAAAGCATGCACAGAACTTTCCAGTCGCTTTAGCAAGTTGATAATCATCAGCCGTTGCAAACTTTTTTCACGATCTTTTTGGCGAAAATTGCGTGCCTGCCCCTCGCCAGATTCAAACATGGCCTCATATTTATCAAGATGACTTGGAAAAATATAGTTCACCGGCGCATAGACCGACATTTTAATCATAGACAAACGACTGTACAAATCATTCAATGCAATAGACTTCGTATTAGACAAAGCAGATCGCACTGAAATCGGTGGCAACCTTTGGGGAAATGAACCAATGTCTTTGGTGTCATAAAACCGCTGGATATGCTTACGAGAACGAGCGATCGTTACACTGTCCAATAGCTTGAAAAAATCAAAGTCCAATCGCCCCAAGATAGCCTGAGTCGTACGTTCACTTGGCTCAAGTCTCGCCCATTCATTAAAGCTTTTTTGGGCTTGTGCAAAAATAGTATCGATATCACGACGAACATCTAGCTTGGATTGCAAAAGCTCACTATCGCCCTCATAAGCCAGGGCCAACTGATTTTTAAGATCATTAAAGCGGTTATTTACCGGTGTCGCTGAGAGCATCAGCACCTTAGTCTTGACCCCTGAGCGAATCACCTGATTCATTAGCTTGTCATAACGAGTGTCTTTATCCTTAAAGCTTTCACGATTGCGAAAATTGTGTGACTCATCAATCACTACCAAGTCATAATTTCCCCAGTTAATTTTTGACAAGTCCATGCCATTGGTTTCGCCTCGCTTGCGAGACAGGTCTGTATGATAAATCACATCATAATTAAAACGATCTTGACTAAAAGGATTGGTAATGACATTGGTATTGTAGTTTGTCCAGTTTGCTCCAAGCTTTTTGGGACAAAGTACCAAAACGCTCTTGTTGCGAAGCTCGTAATATTTTATGACAGCAAGCGCCGTATAGGTTTTGCCCAATCCAACACTATCAGCCAAAATACAGCCGTTATATCGCTCAAGTTTATTAATCAGACCCACCGCTGCATCTTTTTGGAATTGATATAGCGCCTGCCATATCTTGGAGTTTTGATAGCCCGTGCGGTCATTAGGCAGATCATCTTCATTAATATTTGATAAAAAATCCTTAAATACATGATACAATATCAAAAAATAGATCCGCTCTGGGGCGTTTTCTTTATAGACGGCTTCAATGTGAGCAATCAGCTCATCGGTAATATCTCGAGTCTTGCTTTTATCATGCCAAATCTGATCAAAGACGTTTAGATGATGACTGGCCGCTTCACGATCAATCCGATATACCGTATTAGACTCGGTTTTTCCGCGCTCCAGTCCAAGACCCACTAGCCCAAAATCATAAATTGGGAAATAAGCAGATTTAGACTCTTGAGATTGACCGGTTTGAATGATGATACTTTGCTCAAAAGTATTGTCCGTGGTATTAGTTTGAAAGACTGCCTTTTGGCGAATCCAATCGGCACATTCTTTAGCGATGGCTTTTTGGGTGAGTTTGTTTTTTAGGCGAATTTCAAATTCTGCGCCGTAGATATTAGATGCTGCATTTGGCTTTGGTATAAAAAACTCTCGCTCCGCCTTTTTGTTTTGTTCGGTGACTTGATCCACAACAAAGGTTGGCTTAGTAAAAATAAATTGCAGCTGCTGAATATCTTTTAGTGATTCTTTAAGAGTATCATAAGCATAAATAGAAAAATATGAGGCGCTAATTTTAATGCAATCACCTGAACCGATTTGCTCTTGCAAATCGGTCGCAAGCAATGTTGTTTTGTTATCAATCATTTTCATGTTAATCAATCCGTAGCTATGATAAAATTAGCAACCCGCATTTGCCAAATGAACTATTTACACTATCTTACCACACTCTCGATTTTTCAACAAAATTGGTTGATCGGCCTAACACACAACAAAATACCTGCCCTTTCATCATGTGTTAAGCTGAGTAATAACTAAATAAGCGCCCAAAATTGCTGTCGAGCCGTCCAAATTTCTTGGGTCAACTCTCTCAATACCTGTTCTTGATCACAAATCTGGTCGAACGCACGCTCGATTTGCGCTAATTCATCCTTACTTGGGATAATGACTGGTAGCTGACGCAGTTCTTTGAGCGGTATCGTACCCAGCGCCGAACCCACTACAATTTGCGACAGCGCTTCTTGTCCTGCTTGTGATTGCAGATACATATACAGTGCCTTTGGACTGATTAGCGCATCTTTTTTTGGTCGAAGCGTCAGAGCTGCCAAGCCCGCCACCCAACCGTCTTCGCCCGCCTTTGGCGCATTATCACCAATAAAACAAATCTTGCCCACGCCACCTTTGTGAATCAACACGATATCATTTGGCTGCACAAAATTATCATAGTTATCATCGACAACTTGATGATCCACTTCACGAGTACGACACACTGAATGCAGTACGGTCTCAGTAATATCATTTGCGCCTATTTCATAGATCGTGGCATTGCCTTCTTTTGAAGCATTTGGCAATCCGCGCTGGAAATTTACAAGCTTATTCAGCGGTAATGTTTGGCGATTTTCCAAAAGCTCACCCAGCGCCTTGCCTGTTGGTGATAGAACATATTTGGCTTGCGAGAGCACATAGTCATCTTTTGCCAAGCGTTCATTGGCTACACTCACCATACCTGCATGTTCAGCATCATCCCAGATATGTTCAACTAATGAACCCATATCCAATATTTGAATATCCCGACCGTGTTTTGTTACAAAATCAGTCTTTTCAAGCTCCACCAGTCGCACCCGATCATGCCCACCCTTTGGGTCAATAATTAATAAAGCAGTGGTAGCACCACTATTCAACACCGCACCTTGTGGCATATAAATCACAGCTCTTAAGAACCCGTTATCTATCAAATGTTTGCGAAAACCTCGTTCGATAGTTGAACTCAAATGGCCCGCTGCAATACTAACACACGCCTGCTCCTTGGCAAGATGCAACATTTGCCACGCCATCGCCACATCATAGCTACGAGTGATAAAACCTTTACCATCAATACCGGTTTCACCACCATTGTGCATAAAACGCACGCCAAATGGCGGGATGCTGACGGCATAATCCACTTGTTTTTTTGGCACAACTGGTTCGGCAACCAAATCGGACATGCGCCATAGCACCTGATCACTCAGCAGATATAGAGCAATGCGATCAATGACACCAAGCTGCATACTCTCATAGGTTACATTGCTAGTTTGCGCCAAATAAGGCAATAATGGCAAGCTTGCCGGTGATGAAACATACACCGATTGCCCTTTCTTGACATCCATCAACGCATTGAACAGCCGCATCACGGAATCTTGATAGACTGCGTGCCCCGATCTGCGATCGGATAAGCATAAAGTTAATAGAAAAGACAGCGTTTGCGTATCAAATGATATTGCACTCAGCTGCATTATCACCTCTTTAACCATCTGCTCATCAGTATGTACCAGAATCGTATCTCGTTCAAAGATCGCATCGAGCGCCGCATCATTGAGCGCTTGAACTTGCCGCAGAATCGATGGCTGATCGGCCGAAATTTTGCCCGACTGATGAAGACTGGCCAGTAGAATTACTTTTGCAAGCACTTCATCCATAGTGCCTACGCCTCGCAACTGGTCCAAGCTGCGATACACTGTCATGACAGTATCTTGAGTGGTTTTTGCAGCCTGTTTTATTGAGTGAATAGTTGCTAAAGTTTTCATAAAACCTCTAGTGATAAATTAAAACTTCTCTTGATACATCAATGCTTACGGCATTTGTGCGCTAGCTTTTTACTATAACTGTTATAGTTATAGCAAGTTACCATCGCATCATTTTCACAAATGACAACAACACCGCCTTTATCCATAATTTTACGCAAAATTTTGATGGCGTGTCGCACCTCTTGTGCAGATAACTCAATGCCTTTGATAATTTTTTCATTGATT
Source organism: Moraxella porci DSM 25326 (assembly GCF_002014855.1). GTDB lineage: Bacteria > Pseudomonadota > Gammaproteobacteria > Pseudomonadales > Moraxellaceae > Moraxella > Moraxella porci. The sequence continues at coordinate 34,611 of NZ_MUYV01000006.1, read as the reverse complement.
GTGTATGAACACATGGCCCCTCTCCTACTTCGATAAATGGCTATTATGTACGGCTTAAATCCTTCTCAAGAAGCTGGATATGCTTTTGACACAACTTCTTATTTAGGAATAATTTATCACCCTTAATTTCACCAAATGCCATTACAATCTCCACCATTTCTTTGCCAATGCCACGCTGTGATTGGCGTTGATTAAAATGTCTCGTAGCATACATCATATTACCTCCTACCAGAATGACAAAGATACATTCATCTATTTTTGTATCATTATCATAATCTATAATTTCATATTTGTGATATTTCTTGGCAACTTCCAAAAAAAATCTGACCATTTGTCTGATTTGAGTGTATTATAAAGTGCCTAACAGAAAAATACAAGTATTTTTATACAATAAAATTTCATACACATGATATTTTATTTATAATTTCATGGTTGATAAAAGATTTTGTCAGGAATATTCTGACCATCACCATAAACATCCATTATTCCTTTAACATCATCGGCAACCCCGCCACACAAAATACTACCCTTTGTGCCATTTGAGCGATGGTTTGGTGCAAAAAGCCGCTTTCATCCACAAATCGTCGTGTCAGCTCACCCATCGGCACAACGCCAAGTCCTGTTTCATTACTCACCAAAATCACGGTGGCGTTGCTGGTTTGAAGCTCATTTAAAAATTCATTTTTATAGGTTTGAAATTGCCCATCTTCTTGGCATAATAAATTTGACAGCCATAGCGTTAAACAATCCACCAAAATCACGCTTTGCTCATCGTTATATTGAGTAAAAATTTTGGCTAAATCATATTGCTCTTCTATCGTTTGCCAATGCGTTGGTCTGCTCTGTTGATGATGCTCGATACGCTTGACCATTTCATCATCAAAACGCCCTGCAGTCGCCACATAGATGATGCGTTTGCCTTGTTGTTCATAATCTTTGGCAAGCTGTTCGGCTTGACGAGATTTGCCCGACCTTGCTCCACCTAGGATAAAATAAATCATGCGACATCCTTTTTATTTTAATGTGATTTCATGCTGATTGTACAGTTTACCTTGTAAATCATTGGCATCAAAAGTCGCAAAAATCAGCCGATTGACAGGTAGGCATAGGGATCTTGTTGTCACACTCATCAAGCGATTTATCACACCGTCATAATCAAATGCTTGTCGATACAGTCCCAAGGTGATGTGCGGCGTATAGGCTAGTGGTGCGATTTCCTGATGCTGACTGCTAAGATGTTGGCGAATGCGTACCAACTCAAGATGCGGTGCAATGCCCAAATACACACAATTGATAAAACTGCCTAAAGCCTGTGTCGTCAGATGAAAATTGGATAATGATAATTGTTCCAACGCATTGATTTGCTTGGATAAAATATCATTATCAAAGTCATCATCATACTGGCAGTCATCCACATAAAAGCCATTGACAAACAGGGTAATATGCCACTGACGGCGATAATCATCTGCCAATAATTCGTGAAGCTCACCTCGAAGCTGACAGCAATACTCAGCCACTACAGCATCATCAATCGGGATATACCACACGCCATAACGCTGCCGACCTTTATGCCATTCTGGATAATCAGCTGTGGTGAATGGTAAGACAGTGATAGGTGCGGTCATGAACTGATTATGTAAATTTATTGAACAATGATGACAATTAAGCGATTTTTAGGCTTTGCATATCCCATCGTGGGACGCACGCCACTGACAAGCCATCGGACTGCCCTGCCTTTAGGCGACAGTAGCCAGCATAGGCGATCATTGCACCATTGTCGGTACACAGCTCAGGTGGCGCATAGTGCACGACGGCATTGATTTTGTTCAGTTCATGTTCTAGGCTTTGTCGAAGTGAGCGATTGGCGGACACGCCACCTGCGATGACCAGTCGTTTAAGATTAGTTTCTTTGAGTGCTTTGACGCATTTTTTGACCAATGTATCAACCACCGCATACTCAAAGCTTGCTGCGATATCAGCCCGCACCACAGGGTCGCTGTCAGCATTGGGCGTGTCTTTGATGAGATTGTGTACCGCTGTTTTCATACCACTGAACGAAAAATCCAAGCCCTTATGTAGCATCGGGCGTGGTAGTTCGTACGCATGGCGATTACCCATTTCGGCAAGCTTGGCGACATTCGGGCCACCAGGATAAGGCAGGTTTAGCATCTTGGCAGCCTTATCAAAGCACTCACCGGCAGCATCATCGATCGACTCACCCAGCACCGTGTACTGTCCAACGCCATCAGCACGCACAAGCATGGTATGACCGCCCGACACAAGTAAGCATACAAACGGAAACTCAACGCCATCACCTGTCATCACAGGCGCCAGCAGATGCCCTTCCATATGATGCACGCCGATGGCAGGCACGCCAAGCCCATAGGCAAGCGTCCGCCCAAATAACGCCCCTGTCATCAACGCCCCAATCAGCCCCGGCCCTTTGGTATAGGCGACAGCATCAATGTCTGATTTATCAATATTGGCTTTATTTAATAATTCATGAAACAAAGGGGTCAGCTTACGGATATGATCACGACTGGCAAGCTCAGGCACGACACCGCCGTATGTGGCGTGCAGCTCAATTTGGGAATACAGCACTTGGGCAAGTACGCCGCCCTTGCCGTCATTTAGTGTGTCATCATAAATGGCAAGCCCTGTTTCATCACAGGAAGTTTCTAGGCCTAAAATTTTCATGGCTTATCAATTTCAAAAAATCATCAAAATAAACTTTTAATTATAGCATAGAATAATGCTAATACACCGCAAGTCAATCAAAGATTGTCTAGTTTTTGACCATTATTCATATAATAAATGGCAATCAAAATATCATCACCAAAAGCAACGGTGATAAGCTCAGTAAACGCTTGTTTTTAGTGTTGAAACATAGTAAATTGTAGTGTGTACTGTGCAGTCACATTATGATGACAGCATCAGTTGCAGTATCGTTTTATAACTTTTTGTGATGATCCTATGCTGCTGACAGCTAAATAAGTAGGCAAAACAGGGAAAATGTGGCATAATACACCGCGTTTATTTCAGTGATAACAACCAAACGACATTAAAAAGGAGCTCGTATGAGTAAATCTACAATCGTCTATACACACACCGACGAAGCCCCAGCACTAGCAACTTACTCTCTACTACCTATCATTCAAGCCTTTGGCAACACTGCCGACATCGAATTTGTAACCAGCGACATCTCTCTTGCAGGCCGTATCCTAGCCACTTTCCCAGAATATTTAAATGAAGATCAGCGCATTCCTGACGCATTGGGTGAGCTTGCCGAATTGGTCACCAAACCAGAAGCCAACATCATCAAGCTGCCAAACATCTCAGCGTCAGTGCCACAGCTACTGGCTGCCATCAAAGAGCTTCAAGCTCAAGGCTATGCACTGCCTGATTACCCAACCAACCCACAAACCGACGAAGAAAAAGACATCCAGTCTCGCTACGACAAGATCAAAGGCTCAGCGGTAAACCCTGTCCTGCGTGAAGGCAACTCAGATCGCCGCGCACCAAAAGCGGTGAAAAACTTCGCCAAAAAATACCCACACAGCATGGGTGCTTGGGGCAAAGATTCTAAGTCTCATGTCGCAACAATGCAAGGCGGTGACTTTTTTGCCAATGAACAATCAAAAACCGTCGATCAAGCCACCACCGTATCATTCGTGTTCACCGATACCTCAGGCAACAAGACCGAACTGCGCAAGCCATTGGCACTAAAAGCTGGTGAGATCATCGATGCGACATTCATGAGCAAAAAAGCACTGGTGTCATTCTTAGAAGCCCAAATCAAAGATGCCAAAGAGCAAGGCGTACTGTTCTCGCTGCACATGAAAGCGACGATGATGAAAGTCTCTGACCCGATCATCTTTGGTCATGCTGTCAAGGCATTCTTCGCTCCTGTATTTGAACAGTATGGTGACGAACTGGCAGCGGCTGGTGTCGATGTCAATAACGGCTTTGGCAATCTTTTATCAAACCTAGATAAGCTTGACGCTGACACTCGTGCAGGCGTCGAAAAAGCCATCGCTGATGCTTATGCTGCCAACCCAAGCCTAGCCATGGTAGATAGCGACAAAGGCATCACCAACCTACATGTCCCAAGCGATGTCATCGTCGATGCATCCATGCCTGCGATGATCCGCAACTCAGGCCGTATGTGGGATAGCAATGGTCAAGCACAAGACACCAAAGCGGTCATTCCTGACAGCAGCTATGCAGGCATCTATCAAGCAGTGATTGATTTCTGCCGCGAACATGGCGCCTTTGATCCGACGACGATGGGCAGTGTGCCAAATGTCGGCTTGATGGCTCAAAAAGCTGAAGAGTACGGCTCGCACGATAAGACCTTTGAAATCAAAGCTGATGGCAAAGTCGAGATCATCGACGAAAATGGCACCGTGCTGACTTCGCACACCGTCGAAGCTGGTGATATCTGGCGCGCTTGCCAAACCAAAGATGCACCAGTTAAAGACTGGGTACAGTTGGCAGTGAACCGCGCTCGCCTAAGCGAGACCCCTGCCATCTTCTGGCTGGATGAGAAACGCGCGCACGATGCCCAGCTGATTGCTAAGGTTAAGACTTATCTGGCCGATCTTGATACCGATGGCCTAGATATCCAAATCCTGCCGCCAGCCGATGCTTGTTTGGCAAGTCTAAAGCGCATGAAAGACGGTCTGGACACCATCTCGGTCACAGGCAATGTGCTGCGCGACTATAACACCGACCTATTCCCGATCCTTGAGCTGGGTACTTCTGCTAAGATGCTGTCGATTGTGCCACTGATGAATGGCGGCGGCATGTTCGAAACGGGTGCTGGCGGTTCTGCACCGAAGCATGTGCAGCAGTTCAACGAAGAAAACCATCTGCGTTGGGATAGCCTAGGTGAGTTCTTGGCATTGGCGGTATCGTTTGAGCATCTAGCCCAAACCACTGGCAATACCAAAGCCCAAGTTCTGGCAGATGCACTTGATGCCGCCACCGAAAAACTGCTGCTAGAAGACAAATCACCAAAACGCAAAGTCGGTGAGCTTGATAACCGCGGCAGCCACTTCTATCTGGCGATGTACTGGGCAGAGGCCTTGGCAGCACAGACCAAAGACGCTGAGATCGCCGCCAAATTTGCGCCAGTGGCAGAAGCTCTAACTGCCAATGAAGCCAAGATCGTCGAAGAGCTGAACCAAGTTCAAGGCAAAGCCACTGACATCGGCGGCTACTATGCGCCTGACTTTGATAAAGCATCAGCAGCGATGCGCCCAAGTGCAACGCTTAATCAAGCACTTGAACTACTAAACTAATCCCATCGCGGATGATTATGATGGTCTGTTTTACAGGCCATCATTTTTTTTGGTGGCGCCTAAGATACACTGATTCGTACTTGAAAGATGAGCCAATCGAAAATGCCAAATATGCCTTCTTGGTAGCACAAAAAAAACACACTCCAACTGGAGTGTGTTTTGCAAGATAAAAAGATGAATCAGTAACGGGTGATCAGGGCAATCGGCTCTTTTTCATCCATCTGATCTTGTGGTACGAACACCACCTCGCCGCCATGATGATCCACAAGCTCAATGATCTCTGCCACTGCATCATCATTGACACCTTCATCACTGGCATTGTCCGCGACCAGTAGCGTGGCGTTTTGTTCATCGATGGTGGCAGGCACACTATGGCCTTGACGCACAAGCAATGTCACTGCATTACCCTCGACAGCTGAGCGATAGATCTGCTGTAGATCAGTGCGCACCATTTTCTCATTGCGCGCTTTTTCCAGATCGCCTTTGGCAGTCTCATAGCGGCTTTGGCGTTTTTCTTCGACCAGCTCTTGGACGCCATCGATGATGTCTTGAGCATTACCATCTTTTAGGTTTGCCAAATTATCCACTTTACCCAAAATCACCGATGGGTTGTCACAGACTTGCTCATAAAAGCCCAAAGTGCGCGAATCACCCACCAAAATCACAGGCAATGGCGATGCATTATAGATGCGCTGTAGGCTCTTATCCACACGATTCATAAACTCTTTTAGGTAGCTATGATCATCCGATGACCCTGTGCGATCTGACTTGCTACCTGATGGCAAAGTGGTATTGGTAATCGGAAAAGACAGCTCATCATGATGCTCTTGGCGCGGACTGCTACCCACCACTTCTTTGACCAATACATCATTGGTGCCAACCAATAGGCGCGCTGACTCGCTGGTGATGGCAAGGACATAGTAGTTTACCGCCTCTGACAGATTGCGCATCAGATCACGCGTCGCAAATTTGTTGCCGATGATCACGCGCTCTTTGGCGGTGAATGGCAGGCGCAGCACTTCAGCTTCTGATTCGGTGGCAAAAATCGCCAGTACATCCAGATTATAATTATGGTCAAGCTCATCAGTCTGCTCGGTAATCTTCTCCATGATGGCATCGGCTGTACGCTTGTCGTACTCTTCAGTCACGCGATCTTCGACGACTTTCAGTTGGTTTTTTAGGGCGATCGGATCTTGTTCATTTTCAGGATGGGTACGATGTGTCTTTACGAACACACTCACCGCAGGATTGGCTTGGGTTTGACGCAGTTGTTTTAGCACAGCTTTCATATATTCTCCTCTTAAAAGCAATTTTCCATGGTTATTTGCACACACAGTGTCTGCCATTCATGCCACAGCATTGAGTGAATTTTTGACCTGTATTAAGGCTGTCAAGCACTCAACGATCTGATCATCTTGGCATGATTTATTTATGATATTTTTAATCATCACGCGAATATCGGTGGTTATTAAAAATTTGCATAACTCATCAGATGATTTGAGTATAACAAGTTTTAAGAGGTTAGCGAGACGCTTTTTGTGGTCGTTTGGGGTTGGATATGTTATTTTATGTTAATATATTTCTGTCAAAAAACTGTATGTATGACTATGAAAATGACTGTCACAGTCCATCAATCAGTCTTGCAATTTGTAAAAACTGTTTTTATGAATAAGCATAAAAAAAACGCCACACAAGTCACTGTATGGCGGCATGGCTTTAGGCGTGATCATACCGATCAATCAGACGCCATTTGACAAGATCAGCCATCATATCAATGTGCAAAGGATCGGTGTTTAATGCAGGGATGTAGTCATAGGACTTGCCGCCCGCCTGCAAAAAGTGATCGCGGTTTTCGACCGCAAGCTCTTCTAATGTCTCAAGACAATCCGCCGAAAACGCAGGACTCATCACCTGCACCGAGACGCCTGCCTGCCCCCATTCAGCCAGCAACTCATCGGTATAAGGCTTGAGCCACTCTTGCGCGCCAAATCGCGACTGAAAGCTGATCGCCCATGCATCTGACGCCAGACCCAAGCGATCAGCCAGCAGCACAGCCGTGGTGCGACATTGCTCAGGGTATGGATCGCCTTTATCGGCATACGGCTTTGGGATGCCATGAAAACTCATCAAAAGCTTATCGGCGCGGCCATGAGCTTGCCAATAGCGCTCCACACTTTGTGCCAACGCCTCGATGTACAAAGGATGATCATGATAATCTTTGATCAGCTGCAACTGAGGTACATTGCGCGTATCTAGCATCAGCTTGAATATCTTATCAAAAGCAGCTGCGGTCGAGGTCGCAGAATACTGCGGAAATAACGGCAGCACCACAAAGGATTCTACACCGTCGGCCATCAGCTGGGTCATCACCGACTTGATCGATGGGTTGCCATAGGTCGTGGCAGCATAGACAGGCGTGTGAATGCCTTGATGGCTCAATCGCGTCTGCAGATCTTGGGCTTGCTGCTTTAGGATCGCCAAAAGTGGTGAGCCATCGGCTGTCCAGACGCTGTCATAAGCTTCTGCGACGCGCTTGGGGCGTGTGGTTAAAACAAAGCAATTTAAAATCACCTGCCAGATCAGCTTAGGGATCTCAATGACGCGCGTGTCACTCAAAAACTCTCTTAGATAAGCGCGCACCGCTGTCGGGGTCGGCGCATCTGGCGTGCCAAGATTGGCGAGGATGATGGCGGTTTTTTTGTTGGTCATAACAGTAAATCTTTATAAAATCGGGTTAATTTTAGCACTGTTTTGCCAAAAAATCTGCGGTTTTGCTTGCTTTTTGTCTTTCGCTCATCAAATCATCACCAAAACGGCATTGATAGCATCAACACACATAGCACCACATTAATGCCAACACCCAGCCATTTTGGAGTTGTTTGAGAAGTTTTAGAAGTATTTTGACTCAACATCACAGCCATCACCACCAGTAGCGCATAGACAGCATATGCCGCCCCAAAGCTTATGCCTTGTGTTGTCAGCCACGCCGCGATTGGCTTAGCAAACGCGTTTGTGATGATATTTTGGATAATGATCAATGACATAATTATCAGCATAAATCGCCAAGTGTGCCATTTGCCGTTTTTTATCCAAATCTTTTGTACCCACGGCATCCATCGGACAGACAGCATAAATACCGCAAGCACCACCACCAAGATCAACGCATTCACCAATGCTTGCATATCATCACCACCTTGATTGATTTATTCTCTGCAACTTAGTATATTGTAAGTATCAATGACCGTCAATCCTATGAATCCGCTCAACTCAGACAGACATTTTATTTACACTGATTGTATTTTTGACATTCGCCCCGAGATACAGACAATGCCAATTTGTGCGTGTTATTTTTGGCATTTTGGCGTATAATAAGACGATTTTTACACGATAATTTTTATAAACCATTTATCGCAACACCCTCTATCAAATTAGCTATCATACCATTAGGATAAGCCATGACTGTCCAAACCTTTACCCCAGAAGCCAAGCCCGCCCCAAAAAAAGCCATCCAAGGCGAAAAATTGCGTGGCTATGATAAAGTTGCTCGCATTCCCATCAAAGTCATTCCAACGGTCGAAACACCAAAAAAACCCGACTGGATTCGTGTCAAGCTCTCAAGCCCTGCCGAAGTTGATCGCATCAAAGCCACGCTTCGCAAACAAAAGCTCTACACCGTCTGCGAAGAAGCCGCCTGCCCGAACCTACCGCAGTGCTTTGGTGATGGTACAGCGACCTTTATGATCATGGGGGATATCTGCACACGCCGCTGTCCGTTTTGTGAAGTGGCACACGGCAGACCAAATCCACTGGATAAAGATGAGCCACGCCATACTGCCGAGACCATCTTGGGTCTTGGGCTAAAATACGCCGTCATCACCTCAGTTGATCGTGATGACCTAAAAGATGGTGGTGCTGGTCATTTTGTTGAAGTCATCACCGAATCCAAGAAACTTAGTCCCAATTGCTTGATTGAGATTCTTGTGCCTGATTTTCGTGGCCGTGAAGCCATCGCACTGGACCTATTGACCGAGACAGCACCCGATGTCTTCAATCACAACATCGAAACTGTGCCACGCCTATATAAGGCATTTCGTCCAGGTTCAGACTATCAGCACTCATTGAATTTGCTAAAAGACTATAAAGCTCGCCGTCCTGATGTGGCAACCAAGTGTGGTTTTATGGTGGGACTTGGCGAGACCGAAGAAGAAGTCTATGCGCTGCTGGACGACCTAAAAGCCCATGATGTCGATATCGTCACCATCGGTCAGTACCTAGCACCAAGCAAAAACCATGCGCCAGTCGATCGCTATGTACACCCTGATGAGTTCGCACGCTATACCGAATACGGCAAAAAATTAGGCTTTTTTAACATTTGGGCAAACCCAATGGTACGCTCAAGCTACTTTGCCGATCGCCAATACTATGGCGAAGACTGCCCACCGCCTGTGCGTAGTGCCAAAGCCCTTGCCGAAGAAAAATTGGCTAAGGCGGAGAGTGGTGAGAAAGCTGGATGTTTTTAACAATTGGAATTTTTTCTATTGTTAAGAAATCATGTGGGAGTAATTGATGTTAAGTTATTTAAAATTACTGATTGTTATGATAACTGTCGGCATGACGCAATTTGCCCACTCGGCTTTATTACATGGTGCAGACCCGCAACAGCCTGACAGACTTAATGAATATTTCAGCCATTATGGCAAAGAAATAGATTTTCTGCGAAAATGCTTTATACCAACCGTCATCAAAACTGGCGAATCAGACTATATTAACAATTACACAAGTTGCTTGGTTGATGGTTTGGCGCATGATGTTATTGATGGTAAACATGGGTATGTCGATGAATACGGGAAGGTTATCATCCCCCATCAATTTAAAAGCGCAAGCTCATTTTCTGACGGCTTGGCAAGGGTTGCCATAGATGTTGAAAATGATGATAGTATCTTTGGCAGGCATATTGGTTATATTGACAAGAAAGGCAGTTTTGTCGTTGAACCCATTTATATTTTTGGTCAAGACTATAGCGAAGGCTTAATCGGCGTACTAAATAAAGAATATAAATACGGTTTTATTGACAAGTACGGCAATACTATTCTACCCTTTATTTATGATTATCCTATTGATTATGACTCATCAGGTCTTATTACAATGAATATGATATATTCATCTTATTCGTATATCTTTCATGATGGTGTTGCATTGGTTAGTTTAAATGGTCAATGGCAATTTATTGATAAACAAGGCAATACCGTTGAATATATAAGTCATTAATTAAACACCATGACCCAGATTATTTTATCATCCAACCAAGTCCATCGCCTACACCATCGCTTCTATGAGCCGGCAGGCGATGTCAAAGCGACTCTGCTCATCGTGCATGGCATGAGTGAGCATAGCGGTCGCTACGATGCCTTTGCCAAATTCCTTGCCGAGCATGGCATTCTTGTTGCGACTTATGATCAGCTTGGGCATGGACAGACGGTCAAGGACAAATACGAGCTTGGGTTTTTTGACGAAAAGCACCCCGTACAGACTTTGTGCAAAGATGTCATCATCATGGCAGACAAGCTCAAAGAAAAAGCACCCACCGTGCCACACTTTATCATGGGTCATTCGATGGGTTCGTTCATCGTGCGTACAGTGCTTGTGCATCATGCCACAAGCTTTGATGGCGTGATTTTGATGGGTACGGGCAATCGCTTTGGACTGATCAATCAACTTAGCCTAGGTGCGTTAAGCCTAATGAATCGCCTTGCCCCCAAGCAAATTAACGAACGCATGGGATATCTACTCAATCAATACCTGCTTAATCAGCTGCGATCGCCAATCAGCGCATCACCATTTGCATGGCTTAGCGAGAATATCGATGCCATTAAGGTCTTTGAAGCCGACCCTTTGTGCGGATTTTGTTTTACCAATAATGGCTTTGTCACCTTGCAAGCACTCATCGCCCGTGCCTGCCAAAGCGACTGGTATCAGATGATGGATGCCAATTATCCCATACTCCTAGTCAGCGGCAAAGACGATCCCGTCGGCAATCTAGGTACCGATATCAGACAGCTACAGCAAGCGCTCATCCGTGCGGGCCGACGCAATGTGCGAGTACAACTATACCCAAATATGCGTCATGAGCCACTGCATGAGCGTGATTATCAGCGGGTACACCAAGATATTTTGTGCTGGCTCAAAGACCAGCTTAACACTCATTCACTTCACCAACCTTAAGGAAATTTTATGTCAAATCTAGCTGCCATCATCGAACAAGCGTTCGAAGACCGTGCCAATTTCACCGCCGAAACCGTATCAGCCGAGATTCGTGATGCTGTTGAACAAGCCATCGAAGGTCTTGATAATGGTTCATACCGTGTCGCCGAAAAAATCGACGGTGAATGGGTCGTGCATCAATGGCTAAAAAAAGCTGTACTACTCTCATTCAAACTCAATGACAACGCCCCAATGCAATCAGGCGATTTGCAATTTTTTGATAAAGTTGCTACCAAGCATGCCAACTGGAGCGAAGAAGATTTTAAAGCAGCTGGCGTGCGTGTCGTCCCACCTGCGGTCGCTCGTCGCGGCAGCTATCAAGCCAAAAATGTCGTACTAATGCCATCATATGTCAATATCGGCGCATATGTCGATGAAGGCACGATGGTTGATACTTGGGCGACTGTCGGTTCATGCGCTCAAATCGGTAAAAATGTCCACCTATCAGGCGGTGTCGGCATCGGTGGCGTACTTGAGCCGCTACAAGCCAACCCAACCATCATCGAAGACAACTGCTTTATCGGTGCTCGCTCTGAAATCGTCGAAGGCGTCATCGTCGAAGAAGGTTCAGTCATCTCAATGGGCGTATATATCGGTCAATCAACTCGTATCTACGATCGTGAAACTGGCGAAATCCACTATGGCCGTGTACCAGCAGGCTCTGTCGTCGTACCAGGCAGCCTACCATCAGCAGATGGCAAATACAGCCTATACGCTGCCATCATCGTCAAAAAAGTCGATGCACAAACGCGTGCCAAAACAAGTCTAAACGACCTATTGCGTGCTGAATAATCATTCACCTGCATAAAAAAAATTGGGTGTATCCGATGATACGCCCAATTTTTTATACTACTTTCACTTTTTTATGTTGGTCTGTACCAGTACACGCTTATTACACCCATCAATCATTGATCTTTTTGTATATTTTATCTCTTCTTCCGACAGCAACTACCAAAACCACAACTTCGTTATCAATGACCTCATATAACAATCGATAACCAGCGGTCCTAAGTTTGATTTTGTACAAATTGGCAGCATGAGAACCGCTAAGCTTGTTTTTTGGAATTTTTGGATTTTCCAAAATACTCATCAGCTTCTTCTTAAACTGGTTCTTAATATTGTCATTCAGCTTTGAAAATTCTTTTAGGGCTGATTCTGTGAAAGCTAAGTCATAACTCATCAATATTTACTCTAATTCTAGGTTCATTTCTTCGCTCCTCTGCAATTTGAGAAAGTTCTAGATCTTCAATAAGGTCAAGCATATTTTCATATAGTGCAGCTGGAACACAATAAAATGCTGGCTCATTACGGTTAAGCACGGCAACAGCTTCACCATTGGCAATCTTTAAAGCATCCATTGGACTTTTCTTAAATTCACTGATGCTTGCAATGTATTTGCTGTGGATGGTGTTAAGCATAGGGTCTCCTTAGGTTCGTTAAACAATGGGCTGCTTAGCCTTGCAACTAAGAATGTTGGCTCATTGTTTAGATTGGTTCTTTTGAAAAAGTGTTTTGGTTTTTTATTAGCTTGAATAAAACACGCCAATAGAAGAATGAATAAAAATATCAGTTTTTCTAGCCATTCTGCTGTATAGCGACAGCGCAACAGGTGCTGAATGATTCTATTAGCACCTCTGATTTTATAATTTCTTGATTTGCTAAAATCATCACTCTTACTATTAATAATTTCAAAAATGTGATTGATTAGCAATCTGATGCTATCAGGGGCTGGTTCGGAATAATTTTCGTATATCATTGGATGCATAATGTTTTTTATAAATGATTATTCTTGATGTTTTTAATGATACCAATTAACATACCATTAGTCAATATCTATATAATACACTAAAAATTAAAAAAGCTTGCTATTTGAGAAAGCAAGCCTTGGTCTCATAGGCAATTCCAAGAAAGTTGCGATATGATTTCTTGGGATATGGCACGGGCGCCGTCACTTAATTCTTTGGTTTTGCACTGCTTACCAGTATGAATTTCTGGAAATTATATTTATTTCTTAGCAACCAGCTGCAGTGCCGTACTTGCCATCACCATGCCCGCTGTTGCCGTCATCACCACTGCCGAGCCATAGCCGCCGCAGTTAAGCCCTGCTTGGCAAGACTTATTCACCGTCGGCTGCTCATCCGAATAGACGCATTTTAGCCCAAATTTTGCCTTGCCGCCTTTGGCGATGCCTTTTTCACGTAGTTTGGCACGCAGTCTGGCAAGTAGTGGATCTTGGGTGACATCACGCAAATCAGCAATTTTTAGCCGTGTTGGGTCAAATTTCGCCCCTGCACCACCTGAGACGATGCATGGGACTTTGTGGTATCGGCAATGCATGGCGATGGCAAATTTCGCCGCCATATCATCAACACAATCAAGCACAACCACCTGCCTACCATCAGCTGCCAAAGCTTGTGCTTGTGTCTTGTTTGGCAAAATCGATGTCACATTTTCAGGTGTCAAAAAATCATCAATCAACTCAAGCTCAATCTTCGGATTAATCCCACGGATGCGATCTGCCATCACATCGATTTTACTCTCGCCAATGGTGTCCGTCAGTGCAGGCAACTGGCGATTGATGTTACTGGCCACCAGTACATCCATATCCACAAGCACGATTTTGCCAATCGCTGTACGCGCAAGGCTCTCGGCCGCCCACGAACCGACGCCACCGACGCCGATGACATAGACGATGGCATTGGTAAATTTGTCAAATGCATCGCCATACAGCGTCCGCACACCCGTGAAACGGCGTTCATAATCATCAATTTGGGTCATGATATTTCCAATCAACTCGTAATGCTTGGCAACTATTATTCCACAAAATTTGTGCCAATTCATCTTTAGATATATTAAACAAACTGGATAATTCATCCAGCACATAAGGCAAATTGGCAGGCTCATTAAAACTGCCTAAATGCTGACACGGCAGTGGCATCATATCAGGGCAATCGGTTTCAATCACAAAAGCATCCGCCCCATATTTGGCAAATACCGCCATCACAGCGCGACGCAGTTTTTTGGCATTGGGATTGGTGATTTGTCCTGTGATGCCAAGCTTAAAGCCCCGCTTGACGAAGGCCAAAGCTTCTTGTTCGCCACCGCTAAAACTGTGTGCGATACCGCCCCGTTCATGCGCATGATACTGATATCGCTCAAGCAGTCGCAACACATCGGCGTGATTTTTGCGAATGTGCAATAAAATCGGCAATTCATATGCTTTGGCAAGTTTGATCTGCTCAATAAAAAACAGCTCTTGCTTAGCAAAAATTGTTGGCTCTTTTAATTCACTTGGATAAGTATCGAGGCCAATTTCAGCGAGCGCGATTGGCTTATGATTTTTTATAAATTCTTCAAGAATGTATAAATCTTTATGCTGCTGTTCTTGGATATATAAAGGGTGTAATCCAAATGCCAAATGCGACTTTGGCGCGCGATCAAGCCCATTAATCTCATCATTGGCAGCGACCATTTGCGCAAAATATTTGGCAACAAAGCCAATCAAAATCAAATGACGCACGCCTTGTTGATAAGCGCTATCAGCCATCTTGGCACGAAACCCATCATATTCAGGCACATCAAAATGCGTATGTGTATCAATCAGCTGTAGCATGGCGTTTGTCTTTTCGGTGGGGCTTGACGGATCTACTGCTGCGTCTTGGAATCAGCACCAATGCCAATACGATGGCGATTTTAAGAGCGGATTTCATCATGGTTTTGCCTTTGATTTTTTGACTGGGGTGAACGCCTGATCTTCCATATCAGGCACTGCTTGAGGCGCCAGAATATTAAGCTGGGATTCAGAATGATAAGGGACCAAAGCCGATGGCACGACCGAGCGCGCTGCATCGATATGCTTGATCGAATCATCGAAGAAGATGTGCGGTGCAAAGGTTTTTAGCACGCCTGTCTTATCAAGCCCACCCAAGAAAAACGCCACATCGACTGTCACGCCCCACTCTCGCAAGGTCTTGATCGCACGCATATCTGCTGGTGCATTGCGCGCAGTCACAAGAGCGATTCGGATCGGATTGTGTGGTGCATCGGTGCTTTGATTGGGCAGCTTGGCTTGTAATTTTGAAAGTTTTATTAAAAAATCTGCATAAGGGCCTTTTTCGATGGGCATATCTGCCATCTGCGTCTCACGCTCGTGAAAAGCATACAGACCTTCTTGCTTAAACACCAGCTCGCCTGAGTCGTCGAACAATACCGCATCACCATCAAAAGCGATGCGCAGCTGCTCGGTATCAAGCTCATCCATCGGCACAGGCGTGGCATCAAGCACCGCACAGGCACAGATTTTGGCATCGACGACCGCTTGGGCATCGTCATGGTTGGTGGTCAAAAACAGATCCACATCAAAATCCTTGATATAGCTTGCCACCGAATCACCCGAAATGAATGCCGAACGAGTGATGCCAAGATTATAGGCACGGATCGAGTTTAACACCTGAATACCGATGTCTGGGGATGACTTGGAGACGATCACCACCTCAACAAATGGCGACTCAATCTCATAGTGCTGATTGTCCTGATACTGATTGAGATTCAATAAGGCTTCGATCAGTGGATAGCCCGAGCCTTTTTGTAGGATGTCATTTTCACGCGCCTGCTGATAGGCCTGAAACTTGCGTGCTGCCGTGTCTTTATTTTTGGCGACAAGCTCGGCCAATTTGGCTTCATTTTCTGCCAAATCAAACAGCGCCGTCGCCGAGATCGCCACGATTAATGTATTTGAAAAATCTACCGCCATAGTCTGCCTTATGCCAACTCACCACTTTGTGACCATTTTATCACAGTTAGCCGCTTTGGGTAGTTGTTTGGTGATCAGCAGTTTAAATTCTCCACATCGCCGCGCTCTACTCTCACCAAGCCATGCATGTTAATGACCATTTTATGATCCAAAGAGCTGTTTTTGGCGTGGCTACAGTAGCGGATATTACCGATGTGGCCACGCGGTTTGGCATTATCACCCATAAATTTGATGTAATGACGCGACAAAGATACATTCATCGACAGCATGCCGTGCTGTAGCTGCAAAGGCTGATTGAGCGCCATCACATCAGCAGCATCTGGGCGGTTGTTGCGATTTTTATCGACGAACACCATCAAAGCGTTTTGACCGAAGCGATCGCAGACACCTGCATCATTAACGATGCAGACGATGACATCTTTTTGGTGCAGCGCCGCTTCGATTTTGGCGCGGCGGATGGCCTCTTGAATATGGCGAGCGACGCTGTGCGACTCATAACGCTGCATCAGCCTGTCATAAGCAGGCAGCGCGATCATCGCCATCACCGCGATGATGCCAAGCACTGTCAGCAGCTCGATCATCGTCAGGCCTGCTTGATGACGAAACGATCGGCAGGCGGCAGTTTTACAGCTCATCTGGCCAGATTTTATCTGGGTTCATGATGTTATTTGGGTCGATGGCTTGCTTGATGGCGCGCATCACTTTGAGCGCCTCGCCATGTTCTGCGGCCATGTATTTGCGCTTGCCCTGCCCGACGCCATGTTCACCTGTGCAAGTGCCACCCATCTCGATGGCGCGATGCGCCAGTCTGCCGATGATCTCTTCTGCTTTTTTGATCTCATCAGGATTGTTGGTGTCGACCAAGAGTAGCACATGAAAATTGCCATCGCCGACATGACCGACGATCGGTGCCAGCATGCCAGAGGCGATGATGTCATCTTGAGTGGCGGTGACGCAGTCGGCCAGTCGTGAGATCGGCACGCAAGCATCGGTGGATAGACCCTTAGCCCCAGGTCTTAAGGCGCACGCGGCAAAATACGCATGATGTCTGGCTGTCCACAGCTTTTTGCGTGCCGCCTCGTCGCTATGCCAACTAAAATCAGCGCCGCCAAAGTCCGCGATGATCTCGGCAAACAGCGCCGTCTGCTCGGCCACACTTTGCTGTGTGCCATGAAATTCGACAAATAAAGTCGCCTGCTCTGCCAGATTTAGCTGTGAATACTGATTGCACGCACGGATCTGTACAGGATCGAGCAGCTCGATGCGTGCGATCGGCAGGCACATCTGTATGGTGGCGATGGTCGCCTGACATGCCAAATCAATGCTGGGAAAATGACATAGCCCACTGCCCACCACCTCAGGCTGGCCAAACAACTTGACCGTCACTTCCGTGACAATGCCCAGCGTCCCTTCAGAACCGACAATCAGACGCGTCAGATCATAGCCTGCCGATGATTTCTTGGCGCGGCTGCCGGTCTTGATGATCTGGCCATCAGGCATTACCACCTCTAAGGATAGCACCACATCTTTCATCGTGCCATAACGCACCGCATTGGTGCCTGAGGCGCGTGTCGCGACCATACCGCCGATGGTGGCATTCGCCCCTGGATCAAGCGGGAAAAACAAGCCTGTATCCCGCAGATAGTGATTGAGCGCCTCACGCGTCACGCCTGCTTGCACTGTGGCGGTGAGATCTTCAGCACTCACCTCAAGTACCTGATCCATCTGCGACATATCGATGCACAGACCGCCTTGTGGTGCATTGAGCTGACCCTCAAGTGATGAGCCAATCCCAAAAGCCACCACAGGCATCTGATGCTCTGCACAAATTTTTACGGCATCTGCCACATCATATTTATTCTTGGCAGTCAGCACCGCATCAGCAGGCTGGTTATTCAGCCAAGTGGTGGTATGCGCATGCTGCTGTCGCACGGTGAGATTGGTCGATAACTGGCGATCAAAACGCGCTTGAAGCTGGGTGATCGCCGCTTGATATCTGCTCATGGTGATCCTTGTTATGATATGAACTTACAGTGATTCAGCGAGCGCCCATCGCATCGCATCACACTGCCAATCCAATCATTGTACCACATTTTGTGTCATGCTTTGGTGTCAGACACCCAAGACCCTCACTTCAACCAATGGCAGCCTTATAGATGACCCAAGAGATTTTGATGACAATTTTGTGAAACATCGCTGATTTTGGAGGTGCTTTAAGCGATCAGTTGGTGGTTTTTTTGTCGGTGGATTTGAGCGTGACTCAGAGTAAAATGCCTGCAAGTCTATTATCCACTTGCGCCATCCCTGATGATCATTAGGCTGGTGATATTTTTCCACACAAACTGTGGATAACTTTTTAAAATCGGCGTACTTTTGGTCATCAAAGCGTGTATCCATCTTGGCTTGGCTGCAACTGTACAAAATTTAACCAATTCAATCATCATATTTTAAATCATTAAAAATCATATACTTATAAAAATTTTTATGATTTTAACTGCCAAATATTGACAAATCAATCAAAATATTTTCCCCAAAATAACAGGCTTTTTGGTTTCACGATTTTTCCACAAATTTGTGGATAAAATTGTGGATAACTTTTTTTGATGATCGCAATATCCTCGAAGATTTGCCAAACTTGGGCGCTATGATGGCCACCAATCAATGCAAGCTAAATGCGCCAGAATCACTCTGGCGCATTATGATTACTGATGATCGATTTGGTTTTCAGGCTGGGCCTGAATAAAAGCTGGCAGGCTGTTGCAATGCTCATAAATCCGCATGATGGTAGGATAATTGGACAAATCAACATTGAACCGCTTGGCATTATAAACCTGTGGTATCAGACAGCAGTCTGCCATCGTTGGGATATCACCATAACAAAACTGACCTGCGTGCTGTGTTAGCATGGCTTCAAGTGATGCAAAGCCTTGATGAATCCAGTGCGCGTACCATGTCACCTTGGTCGTATCATCGACACCCAGCTCACCAGTGAGATACTGAAGCACGCGTAAATTATTCAGCGGATGCACTTCACAGGCAATCAGCTGCGACATCGCTCGCACGCTTGCTCGAGCCACAGGATCACTTGGCAAAAGTGGCACAGTGTTATCCACTTCTTCTAAATACTCCATGATGGCAAGCGACTGCGATAGCACGGTATCATCGACTTGCAGGCTAGGTATCAGCCCTTGGGGATTGATGGCGAGATAATCATCGCTTTTTTGCTCGCCTTTGAGCAGATTGATTGGCAAGATGTCAGCATCCAATCCTTTGAGTGCCAAAGCAATACGCACACGATACGATGCTGAACTGCGAAAATATGAGTAGAGTTTCATCATTCATCCTTAATCAGAAGTAAATTAACATCACAATCCAAGTGGGCTTTGGGTCTGCTTGATGGCCAAGCTTGTAACTGACTTGATCTTCATGCCTTATCAAGCTTGGTAATGGTAAAGCCCGTAAACCCAAAAAACAGCGTCAACACAAAGCACAAATAACAAAAGAACGCATACGGCAGATACGCCACCACAGGCATCCCAAATGCCCCTGCCAAAAAGCCGCCGTACACGCCCCATGGCACAAGCGGATTGATGACCGTGCCAGCATCTTCGATGGTGCGTGACAGATTTTTT
This sequence comes from Moraxella porci DSM 25326, assembly GCF_002014855.1. GTDB lineage: Bacteria > Pseudomonadota > Gammaproteobacteria > Pseudomonadales > Moraxellaceae > Moraxella > Moraxella porci. Next base: position 14,662 of record NZ_MUYV01000006.1, on the reverse strand, counting down.
GGATGTAGTCCAAGTCGCTTATACTCAGGCAAAAATGCATTACCCGATAATAATAAGCTCAAATATTGCTCACCAACCAGCACATTGATGCCAAGTGATGTGAAGGCTGCCGCTGCCACACCACGACTTGCTTTGGTCAATAGATGACGCATCCCATCAAGCAGTGCAGGCAAGATGCCCAAGCCTTGGAGTAATCCGCCCAACGACAATGCCAAAATCACCAAAATTTGGCTAAAGAACATACTTTGTAGTCCGCCACGACTGACGATTTTGCCAACATCACCAAGCGCCAGATTCTCCGCAGGTGCATAGCCTGCAAAGAACCAACCGCCCAACTCAGACAAGCTTGGACTGCTGTGTGTAAAGGTCAGCACCAATGACACGGCAATGGTCGCTGAGATGGTATAAATGGCGTTGACTTTTAACACTGCCAACACAACAAGCACCACAAATGGCAACAAAGCATAGCCATGAACCAAGCCACTGGTGATGAGCTGCTCTTTTAACACAGTGACATCGATCAGATCTGCCGACAGCTGACCACTGGATAAGAACCAAAACAGCCCTGCGCTGATGAGCCAAGCTGGTACGGTGGTGTACATCATATTTTTGATATGATCAAACAAATCCACACCAACAATCGATGCTGCGATACTGGTCGTGTCAGACAGTGGCGACATTTTGTCACCAAATAATGCACCAGACACCACTGCACCTGCGACGATGGCAGGGTTTGCACCGAACGCTGCCGCCATACCCAAAAACGCCACCCCAATGGTCGCACAAGTCGTAAAGCCACTACCCAGTGCAATGCCGACGATGCTTGATAAGACAAATGCTGATAAATAAAACAAATCAGCGGACAAAATACCAAAGCCATAATAAATCAGCGTCGGAATCGCCCCAGACATCATCAAAGCCGATACCAATAGCCCAATGAATGAGAACAGATAAATCGCCCCCATGCCCGCCCCGACACCGCTGATCATCTTGTCTTGCATGGCGTCAAATTTGACATCTTTTATCAGGCCAAACATCATCAAGCCGATAATCACAAGCAGTAGCGATAGATGCGGTACCCAGCCCCAAGCAATCATCGTCACGCCCAAGATGATGACCATCACGATTGCCATCGGTACGGCGGCACTTGGGCTGATTTTAAGTAATGGTTCGTGTTTGTTGTGTTCGTTCATATCCATATCCTTAACGCTTAAAATGGATAGCAAAGTGGCAAAAGCCAATCAATCTACCATGATACCACGACTGTCAATCGACGAGCCATGCTAAGCAGCTATGGATATTCATCACAAAAGTGTGTCTGTCATTTACTATAACAAACTTTGATACACCCAACTCACAGAAAACTTGATAAATATCGCACAAATGGTGATATATCCCTACTTGATCACTTGCTATCCATTGCAAAACACCCATCAACCACATCGATTAATATCAATTCCAGTGCTGATGGGTGCCGATCATCCTTTTAAGTTTTTTCTAAAAAATAATCAATCACTCCACCGCCAAAGCACCACGGCGGATCTGATCTCGCTCAAGGCTCTCAAACAGTGCCTTAAAGTTACCCTCACCAAAACCTTCGCGATAATCGCCTTTACGCTGAATAAATTCAAAGAATACAGGGCCAAGCGCCGTCTCTGAGAAAATCTGCAATAATAGGCGTGGCTGACCGCCTTCGGTTGTACCATCAAGCAAAATGCCACGAGATTGTAGTGCTTTGACATCTTCGCCGTGATTTGGTAGGCGTTCATCAAGCATCTCATAATAGGCATCATTAGGCGCAGTCATCAGCGGAATGCCAGCGGCTCTAAGCTTATCAATCGCACCAAGCAAATCATCGGTCAATAATGCAATATGCTGAATACCCTCACCGCCAAACGCCATCAGATACTCTTCAATCTGACCGCCGCCTTGCTTGGACTCTTCATTCAATGGAATGCGAATCAAGCCATCTGGTGCAGTCATCGCACGACTGGTCAATCCTGTGTATTCACCTTTGATGTCAAAATAGCGAATCTCTTGGAAATTGAACAATTTTTCATAAAACTTCGCCCAATAATCCATACGCCCACGATAGACATTGTGCGTCAGATGATCGACCACCGAAAAGCCATAACCAACTGGATGGCGATCCACCCCTTCGATGAATTCAAAATCAATATCATAAATCGATTTGCCATCCTCATAGCGGTCAATCAAATACAAAGGCGCACCACCGATGCCCTTGATCGCAGACAGGCGAAGCTCCATCACCGATGTCGGAATCTGTACAGGCTGAGCACCCAGCTCAATGGCACGCTGATACGCAAACTGCGAATCACGCACCCGAAACGCCATACCGCACGCCGATGGGCCATGCTCATTGGCAAAGTACATCGCCTCAGACTTCGGCTCACGATTGACGATAAAATTGATGCCGCCTTGACGGTACAGTAGCACATCTTTTGAGCGATGCTTGGCAACGAGCGTAAAGCCCATTTTTTCAAATAATGGCTCAAGCACATTTGGTGTCGGACTTGCAAATTCCACAAATTCAAAGCCACACAATCCCATTGGGTTATCAAATAAATCCATTACATTTCCTCCATATCCCAGATGATTATCATGAAATTTTGATCAGATATTAATCGCAAAGCAGTCTGGCAAAAATGCGAAAAACTCATCAAATCCACAGAATCTAAAAGATTGATGCGCCATCATTGCCAAGCTGATGGCTTTATCATAGAATAAGCAAAGATGTTAGACAAACAGTTTTTTTCTTTTATTTATCGGATGATTCAATGAATATCACCCTGCGACAACTCAGAGCTTTCGTGGCCATCGCCGAATATAAAAGCTTTACCAAAGCTGCCGATGAGCTGCATCTGACACAGTCATCATTAAGCGGTATTATCAAAGAGCTTGAGAAAAATTTGGGGGTGCAGTTGTTTGATCGCACCACACGGCAGCTGCATCTGTCTGGTGCAGGCGAGCGGCTGCTGCCTTATGCATTTCGGGTGTTGGGCGAGCTAAGACTGCTAGGCAATGAACTTGATGATCTCAAAGATTTCGATCAAGGCAAAGTGCGTCTGGCGGTCTCACAGCAGCTGGCTGCATCAGCGATGCCAGGTTTGATTCATCAGTTTCGCCAAGCGCACCCGAACATTCAAGTGACTCTACTGGACTGCTCCATCGAAGAGGTCATCAGCCGGGTGCAGTCATTGGAGGCGGATATCGGCATCGGGCCTGAGCGCGTGCTGATCCAAGATGTCGCTGCCAGTGCACTTTTTTCTGCTGATTTTTGTTTGGTGGTGCCGCCTTGCCACGCCTTTGCCGATCGACAATGGGTGGCTTGGGATGATATCGATGAGCCTGTGACCACGCTGCGGGGGAATTTCACCCAAAAGCTGATCGATGAGCTGCCCAAAGAGATCAGCCATCGCCTATTTCGCCCTGATTATCAGGTGAATTTTTTATCGACAGCGCTGGGCATGACCCAAAAGGGCTTTGGTCTTAGCATCGCCATGCCTTATGCCAAAAATTGGGTGGATCAGCATGGGCTAGTGATGATTCCTTTAGCCTCCCCGATCATCAGCCGCCGATTCATGCTCTACACCCACAAGCGACGATCTGTCACGCCTGCGATCACAGCATTCATGACTTTCCTCCATGCCTATGCCAATAGCTGGTCTGTTAATGCACCCGACTGCCATGGCTGATCGATGGCTGAACATCATTTAAATAAGGCAAAAGACGCATCCGATGAGTGTGGCGCCAAAAACTTGACGCCCAGATCTGCGCCATCAAGTTCGGGTTTTTGCAGATGATTTTTTCGATCTAATGTGCTATTGTATGTTATAATTAATCATCTTGACTATTCATACGGCAAGCGCTATCAGACGCACTGCCCTCATCAAAGGAATCCACTGTGGACGAAAATAAAGAAAAAGCACTCAAGGCTGCCTTGGCACAAATTGAAAAGCAGTTCGGCAAAAATACCATCATGCACTTAGGTGATGAGACTGCCAAGCTGGATGTGGATGTAGTCTCAACAGGCTCACTGGGTCTAGACATCGCTTTGGGTATTGGCGGCTTGCCAAAAGGCCGTATCATCGAGATCTTCGGCCCCGAAAGCTCGGGCAAAACCACTTTGACCCTGCAAACCATCGCCGAATGCCAAAAGCAAGGCGGCACTTGTGCGTTCATCGATGCTGAACACGCACTCGACCCGATCTACGCCAAAAAACTGGGCGTGGACATCGATGCCCTATTGGTCTCACAGCCTGACAATGGCGAACAAGCCCTTGAGATCGCTGACATGCTGGTGCGCTCGGGTGCCATCGACATGATCGTCGTGGACTCAGTCGCCGCCCTCACCCCAAAAGCCGAAATCGAAGGCGAAATGGGCGACAGCCACATGGGTCTGCAAGCGCGTCTGATGAGCCAAGCTTTGCGCAAGATCACCGGTAATGCCAAGCGCTCAAACTGTATGGTGATTTTTATTAACCAAATCCGTATGAAAATCGGTGTCATGTTCGGCTCACCTGAGACCACCACTGGCGGTAATGCGCTTAAATTCTATGCCTCAGTACGCTTAGACATTCGCCGTATCGGTGCCGTGAAAGAGGGCGAAGAAATCGTCGGCTCAGAAACGCGCGTCAAAGTCATCAAAAACAAAATGGCGCCTCCGTTTCGCCAAACCGAATTCCAAATCCTCTACGGTGAGGGCATCAACCGCTTGGGCGAGGTCATCGATCTGGGTGTGGACATCGGTGCTGTCAACAAATCAGGCGCATGGTACAGCTATGGCGACGGCAAAATCGGCCAAGGTAAAGCCAATACCGTCAAATACCTACAAGAAAACCCTGCCATCGCCGCTGAGATCGAGGCCAAGGTGCGTGAAGCTAAGCTTGCCACCCAGCCTGCGCCATCTGCAGACGAGCCTGATGAGGTGCCTGAATTTGTCGAAGGCATGGAAGATGGCGGCGCCTTTTAATCAAGCTTAGTCATTGTCTAATCAACCATGACCATCAAAACCTTATCTGAAATCTTGGCAGAAATGGGCGAGTCGCCTGTTTCTGCCGAGTCGTATCAGCCGACCGTGCTTGATGCGTCCAATTTTTATGCGCTCACGACCACCAAGCCAGCTTTTAAACAACCACAGCTGCGCACCAAAAAACCAGCCTCCGTCAAGCACACCGCCAAAAAGACAACCAATCAGCCACAAACAAACCCCGCGTCCCATCAAGCAGCTGATGCACATGACACACCTAGCCATCAGACACAGCCCAAGCCAAGCACAGCATCAAATGAACAAACCTGCGCTGATGAAGTACAGCAGCCCAAAGCGATCGGCAAAATTCGCCGTCGTCGCCAAGCTCATGATGACACACCCAAAATCAAAGCCCTGCTCGATGATGCCAAACAAGGCCAAACCAATGCCGTCATCACCGACAAGCTTGCTGCCGCCCTATCTGATGTCGCGATCGAGCCACTGGCTATCAATGATCGCGCGACCAACTACATGCGCTGGCTGGCGTTTTATTATCTATCAAACCGTGAACTATCCCGACATGAGCTGCGCCAAAAGCTGCTCGCCAAAGACTGCGATCCTGTCGCCATCGATGCACTCATCGAAGAATTTGCCGAAAAAGGCTATCAGTCTGATGAGCGCTGTGCTGCGATGTTGATTCGCGAAAGCATCCGCAAAGGTCGCGGCAAAATCCACATCCGTCAGGCGCTAAAGTCAGCGCACATCGCCCTGCCAGACTCACTGGATGTATTGATTGAGCAAGCTGGTATCGATAGCCTCACAGATGGCACAGCATTGGCTGATGATGATGGCGAGGAAGTAGACTGGCTGCGGCTTGCTGTCGAAGCGCGCACCAGAAAATATGGCGACAGCATTCCCACCACGCCCAAAGAAAAAGCACGGCAGTTGCGATTTTTGCAATATCGGGGTTTTGAGATGGGCGTTTGTTTGGATGCTTTAAAGCTGCGTCCATCCGATTTTTAGTACAGCATCGTTTACTGAACTTAAAATTAAATAGCGCAGATTGTATCAAAATCTTGACCAAACACCTGTTTGATCCACTCGGGGAGTGGCGGTTGCGCCAAGTTTTCGCCACGGCATATTGGCGCCATGATAATCACTACCAACAGACACGAGCAGGCCATACTTGGCGATGGCTCGGCTGACCATATCCACCGTGCTGACAGGTTCGGCATTGGGCAGCTCACAGCCATCACCGCCGCACTCAGCAAAGTCAGCGATCAGTCTTTGGATACGCGTCGCTGACAGCTTATAGCGTGTCGGATGCGCCAGCACAGCGACGCCACCGCAGTCATGGATCAGCGCCACAGCTTCGGCCATACTGATGGTCTGGATCGGCACATAAGCAGGCTTATTATCCGCCAGATATTTATCAAAAGCCGCTTGTACCGATCCCACAAACCCCATCTCATACAGCACTTGGGCGATGTGCGCTCGACCGACTGCACGCGGATTACCACCGACTTTCGCCAACACTGCCTGCCATAGACGCTCTTGCAAAGCCGCTTTGCCATCATCGATCAGCTCTGACAGCTTATTGACCATCGCTTGACCGCGCTGATGGCGGCTGTCTTGCAGACTTTGCAGCGCTTGATGCATCCGATTGATGTCATGAAAATTTAATGCGACCACATGGATGATCTTGTCGATCTGCTGATGCTTGCCATAGCCGCCTGACAGCGTATGCGTGCAGCTGATCTCCACCCCATCTATCAGTCGAATACCAGCAGCATCGGCGGCACTGCGCGCCTCCTCTAGTCCTGCCACAGTATCATGATCGGTTAAGGCGAGCAGATCGATGCCGGCTTGTTTGGCAAGTTCGATCAGTCTGGTCGGTGTATTAGTACCATCAGAGCAGGTGCTGTGAGTGTGTAAATCTATTTTTGTCATGAATATCAAAGCGGCAAAGGGTTGAGATCATCTGGCTATATATGGCAATACGGTCCATCAAAAAGCCCCACCGCATGGCAGGGCTTTAAAGTCAATCAGCTGTTTTTTTGCTGTTCTCTTTGTAGGAATGTACCGACGCTAATTGGCTTTGGTGAGCTTTGACGCACAGTTGGCGCTTGGCGATTTTCTTCAGCCAATGCACTGGTATGCTGATCCAATGAAGGCTGTGGCTCGACTTTTACTTTGGTCGGCGCTGGCTGATCATTGACTGTCAAGCCTGTAGCTACCACAGTCACATGGATTTCATCTTCCATGTCTGGATCTTCGACCAAGCCATAAAATACATGCGCGTCTTCATCCATCATGCCCTCACCAATGGCAACGATCGACATCACCTCATCCATGCTCACACCAGAGCCGATGATATTGATGATCAAACCTTGAGCATTGCGCAGATTTAGGTCATCAAGCAGTGGTGAGCGGATCGCTTTTTCCATCGCTTCAGCAGCACGGTTGGTACCACTGGCGCGGCCGATACCCATCATCGCATGGCCTTTGGCACTCATTGCAGTGCGCACATCTTCAAAGTCAATGTTAATCATACCAGGATTGACGATGGTTTCGGTCAAGCCATTTACCGCGTGCAATAGCACATCGTCCGCCTTTTTAAAGGCATCGACCATGGTTAGGTTGCGATACGCTTGGGTCAGCTTGTCATTTGGAATGGTGATGATCGAATCGACATGCTGAGTCAGTGCATCAATGCCATTGCGCGCTGCTGCTGCGCGGCGCTTACCTTCAAAGGTAAATGGCGTGGTGACGACAGCCACTGTCAAGATACCCATTTCTTTGGCGATGCGCGCCACCACTGGGGCAGCGCCTGTGCCTGTACCGCCGCCCATACCTGCGGTGATGAAAGCCATGTTATAGCCCTCAAGCATGGCGCGAATCTCATCTTCGTTGCTTTCAGCGGCATTACGACCGACTTCAGGGTTGGCGCCTGCACCCAAGCCACGCGTGGCATCGGCACCGATCTGAATTTTATTTGGTGCAGACAGTTTGTTCAGAGCTTGTAGGTCGGTATTGGCGCAGACAAAAGTGATGCCAGAAATGTTTTGGCGAACCATATGCTCCACGGCATTGCCGCCACCGCCGCCGACACCGAATACGATGATGCGTGCTTGACCGTTGGTTTCTGGTTGAAATTCATCAGCCATTCCGTATTTCATAACCTAACTCCGATAAAATGTAAAATTAAAAATGTATAGTACCATTGTACGCACAATCGGCATTTTTGGCAAGCTGCTCAAGCCATTACGCGCAGAAATTTTTAAGAAATTATCTGTCATGCCACTGAGTAAAAACTCAATCAATAGCCATCAAGCCACTAGCAGCAAAATTTTATTAAAAAACTCGTCGAATCCACGCCGAAAACTGCGCAAACAGCGTGCTGATTTTTACCCAAGACTCTTTAAACCAGTTTTGTTTAGCGACTTGCATCTCTTCGATCTGTTGATCTTGGGCAAATTGTGTGCTGCCCATGAACAACAAAGCACCAATGGCTGTATGCAATGTGTTGTCCGACAAATGTTTGTTTAATAACTTAATATTGTCATCGGTCAAATGCTCAGGATCAAGCTTGATGTATGGATTGCCTGTGATCATGCGAGCCTTGATGCCCAGTTGATTACGAGCAAAATCCAGCAAGCCATCCATCATCGCGCCACCACCAGCCAACACAATGCCAGCATCCAAGCTCACCAGCAGCGACTCATCGATATCACCAATCAGCTCATCAAACAGCCTGCGATATCGCGCCTCGATCACCTGATTAAGTTCTCGTCTGAGCATGGTTTTTTCGTGTTTGGTGTGCTTTTTATAGGTGACGACAGCGCCAGGGCTGTATTTGCGGCGATTGAGTGTGCCTTCTTGACGCTTAAAGCTGTCAGCATCACTGAGCGCGATGCCGCATTCTTTGGCGATGTCCATATCGACAGTTACGCCACCCATCTCAAGACAGCGGCTATAAATCAGCACGCCATCTTTATAGATACATACTTTGGTCGTGCCAGCGCCGATGTCAATAAAGCAGACGCCTGCTTGTTTTTCTTCTTGGCTAAGCGCGTATTCTGCGCCTGCCACGCCATCAAAAATCCCAACATCGACCCGCAGATCATCTTGCTCGACAAGGCCAATCATCTGTTTAAGTTGATGTGCTGGCATATCAATCACATGACTTGCCACCGAGATCTCATCAGTCATCAATCCTTTGGCATCTTGAACAAAATAATCATCCAAAAAAATCAACTGGCGGCAAATTTGAAAAGCTGCGCGATCTTCGGCAGCAATTTTGGCAGCCATGGCTTGATTGGCAGCATGAATGTGTTCGGATGTTACGCTGCGATCAGGACTGTCGATTTTAATGGCTTGCTGCATGTTTTGCATCTGCATCACCGGCGAGGCGATACACAGTGCCGATGAGATGATCTGCAGCCCAGCCATATCACTGGCTTCGCGTACGGATTTGTGAATTGCAGACAGCAGATGCTCTCGGTTACCCACACGACCGCCAAAATAAGCATCTGTGTGTGCCAAGCCCACAGCTGCAATTTTTAGATATTTCTCCGCCCCTTTGGTCTCAAATTGACCGACGGCTGTGCAGACAGCAGTGGAACTGATGTGTATTACCACCTGAAGAGTCACGCAATTTCCTTAAACTACCCCAATATCACCGCAACAAATACGATGTCATTTTAAATTCAATCCAATCACGCCATCAAGCCTGAGTGCGCCATGCGATGGCAAAGCCATTTTTATAGCGCAGATCCACCGAGTCGATTTTGGGAAAATCGCTGGCCAATGAGCTTTGAAGTTGTAATGCCAAGTTGTATAATTTTTGCTCAGTGTTTTCGTGATCGACCATGATGCGCATGCCATTATCAAAGCGGACAATCCAAGTCTGACGCGGTGTGAGAATCAGATCTTGCACATGCACACCCAAAGGTGCATACCAAGTATTGATGCGCTTGAGCTTTTGCATGATTTGCATCGCTTCAGTGTCGCGGCCGTGCAGATTCACCAAGCGTGTATCCATCAGCTCCGCGCCATCGGCTGGCTGATATACCACACCATTGGCATCGACCAACTGATCACTGCCAAAATTGGCAACGGCTTTTCTGGGAGTCACTGAGACCACCACGCCCTCTTGCCAATCCCGATAAACGCTGGCACTCTCAACCCAAGACAGCTGACTGATCTTATCATGGATCTGACTTAAATCAGCACTAAAAAATCGGACACCGCCCAAAGGCTCAACTGCCTGTTGTAGTGCAGTATGCTGTGCCGCCGACAGATTTTGGGCTGTGATGACCACTGGCTTGGCACTTTCATTTTTGAGCAAATACACCGCCAAAAATCCAAACACAGCAATCAATAGCAGAATGATCAGTGCAGACTGCCAAGGCTTAAATGCAAATTGTTGAATGGACTGTTTGGTCATGGATAGGTTGCCAGCTGATTGTCAAACTTTTTTAATCAATCTTATGCATAAGATTTCGGCGATTTACTCGGCTTTGATGGCAAATTTTTGACTTTTTGAATCATCCGATCCCATAAAAACCACAGTCAGCGCCGCTCAAACTTAACATTGAGAAAAATTAGCATATGTTAGCGTATTTTATCGATAAGTGAAAGTGATAAATGGCAAAAATCGCCAAAAAATCGCCAAAAAATCGCCGATTTTTACATAAGATTACACTTTTTTTTGGTTAACTGTGCTAATTTTGTCAAAAATACAAGTTTTTAGCATGATTATCGCCTCATATTAAGATTTGGGCGTGATGGTCACACTAAAGCCAATGCGCTGCTTGCCTTGATACCGATTGGCAAAATTGGCCTGCAAGCCATGCAGCTGACAGATGCGCAGCACGATTGACAAACCCAAACCGCTGCCTGACTGCACCTGCCCTGAAGGACGAAAAAAGCGCTCGCTTAGCCGCGACAAATGCGCCTCGTCAACGCCCATGCCATCGTCATAGACACAGATGGCGCTGCGGCCAATTTCTAGCCAAATATGACTACCCTCGGGGCAATAGCGGATGGCGTTATCGATCAAATTGGTCAATAAAATTTCTATTAAAGTCTCATCGCCATAAAGCGTCATTGGCTCATCATCGAGCAGGCGGATGAGTTGACTGTGCTTTTGACGCGCAAACAGATTGCTTTGACTCAGCACCGTCTCAGTGATGGCCTGCCAATCTATTTTTTGATCAAAAACCATCGCTTGACGATCATCGGCAGACAGTTTTGCCAAGGTCAAAAGCTGACCGACCAAATGATTGCTGCGCTCAATGCCAGCTTTGATGGCAAGGCTATGCTCGAACAAGGTACGCTCATCGGCTTCATCCAAAGATGCGGTGAGTATCGCCTGCTCAAGCATGTCCGCTTGCAGCTTCATCGCTGTTAGCGGGCTTTTTAGCTCATGTGACGCATCGGCAGTAAAACGCTCCTCGCGACTGATGGCTTCGGCGACTTTAACAAACCATCGATTCAAAGCATCGATCAACGGCTGCACCTCTTTTGGCACCCCAACATCCAAAGGTGAGCTGCTTGCAGGATCTCGCGCTTGTATGTTTTTGCTAAGTGCAGTTAATGGCGCAAAGCCGCGGCGGATCGACCACCACACCAACAACAAAAACAACAAAAGACCACAAACCACAGGCAAAAGCTGCGCAAGCATTGCTGCCATGATCATCTCTTGACGAGATTCAAGATTTTGACCAACGGCCAACACGCGATCATGCTGCTCATCACGCACATACAACAATCGCCAGCGATCTTCAAGCGGATTGATGCCCCGACTGGTATTAACAAAGCCCTGCCGATCGGAGCGAAACAAAAACTCCTCGCCATTATCATCGGCCATCAGCAAGCGACCGCCACCATCCCAAATGGCAAAGCCCGTATATTCATCCTCAAAATCTTTCAGCCGTGCTGTCTGCACCTGCGAAAAACTGGCATCTTCCACCAGTCTTAGCGCATCATCGTCATCGCCATCATAAAACTCCACCGACGACGCCAGCATGTAGGTTGACAGCTGCATCATCTGGGCATCACCAAGCTTGCTCATTTGCTGCCATAGCATCACTCCGACCGTGCCAACCACGCCTAGCCAAATCACTGGCAGCCCGATGAGCAGCACCTTTAACAGACGCGATTGAATGCTATAATTTGCTTGTTTGTTTGGAAGCGGTTTTTTTGATGATTTTAACAAGGACAGTGGCATTATGATGTGTGTTTTATGATAAATTAAGATTTGACAAATACGACATCGGCAGATGATCGGCAAATACGATCCAGTCTTTTATTCAGCTTGCCATGCGGGGTTTAGATAATAACCGATACCACGTTTGGTTAAAATAAAATCGCTGCCCAGCTTTTTGCGCAGATGATGGATGTGTACTTCAATGGTGTTACTGTCCACCTCTGAGCTCCAACCATACAATTTATCCTCAAGCGCAGCTCGGCTATGGATCATCTTTGGTGCTGCCAAAAACTGCTCTAACAATGCCAACTCTTTATTATTAAGCTCAATCGGTTTGCCATGAATAAAAGCTTGTCGGTTTTGCGCATCAAAGCTCAACGAGCCAAACTCCATCAACGATTGAGCGCGGCCTTGGCTGCGGCGGATCAATGCCCAGATTCTGGCAACCATCTCATCAAGCGCAAACGGTTTCACCAAATAATCATCAGCGCCAGCATTAAGTCCTGCCACGCGATTGGCAATCGCATCGCGTGCGGTGATGATCAAGACAGGCGTAGTGATGCCTTCTGAGCGCCAATGATCCAGCACCTGCATGCCATCGCCATTAGGCAAACTTAAATCCAATAACACCGCATCAAACGCAGCGTTATGCAGCGCTGCCTCACCAGTTTTGGCGTCAGAAAACCACTCCACACTCATGCCTTGCATGGATAGGCCAGAGATCAAACCGCGCGCGATGTCCGCATCATCTTCGATCAATAAAATTTTGGTCATAATTTTACCAGATGAATGTCAAAAGCTGATTTTAGCATAAAATTTTGGCCTATTTTAGCCCAAAAACCTTAAATTTATCTTAAACACAAAAAACCAACAAGGCAACAAAAACCGCCCAAAGATCGCCCAAAAATGTTAAAATCATCGATTTAACACAAATGATCTGATAGCAGGCACAACCAATGCAATTAAGCGAGTGGATTTTGATGGTCATGGATAAGCTTGGGCTTATCGGAGTGACTCTAATGATGTTTTTGGAAAATGTCTTTCCACCCATCCCCTCCGAACTGATCATGCCCGCTGCAGGATTTGCAGCCGCCATCGGTGAACTTAGTTTGATCAGCGTGATCATCGCAGGCACCATCGGCTCCGTGCTGGGCGCTTTGCCTTTGTATTATCTTGGCAGCCGCTTGGATGAAACCAGGCTCATTCGACTCACCGAACGCTACGGCAAATATCTACTAATCACACCCAAAGACATCGTCAGCGCCCAAGCATGGTTTGATAGACACGGCAAAACTGTGGTGTTTTTTGGGCGTATGATTCCAGCGATACGCTCTTTGATCTCGATTCCAGCAGGCATGGCGCGCATGTCGTTATTACCGTTTTTGATGCTGACGGCAATGGGTTCGATGATTTGGAGCGCCTTACTGGCTTATGCTGGCTTTGTACTGGGTGCTAATTATGAAAAAGTGGGGATATACATTGAGTCCGTCAGCCATTATGTTGTCTTGCTAATGGTGCTGATTTTTAGTTATCTGCTTTATCGACGCATCAAAACTGTTTGGAGGAAACATGACTGATCAACAAACAGCGCGCCCAAAAATCATTTTCTTTGATATTGATGATACATTATATATCAAAGACGAGCAGCGCATCCCAAAAAGCGTGCAAGGCGCACTGATGGCACTTAAAAAGCAGGGCGTCATACTCGCCATCGCCACAGGTCGCAGTCTAGGCATCATACCCAAACCCATCCGCCAACTGATAGACACAGTGGGTATCGAGTATCTGCTGACCATGAATGGCCAGTACAATCAATATCAAAATCAGCTGCTATTCGATCACCCATTGACGCCTGAACAGGTGATATCGATTTTTGATGTCTTTGATAAGCATCAAATTGCGACCGCTTATATGACCAAATCCGAAGTTTATCACTTTGCTGACAGCGATTATTTGCGATCAGCACTCAGCTCTTTAAACATTCATCCCATTCTTGTCGATCGTCACTCTACCGACATACTGAATGAACCGATTTATCAGATTTTGGCGTTTTATACAGAACAACAAGGCATCCACTTAAGATTACCTGAGGGCATCAAAACCACTCGTTGGCATGCAAACGCTGTGGATGTGCTGGATGTCAGAAGTTCAAAGGCTCGGGCCATCGAGCAGCTGTTAGCAAAGCTTAATATCGAGCCTCGAGATGCAGCAGCATTTGGCGATGGCCTAAACGATCTAGAAATGTTTGACTTGGTTGGCACTGCCATCGCCATGGGGAACGCCCATCCAAAAACCAAGCAAGCTGCAGATATTATAGCGCCTCGTCACGATGAGGATGGCATTGCACAGATCCTTGATGCGCTGGAATGGACCACATAATCTCGCGCTCCCAAATCACCTTGGATGATGGCAAATTATCCATTAATAAATATATGTAACCCCCCAACAAAAAACCCCCT